>NZ_JBBEXD010000001.1:0-1027777 GCF_037782385.1 Ascidiimonas meishanensis
CAGCGCAGATGGTACTGGGTAACCGGGAGAGTATGTCGCCGCCTTGCTCAAAAACCCTTCTCTATAAAGAGAAGGGTTTTTTTATGCCGCTATATCTTCATTGTTACACATATTTCTACGAAAACTTAATAATTGTTTTCGTTTAAAAAACTGTTAAACACTGATTTCAAAGACTTAAGCCCTCCCATAATTACTTAAATAAGACTCATTTTTACTTTATATTTTCTAATTATAAGTACACTTATTACACGGCTTAAAGTGCTTCAAACATTTTATTGTATTTTGCTTTCGTAATTATATACTTAAATGCATAGTCGTTTCCTTGATGTTTATTCACCACAAAAATGATTGGCTATGTAAATCAAACCTAACTAGTATTAAGGTAAGTTATTTTAAATATTTTTGTTGATATGAATTCACGACTTTATGTAGTACTTTATTCAGTTACTCTACTTTTAAGTGCTTCTCTACTCTTTGTAGTACAACCTATGTTTTCTAAAATGATTTTACCCCTGCTTGGTGGAACACCACAAGTGTGGAATACAGCAATGCTTTTTTTTCAGTTATTACTGCTAGGAGGGTATGCTTATGCTCATGGAACAACAAAGTATTTAAGTATTCGAGTTCAGGCGATACTACATGTTATTTTATTGGTAATGTTTTTCTTTGTCTTACCAATTGCAATTCCAGAAGGATGGATTCCTCCTCTTAGTAAGGATCCTACTCTATGGCAGCTTTCTTTAATGACGGTAACTATTGGAGGGCCATTTTTTGTACTATCAGGTAGCGCACCCATGTTTCAAAGATGGTTTTCCGGAACAAATCATAAGGATGCAAATAATCCATATTTTTTGTACGGAGCAAGTAATTTAGGATCTATGACAGCTTTGCTTTTCTACCCTGTTATTATAGAACCAGCAATGAATTTAGGAGAACAATCTCACACTTGGATGTATGGTTATATGGCATTAATAGTGTTCACCATATTTTGTGCTTTAGTAGTTTGGAAAACTAACAAGAAAAAAATAGAAGATAAAATAGTAATTGAAAAAGAAGTGATAACATGGGGAAGAAGAGGAAAATGGCTTTTACTTTCATTCATTCCATCATCTCTTATGTTAGGTGTTACTACTTATATTACAACAGATGTAGCTTCGGTTCCATTACTTTGGATAATTCCACTAGCCTTATATGTATCTACATTCATTATTGTATTTGCTCGTAAACCAATTATATCTGAAGAAAAAAGTTCAGAAACTTTTTCTTTTTTACTGATTTTCATGTTTGTATATATGATTTTATATCAGTCTAAAGGGATTATATTTGTTCCCATACATATGATCCTATTTTTCTTTGCTGCTTTGGTATGTCATTCTGCATTATCTTCTTCAAAGCCAAGTGCCCAGAAATTAACCGAATTCTATTTGATCATGTCTATTGGTGGTGCCTTAGGAGGTGTTTTCAATGCGTTAGTAACTCCAAATCTTTTTATAATTCCAATAGAGTATGCGTTGGTGTTAGGATTGGCAGCTTGTATGCGTTTTGCCAATGAAAAACAAGAGAAAACGAAATTGTATTATTTTGCTATTGGCATAATTACAATAGTGGCGATTACTTTTGGGATCAACAATGAATCAATGATTGTTAAGGGGTTGATGACCTTGGTTTCTCTAACCGGTTTAGCTTTAATAATTAACAAACGGTGGGTATTTGGAATCACTGTGGCTATAACTTTGCTAATTGCTCCTCCTGGTGATATTTGGGATTATGTTACAAGTGATACCATTCTTCAAGATCGTAACTTTTTTGGTGTTATGAGGGTTATAGATACAGAAGATAATCAAAGAATTTTTGTTCATGGCACAACAGTACATGGTACCCAGTCATTAGAAAAAGGTTATGAATATACTCCTATGGCCTATTACTACGACACAAGCCCTATAGCTGACATGTTTAAATTTGCCGCTACTAACTATGGAGAACAAAAAATAGCTGTTTTAGGGCTTGGAGTTGGTGTAACCGCGTGTTTTGATAGGGATGGACGTACTTTTGACTTTTTTGAAATTGACCCTGGGATTATCCGAATTGCCGAAAATCCAAAATACTTTACATTTTTATCTGATTGTGGAAGTACTTATAAAATAATTGAAGGAGACGCGAGACTCACTTTGGCTTACAAACCTGATAATAGTTATGAATTTATTCTAGCCGATGCTTATAGTTCCGATAATATACCAGTTCACCTGATAACCCGGGAAGCTGTGGAATTATATCTTAGTAAACTAAAACCTAATGGTCTTCTTGGATTCAATATATCTAATAGTTATTTGGATATAGAACCCGTTCTTGCAGAAATTGCAGATTCTTTTCAAATTAAGGGCTATGCAAAATTTTCAAAAGGGAAAACAATTGAAGGATTAGAAATTAAGAGTAATGATACGGCCGCTTTTGTTTTTGCTAGAAATGAACAGCAGGAAAAATTTCTTTCAGAGAATGGATGGACACCAGCTAAGAAAAGGAAAGGGGTTGGACTATGGACTGATAGTTTTTCTAATATTGTAGGTGTGATAGGAATAAGAACTCTTAAAAAACGGATTGAAGAGCTGGAAAGAAAAGAAAAGAAAATGGATGAGTAATCTTTAGAGCAAAAATTATCTTTTACATAATTAAGAACTTTATCAAAACCTTTTATTAGTATGAATTCAAGATTTTATGTAGCACTTTATTCTATTACCTTGCTTTTAAGTGCTTCGTTGCTTTTCGTAGTACAACCTATGTTTTCCAAAATGATACTACCTTTACTTGGAGGAACGCCACAGGTTTGGAACACTGCAATGCTTTTTTTTCAATTATTATTGTTAGGAGGATATGCATATGCGCATGGGATTACCAAATATTTAAATATTCGAGTTCAAGCAATCCTTCATATTATCTTATTAGTACTTTTTTTCTTTATTTTACCAATAGCAATACCAGAAGGATGGGTACCTCCTTTAGGTAAAGATCCTACCTTATGGCAACTCACTCTAATGACGGTTACTATTGGAGGACCATTTTTTGTGTTATCTGGTAGTGCACCTATGTTTCAAAAATGGTTTTCTAGAACAAATCATAAGGATGCAAATAATCCATATTTTTTGTATGGAGCAAGCAATTTAGGATCTATGACCGCTTTGCTTCTTTACCCTGTGATTATTGAACCTGCGATGAATTTAGGAAAACAGTCTGAAACTTGGATGTATGGGTATATGGCACTTGTAGTCTTTACCGTATTTTGTGCTTTGGTAGTTTGGAAAACGAATACACAAAAAATAGAAGATAAAAAGACAACAGAAAAAGAAGTAATTACATGGAGAAGAAAGGGAAAATGGCTTTTACTTTCCTTTATTCCTTCGTCTCTAATGCTAGGTGTAACTACTCATATTACTACAGATGTGGCTTCGGTTCCATTACTTTGGATAATTCCATTGTCATTATATGTATTAACATTTATTATTGCATTTGCACGTAAACCTATAATAACCGAAAAAGCAGCATCCTCGAATTTTGGTTTTTTACTGATATATCTTTTCATTTATACAATGATGTATGATTCGCAAGGAATTGTTTTTGTTCTTTTTCACATGATCTTGTTTTTCTTTGCGGCTTTGGTATGTCATTCTGCATTATCACAAGCAAAACCAAGTGCTCAAAACTTAACAGAATTTTATTTAGTAATGTCTATAGGAGGTGCTTTAGGAGGTGTTTTTAATGGTTTGATTACTCCAAAGCTTTTTATAATTCCAATAGAATATGCACTTATATTAGGTTTAGCTGCTTGTATGCGTTATGCAAATGAAAAGAAAAAAAGTATACCAAAGTATCATTTTGTTTTGGGGCTTCTTACTATTTTATCGGTTATTTGGGCTATTCAAATAGAATCAATTGTAGTTAAAAGTATTTTAATGGGAGTTGCTTTAACGGGTCTTTTTTTAACGATAAACGGGCGCTGGGTTTTCGGAATTACAGCGGCAATAATTTTGATCATTTCTTCTCCAGGAAATCTTATAGCTTATTTGAATACAGATATCGTTCATAATGATCGTAACTTTTTTGGAATCATTAAAATCATCGATTTAGAGAATTATAGATACTTTTTTCATGGTACAACCATTCATGGTGTACAATCCTTAGAAAAGGACAGAGAACATGTGCCATTGGCTTATTATTACGATACTAGCGCTATCGCAGATATGTTTGATTTTGCAAGCGCCAATTTTGGAGATCAACATGTTGCAGTATTAGGACTAGGCGTTGGAGTAACAGCCTGTTTTGACAAAGAAGGACGTACTTTTGATTTTTATGAAATAGATCCAGGGGTTATTCGGGTGGCCGAAGACTCTACCTATTTTACTTTTTTATCTGGTTGTGGCAGTCCTTATAAAATTATAGAAGGAGATGCAAGACTTACCTTGGCGAATAAAAATAATAATAGTTATGATTTAATTCTTGGAGATGTCTACAGTTCAGACAATATCCCAGTCCATCTAATTACACGTGAAGCGGTTGAACTCTACTTAGAAAAGCTTAAACCAGATGGAATGTTAGGTTTTAATATTTCTAACAGTTTTCTGGATATTGAACCAGTATTTGCAGAAATAGCCGATTCATTTGGTATTAAAGGATATTCAAAATTCACAAGAGGCGATAAAACTAAAGGTCTGGGAGATGCATATGGTTTTGTTTTTGCGAGAAATGAAAATCAAAAGAAATTCTTACTAGCCAATGGATGGACTCCAGCTGAAAAAAGAAAAGGTGTAGGTCTTTGGACGGACGATTTTTCTAATATACTTAGTGTGGTAAGCCCACTTTCAATGAAAAAAAGAACTAAAGAATTGGAAACCAAAGAAAATTAATGGTAAGAATTATCTCTTTGATTTTTTCTTATGCCAACGTAATTCCTCAGACCTTATCCAGAGGATTAGCTACTGATTTTTGGCAAATAATGCATTCATCATAGTTCTTAAACTATAAAATCCCATTGCGATTGCTCCAAGAGAAATAAGTAATCCTACAATCAAAACAGGCCAATAAAAAGGATGGTCTTGATTTTTAAAGGCTTGATAGATAACTATTGGCCCCGTAAACATCATGAAAACAGTAATACTAAAATATTTGACGCTTTTAAAAAGAAGTGATCTATCCGTACTCATGCCATATTTTAAATAGTTTCCAAAAATAAGAATTTAAAACTATATTTATAGCTGTATGCATAGCTTTTGAGTTTGTTACACAGATCTATAATTAACCAATCAAAAATAAATTTACATGAACTGGATAGATTATGTAGTTATTGTGGTATATCTCATTGGTGTATTGGGAATTGGATATTTCTTTAAAGAAAATAAAGACAGTAATGATTACTTCCTTGGAGGTAGGAGTATGGGTTGGGTTCCGTTGAGCCTTTCTACAATGGCTACACAATTATCAGCTATTAGTTTTATTTCTGCTCCCGCATTCGTTGGCTTAAAAGAGGGGGGAGGTCTTCAGTGGCTTACGTATGAGTTTGGAGTTCCTTTAGCAATGGCATTTTTACTGGTAGCAATAATTCCTTCTCTTTATAAGGCAGGGATTGTGAGTATTTATGAATATCTAGAAAGACGTTTTGATGCTTCATCAAGATTACTAATTAGTTTCGTTTTCCAGATAAGCCGTTCAGTGGCTACTGGTGTTATGGTATATACAATGGCTCTTATTTTACAAGCAACTGTAGGCATTGAATTTTGGATTTCAGTATTGCTAATAGGTGTTATTACTTTAATCTACTCTTTTCAAGGAGGAATGAAAGCTGTCATTTGGGGAGATGTGATTCAAATGATCATTTTGTTTTTTGGTATTGTAATCTGTTTGGGATACGGTCTTTCTGAGTTAGGAGGTTGGGAAAATTTTGTTGCCAATGTAGATACAAACCGTTTGCAAGCGGTAGATTTTAGTAAGTGGGGATTTAATAATGGCGATAAAAATGATGAATTTGGATTTTGGCCTATGGTTATAGGAGGTTTTTTCTTATACGCATCTTATTACGGTACAGACCAGACTCAATCGCAACGTTTACTATCTGCCAAAAGTCTTTCAACGGTTAAAAAGTTATTAATTGCCAATGGAATTTTTCGTTTTCCAGTCACACTCACTTATTGTATTATGGGGTTGGTTCTGGGAACCTTACTTATGAATGATGTTGGTTTTCAGGAGCGTATTTCTAGCATCTATGAAAGTAATATTTCTAGTTTACAGGGTAAGAAGGCTGATTTAATGGTGCCAGTTTTCATAATCAATTATTTGCCTAACGGTATTATAGGGATACTTTTAGTTGCAATTATGTCCGCTGCCATGTCATCTTTGAGTTCTACCGTTAATTCTTTATCTGCAGTTTCTATAGAAGATTTTGTAAAAAGATTCAAGGGTGATTTAACGAATCTGCAATATGTTAAGTATTCCAGACTCCTCTCTGTATTCTGGGGGTTGGTTTGTTTGTTTTTTGCTTTTTTTGCAGGTAGTATAGAAGGTACTGTAATAGAGGTGATAAATAAAATAAGCTCCGTATTTTACGGCCCTATTTTGGCCGCATTCATTCTGGCTATCCTTACAAAAAAGACCAATGCATTAGGTGCAAATCTAGGAATCGTGGTAGGAGTAGGTATAAACATCTTTCTGTGGTTGTATGTGCCAGAAATATTTTGGTTTTGGTGGAATGCTATAGGCTGTTTCGTAACTCTAGTTGTTGGGTATTCTATAAGTTTACTCATCCCTATGAAATCAAAAGACAGCTTGTCTTTTATAAAATATCCTGCAAAAAAAGAAATATTATTATTGTTAATTTACTTTGTGCTAATCGTAATTGCGGCACTCACAATTGATAAACTTTTTATTTAGCAAAATGGACAAATCTATTCTTGAAAATCTTTTAAGTAAAATCTATACAAACGATATTGATTTCTTGATGGAAAAAATTCAAATACTTCTTAGTAAGTATGAAAACATTATTCAGGTAAAAGAACAAAAATTAACCCATAAAGACTGTATTCTTATTACTTATGCAGATGCTATTTATGAAGAGGATCATAAACCGCTTAATACGTTAAAGACTTTTTATGATACATATCTCAAAGATAAAATAAGCGCAATTCATTTGCTACCATGTTTTCCCTATACTTCAGACGATGGTTTTAGCGTGGTAGATTACTATCAGATTAATCCAGATTATGGAGATTGGAAGTCTATTGCTAGCTTAAATGAATCTGCAGACTTGATGTTTGATGCAGTTATTAATCACATGTCTAAATCATCTGTCTGGTTTCATAAATTCATGGAAGAGGAGTCTCCTTTTGATACTTATTTTATCACGTCAGATCCTGCGGAAGATCATAGTAAAGTAGTTAGGCCTCGTGCATTACCTTTATTACATAAATATAATAAGAATGGTAAAGAGTTTTTTTTGTGGACAACGTTTAGTGAAGACCAAGTAGATCTAAATTTTAGAAGCCCTTATGTTTTTCTTCAGGTATTAGATATATTGTTGTTTTATATTTCAAAAGGATCTCGCTTTATAAGATTAGACGCTATTGCATTTCTCTGGAAAGAAAAGGGAACTAGCTGCATACATTTACCAGAAACACATCAAATTATTCAAGCATATAGAAAAATTATTGAGTCGTTAGCACCAGAGGTTATATTGATTACAGAGACCAATGTTCCTCACCTTGAAAATATCTCTTATTTTGGTGATGGTTCTAACGAGGCACATATGGTGTATAATTTCACCTTACCTCCATTATTAGCATACTCAGTACATCAACAAGATATATCTACCTTTGTTAATTGGGCGAAAACATTGGATTTAGCTAACGATACAAACTGTTTTTTCAACTTTACTGCGAGTCATGATGGTATTGGAATTAGACCACTACAAGGTATTATTTCTGATAATGAAATAGCACTTTTGGCAGAAAAAACAATTGAACACGGAGGATATGTTTCGTATAAAGATAATGGAGACGGTAGCAGTTCACCCTATGAATTGAATTGTAATTATTTTGAATTGCTTTCTCATCCAAATGAACCTATAAATATTAGAATAGACAAGTTTATTCTCACCCAGGCTATTATGTTGAGTATGCCTGGTGTACCAGGAATTTACTATCATTCAATCCTAGGGTCTCTTAATTTCAGAAAAGGAGTGGAAGAATCTGGAATTAATAGGAGAATTAACAGAGAGAAATTGGCTTTTCCGGATTTGGTGTCAGAGATTACAAATGCTCAATCTTTAAGACATCAAGTTTACGAGCGTTATATTAAATTGCTTGAATTACGAGCCAAAGAACCCTCGTTTAATCCTTATGGAAAAGCTAGATTTTCTGAGATAGGAAAAGCATTAGTAATAGAGCGCTCCTATGATCAGGACTGTTTAATTTGTATTTTTAATCTTTCAGAACACCATTTGAATGTAAAACTTCCTGTTCAGAAAGGATATGAACTAGTCCATAATAAAAGGTATCAGAATACATCCATAGATCTAAATCCATGGGGTTTCAAATGGATTAAAATAGACTCATGAAATTTGTATTAGCCCCAGATAAATTTAAAAATTCTCTTACTGGCATACAATTTTGTGAGGCTGTAAGCAGAGGGATACGCAAAGTAATTCCCAATGCTGAAATTGTGTTTTGTCCTTTGGCAGATGGGGGAGACGGTACTCTGGAGGTACTTAATTATTATTTGCAAGCTGATAAAATAACAATTCAGGTTTCCGATCCTTTTTTTGAGCCTTTAAAAGCGAGTTATCTTTTTAACGCGTCTCAAAACTTGCGTATATAGAAATGGCAGAGGCATCTGGTTTAAAAGTGTTAAAATCTAGAAAGCCTAATTGTATGCAAACTAGTTCTTTAGGCGCTGGAGAGCTTATTAAAGATGCTATATACAGAGGCGCAAAAGAAATTATTCTTGGGATTGGAGGAAGTGCGACTAATGATGCAGGAATGGGCATAGCTTCAGCCTTAGGCTATAGATTTACTGGTTATAATGATGAAGTTCTTCAACCTATAGGTGAAAATTTAGTGCATGTAGCAAATATTGAATCTAAAAATGTCCTCAGTGAGTTAGCCAATGTTCGGTTTCTCGTTGCTTGTGATGTTCAGAATTTGTTTTATGGAAATGATGGCGCATCATATGTGTATGCACCTCAAAAAGGAGCGACGCCCCATCAAGTTAAATTACTGGATATTGGACTCCGACAATTTTCAAGCGTACTCTTTAAAAAATTTGGTAAAGACGTTCAGACAATTAAGGGAGCTGGGGCAGCTGGAGGAGTAGGAGGTGGAAGCATTTGTTTTTTAAATGCAGAACTTATCTCAGGGATTGAAATGATTTTAAAGTTTGCACAGTTTTCAGATAAAATTAAAGGGGCAGATTTCATTATTACTGGAGAGGGCCTTATAGACATTCAAACATCATCTGGAAAAACAATTAAGGGGATTGTTTCACGTGCAAAAAAAGAAAATATTCCAGTAATAGCTATGTGCGGCAGTTCTATGCTAACAGAAGAACAACAACAAACTCTTGGAGTTGATTGTGTTTTTTGTATTCAAAAAGGAGTCACTGATTTACAATTTGCAATACAAAATACATCAGCTAATTTAGAATACACCGCATTTAATTTTGCCAGTTTGATACAATCCATCAATAAAAATACCCGAAATTAAATCGGGTATTTTTATTTTATAATGATTACTTTTTTTAATTCAATGATTGAAGCATTTTATTAAAAATACTACTTGGGCACATAGCTTGCTCAACAAGTCTACTGTCTGGAAGATAATATCCTTGAATATCAACCGCCTGGCCTTGTACTGCTATTAATTCTGCAACAATATAATCCTCATTTTCTTTTAATGAGACCGCTAATGGAGAAAAGAGTGCTTTAAGCTCTGCATCTTTATCCTGATTTGCCAATGCCTCTGCCCAATAAAGCGCCATGTAAAAATGACTTCCACGTGTATCAAGCTCTCCTGTTTTTCTTGAAGGTGATTTTCCGGTATCAAGCAATTTGCCAGTTGCCATATCTAAAGTTTCAGAAAGCACTAATGCTTTAGGATTATTATAGTGTTCACCTAAATGTTCAAGGGAAACTGCCAGAGCCATAAATTCTCCTAGTGAGTCCCAACGTAAGTGACCTTCCTCAAGAAACTGCTGAACATGTTTTGGCGCTGAACCGCCCGCACCAGTTTCAAAAAGGCCGCCGCCATTCATTAAGGGAACAATAGATAACATTTTGGCGCTAGTTCCTACTTCCAAGATTGGGAAAAGATCGGTAAGGTAATCACGAAGTACATTTCCAGTAACCGAGATAGTGTCTTCTCCTCTGCGAATACGATCTAAAGTAAACTCAGTAGCTTTAACCACATCCATAATATGAATTTCAAGATTACTTGTATCATAATTAGGAAGGTATTGATGTACTTTCTTAATCAGTTCTGCGTCGTGTGCTCTGGTTTCATCTAACCAAAAAACGGCCGGAGTATTTGTAGCTTTTGCACGCGTTATAGCTAGCTTTATCCAGTCTTGAACTGGTGCATCTTTTGTTTGGCACATTCTCCAAATATCACCCTCAGATACCTTATGTTCTATTAATACGTTTCCTTCAGCATTGATAACTTGAACGATACCACTTTCTGATATTTCAAAAGTTTTGTCATGAGAACCGTATTCTTCTGCTTTTTGTGCCATAAGGCCTACATTAGGAACAGTGCCCATAGTGGTTGGATCAAAAGCTCCATGTTTTTTGCAGAAGTTTATAGTTGCTTCATAGACACCAGCATAACTACTATCTGGAATTATTGCCTTCGTATCTTCTAATTTTCCATCAGCATTCCACATTTGTCCTGAGTTACGAATCATGGCGGGAACGGAGGCATCAATAATAACATCACTTGGTACGTGAAGATTGGTTATACCTTTATCAGAATTCACCATTGCAATAGAAGGTCCATTTTTCAGGCATTTATTGATTTCACTTTCTATTTCAGAACGTTGCGCGGCTGGTAACTCTTTAACTTTGTTATAAATATTACCAAGGCCGTTATTAGCATCTGCTCCAATTTCTTCAAGAAGGGTTCCATACTTATCAAAAACACTCTTAAAGTATGTTTTTACAGCATGTCCAAAAATAATTGGATCTGATACTTTCATCATAGTTGCTTTCATATGCAATGAAAACAAAATATCCTGATTTTTGGCATCGGCAATTTGTGTTTCTAAAAATTCAAGGAGCTTTAGGCGGCTCATAACAGCAGCATCTATAATTTCTCCTTCTTTAAGAGCAAGATTTTCTTTAAGTACTATTTTTTTTTCGGATTCTGTAGTTAATACAATATCAACAGTAGTTTCTTTTCCCATAACTACTGATTTTTCTGTATGACGAAAATCTCCTGAATCCATGCTAGCGACATGTGATTTTGAAGCAGCGTCCCAAGCTCCCATAGAATGAGGATTCTTACGGGCATACTCTTTTACTGCTTTTGGAGCTCTCCTGTCAGAGTTTCCCTCACGCAATACTGGATTCACAGCACTACCTTTTACTTTATCATAGGTAGCCTTGATCTGTTTTTCTTCTTCTGTTTTGGGTTCGTCGGGATAATTGGGAATCGCATATCCTTTTACTTGTAATTCTTTTATAGCATCCTTTAATTGAGGTATGGATGCACTAATATTCGGTAGCTTTATGATATTTGCTTCTGGTTTTTTGGCAAGTTCACCTAGCTCTGTGAGACTATTAGCTACTTTTTGATCGTCTGTAAGCCTTTCTGAAAAGCTTGCTAAAATTCTTGCCGCCAATGAAATGTCTTTTGTCTCAATGTTAATTTTAGAAGACTTTGTAAATGCTTTTACTACAGACAACCATGAATAAGTTGCGAGTGCAGGTGCCTCATCAGTTTTGGTATAAACAATTTTAGTTTTGTTTGCCATTATTTAGTAACGTTTATATTAGGTTTTTCAATTGAATATGGGCGAAAGAACAATGTATACTATTACAAATAAAATCTTTACAAATAATTAAGAAACGACCACTTTCTTTTTCTAAGCAATCAGAATTTAATTAAAGCCGTGCAAATATACAATATATGCGTTTTTTATTACAGTGAAGACAGGGTATTTTTAACGAAAAGTATATAAAAATAAAAGCCATGTCATAATAATTGCTTATTAATGACATGGCTTTCAGAAAATATCGCTACCAAACCATTTAACATTGCTGTTACCTACGTTGATTTTGATGAATCAAAATAACTTGATATGGTAAAAATATTTCCATGAAACATTACCTTTTTTAGATCAATATTGCTATTAAACTAAATAGAGTAGTGTCTCTATTGCTATTTGCTTCCTAATCGAATTCAATTTTCATGAATTTTTTTGGCATGAATTTATAAAATTACCACAAGGATAGTCTTATAAAACAACTTTTACACTTTTAGCTTCCCTACCTGGATAAGTATACTATCAATGTAACATAACAAATAAACAATATATTTAAGAACGTTCTTAAAAGGTCTTAAAGAATTATAAAATTACTTTCATCCTTCCCTAATTCCTTCTTCAAATATAGAATTGTTTAGCTGAAAAAAAAAGGAAATAGCCAATTAGAAATCAACATTCTACAAACAATAGTTATTAACAATTGTTCATAAAAAAGCATCGCCTAGGCGATGCTTTATATTTTCTAGAAGTAAGTACTATCCTCTAACCTCTTTAATTCTAGCCTTCTTACCAGTAAGACCTCTAAAATAAAAGATACGTGATCTTCTTACTTTACCCTTTTTGTTCACTTCAATTTTTTGAAGCGCCGGCATATTAATTGGAAAAATACGTTCTACACCAACGGTACCAGACATTTTACGAATAGTAAATGTTTCTGATGCTCCTGTTCCTCTTCGTTGAATAACCACACCTCGGAAAAACTGTGTTCTTGTTTTTTCACCTTCCTTAATTTCATAATAAACGGTGATAGTATCACCGGCAGAGAAATTTGGAAATTCTTTTCTTTCAATAAATTCGTCTTGTATAAACTTTACTAAAGCCTCCATTTCTTGGATTTTATTTTTTTATTCATTATCAACATTCACGCCTTTCGTCAGAGGTTGATCTGAAATCGATTGCAAAAATAGTAATTATTTGTGTATTAGCAATTTTTACGAGTTATTTTTATGATAGGGTATTAATTTTTATTCCAACAAATCAGGCCTCAGTTCTGAAGTACGTTTATATGCTTGTTCTTCTCGCCATTTTTCTATTTTTGGAAAGTTTCCGCTCAGCAAAATATCTGGAACTTTCCATGTTTTGTATTCTGCGGGACGTGTATAAACTGGAGGCGCTAATAAATCATCTTGGAAAGAATCTGTAAGCGCAGAGGTTTCATCATTTAACACTCCAGGAAGGAGTCTGATGATTGCGTCACATACAACCGCAGCACCAAGTTCTCCTCCAGAAAGAACATAGTCACCAATTGAAATTTCACGAGTAATCAAATGATCCCGTACTCTTTGATCAACACCTTTATAATGTCCGCAAAGAATCATAATATTTTCTTTTAGTGAGATTTCATTTGCCGCTTTTTGATTAAATCTTTCTCCATCAGGAGTCATATATATAATTTCATCATAATTGCGTTGTTCTTTTAGAGCAGATATACACTTATCAATGGGTTCTATAGTCATGACCATTCCGGCACCTCCTCCAAATTGATAGTCATCAATACTTTTGTAGGCATCTGTAGCATAATCTCTTAAATTATGAAAATGTACAGAAACCAAGCCCTTGTCTGCTGCTCTTTTAAGAATGGAAGCTTCAAACGGGCTTTTAATTAATTCTGGTAAAACAGTAATAATATCAATACGCATAGGAAGGCCTGTTTTTAGTTGCTACAAAGATGCAAAGAATAAGACAAACCTTAAAAACATTTAGGGTACCTTAAATACTTTAAAAATTAGAATTGTTATTTCCAGATGTTGACAGCTGAATACTATTTCTTAAAATGGAATAGAGAAGATTAAATTTGATTGTAGCTCATGAAGAATAGACTTAAAGGTAACAAATAAAGCTGCTCAGCATCTTCAAGATGTTATTTAGTTACCTTAATTATTTGAAGTAGATTTATTTCTTCATGAGTTTTTGCTTATTGAGTTCATCCTGTAATTGACGACTTAATTTTTGCTCTCTTTCTAGTGCTTTTCTACGATGTTGTTCATATTCTTGCTCCAAATCTTTCAAGCTAAGTTTTGCTTCACGAGTAATACTATTGCTGTTTTTAAATTTGTAAATAAACAAACTAAGAAATATGGCAAGAGCTGCCACAATAGACCACATAATTGTTTTGTAAGTGGCTTTGTTTACGAGTGTTCCAAAAAAAGAGATGCTTTCTTTTTCTTTATTTACCTGCGTGAGACTGGTATTTGTAGATGCTAAATCTGAATCCAGTTTACTTATTTGTTCTTGTTGTGACTTAATTTGATTTTCAAGCTCAATAAAAGTATTCTTTGTTTTGGCAAGTGAATCAATAACATTTCTTTTTAATTTATCAAGCCAAACTCGTTTTACTACTTTATATTCCTGATACCTTCCAGATTTTTTTATAACATATTCAAATTGATTTTCAAGAGAACCTTTATCCAGAGATAACTCACTTTGGTTATCTTCTTGTGCATTCATAGAAATACAGGCAAAAAAGCCGAAAGAAAATAGAAGAAATAATTTCTTTTTCATTTTATTAAAAAAATAGGTTAGTAATGGTCTATATGTTTAAATACGTGATAGCCTACTACTTTGGATTATACAAAATAAAATATATTTCGCAATATATTAAGATAATCACGCTAATGAAAGAAATTGTATTAATAATAGGTAAAGCGGCGAACTTTTGAAATATATTTTGCGAGCCTGATTACTTGATGACTATATCCGTATTCATTATCATACCATATATATAAGATTATATTTTTACCATCTGGTGAAACAATGGTCGCATTGCTATCATAAATGGCAGGAGCAGATGATCCTACTATATCTGATGAAACCAATTCATTACTTAAGGAGTATTTTATTTGTTCTACTAAATCGCCTTCTAAAGCATACTTTTTTATAATGGTGTTTAGCGCTTCTTTGGTGGTCTTTTTTTCTAAGTCTAAATTTAAGATGACTAGCGATCCATTAGGAACTGGAACTCTAATAGCATTAGAAGTAAGTTTACCGGCTAATGAAGGCAATGCTTTTGCAACTGCACTTCCGGCACCTGTTTCTGTTATAACCATATTGAGTCCTGCAGCACGTCCTCTTCTATATTTTTTATGCATATTGTCTACCAAATTTTGATCATTAGTATATGCATGAATAGTTTCTAAGTGACCTTTTACGACTCCTAATGAATCTTCAATCACTTTTAGAATGGGTGTAATAGCATTGGTAGTGCATGAAGCAGCTGAAAAAATGGAAACCTTGTCTGGCGAATGATCTTTATGATTAACTCCATGAACAATATTAGGTATCCCTTTCCCCGGAGCGGTTAATAATACTTTAGAAGCTCCCTTTGGTTTTAAATGTCTCATTAAAGCTTGCTCATCTCTAAATGCTCCTGTATTGTCAATTATTAAGGCATCTTTAATTCCATAGGCTTCATAATCAATATCTTCAGGTTGATTTGCACTAATCATATGTACAGTTGTACCGTTAATGATTAATACTTTGTTTAAAGTATCTGCTATTACAGTCCCATGAAAATCTCCATGAATTGAATCATTTCGTAATAACGAAGCTCTTTTTTCGAGTGTAATTTCATCTATAATACCTCTGGTAACAATAGCTCTTAAACGTAATTGACTTCCTTTACCAGTTTTTTGCATCAACTCTCTAGCGAGTAATCTACCAATTCTTCCAAAACCATAAAGAACTACATCTTTTGGCTGAATTTCTTCAGCATCTCTTGCATCTTTTAATTTATCAATAACAAATGCTCTGCTATCATTGTATTTATTATCTTCTAAATGGTATTCGTAAGTTAGTTTACCTATGTCTATTTTAGAGGGCGGTAAATCTAAAGATTTTATTCCCTGAGCTATTTCAACCGAATCAAATATTGATATGGGTTTCTGAACAAACTCGCCTGCATATTCGTGCAAATTTATAATTTGGCTAACGCTTCTATCAATTAATTGATTCCTAAACAAAATAAGTTCAACTGCGTTGTCATACCAAAGATCACTTACAATTTTTATAAATTCAACTGAAGCTCTTCTTCTATCTGCTTGAAAAGCTAACTCTTTTTCGTAACTATCCTGTGCACTCATTGTGATTTTTTTTACCCATATATTTTGGGCAAAAATAATATATTTCAAACGTTTTCGTAAATAAAAGAGAAATAAAAAAAATCGCCCAAAAATTGCTTTTTAGACGACCTCTTTATGTTCGAAAACAGTATATGCTATAAGTGTTTTTTTAGTAAAGCGACTGCATTATTGGAATATAAGACGTTCTTTTTCTCCTTTTCTATTAAGCACAAGTATGTTTGGACGTTTCCTGTATTGCTGTAAATAATCATCTACAGACTTTGCATCATTTATTGAATAAATGTCTTCACCATTTACTTCCAACAGAATCTGGCCAGACAGGTTGTAATTTTTTAAAAGCTCGCTAGCCGCCATAATTTTTACTCCGCGCTCTGTATTGAATTGTTTTTTCTCTTCTTTAGATAAGTTTTTTACTTTTAAACCTAAATTTTTAATTTGATAGGTTTCATTCTTAAGTAATTTGACCTTTATAATTTTGGTTTTACCAGACCTTTTTACATTTAAGCTCACCTCTTCGTTAGGTCTTTTGGATTTCAAATATCCTGAAAGATTCGAAAATTTAGAGATTTTAACTTTGTCAATCATTTTGATGATATCGCCACTTCTTACACCAGAATTTGCTGCCCCTGAACCTTCTTCAACACCTGTGATATAAAATCCTTCTGTATCGTCAATACCAAGTTCTTGAGACAATCGTGTATTTAACTGTTGCCCTTGAACGCCAAGAACACCTTCTTGAACCATTCCAAATTCTAAAATATCATCTACAACTTTTTTTGCAATATTACTAGGTACCGCAAAAGAGTATCCCACATAAGAACCTGTTTGAGAGGAAATAGCTGTATTAATTCCAATCAAGTCTCCATTAGTATTAACTAGTGCGCCCCCGCTATTACCTGGGTTTACAGCAGCATCAGTTTGTAAAAAAGATTGATTCTTATTATCTCCTTCATTAAGATCTCTCGCTTTCGCACTTATAATTCCTGCGGTAACCGTAGAAGTAAGATTAAATGGATTTCCTACGGCTAGAACCCATTCTCCAATTTTTGTATTATCTGAATCTCCAAAAGCTAGATAAGGAAGATCATTTTGAGCTTCTATTTTTAGTAAGGCAATATCCGTATTAGGATCTGCCCCTACCAATTCAGCTTCATAAGTTCTATTATTGTTTAGGGTAATTTGGAGCTGACTGGAATTAATAATCACGTGATTATTAGTAACAATATAACCGTCTGGTGAGATAATCACGCCAGATCCTGTACCAACTTGTGCACGTTCTGTTCCAGCTCCTGACCCATAAAAGAAATCTAAAAGAGAACTAGGAGCTCTGGTGATTGAAAGGTTTTTAACATGCACCACCGCATTCACTGTTTTCTCTGCTGCATCTACAAAATTAGTATCTGTAACAGCAACAGCTGATATAGGATTATAATTGGTGGTTACCACTTCAGGTTTTGTAGTGGTATTTTCAATTACCATAACTTTTTTCTCTAAAAATAGCTTGTAAGAGCCAATTGCAATAACTCCTCCAAGAAAAGAAACGAATAAAAGACCTAAAAACTTTTTCATCTTTAATACTTATTTATATCTTAAATTAACAATTAAAATTATACTATTATTATGTTATGAAAATAACTTTAACGGCAGTTTAACAACCATATTTATGGACGCAATCACTATCTTTAGCCTTAAATTTTTATTCATGTTATTGCCATTTTATAAATATCAAGGTACTGGTAATGATTTTGTAATCATTGATAATCGTACTTTATTCTTCCCCAAAGATGATACCAAACTAATTAATCACTTATGTGACCGCAAATTTGGCATTGGTGGAGATGGTTTGATCCTTTTAGAAAATGACAAAATTTCAGATTTTAGAATGGTATATTATAATTCTGACGGGCAACAAAGTACAATGTGTGGGAATGGAGGTAGATGCATTGTTGCGTTTGCTAATCATTTAGGAATCATTCAAGAGCATACTTCATTTGTTGCAATAGATGGTTTACACCATGCAGAATATGGTTCTGGAGTAGTAAAATTACAAATGGGAGATGTACAGGAAGTAGCTCATTTTGAAGAATATTCTTTTTTAAACACAGGGTCTCCCCATCATGTTCAACTAATAGATAATCTTGAAAAAAAAGATATTAAGAAATTAGGGGCCGCTATACGATATGGAAAATATGGTACGTCTGGGAGTAATATTAATTTTGTAGAACAACTTTCTAAAAATGAATTTGTTGTGAGAACTTATGAAAGAGGAGTAGAGGATGAGACACTTTCATGCGGGACAGGTGTTACTGCGGTAGCCTTGGCTATGTTTGATAAACATCTTGCAACTTCAAATACAATTGTATTAAAAACACCTGGAGGAGCATTGGAAGTTAATTTTAAAAAAACGGCAGCAGGCTTTTCTAATATTTTTCTTAAGGGACCCGCGCAAATGGTATTTAAAGGAGAGATAGAATGTTAAGACTTTCAGGGGATACTATTTATCTAAGAGCCTTGGAGCCCGAGGATTTAGACTTTCTATATAAATTGGAAAATGATACGGATATCTGGGAAGTAAGTGAAACGCAAACTCCTTATTCTAAATTTGTACTAAAGCAGTACTTGGAAAATGCACAACTAGATATTTATGAAGCAAAACAACTCCGGTTAGTAATTTGTAATAAAGACAAGTTAGTGATGGGTTTTGTTGACTTGTATGAATTTGATCCTAAAAACAGAAAAGCTGGTTTAGGTGTAGTCATTTTAAATAACCAAAGACGTAAAGGGATTGCAGAAGAGGCATTAGAAATACTGATTAACTATTGTTTTGAAATTTTACATCTACATCAGGTATATGCAGGAGTGGTAGCAGGTAACGAAGCGAGTTTAGCTTTGTTTAAAAAGTTACATTTTATACAAACCGGAATTAGAAAAGACTGGATATTTACTTCAGAAGGATATAAGGATGAAGTTATATTTCAAAAATTGAATTTCAAAAATGTATTTTAAGAGATTATTACTACTTATTTCTATTATAGGTTTGATTATTGCCGGTTTTGTTTCTTATAACATACACAACATTATTTTTAGCCCTAATACCAATTTTAATCAAAGCCATGTGATGGTTCGTATTCACTCAGATACTAGCCTAGAAGAAATTTATTTGTCTATTTCACCTTTTCTAAAAGATGTTAATTCATTTAAAACAATGGCTCAAAAGAGAGCGCTTGGCAAATATGTTAAATCTGGTGTTTTTAAGATAAAAAAGGGAATGAGTAATAACGATATTATAGATGTTTTAACCGATATAAGATCATCAAAAGAACAAAAATAGATTACAAAAGATTATTTCCGTATGCATAGGTAAAATTGTCATTTTAACAATAGATATACTAACTGTTTGACGAATATTGATTTTTCATGGTAAAAAAAGATCAATTAAATCTAAAATGTAATTATTTCTTGCCATATCCTAAGTTGTTAATAATCAGTTGAAAACAACACTTAATCGAACTTTAAGAATACTTTAACGAGCTAAATTTTACAGGTCAATAAAAGTTGTATCTTTGCAACGCAAAAATTTCAAGCGTTTAATTTCGGTTTTAGTAAGTCTTGAAGAATACAAATTTTATGAGAAAAGGCGTATTAAAATTTTTAATTTTAGTAGCAGCTATGGTCATGACAAGTTTAGGTTTCACTTCAAAAAAAACCAATGTAATTATACCCCAAAATTATCTTATTACAGAACCTATTACCTACACGGTTCACAAAATAGTAGAGGAAGAAACATTTGTTCACCCTCCTTTTCTAGGAAAATCCTTTATTGGTTTTAAAGAAGCACTCGCATTTAAAGAATCCAGGGGAGATTATTCTTCCATTAACTTTTTAGGTTATATGGGTAAATACCAATTTGGAGCATCTACACTTCAATTATTAGGTGTTTATAATAGCCATGTTTTTCTTTCTAACCCAGCATTACAAGAAAAAGCATTTATAGCGAATACCGCAAGAAATAAATGGATTCTTAGAAGGGATATAAAAAGGTTTGTTGGTAAATACATCAATGGTTTTAAAGTGACAGAATCCGGAATTCTAGCAGCAGCTCATTTAGGAGGTGCAGGAAATGTCAAGAAATTTTTAAGATCGTATGGTAAAACAGGATTTGAAGATGCTAATGGTATGTCTATACAATATTACATGAAGAAATTTTCTGGATATGATACATCTCATATTTTGCCTCAAAGAAGAGCAAAAATTTAAATTAAAAAAACCGACAAACGTCGGTTTTTTTACTGTTTATAGATAATAAATATACAAGGTCTTTTGTGAAGTTCGGGTTTTGATTTTTTCCAAACCGCCACTGTTTTTGTTTTAACGTACTCAGAAGTAAGGGTAAGATCGCAGGCTATGCAAAGTTGGGTAGTATCGGTTAAAACCGATAAGAAATCTGCAAGTAGTTTATCGTTTCTATAAGGAGTTTCTATAAAAATTTGGGACTGGTCTGCTTCCTTAGATAATTTTTCATACTTTTTGATTTCTTTTTTTCTCTCTTTTTGATCAATAGAGAGATACCCATTGAATGCAAATTGTTGCCCATTCATTCCGCTTGCCATAAGTGCCAACAAAATTGAGGAAGGCCCTACAAGAGGAACTACTGTAATATTTTTTTGATGTGCAAGCTCGACAATTAATGCGCCAGGGTCTGCCACTCCCGGACAACCTGCATCTGATATGATTCCCATATTTTTTCCATTAAGACAAGGTTCCAGATAGTGTTGAAGTTCTAAAGCGTCTGTATATTTATTTAATAAAAAGAAACGCAGGGAGGGTTGTGATTTTCCAGAACTTATTTTTTTGATAAACTTACGTGCAGCTTTCTCGCTCTCTACAATATAATCATCTACCTGTTCAATAGTTCTTTTAATAGATAGCGGTAAAACTTCTAAAGGCTCAATCTCACCTAACATATTGGGAATTAGATATAGCTTTCCGTAATTGGAATAATTATCAGACATGAATTAGTTACTTTGTTAGGCTTAAAACTACAAAATTGATTGTAAAAGAAGAGTATTTCTATTGAAAAGCGAGTATAAATTATTCTTTGACCAGTTGTTCTAATATTTTATCACAAGCTTCATCTAGCATCTTGAATACGTTTTCAAAACCTACATCACCTCCGTAATAGGGATCTGGAACATCTACATTTTCACCTGGGAATACCAAATTCAATATCATTTTGACTTTTTCCTTTTGATCTTTTGTTTTTGCCATTTGAAGAACATCTATATAATTACTGCGATCCATTACATAGATTTCATCAAATCTTTCAAAGTCAGAGGTAGTAAACTTTCGAGACCGCTGATAGGAAATGTCAATACCTTTTTTCTTAGCAATAGCAATTGATCTTATATCGGGAGATTTACCAGCATGGAATGAAATGGTTCCTGCTGATTCTACTTCAACATTTAAATGGTTTGTTTTTGATTTAAGAATACCTTCCGCCAAAGGAGATCGACAAATATTACCTAGGCAAACCATTAAAATGCGCCGTGACATAACTATTGTGCTAATTTCTTGGTAAGATCGTCAATATACTTTCTAAACTGCTTGTCTGTTTCCGCTAGATTATCTACCGTTTTACAAGCATGAAGAACTGTTGCATGATCTCTTCGTCCTATTTGAGAACCAATACTCGCGAGTGAAGCCTTAGTGTATTTTTTTGCAAAAAACATAGCTAATTGTCTAGCTTGTACAATGTGACGTTTACGTGTTTTGGATTGCAGAGTAGATACATCCATCTGAAAATAGTCTGAGACTACTTTTTGGATATAATCAATAGATACCTCACGTTTGGTGTTTTTAACAAATTTCTCAACAATTTGAGTAGCTAATTCAAGAGTAACCTCTTTTTTATTAAAAGAAGATTGTGCAATAAGCGAAATTATAGCTCCTTCTAACTCACGAACATTCGTTTTAATGTTTTTGGCTACATAATCAATAATTTCTTCAGGCATTTCTACACCATCTCGATAAAGCTTATTTTTAAGGATAGACACTCTAGTTTCAAAATCAGGACTTTGCAATTCAGCAGAAAGTCCCCATTTAAACCTTGAAAGTAATCTTTGTTCAATATCCTGCATATCTACAGGTGCTTTATCAGATGTTAAGATGACTTGTTTTCCGTTTTGATGTAAATGATTAAAGATATGAAAGAATACGTCTTGAGTTCCCGTTTTACCTGAAAAGAATTGGACATCATCTATAATTAATACATCAATCAATTGATAAAAATGTATAAAATCATTTCGTGTATTCTTTTTAACTGATTCAATATACTGTTGTGTGAATTTTTCAGCAGAAATATAAAGTACCGTTTTATCTGGATACTTATCTTTAATCTCAACACCAATAGCATGTGCTAGATGCGTTTTTCCTAAACCAACTCCACCAAAAATCAATAATGGATTAAAAGAAGTTCCTCCAGGTTTGTTAGCCACCGCTAAACCAGCAGATCTTGCCAACCTATTAGAATCTCCTTCAAGAAAATTCTCAAAATTATAATTGGGATTTAATTGAGATTCAATTTTAATATTACGGATTCCCGGAATAACAAAAGGATTTTTTAATTCTGGATTTTTATGCTTTATAGGAACATCTAATTCTTGAGGCCTTACATTTGCTCTATTACTGCTTGGAATTTTCTCTGTAAATGGTTTTTGATTCCCATAGGTGTTTTCCATTTTTATTACATAAACCAGTTTTGCAGTTTCACCAAGTTCTCTTGTCAGAGCAACCTTGAGAAGCTTTACATAATGTTCTTCAAGCCACTCGTAAAAGAATTTACTTGGAACTTGAATACTAAGGGCATTATCTGTAAGCTTTACGGATTTGATTGGTTCAAACCAGGTTTTATAAGCCTGTGGTTGTATATTGTCTTTTATAAAAGACAAACAATTATCCCATACCGATTCAGCAGTTATGCTCATCCCTATTATTAAGTTTAATTGTTGGTTATTTAATCCGAATGAATAGATTTCTTACTTTAGCTCTTAAAGCAGAACAAATATGTGAACAAATAATTGAAAAAAAAAATGAAAAGCTGGTTGAATTTTCACTTTTTTTTTCGCATGCTTGGTAACGATAATTTTACTTTTTGATAACCTGTAAAAAACCTTAAACTGTGAATGTAAAAACCTACGTAGTTAACGTGAGAATACGTTATTCTGAGACTGATAAAATGGGTGTAGTTTATCATGGAAATTATGCTCAATATCTAGAAATTGCAAGGGTTGAGTGGCTAAGAAGCCTTGGTATATCTTATAAGTGGATGGAAGAAAGTGGCGTGATGCTTCCGGTAACAGAATTAAAGTTGAAATTTTTAAAACCTTCTTACTATGATGACGTTTTATCGATAAAAATAACCCTTTTAAAGAGACCTTTTGTTAGAATAGAATTTGACTATGAAATTCATAATCAGAATAAAGAATTAATATGTACTGCAAATACGGTTTTGGCATTTATTAATACCGCTTCTGGAAAACCTATAAGATGCCCTTCATATCTTCTTGAAAAATTTGAAAATTTAGAATTCTGATGTACCTTTTATAAATTCTAATCCAAAGATGCTGTTTAGTATGGTTTCAATTTTTTTAGCATCTCGCTCACGAACTTTAATTTCAAGAAGGCATTTTAAAGCGGACTTTTGATTTGTGATTTCCAATTGATGTTCTTTTATGATTCGCATTACTTTATTCATCAAGACATATTCAAAATTCAAAGTATAAAGTACATCGATTGTTTTTTCTATTATGGGGGCATTTTTCAGGGTAAGATTTGCTGCTTGCTTATAGGCTTTAACTAGTCCGCCAACTCCTAGTTTTATACCACCAAAGTATCTAACCACTATTACCAAGGTATTGGTAACTCCAAAAGATTGAATTTGTCCGTAAATTGGCATACCTGCACTATTTCTGGGTTCTCCATCATCGTTAACTCTATACATTGTATTTCTTATTCCCAGCTGCCATGCATAGCACCAATGTCTTGCGCTATAGTGTTTTTCTTTCACATCTTTTATTCTAGCATTAATTCCCTCTTCTGAATCTATTGGAAATGCATATGCATAGAATTTACTTCCTTTCTCCTTGTAAAGTGCTTCGGGTGAAGCGACGGCTAATGTTTTAAAAGTGTCTTTTGTCACAGTTAACTAGCTATACTCATTAATACGATACCTCCTATTGCAATCACAATTCCAATCTTATTTAAATTAGACAACTTTTCTTTAAACAAGCCTATGCCAACAACTGTTGATAATAAAACAACACCTACATTATTTACAGGAAAAACATAAGAGCTTTCTATTCCATCTATTTTTAATGCCTTTAGCAAAAAATAAATAGAGAAAAAATTTGGTAGACCTAAAACAATACCAGCAATCACAGATTTAATCTCAAAATTCACTTTTTTTAAAATGGTCTGAATTAGGATTATAACCGTTCCGGTAATTCCAGCAACCAAAAAAATGACCGCTGAGTATATGTTTGTTTCCTCGATGCTTACGTATTTAAATTCTACATATTTGAGAATAGTATCTAGTAATCCTGAACCAATGAAGAGTAATAATGGCAAATACAAATATTTGTTTTTAACCAATGTATGAGTTGTTTTTTTAGTTACTAGATATACTGCCATTAATGCTAAAATAATCCCAATAACTTTAAAGAATGTAATTTTATCTTCGTAAACTATAAATGCAAAAACTACAGGAATTACCACAGACATCTTGCTGGCTATGGAAACTACAGAAAGGCCTATTTTTTGAGCTGTAAGTGCTAAAATATTAAAGAGAGTAACAAAAAGGACTCCTAAAAACAACGTCCCTTTAAACCAAGGGGCTTTTGGTATTTGTGATAGAGACACTATCGTCTCATCAAACATAAACCCCGTAAAAAATGCTATAAAATAATTTATAACTATCGCATGAAGATTGTTTACATTAAACCGGCTAAAGTATTTGAAGATTACAAACAAAAGCGTGTTCAACAAAATACTCAACAACAGATAGACCATTAAAAGAAGTTTTTATCTAGTAAATTAATAATGTCTTCTTCTCCGGGAATAAGATGCCATCCTTTCCAACCGGCTTCTTTTGCTGCTAAGACATTTTCCAAAGTGTCATCTACAAATAATGTTTGTTGAGGATTTAAACCATTTTCTTGTATAACAAAATTGAAAATTTCAAGGTCTGGTTTTCTTAAATGAATCTCATGAGATAAATAAAATTTCTCGAAATAGCTCTTGAATCTCTCATATTTAGTGTCACTCATACTATTTTTTACGGCACTAATATGAAGTTCATTTGTATTACTTAATAAGAATAATCTAAAGTTTTTTTTGTTTGCCAGCTTTTCCAAAAAGTTCAATCGATATTCTGGAAAATCTAAAATAATGGCATTCCATGCTTGAACGAGCTCTTCTTTTTCAACTTGAGGAAATAAATGATGATAATATTGAACAAAATGCGAGGTGCTTATAAGTCCTTTTTCATAAGACTCATTCATTTTAACCAATTCGGGTGATAATTCCTTTAATCCTAATTTTTTCATCCTTAATAGGGTGGCAGGCTTGTCCAGATTAATAAAAATATCACCAAAGTCAAAAACAATATTTTTTATGTTTTTTTTGTCCATATATAAAGTTCATCTGTGATTATTTTGTCTAAACTTATTAAGTCACCCGTAATTACAGGAGCAGGTGTTCCAGCCCTAAATACTTTATTTCCTTTAAAAACTCTTGCCTCATCCCAAAGACCTTTATCAATAAATCCTTTTAATGTCTTGTAACCTCCTTCAATAATAAGGCTTTGTATACCCATATCATAGAGTTTGCTTACTATTGAAGTAATTAAAGTATCATCAAAATGAACGCTATGATAAGAAATTTTTTGTTGCGGAGAGGGTGTTTTTTCTACTTCAGTAAAAACAAGTGTAGGAACCGTATTATCTAGGAGTTTAAGGTGAGTAGAAAGCCTCAAATTTCTATCTAATAACACCCTTACTGGGGATTTTCCATACCAGTTTCTAGTGGTTAATGATGGGTTATCTATGGAAGCGGTGTTAGTACCTACCAAGATGGCTTGTTCTTCACTTCTCCATTTATGTACGAGCTGTCTGGAGAATTTATTTGATATCCATATGGGTTGGGCTATTTGTTTTGTTGTTTTGGTAGTTGCCGGACTTAAAAAGCCATCTGCTGATTCTGCCCATTTTAATATCAGGTAAGGTCTTTTTTCGGTGTGGAATGTAAAAAAGCGCTTATTTAATGCTCTACACTTTTCTTCCATAACACCAACGGTTACGTTACATCCAGCGTCTAATAAATTTTTAATACCTCTTCCTGCCACTTTGGCAAAGGGATCTATGGTGCCAACTACTATGTTCTTAATCTGTTCTTTGATAATTAAATCACTACAAGGAGGTGTTTTACCATAATGGCTACAAGGTTCTAATGACACATAAAGAGTGGCATTTTTTAATAATTCTTTATTCTTTACAGAATTAATTGCAATAACCTCGGCATGAGGCTGTCCAGCCTTATAATGCCAACCTTCCCCAATAATTAAATTATTATGAACAATTACACTGCCAACTAACGGGTTTGAATAGGTAGTTCCTAATCCGTTTTTGGCCAGTTGAATACATCTTTTTATATATTTTTCGTGTATATTCACATCACAAAAATAGTATAATAAGGTGAGTCTATGAGCGAAATATTTATCCGGCAAATAGAATACTCTGATAATGATCAAATTGCCAAAGTTATTCGTAAAGTTATTGTTGATTTTAATGTTCCAAAAGAAGGTTCTGCTTATTCAGATAGCTCTTTACAAAATCTAACCAAAGCTTACCTTGCGGATAAATCTTTTTATTATGTGGTAATTGAAGGCGATACGGTCTTGGGAGGTGCTGGAATTGCACCTTTAGCAAATTATGCTGGAAATGTTTGTGAATTGCAAAAAATGTACCTATTAGAGATAGCTAGAGGTAAAGGTATAGGAAAAAAACTAATTAATAAGTGTATACATAAAGCTATAGAGTTTGGCTATAATGGTTGCTACTTAGAAACGATGCCAAATATGACTGTAGCGCAAAATATTTATCAACATATGGGTTTTGAACATATTGAAGCTCCTATGGGAGATACATGCCACCATGCTTGTTCTGTATGGATGTTTAAAACACTGAAGTAAATGCTAAAGAAAAATGCTTCTAAAAGAGCTTAAAAACATTTTTCATCTGGAATTAGATCAACAATATGGAGTTGAAGAAGTTGATCAATTTTTCTACAGAACTTTAGAACACTATTTTGACATTTCTAAACTTTTTGTGGCTTTAAATCCAACTCTCAGCTTGACTAATGATGAAGTACCTATTGTCTACAAAACATTGGAGAGCCTAAAAAACAACATCCCTATTCAACAAATATTGGGTAAGACTTCATTTTATGGATTTGATTTTTTTGTCACCAAAGATGTACTCATTCCAAGACCGGAAACCGAAGAGCTTGTCGAATGGATTCTAAAGGATATAAAAAATAAAAAAATAAAAAAATCACCAATCAAAATACTTGATGTTGGTACTGGCAGTGGCTGTATAGCAGTTACAATAGCCAAAAATACAGCGAGCGTTGAAGTCACTGCTTATGATATTTCAGAAAAGGCCCTAGAAATAGCTAAAAAAAACGCTAAAAACCTTCAAGTACCCATAAATTTTATTCAGGCAGACATTCTAAAAATTCAGGACTTACCAGATAAATATGACATAATAGTTTCCAATCCTCCATATGTAAGGGAAGTTGAAAAAAATCAAATGATGCTTAATGTTTTAGATTATGAGCCACACATTGCTTTGTTTGTTCCGGATGATGATGCACTTCTGTTTTATAAAAAAATTGCCCAACTAGCTGTTAATAACTTGCAGCCCGATGGTGCATTATATTTCGAGATCAATCAATATCTTGGTGATGAATTAGAAGAAGAATTAAGAGCTTTAGGATTCTTAAATATTAAAAGAAGAAAAGATTTGTTTAGTAATGAACGTATGGTAAAGGCACAACTTATAAAATCTGTATAAATGAAGAGTATTGTAGTTTTTTGTGGAAGTAGTGAGGGAAATGATCAACATATTATTAAAGAAGCCTATGAACTAGGTAAATGCCTAGCCAAACAGAACATTACTTTAGTCTATGGTGCTGCCCATATAGGCATTATGGGACAGGTTGCTTCCGGATGTCTTGATCATGGAGGGAAGGTAATTGGAGTAATCCCAGATTTCCTGAAGATTAAAGAAGTGTATCACACCGGATTAACAGAACTTATTGTGACCAAAACGATGCATGAAAGAAAATTAATTATGCATGATTTATCTGAAGGAGTAATTACTCTTCCTGGAGGTTATGGCACTTTGGAAGAACTTTTTGAAATGATTACTTGGGGACAACTAGGATTGCATACTAAACCAGTAGGAATTTTAAATGTTAGCGGGTTTTATAATGACCTTTTAGCGATGCTAGAAAAAATGGTAAAAACAGAATTTTTAAAGCCTCAAAATTATGAAATGTTATTGGTTGAAAACAAAACGCAATCTTTGTTGGAAAGAATGAAAAAATATAAACCTCAAGTACAGCCAAAATGGATTCATAAAGAACAGGTTTAGTTAAATTGAAAGAATTCCGGAAAAATGGTAAAAAACCCTAAAGACCAGATCATAGAATTAAGAAAAAAATTAAGTGAACACAATTACAATTATTATGTGTTAGATATGCCCACTATTTCAGATTATCAATTTGATATGATGCTTAAAGAATTGCAGGTGCTTGAAGATACGTATCCTGAATTCTTTGATTCGGGTTCGCCTACACAAAGAGTAGGAGGAACTGTCACTAAAAATTTTGAGACGTTAACGCATAAAGAACGAATGTATTCTCTTGATAATTCTTATTCTAGAGAAGATCTGGAGGACTGGGAAAAACGGATTCATAAAATATTAGGTACTTCTAATATTGAATTTGTATGTGAATTGAAATATGACGGTGCTTCTATTAGTATTACTTATGAAAATGGGCGCTTGTTAAAAGCGGTAACTAGAGGCGATGGGTTTAAAGGTGACAATGTAACTAATAATGTAAAGACTATAAGATCTATTCCTTTGATATTAAAAGGTGATTATCCTTCAGAGTTCGATATTAGAGGTGAAATTATATTACCATTGGAGGGCTTTAAAAAAATGAATGAAGAACGAATAGAAGCTGGAGAAGACCCCTATATGAATCCAAGAAATACAGCTAGCGGCAGTCTAAAGCTCCAAGACAGTGCAGAAGTTGCCAAAAGACCACTTGATTGTCTTTTGTATGGTTTGAATGGAAATCAGGTAAACGCGAAATCACATTTTGAAGCATTAGAAATGGCAAGACAATGGGGCTTTAAAGTACCTGCTGAAGCTGCATTGTGTAAAAGTATTGAAGAGGTAATGAATTTTATAGACATATGGGATGTAAAAAGGCATGACTTACCTTACGAAACAGATGGTGTTGTAGTGAAAGTGAATAGTATTGCACATCAACAAGAATTAGGCTATACTGCAAAGGCACCGCGTTGGGCAATGGCTTATAAATTCAAATCAGAACAAGCAAAAACAACCTTAAATAGCATCTCATATCAGGTTGGAAGAACGGGTGCTATAACGCCGGTGGCCAACCTAGAGCCAGTTTTGTTAGCAGGAACTACAGTAAAAAGAGCATCATTGCATAATGCCGATCAAATAGAACGTTTAGATATTAGGATTGGTGATCGTGTATTTGTGGAAAAAGGAGGAGAAATTATCCCAAAAATTATTGCTGTAGATTTAACTTGTAGGGAAGCGGATTCTAGCCCGGTAGCCTATATAACACATTGTCCTGAATGTCAAACAACTTTAATCAGAAAAGAAGGAGAAGCACAGCACTACTGCCCTAATTTTTACGGATGCCCTCCACAAATTACAGGTCGTATTCAACATTTTATTTCGCGCAAAGCAATGGATATTGATGGATTAGGCTCTGAAACAGTAGAACTACTATATAAAGAGGGGTTAATAAATAACTATGCAGACCTTTACGAATTGAAAATTGAACAAATTATACCTTTAGAGCGAATGGCAGAAAAATCTGCTGAAAATATAATTAATGGAATTAAGTCTTCTGTTGCAATTCCTTTTGAACGAGTTCTTTATGCTTTAGGAATACGATTTGTGGGAGTAACTGTAGCAAAAAAACTGGCAAAAGCTTTTAAAGCTATAGATCATCTCAAACAGGCTTCAAAAGAAGATTTGTTACAAGTAGATGAAATTGGTGAAAAAATAGCCGAAAGTGTGGTAGAGTTTTTTGCAAACGAAAAGAATATGCTTATTGTAGAAGACTTAAGGCAAAAAGGGGTTGCCATGCAAATATCTGAGGAAGCTTTAAAAGATCAAACAGATCTTTTAAAAGGTATTACCTTTGTTGTTTCAGGAGTTTTTGAATCTATTACAAGAAATGAATTAAAAAAACAAATAGAAGATAATGGAGGTAAGGTAGCTTCTTCTATTTCCTCTAAAACGAATTATGTGATTGCAGGAGCAAACATGGGGCCAAGTAAGAAAGAAAAAGCAGATAAACTTAAAATACCCATTATAGATGAATACCAATTTTTGGATATGATATGAAGAATTCTTTAGCAATTAAGTCTTTCTATTTGTTCGGAATACTCTTGATTATTGGAGAAGTATTTGAAATTCAGATTTTAAAATGGTTCCCAAGAGTATGCATGTTACCTTTGCTGTATTTTGTTTATTATAAAAAGACAACACTCGCAAATTGGGGTATATCAATAGTCTTTTTATTTTATTTTTTTGCGGAATTAAGTAGTTTTTTTAATCAGGAATTAATTCTAAAATATTCTTTGATCTTTTTTGGATTGGGTCATTTAGTTTTATGTGTATTTGCATTTAATCTGATTCATGAAAAAGGTACAAAAAGACTACTCTATTATTCTATCCCTATCATTCTTTTATGGTTAGTATATTATGAATTCTACCTTAGGGATGCTTTTGGAGATGCGCTGGGAATTTTATACCCCTATGTGGTTGGTTATTCAGTTGCATTAGTTATGCTGAATGTGCTCTCTAATGTGAGTTTTTTTAATTCAGGATCACAACTTACACTTTACTTAATCATTATAGCTGTAAGTCTCGTAATAGGAGATTCTATGATGAGTATGTATCTGTTTTTTAGTCCAATTAATCTCTTTGAAGTTATCAATGTCATATCGCATATAATCTCGTATATCTTTTTATTAAAGTTTGCAACAGATTATGAAGGCTTTAAATTAAAATCGACTTACCTTCCTTAAGAACCTTTCCATGAGTATCAAAGTAAAAATCTATCCTTCCTAAATTAATACCATAACAACCTACTTGATTTATTAAAACTTCTTCGCCTTTTTGGTTCAAATGAATTTCTGGTTTATCTAAAAAAGTATGCGTATGTCCGCCAATTATTAAATCTATATTTTCTGTTTTTGAAGCCAGTAAAACATCTGAAGGGGTTTGTTCATTTTTGTATTTGTAACCTAAATGAGAAAGACAAATTACAAGGTCGCATTGTTTTTCGTGCTTTAAAAGATAACTTATGCTTTGCGCTATTTCTATAGGGTTTAAATAAACAGTTTCTTTATAATTTTTCTTAGCGACGAGTCCATTAAGTTCAATTCCTAAGCCAAAAACTCCCACTTTTACGCCACCAGTTTCAAATATCTCCCAAGGTTCTACATGGCGTTCTAAAAGAGTATTTGAAAAATCATAATTAGCCGAAATAAAGCTAAAATTAGCATGAGGTAGTTGTGCATACAACCCCTCAATACCATTATCAAAATCATGATTCCCAATGGTAACGGCATCATATTTAAGCATACTCATGAGTTTAAACTCTAACTCACCACCATAATAATTAAAATAGGGGGTTCCCTGAAAAATGTCACCCGCATCAAATAAAAGCGTATTTGGGTTTTCATTGCGAATTGCTGTAATAAGAGAGGCTCTTCTGGACACACCTCCCATATTTGGGTTTCTTTTATCCGTTTCAGGAAAAGCATCTATATGGCTATGAACATCATTTGTATGCAAAATAGTGAGATGTCTTTTTAATTCTTTACAAGATTGAAAAGTGTATGGTGCAATACCAAGCATGGTAGCTCCAGCTGCACTATTCTTTATAAAAGTACGTCTATTCATTTATTCCATTATAAATCTATGATCATAAGAAGCAGAAATAGTGTCTACTTTTCTAAAATAATCAATAAAGATGTTACGTATTAAATAATCAATGTCAACTCTGCTTATAGGATCCTCAAAAAAATTCATTTGATCACCCAAGTTAGCAAGATAATCAGAGGTAGCTATCTTAAAACTCTTTAACGAGTCTAAGGGTAGTCCATGAATGGAAACATCTTTCAATGTTCCGTCTTTAAAAAGTGACAAACGTAATTCTTTTGAAAAGGGATGTGCTCTTTGCCCTACCACTAAAAAGTTGATCAACGAATCCATTTTAGATCTTGATAACTCTAATACGGAAATCGTATTCTCAAAAGGCATTAATTCATAAGCGGTTCTCGCTGTTACACCTCCCTTATTAAATCCAGATCTGATACCTCCATGATTGAGCAGTACAAAATCAACGTGATTTCCAATTCTTTTCAAATAAATAGGCTCAATAGCTTCATAAACAACATCTGCCATTAAATTTCCAAGCGCAGTATTTAGCGGAGTATCATTTTTTGTTAAGTTTTGTGGGTTGTAAGCGAGAACGCTATCTAGTGTTTGATTAATTCTTGATCTATAAGGAGTTATAAAAGATTCAATAGATTTAGTTTTAGGAAGAGAATCCGTAATATGGATATTTTCTCCCGCTATTTTTGTAACTTGATGGGAATGTTTACATGCAGCAAAAGCACAAATTGTTATAAATAAAACAAAATGTTTAATAATACGCATCATAAGTTTTTTATAAAATAAATTAATTATGGATCAGATTCTCTATTTTTGTAACACAAAGTTACTATAAATGTTTTTAGAAAAACTCAAGCGAAAAAGCGCTCTCAAATTATTGAAAAAAGCTTTAAACGCTCATGAGAATAGTAAATTATCGAAAGAATCATCTAAAATACGTTCCTTAGGTTGTATTGTTAATTTTGATGAATTCAATCATACTGAAGTTTTTCAAGAACTAGCAGAACAAATAGGATTAAAGTCTCATGAATATAAAATAATTGGTTTTAGTGAAAAAGGTTTAATGGGTACTGGATTTAACGTTCCTGTTTTTACGGATAAGGATTTGGGATGGAACGGACAAATAAAAAATTCTGATATTAATGAATACTTAGGAAGAGAGTATGATTTACTGATAAATTACTACCAACATGCACCGGTGATTTTAAAATTGGTTTCTGCCAAAACTAAATCACAAACAAAAATTGGTTTATTAGATAGTAATCAAGATTTAAATGATATTGTTTTCCAAATTTCTCCGGATTCTTTTTCAAAATTCAGAGAAGAAATTATAAAGTACCTTAAAATTTTAAAAAAGATTTAGCATGTCGCAATTAAGAGGAACAGGCGTTGCATTAGTAACTCCATTTGATGCAAAAGGCAATATAGATGTGTCTAGCCTTTCAACTTTGGTTGATTTTGTGGTTGATGGGGGAGTAGATTATTTGGTTGTTCTTGGAACTACCGCAGAATCGGCAGTTTTATCAAATGTTGAAAAGGAATTAGTTAAGACTACTATACGAAATGCAAATAAGGGAAGGTTACCATTGGTATTAGGCGTAGGTGGAAATCATACCTTGGCAGTGGTAGATGAATTGAAAACAGGAAATCTGGAAGGTTTTTCTGCTATTCTATCTGTTGCTCCTTATTATAATAGACCCAGTCAAGAAGGAATTTATGCCCATTTCAAAGCCATCTCAGAAGCAAGTCCGCTGCCTGTTGTTGTCTATAATGTTCCTGCAAGAACTGGATGCAATATGAGTGTGGAAACTACCTTGAAATTAGCATATGATTTTGATAATATTATTGGGATAAAAGAAGCTTCAGGAGATTTAAATCAGGTTACCCGAATTTTAAGAGATAAACCTGAAAATTTTCTAGTAATATCAGGAGATGACATGCTTACTTTGCCCATTTGTTTGGCTGGAGGTGCAGGTGTAATATCTGTGATTGGACAGGGGTTACCTTCTCAATTTTCTAAAATGGTTACTATGGGAATAAATGGAGATGCAAGAAATTCGTATGCTCTTTTTAATAAACTTATCCCAGTTATAGATTTGGCATTTGAGGAAGGGAATCCCGCAGGAATTAAAGCAATTCTTGAACATTATAAGATTTGTAAATCTGTGGTCAGGCTTCCGCTCACTGCTGCAACTAAGACGCTTAAAAGAAAAATCAATACATACTTGAATCAATCCATCGCAGTTACTCCATAGATGGCGACATCAAAAAAATTATCAGATCCTGGATTTGGGAGCGGTAGTACTGAAAATGTGCAACGTTTTGTGACTAAGGATGGCAAGTTCAATATTAAACATTTAAATAGAAAACATTCTATTGCCTCCACGTATAGTTATCTTGTTCATATTTCATGGGCTCGTTTTTTCTTATTGGTACTTGCAGGATACATCATTGTAAACGTGCTCTTTGCAATTTTATACCTATCTATTGGTATTAATGAATTTTATAATGAGAGTAATTCTTGGTTTATTGATTTTTTAAATGCGTTCTTTTTTTCAGCCCAAACCATTACAACAGTTGGTTATGGAAGCATGGCTCCAAAAGGTGTTTTGGTTGGAATTGTATCAACTATAGAAGCTTTGGTAGGTCTTTTAAGCTTTTCATTTATAACGGGATTACTTTATGGAAGATTTTCAAAACCAAGATCATTTGTTAAGTTTAGTGATCAAATGGTTCTTAGACCCTTTAAAAAAGAAAATGCTTTGATGTTCAGAATAATGAATACCAAAGAAACTCCAATGATAAAACCAAAAGTTACCGTAACGCTTTCATTGCATGAAATGAAAAAAGGGAATTTTACAAGTAGTTTCTTTCAACTTTCAATGGAAAGAGATTTTATTAATTATTTACCTACTACATGGACACTTGTACATCATATTGACAAAGACAGCCCGCTTTATAAGTATTCATTAAAAGAGATACCTCACTTAAAGGGAGAGATTATTGTTATGGCAAGCTATTTTGATGAATCCTTTAATGAGGAAGTACATAGGGTTTTTTCATATACCCTTGATGAAATTGAAATAGATCATGAGTTTGTAAAGGCTTTTGACTTTGATTCTGACGGAATTACCGTGTTAGATCATGAAAAGTTAAATGAAACCAGACCAATTAATAGTTAAAAAGATTTTAAAATACTTTTTTTAAGCGCGAATAAGCGTATTTTAGCCCTCTTAAATTTGTTTTTTTTATTACAATAGAATCTTTAATTTTGCCGAATGATTAAAAAAGCGCTTTTTTTTATCCTTACAGTGTTATTAGCATTTATTTTTAATTCCTGTGGTGAGTACCAAAAGGTATTGAAGGAAGATGATACTGCTAAAAAGTATGAATTAGCAGAAAGCCTTTATAAGGAAGGAGATTACCGACGTGCTGTTCGTCTTTTTGAACAAATTGTACCTAAGTTTATAGGTAAACCACAAGGAGAACGTGCTATTTTCTTTTTCGCAGATTCTTATTATAAATTAGAAGATTATTATTTGGCAGGATATCAATTTGAACGTTTCAGCAAATCTTATCCCAGAAGTGATAAAGCAGAGGAGGCTGCTTTTTATGGAGCCAAGAGTTATTATTTTTTATCTCCAAAATTTAGTATAGATCAAACAGAGACCGCATCGGCTATAGATAAACTTCAGAATTTTATTAATACATATCCAAATTCAGAAAGATTATCAGAAGCTAATGTATTGGTAAAAGAATTACGCACAAAACTTGAACGCAAGGCTTTTGAAATTGCCAAACAATACGATAAAATTAAAGATTATTATGCAGCAATTAAATCATTTGATCTTTTCTTATCTGACTATCCAGGTACTCCTTACAGAGAGGATGCCATGTTTTACAGATTAGATTCTATGTTTAAACTAGCAATAAATAGTATTGAGAGCAAAAAAGAAACACGTCTTAAAGAGGCTAAAGACGCCCACGTAACTTTAAAAAAATCTTATCCAGAATCAGAATATTTAGAAGAAGCAGATAAAATGCTTTCTATTCTTAACAAAGAATTACAACAATTTAGCAAATAGTTATTATGAGCGATTTCAGAAAAACAGAAGCACCTATTAGTACGATCACTGTCAACAAAAATGAGTTTGATAAGCCTACAGATAATATTTACGAGGCCATATCCATTGTGTCAAAAAGAGCAAATCAAATTAATGCTGAAATCAAGAAGGAATTGATTGAAAAGCTAGAAGAGTTTGCTACGTACACAGACAGTTTAGAAGAGATTTTTGAAAATAAAGAGCAAATAGAAGTCTCTAAGTTTTACGAAAAATTACCTAAACCACACGCAATGGCCGTTCAAGAATGGCTTGAAGGAAAGATCTATCATAGAAATACTGCAAAATAGAGTATGTCTATATTAAGTGGTATAAAGGTACTTTTAGGTATTACCGGGGGTATTGCCGCTTATAAAATCCCTTTACTGGTAAGATTGTTCATTAAAGCTGGAGCCGAAGTCAAAGTAATTATGACTGAAGATGCGAAGGCTTTTGTTACCCCTTTAACGCTTTCTACTTTAAGTAAAAACCCAGTGCTTTCTTCTTTTACAGTAGAAGAAGACGAGAATGCCCTTTGGAATAATCATGTGGAGTTGGGATTATGGGGTGATTTGTTTTTGATAGCTCCCGCAACAGCAAACACTCTTTCCAAAATGGCATCTGGTACTTCAGATAATATTTTATTAGCTACCTATCTTTCTGCAAAGTGTCCCGTTTATTTTGCTCCAGCTATGGATTTAGATATGTATAAGCATCCTTCTACAAAAGAATCCTTCCAAAAATTGTTTTCATTTGGAAATCGTATGATTCCATCTGCTTATGGAGAATTAGCAAGTGGTCTCATTGGCGAGGGAAGGATGGCAGAGCCAGAAGATATTTTTAATTTTATTACTAATTCAATTCTACAAGATTTACCCTTGTATGGGAAAAAAGTACTCATTACAGCTGGGCCAACCTATGAGGCAATAGATCCAGTAAGGTTTATAGGTAATCACTCTTCTGGAAAGATGGGATTTGCCTTGGCAGCATGCGCCGCTAATATGGGCGCAACAGTAACTTTGATTACGGGGCCAACTCACTTAAATATAATACACGATGGTATAGAAGTCATTAGAGTTGTTAATGCGGAGCAAATGTATGAGGCTGCACATGCTTCATTTTCAGATACCAATATCGCTATACTAGCAGCAGCAGTTGCAGATTACCGTCCAAAAAATATTGCTGATCAGAAAATAAAAAAAACAAATACAGCGTTACAGATAGAGTTGGAAAGAACCAAAGATATTCTTGCATCACTAGGCGCTTTAAAAAAGAAGCAATTTCTAGTTGGCTTTGCTTTAGAAACTAATAACGAATTGGAAAACGCCATAGGAAAGTTGAAAAGAAAAAATCTGGATGCCATTGTACTTAATTCATTAAATGATGAAGGTGCTGGTTTTGGAAAGCCAACAAATAAGATTACTTTTATTGATAAGGGAACACATCAAATCCCTTTTGAACTAAAACCAAAAGATGAAGTTGCCAAAGATATTTTCGATGAAATTTTACGCAGACTATAAGTTTTATTTTCTGACTCTTTTTATTGCCTTTTTTTTAAACACTAAAGGTAATGCTCAAGAGTTAAATTGCAGTATTATTGTTAATTCAGATCAGGTAGGGCAAACTAACCAGCAAATTTTTAAGACGCTGGAAAGATCTTTGAATGATTATGTCAATAAAGCCAAGTGGACTAATAAAAATTTTAAACAACAAGAACGTATTAATTGCAGTATGTTGCTCACCATCACAGAATTTGATGGAAGTAGTCAGTTTTCAGGAACTATTCAGGTTCAATCTAGTCGCCCTGTATTTCATTCAAGTTATGATTCCCCTATTTTTAACTATAACGATCGGCAGTTTAATTTTTCATACCTTGAATTTGAGCCGCTTTTCTTTAACCCAAACTCATTTGAATCAAATTTAGTGAGTGTGATCACTTATTACGTATATATTATTCTTGGTATTGATGCTGATACCTTTGAGAAAAATGGAGGCACACCCTACTTTGAAAAGGCTAGAAATGTAGTGAATTTGGCTCAAGGTAGTGGGTTTCTAGGCTGGCAACAAGCAGATGGAAATAGAACAAGATGGGAGCTCATTGACAATTTGTTATCAAATACCTTTAAAGAATATCGAACTGCTATGTATAATTATCATCGATTAGGATTGGACTCAATGACCGATAATATGACATTGGCTAAACAACAAATCATAGGCTGTATGAAAATGTTTGAATCTTTGGTTGCCAGAAGGCCTAATGCTTTTCTTTTACAAACCTTTTTTGATGCAAAATCGGAAGAAATTCTCGGTGTTTTTTCAGGTGGACCTAAAATTGACGTTATCAATCTTAAAAACTCACTTAACAAAGTGGCTCCATTTTATGCCAATACATGGAAGGAAATTAAATATTAACGGGCTTCTTCCAAATCTAAATTACATGTATATTTGAGGTCTTAAAAAACCATTGCATTGTTAATTTCACTTTCCATTAAGAATTATGCTTTAATAGACCATCTGGAAATAGATTTTTCAGAAGGACTTAGCGTTATTACAGGGGAAACTGGGGCAGGAAAATCAATTCTTTTAGGGGCTTTATCTTTGGTGCTCGGTAATAGGGCAGACCTTAATAGTTTGCGTAATAAAGAAGAAAAATGTATTGTAGAAGCAGTTTTTAATATACATACTTACGGATTAAAATCACTTTTTAGTGAATATGACATAGACTTTGAAAATCAGACCATAATACGTAGAGAAATCCTTCCAAGTGGTAAATCCAGAGCTTTTATTAATGATACACCATGCAATCTTACAGCAGTTCAAGCCATAGGTAAGAGATTAATAGATATTCATTCTCAACATCAGACACTTGAATTAACGGCTAACGAATTTCAGCTTAAAGTTATTGATGCTGTTGCCGATAATAAATCTTTGTTAGAAAATTATAGAGCGCATTTAAAACACTTTCGTGAAGCAACAACAAAATTACAAAAGCTTCAAAATTTTCAAATTGAAGCCAATAAAGAAGAAGATTACAATACCTTTTTACTAAAAGAACTACAAGAAGCAAATCTTTATGATGGAATGCAGGAAGAATTGGAGTCTATTTATGAGAAGTTAAATAATGTGGAGGAAATAAGAGAAAAGCTTGCTTTTGGGAATCAACTTCTTGGTGCAGATGAAGTGGGCACACTGGCTCAACTTACTGTCTTAAAAAACACACTTCAAAAGATTGCAGTTTTTGGCTATAAGTTTGAAGCATTAGCATCTAGAGTTGTATCTGTTTATATTGAATTAGATGATGCTCTTGATGAGTTAAAATCATTAGAGGAAGACCTAGAAGTTAATCCTGAATTACTTGAAGAAACACATAGCAAACTTCAATTGTTGTACGATCTGCAAAAGAAACATCAGGTTCTTGAAATTAAAGAGCTTATAAAGTTTCAGGAGGAACTGGAAAAAAAAGTTGCCATTAGTGAAAACCTGGAAACAGATATCTTACAGGCTAAAAAGGATGTTAAAAAACATGAAGATATTCTAAATAAAATTGCTGAGAAACTTCACCAACATAGAGAAAGAGCAATTCCTGTTTTAGTTGATTATCTTGAAAATTCCCTAGAGGGATTAGGTATGAATAATGCGAAGTTTCAGGTGAGTCTAGAAAAAGCTTTGGGGTTTAATGAAAATGGTAAAGACATACTTAGTTTTCTTTTTGCTGCTAATAAAGGAACGGATTTTGGCGAACTAAAAAAAGTAGCCTCAGGAGGAGAACTTTCACGAATTATGTTAAGTATTAAGGCAATATTGGCAAAACACGTAAAGCTCCCCACCATCATGTTTGATGAGATTGACACCGGTGTTTCTGGAGAGGTTTCTAACAAAATGGGTGATATAATGAAAGAAATGAGCCAAAATATGCAAGTATTTACAATCACTCATCTACCACAGGTTGCGGCAAAAGGGGTACAACATTTTAAAGTTTTTAAAACGGATAGTAAAGATATAACTACTACTGATATAATAAAGCTCAATGATAAAGAAAGGGTTCTTGAGCTCGCTGAAATGTTGGGTGGTAAATCATTGAGTGAATCTGCCCTGGCACATGCAAGAGAACTTCTTAATTGAACAAATTTTAAATATCTTTGAAGCATTAAATATTGATTGGCCATAATTAAAATCAACACTATGTCATATAACTTATTAAAAGGGAAAAAAGGAATTATTTTTGGGGCACTTGATGAAAACTCTATCGCATGGAAAACTGCAGAAAGGGTACATGAAGAAGGAGGTACCTTTGTTCTTACGAATGCACCAATAGCAATGAGAATGGGACAGATTAAGGAATTAGCGGAAAAAACTGGCTCTGAAATAATTCCAGCAGATGCAACTAGCATTGAAGATTTAGAAAATCTTGTTACAAAATCAATGGAAATTTTGGGTGGTAAAATAGATTTTGTGTTACATTCTATCGGGATGTCTGTGAATGTTAGAAAAGGTAGACCGTATACAGATCAAAAATATGATTTTACTACTAAGGGTTGGGATGTTTCTGCAGTCTCTTTTCACAAAGTGATGCAAACTTTGTACAAGGCAGATGCCATGAACGAGTGGGGGAGTATTGTAGCATTGACCTATATGGCTGCCCAACGTACATTTCCTGATTATAATGACATGGCAGATAATAAAGCATTTCTTGAATCTATCGCTAGGAGCTTTGGTTATTTCTTTGGAAAAGAAAAAAATGTTAGGGTGAATACAATTTCTCAATCTCCAACACCTACAACAGCAGGGCAGGGAGTAAAAGGTTTTGACGGTTTTATAGCATATGCAGAAATGATGTCACCACTGGGAAATGCGACTGCTCAGGATTGCGCTGATTATACGATTTCTCTTTTTTCAGATTTAACCAAAAAAGTAACCATGCAGAATCTATTTCACGATGGAGGTTTTTCCAATACGGGAGTTAGTAATGAGGTAATGGATAAATTTATAGAAGAATAACGGCTTATTCTATTAAATAGCATTAGCCGCTTTTAAAAGCGGCTTTTTTTATTCAATTAAGTACCTTTACATAATGAAATTATATATTTCTCTTATTATTCCTGTATATAACCGTCCAGAAGAAATTGATGAGTTATTACAAAGTCTTTCAATTCAAACGACCAAGAGAAAGTTTGAAGTGGTAATTATTGAAGATGGTAGCACATTGAAATCGGATGATATAGTAAATCAATATACTTCAAAATTAAATATTTCTTATTTTTTTAAGGAGAATTCTGGTCCTGGGGATTCTAGAAATTATGGAATGCAAATTGCCAAAGGCAACTATTTTGTTATATTAGATTCAGACTGTATTTTACCACCACAATACATAGAAACTGTTTATACCTCCTTAGAATCTAATTTTGTTGATTGTTTTGGAGGGCCAGACGCCGCTCACGATTCCTTTACACCCCTTCAAAAAGCAATTAATTATGCCATGACCTCTTTTTTAACTACGGGAGGTATTCGTGGTCATAAAAGAGCTATTGATAAATTTCAACCTAGAAGTTTTAATATGGGAATCTCTAAAATTGCATTTGAAAAAACAGGAGGATTCGGTAAAATACACCCCGGAGAAGATCCTGATTTAACAATAAGAATCTGGAATAATGGTTTTAATACACGACTTATTGAAGATGCTTTTGTATATCATAAAAGGAGAATTTCTTGGGAAAAATTTTATCAGCAAGTCCACAAGTTTGGACTTACCAGACCCATTTTAAATGTTTGGCATCCAGAAACTCAAAAATTAACCTATTGGTTTCCTAGTTTTTTTGTTTTCACTAGTTTCATTGCAATAAGTCTTAGTTTTTTTGGAGTGATACTTCCTCTTTTATTATTAATTACGTATTTTTTAGTCACTTTTATTGATTCTTTAATCAAAAATAAAAGTTTATATGTTGCCTTATTATCTGTTCCCGCTATTTGTGTTCAATTTTTTGGATATGGATATGGTTTTATAAAATCCACTTGGAATGTAGGTGTTTTAAAAAGAAAACCTGAAAAAGCATTTCCAAAATTATTTTTTTCATAAGAATGGTTAAAAAACACTGGAATACTGTTATTAAAAGTATGGTCAAGCGCCGTAAACTATCTGAGTTTATACTTTTTTTTGGAATCACTTTTATACTTTGGTTTTTTATCAAGCTATCTGAATCACACAATGCCATACTTAATTTCGACATAGCATATGTTTCTGTCCCAGATGATAAGCTCATTCTTGGTAATCCAACCGCTTCCATTGATGTGTCTATAAAAGCTGGTGGGTACGCCATTATAAGGCATCGTATTTTTAAAAGAACATTAAAATTAGATGTTTCCAGAGCAGAAAATAAGGATGGAGTATATGTTTTAAACACCCAATATCTTGAAGCAGCCGTAAAAGAACAACTAGATAAAGATGTAAGTTTTCAAAATTTACAAATGGGGTTTATTGCTATTGAATTGGGGAAAAATAGCGAAAAAAAAGTTCCAATAACACCAAATTTAACCGTTTTATTTGAACGTGATTTTGATTTATATGGTGATTTTGAAATCAATCCCGACTCTATAACAGTAAGTGGCCCAGAAAATGTTGTGGATACACTTTCTTCTCTTGAAACTGAAAAAATTGTACTAAATGATGTAAATACAGATTTCTCTGTAGAAGCAGCACTGGTTATTTCAGAAGCGCTGGAGCCTGTTCAACTGAGCGCCCAAACCATACAAATAAAGGGTAAGGTGGTTCGTTATACAGAAAAAATATTGGAAGTACCTATAATTATAAATAACAAACCAGATCAGGTTTCAATTCGCTTATTTCCAGACAAAGTGAATGTAAAATGCCGCGGAAGCCTTTTAGATATCAAGAAAGTTTTAGCAGATGATGTTTTGGTAGTAGCCGATTTTAATGAAATAGAAGATAAAGGGGTTTTAATTCCTACTATCAAAAAGTACCCCGAGTACTTGAGATCGGCAGAAATTTTAGATAAGAAAGTTGAATTTTTAATTAAGAAAGAATGATTATTGGGTTAACCGGAGGCATAGGCAGTGGTAAATCTACTGTTGCAAAAATGTTTCAAGAATTGGGAGTCCCTATATATGTTGCAGATATTGAGGCTAAAAAATTATTGGTAGCGTCTTCAAAAGTAAAAAACCAAGTTATAAATCTTTTAGGGAAAAAAGCTTATAAAGGTCAAGAACCAGACAGAGCCTTTATAAGTTCATTAGTCTTTAAAGATGCTGAAAAATTACAAGAATTAAATAACATAATACATCCAGCTGTCAAAATTCATTTTATGAATTGGTATAAGAATCAGGATGCTGTATATGTCATTAAAGAGGCCGCTATTCTTTTTGAGTCTGGAAGCCATAAGGATTGTGATTTTATTATTACTGTAACTGCACCAGAGAAAGTGCGTATTAAAAGAGTCATGCAAAGAGATTCAATTGATGAAAACACTATTCGTGAGCGGATGCAGCATCAATGGAGTGATAAGCAAAAAATAGAACGTTCAGATTATGTAATTTATAACTCTTCTCTGGAGAAGACACAAGAACAGGTTCTGGAAATTCACCACGAGTTACTTAATAAATCAACATAAATATACAATTTTAACATTTTTGTTAAGTTTAGGTTAAAAGCAGTTTGAAAGCAATACGAAACCTTTAATTTTGAATAAATGAGTAAGAGATTATTCGTTCTGTTGGTAGTTTTAATGAGTTTATCACTTATTGGAATTATTTTTGTTCAGGGTTACTGGATTAAAGCTACTATAGACAATAAAGAGGAGCAGTTTTCAATGAATGCAAATCAGATACTGATATCAGTAGCTGAAAGTATTCAACGAAGAGAAATTAAGGATTTTATAGATATTGTTGTCTCAGGCTTAGATAGCTTAGAAGATCCAAAAATCTCAGAAATCTCCAAACTTTTTGTAATACAAACAGATAGTAAGACTAACGAACAGTTTATCTATTCTCATGGTATATTGGAAGAAGATTACGGTTATTCTTCTGCGTTCTTTGAAAACGGTCTGGATAGTGTAAATATTAAAAGATTTATTAGTTCAAGAGAGTCAAAACTGATTCGGGAGGGATTGAGCCTAGACGGAAAAAAAGTAGACGAAGAACAGGTTATGCGGAAGATTGGAAGATTGGACGAAATTGATAAAGCTGCTTTTGAAACTTCTTACAGGGACATTGCGAAAGCAAAGCCTATTCATAAACGTACTAATGTAAGAGAAATAAGATTTGCAATACAACGGGAATTAGAAGATAGAAATATGGATGTAGATTTTGAATTCGGAATCTACAGCAAAGGGTTGGCAACAAAAGTGAGATCTAGAGGTTTTGTGCTTTCGCAATCAACTAGATACAGAACTCCTTTATTTATTGATAACGAGAACGTTAGTGACTATGATTTGCTGGTAAGTTTTCCTAAAAAGAAAAAGTTTCTTATTTCAAGCATAATGACCATGGCTTTTCTTTCAGTCATATTTACCTTAGTAATTATAATTGCGTACTCTAGTGCTCTCTATCAGTTAATAAGACAAAAGCAAATCTCGGAAATTAAAACAGATTTTATTAATAATATGACGCATGAGTTTAAAACTCCCATAGCTACCATTAACTTAGCCTTAGATGCAATTAAAAATCCGAAAACATTTGGTGATGAAGAAAAAGTTAAACGGTATTTGCAAATGATTAAGGATGAAAATAAACGAATGCATGCACAGGTAGAAAATGTTCTTAGAATTTCTAAACTTGAGAAAAATCAATTAGATATTAGTAAGGATAGAGTAGATCTTCATGATGTAATAGATGATGCCGTGCTGCATGTATCCCTTATTGTGGAAGATAGAGGTGGTTATATAGAACAGCATTTAGATGCAGAAAGGAGTGAAATATTAGCTAATGATGTGCATTTTACGAATGTTATTGTGAATATTTTAGATAATGCTATAAAATATTCACCAGATGCTCCTAAAATTAATGTATCTACCGAAATTGTAAAAAATAGTATTGTGGTTAAAATTACAGATCACGGTGCAGGAATGAGTAAGGCTGTGGCAAAACGTATTTTTGAAAAATTCTATCGAGAACATACAGGAAACATACATAATGTTAAAGGGCATGGTCTCGGTTTAGCATATGTTAAAAAAATTGTAGATGATCATCAAGGAGAAATCTACGTAGAAAGTGAAAAAGATAAAGGAAGTACCTTTTATATAAAGTTACCTTTAATATAAAAATTATGGAAAAAGCAAATAAAAAAATATTGTTGGTAGAAGATGATCCCAATTTTGGAGTGGTCTTAAAAGACTACCTAACCATGAATGATTTTGACGTGATGTTGGCTAAAAATGGTATGGAAGGTTTTGAAAAATTTAAAAAGGATAATTATGATCTTTGCATCTTGGATGTTATGATGCCTTATAAAGATGGATTTACCTTGGCAAAGGAGATTCGTGAAAAAGATGAAAATATCCCCATTATTTTCCTCACCGCAAAAACAATGAAGGAAGATGTTTTAAAAGGTTACAAAGCTGGTGCTGATGATTATTTGAATAAACCTTTTGATTCTGAGGTTTTGCTTTTTAAAATAAAGGCTATAATGCAACGTAAATCTTCAGATTCTGTGGCAGATAGCAAACAGTTTGAATTTAAAATTGGAGGTTTTCATCTTAATTCAAAGTTACGGTTCCTTACCTATAAAGAAGAAGAGCCTATCAAGTTATCACCAAAAGAAAATGAGTTGTTACGTTTGTTAGCATTGCATGAAAATGATTTAATGCCTCGTGAATTAGCACTTACTAAAATATGGAGAGACGATAATTATTTTACCTCCAGAAGTATGGATGTGTATATAGCAAAACTACGTAAGTATCTAAAGAAAGATGAAGAAGTAGAAATTTTAAATATTCACGGAGAAGGTTTTCGTTTAGTGGTGAAAAGCGAAGCGCAACAATAAGAATCCTTAGTAGATAAATAGTAACCGTATTGTTTTAAATAAACAATGCGGTTTTTTTATAGAAAACTGTTAATCAGTAAAACCATCAAAAAACCGGTTAATGCCAATAATGTAGTCATTACAGACCATGTTTTAAAAGTCTGTTTCTCCGTGAGATGTAAATATTGACCAACTAACCAAAATCCACTGTCATTTACATGTGAAAAAATGGAAGCACCAGAAGCAATGGCTATAACAAGACAAGCCAACGAAGCACCGTACAGGTCTGTTCCATGCAAAAGAGGCGCAACTAATCCCGCAGCTGTAATCATTGCTACAGTTGCAGACCCTTGAACTATTCTAACAATTGCAGCCGTGAGAAAGCCAAATACTAGAATTGGAAACTCAATTTCAATAAGGGAGGTAGCCAACATTTTACCGGCACCAGTATTGATAAGAACTTGTTTAAAAACACCCCCTGCACCAGTTAGTAAAATGATAGTTCCTGCCGGTTCAAACGACTTAGCTGAGATCTTCAGCATTTCATGATTTTTTATGCCTCTCAAAATTCCTAAACTATACCAAGCAATTAAGTTTGCGATTATTAATGCCACAAATGGATGACCAATTAATTGAATACTGTTTTTTATGTATTCGTTGGGAACCCCAATAAGATTGCTACTAACGAAAGTATTAAGCAAGATAAGAACGATAGGAATAACAATTATGGCAAATATGAGTCTGGCATCTGGTAATTCTTTTGTAACATTTCTCAAAATTTCAATGGGTGCTTCAATGTGTATTTTACTTGCGATATACTTTCCAAAAAACAAACCACTTACTAATACCGCTGGTAATCCAGCCATAAATCCTATCAAAATTACCCATCCCATATCTGCATCTACCAATTCTGCTACAGCAATAGGGCCAGGAGTTGGAGGAATAAATGCATGGGTGGCTGCAAGACCTGCTAATAGAGGTATTGCATATAACAGCAGCGATTTTTTTGTCTTACGTTGTATTGCATAAATTACTGGAATAAGAATAATAAAGGCAACATCAAAAAAAACAGGAATGGCAATTATAAAACCTGAGATCATTATTGCCAAAGGCGCTCTATTCATACCCATTCGTTGCATTAAATAGTTTGCTATAGCATTAGCTCCACCAGAATGCTCAAGAATTCCACCAAATATAGCACCTAATCCAACCACGGTAGCAACAAAGCCTAGTGTTCCTCCCATACCATCTGTGATTGTATTAACAATCTCATCTGATTCCAATCCTGCTAACAACCCTGTAATAATACTTGCAATAAGAAGCGCAATAAAGGCAGGGAGTTTTACCCGTAAAATTAATACGAGTAAAATTAGAATACCAATAATGATATTGGTAAGAAGTATAAAATCTATCATCCGGCTACTTGATTTTGCAGGTGACGTTTAATTTGCTGTACAATTTCATTTGGGGGTTTTTTAATAGAGATTGTAAATACATTTTTGGGTATCTCTAGAATTTCAAATTGCGACTTTAAAAGAGAGATAGGCATAAAATGACCTGTTCTTTGTTTCATTCTATCCTGAATTAATTCAAAAGAGCCTTCAAGAAAAACAAAGATAGTATTGTTGGTTATTTCCAAAGTGAGCAAATTTCTATAATTTTGCTTAAGCGCAGAGCAGGCAATAACACATCCTTTTTTTTTGATTTCTTGTTTTGCTAGCGCATTAATGGTCTCTAACCAACCACGGCGATCTTGATCATTTAAAGGAATACCTTGGCTCATTTTGTTCTTGTTGTCCATTGAATGATAATCATCTCCATCAAAAAACGGAATGTTTATTGCTTCACTTAAAAGTCTGCCAATAGTACTTTTCCCAGCACCTGAGACTCCTGTAATAAAAATGGCTTTACACATGGTTACGATTATACTTTTAGTCTTATTAAGACCTTAAGGAACTATATTTTCTTAGATATGTTATCTATAATTGTTTTGAAATCGGCATCATATTCTATCCACACTATACTAGAATCCTTTCTAAGCCAAGTGAGTTGTCTCTTTGCATACCTTCTTGTATTCTTCTTAATTTCCGAAACAGCAAACTCAAGGGGATAGATACCGTCTATGTAGTTAAATAGTTCTTTGTATCCTACGGTTTGTAAAGCATTCAAGTCTTTGTAAGGGTATAGTTTTACTACTTCTTCCAGAAGACCTTCTTTCATCATGAGATCTACTCTTAGATTAATCCGGTCATAGATAATGTTTCGAGGAGCATTTAAAGCCAAATTAACAGCTTGAAAGGCTCTAATTGTTTGTTTTTTCTTTAGAAAGGAAGAATATGGTTTTTGCGTTTGAATACTTACTTCTAAAGCTCTGATAATTCTTTGTGGATTATTTAAGTCTACTTTGCTGTAGTAATCGGGATCTACTTGTTTTAAGAGGTTTTGTAAATATGAAATACCTTTTTCAGTTAATTGAAGATTTAACTCTTCTCTAATAGAAGCATCTATTTCTGGAAATTCATCCATTCCTTCTAATATAGCTTTTATATACAATCCGCTCCCGCCTACAAGAATCAATACATTTTTGAGGCTAAAAAGTTCAGTGATTTTAGCAATTACTTCATTCTCATAATCTCCAACATTATAAGAATCATGAATACTTTTATGTTGAATAAAATGGTGGGGGACTGCCGCTAATTCTTCTTTGTTTGGAACTGCAGTTCCAATATTCATTTCCTTGTAAAATTGTCTTGAATCTGCAGATATAATTTCCGTGTCATAATGAGTTGCAAGTTTAATGGACAATGCAGTTTTACCAATAGCCGTAGGGCCATTTATTACGATTAATGTTTTTGGAGAAGGAGAGGAGTTCATACATTTACGGATTTAATTCTTCTCCGCATTTAAAACAGTATATAGCTTTGTCCATATGTCCTTCTGCTCCACAACAGGGACAATTTTGTGTATTGAGATGTATTTTTTTTTGATCATTGTGTTTAGCAAATTCCACCGTCACAATGCCAGTAGGTACCGCAATTATTCCATACCCTAAGATCATGATAATAGTAGCAATTGCCTGACCTAATGCAGTCTGTGGCGCAATATCTCCATAACCAACAGTAGTTAAGGTAACAATAGTCCAATAAATACTTCTTGGAATACTGGTAAAACCACTTTCATCACTTTCTATTAGATACATTGTTGTTCCCATTATTACTGATAATACCAGCACTGTATAAATGAAAACTGCAATTTTGGCCTTGCTTGCTTTTAATGCTTTAGATAATTGAGAAGCTTCACCCAAAAAACGAACTAATTTAAGAATCCTAAAAATTCTCAATAATCTAAAAGCCCTAACGGCAAGTAATACTTGCGAGCCTGCAAAAAAATAAGAAATATATAAAGGAATTGTAGAAAGCAAATCTATGATACCATAGAAGCTAAAAATATAATTCCAAGATTTTTTAATACTTATAATACGGGCAATATATTCTATCGTAAAAAATATGGTAATAACCCATTCAGCAGTTACTAAAAAGCTATGGTATTTGATATCAATATCACGAACGCTTTCTAGCATTACTATGATTATACTAATAATAATGATGAAAAAGAGTAAAACGTCAAATGCTTTCCCCAAAGGAGTATCCGCTTCATAAATTATTTCATGAAGTTTTTGTTTCCATTTATTAGAAGATGAATCGATACGGTTTATTTTATGTTTAAAAGTACTTATTTTTTATCAAGAAATGCAAGCTTATATTTGCATAATTACGTTTGTGTAATGATGTATTGTTATTAGAATTGAAAAAGTGTACAAATAGCCATGTGAGTTAACGGGTTTACCTTAGAAGTTAAAGTTCAGAATACCAGTTGTTATTGCAATTCAATAATCTTTTGAACTCTTCTTTTGCGAATGTAAGATTGAATAATATGAGTTAACTCTGCATTGTTTTGAATTGAAGTAATCATGTTTTTAAGAATTTCTGGATTACTAATCTGGTGATTAAGATCATAAAAGCCAAATCCTTGAAATTTGTTATTTTCAATTAAAATAGCACTCCTTTCATGTACTTCCCGACCACGGTCTACAATAATCATATTTTTGAAAGGATATGTGAACTTAATAATTGCTTTTTCAACACGTTCATTATATGCTTCTTTAGATTCTTCTCCAACACAAATACCTTTACATTTATTGATTTCATTATTATAACATCCTTTTTTGGCTTGTGAAAGACCAATGTATTTATGACAAAGTGTAAATTCTTCTGCCATTTTATAAAGTACATTATTTGCTTCATGAATATTAGTAAAAGTCAAAGATGGTTTACTTTGTCTATCTGTTTTTTTTATGTGTAGGTTAATTAAACCGCTCTCATCAATATGTTTGAATAAACCTATATTAAATTTCCTTCTCTTTCTGTGAAAATTGAGCATGGGTTTATTAATTCTTAATTCTTCGTACTCTTTAAGCAGCGAAACTAATTCATTACCGGTTTCTTCATAAGTAACGGCATGCACTAAATTTTGAATCCTTTTGGATTTATTGTCTGAAGATGTAAAATGTTTGTTTACTTTTCTTTTAATATTTTTGCTTTTACCAATATAAATAATTTCTCCATCTTCATTATGGATGTAAAATACACCAGTAGCTGAAGGAAGTTGTTCTACAATATCTAATAGCTTAGGCTGTAACTGAGTTTCTATTTCGGTTATGACCGATTCTTTAATGATTTTCTTCTCTTTATCTTTTGAAAGCAATAATTTAAAGAGCTTAACTGTTGCCATAGCATCACCATTTGCTCGATGACGATCACTTACAGGGATGCCAAGAGATCTAACTAGTTTACCAAGACTATAAGAGTCTTTTCCGGGTAACAATTTTTTAGAGAGCTCAACTGTACATAAAGTTTTTCGTTGATAATCAAATCCGAGTCTTTTAAACTCGGTTCGTAAAATACGATTATCAAAATTTGCATTGTGAGCCACTAAAATACAATCGTCTGTAATTTCAACAATACGTTTGGCAATTTCATAAAATTTAGGAGCATTACGAAGCATATGATTATTAATACCTGTAAGTTTTGCCACAAAAGCCTGTATTTCCTTTTCAGGGTTTACCAGACTTATAAATTTATCCGTTACTTTATGACCGTCATATCGGTAGATTGCAATTTCTGTGATTCCCTCTTCATTATACTTACCACCGGTGGTTTCTATGTCTACTATTGCGTACACGAATTGATTTTAAGATAACTAGTTTCGTGCTCCAAAGATACTACTTCCTATTCTAACCATACTACTTCCGCAAGCAATAGCTATTTGGTAGTCTCCGCTCATCCCCATAGAAAGTATCTCTGGCTTATATTGCTTATGGTTTGAATATTTTTGTTTAATAAGGTCAAATAAATTTTTAAGCTCATTAAACTCCTTTTTAATTTGATGCTGGTCTTTAGTGAATGTAGCCATCCCCATTAAACCAGAGATACAAATATGATGCATTTCTGAAACTTCCGCAGATTCTAATAATTCAAATAACTCCTTTTGATCTAAGCCAAATTTGGTTTCTTCTTCAGCGATGTGAATTTGTAAAAGGCATTTAATAATTCTATTGTGAGAAGCGGCTTTTTTATTGATTTCTTTTAAAAGCTTTAAGCTATCTACCCCGTGAATTAAGGAAACATATGGAGCCATATACTTCACCTTATTTCTCTGAACATGCCCTATCATATGCCACTCTATATCCTTTGGCATTTGTTCCCATTTTTCGGTCATCTCCTGCACTTTGTTTTCTCCAAAAATACGTTGACCTGCCTCATATGCTTCCATCAATAACTCCACTGGTTTTGTTTTGGATACTGCTACCAATTGCACATTAGGAGGTAAGGTGGCTTTTATTTGATTTAGATTTTTTTTAATACTCATAATTTTTAATTTACCACATAAGTATATCCAGTTTCACTAGAATTCATAAATAGTGAATCCGCTTCTAAGTTTAGGTTCTATATAGGTGCTTTTAGGAGGCATTTGTAATCCTTCATCTGCAATTTTTTTCATTTCAGACACATTAACTGGTACCATACTAAAACCTACAGCAAACTTTTTTCGGTCAATTAGATCCTTCATTTGCAATATGTTATTCTTACCATATCCGTATTCAATTCTGCTATCATTGCGTAAATCTTTAACTCCTAAAATTGGTTCTAAGATGGTTTTATATAAAATCTGAGTGTCTAATTCACTTAATGAATCCGTAAATTCATATAAGGGTTTCCTTAAATACAAAGAATAGAATTCGCCATCCAAGTACATACTGAAATGATGTTTTTTGGAAGGCTTATAGAGTTGAAGACCTCTGTTCTCAATCCTAAAATATTTATCCAATTCCATTAGAAAACGTTCTTTGGTAAAACCGTTTAAATCACTAACCATTCTATTAAACTCAAATATTTTAAGATTAGATTCAGAGATCAAATAACTCATAAAAAAATTATAAGGTTCTTCTCCTGTGTGATTTGAATTTTCATTCTTAAGATCTTCAGCTAGTAAAAATGATGAAGCACATCTATGATGCCCATCTGCTATATAAAGTGAAGAAAGTTTTTCAAAACTCAATTGTAACGCATGAATATCTTCTTCCTCATGAATCATCCAGAGTGTATGTTTGATACGATCTTTGGAAGTATAATTATATGTAGGGTTTGTATTCTTAATCTTAGCTATAATAATTTCAATTTCTGGTTGTTCAGGATAGGTAAGTAATACAGGTTCTGCATTGAATCCTACTGTTTTAAGATACTCTTTGAAAATTTGCTCCCTGTTCTGTAGAGTGTTTTCGTGTTTTTTGATGATATCATTTTCATAATCTTTACAATCTGCACCTGCTAGAATGCCACAAAATACAGTGTGCCTCGTCTGCATTTGGTATAAATAAAAACAAGGTTTTTCGTCGGTTACAAATACTTTTTCCTCTTTGAACTCTCTATACCTATTCTTTACTAATGAAAATCGCTCCGAACCAGAAACCTCCTGATGAAATTTAAAACCGGGATTGATTATATGTAAAAATGAGAACGGATTGAACATCAATTCGCTATTTAGTTCTTCATCTGAATAGTCTTCGTAAGATCTTGACGGAACTAAAGCCACTTTATCATCACTTGGCCTTACTGCTTTAAATGGTACTATTTTGGCCATATTAGTAAATCCTTAAGGTGTTGTTTTTATTAAACAAATTGGGCAGACACTTTTTCTGCTTTGCGACTTTCGGAATAATCATAGAAACCTTCTCCAGATTTCACTCCATATTTACCAGCTCTCACCATGTTTACTAGGAGAGGACAAGGTGCATATTTAGGGTTCTTAAATCCATCATAAAGGACTTCCAAAATAGAAAGGCATACGTCAAGACCTATAAAGTCTGCTAATTGTAACGGCCCCATTGGGTGAGCCATTCCTAATTTCATAACCGTATCTATTTCATCTACTCCAGCAACACCATTATAGAGTGTTTCAATGGCTTCATTTATCATTGGCATCAATATTCTATTAGCTACAAATCCTGGGTAGTCGTTTACAATAACAGGCACCTTATTTAATTCCTTCGATAACGAAACTATTTGCTGAGTAACTTCATCTGAAGTAGAATACCCTTTGATAATTTCAACCAATTTCATCAAGGGTACAGGATTCATAAAATGCATCCCAATAACTTGATTTGGTCTATTAGTTACCGCAGCAATTTTAGTAATGGATATAGACGAAGTATTAGTTGCCAAAATGGTCTCTTTTGGGCACAACTCATCCAATTGTTTGAAAATAGTTAGTTTAAGCTCCACATTCTCTGTAGCGGCTTCTACAACCAATCCAACATTTGCTACACCTTCCTCAAGACTGGTATGTGTGGTAATGTTTGTAAGGGTTTCTATTTTGATAGTTTCTGAAATACTGCCTTTAGCAATCATTCTATCAAGATTCTTTGTAATAACAGCGATCCCTTTTTTTAAAGAAGATTCAGAAATATCAATTAACTGAACCTTAAAACCAAATTGAGCAAAAGTATGTGCAATTCCATTACCCATAGTACCTGCTCCAATAACGGCTATGTTTTTCATATTACATTTAATTTATTATAAACCTATTGGATGTTTTTCCGTAGGAATAATTATTGTAAAAGCTTTCCAATACGCACATTAGAGCATGCTAATAATTTCGTGTGCAATTTTGAGTGCTTCGGTTCCTTGCGTAAGTGTAACCACAGGAGTTGTGTCATTTTCAATAGCATCAGCAAAACTATTCAACTCATCCAAAATAGCATTATTAGCAATAATCTTAGGATTCTCAAAATAAATTTGCTTCTTTACACCTTCCGCGTTTTGTAAGATCAACGCAAACTCATCTGGTGTTTTTGGCGCATCTTTCATTTTAACTACTTCCACATTTTTATCCAAAAAATCTACAGATATGTAAGCATCTTTCTGGAAGAACCTAGATTTACGCATGTTTTTTAAGGAAATTCTACTAGCAGTTAGATTTGCTACACATCCGTTTTCAAATTCTAATCTTGCATTTGCTATATCAGGAGAGTTACTTATTACTGAAACACCACTAGCCTGAATATTTTTAATCTTAGCGTCAACCACGCTGAGAATAATATCGATATCATGAATCATTAGATCTAACACAACAGGTACATCTGTGCCTCTAGGATTGAATTCTGCAAGACGATGTGTTTCTATAAACATAGGATTTTGCACTTTTTCCTTTACAGCGGTAAATGCCGGATTAAACCTTTCTACATGCCCAACCTGACCTTTGACATTATTTTCCTTGGCCAACTTAATTATTTGTGCTGCCTCATCTAGGGTATTAGCGATGGGTTTTTCAATAAAAACATGTTTTCCTCCCAGAATAACTTTTTCAGCACATTCAAAATGTGAAAGGGTGGGCGTTACAATATCCACCATATCTACAGCTTTTATTAAATCTTCAAGTATCGGGAAGTGCGTATATCCAGACTCTTTAACTACTTTTTGCGCATTTTTTAGATCAGGATCATAAAACCCTATAAGTTCATATTTTTCAGATTGTTGTAAGAGCCTTAGATGAATCTTCCCAAGGTGGCCCGCACCTAATACGCCAGCTTTTAACATAAGTATGTTGTTTTGTGCAAAAATAAGATTATTGAAGCATTCTTCCATAGAAATTGTTTAATAAAAACAGTAGCCCATATTGTGTAATTTATTGAACAAATCTTCTAGGGTAACTGAGTATAATGTGTATTTTTGGATTACCAAACTTTACTCGAATTGAAAGACTCTTTTAAGCACAAAGGCTTACGTAATAAGCTAGTTTCGATTTTATTAGACAAAGGCATTACTGATGAAAATGTTCTTAAAGCTATCAATAGAATACCTAGACATTTATTTATGGATAGTAGCTTTGAAGACCATGCCTATCAAGATAAAGCATTTCCTATTGGAGCAGGGCAAACCATTTCACAACCATATACAGTAGCCTATCAAACCCAACTTTTAGAAGTAAATAAAAATACTGCCATTTTAGAGGTTGGCACTGGAAGCGGATATCAAACTGCTGTACTTATAGAAATGGGAGCCAAGGTATATTCTATAGAAAGGCAAGGTGAATTGTACAAGAAAACAAGTGCTTTTTTACCTAAATTAGGCTACAGACCAAAGAAAATAATTTTTGGAGATGGATATAAGGGGTATAAGGAAGCCGCTCCTTATGATGGCATCATAGTGACAGCAGGAGCACCTTTGGTGCCAAAACCTTTATTGGCACAACTAAAAATAGGGGGGAGACTAGTGATTCCTGTTGGAATCAAAGAGCAGGTAATGACTTTGTATGTTAGAACTTCAGAAAAAGAATTTCAAAAAACTGAATTTGGGAATTTTAGATTTGTTCCGCTACTAAATGACAAAAATTAGTTGAAAATATCTATAACTTTCAAACCAAAAATAACTCCATCACCTTGAAATCCGTTTTGATAAGAACGCACATAATCCATACGGAACCATCTAAATTTGCCCCAACCAATATTATCCATTCCAATAGAATACTCTGAATACGGTTTATTATTTTTAGTGCCAAGAGTATGAGCTCCTAAAACTAAATTGAAATTAAGTTGACGTAAACCTGGGATCTTTCCTAGAATATACCCTTGAAAATTGTGCTCTGCATGTGCTTCTAGATAAGAGCTGTTTGTGCTTAGAGCATAATAGGGTAATAGATTAAAACGATTGGTATAATCACTTTCAGTACCAATTCTGGTTTGGTTACCATTGAAATGTTGAAAATCAGGAAAACTGATATTATTTGCACTAAAAAAAGTACCTGCTTTTAGATTATATACGAATCTACCCTTATTCGCAATATTAAAATTTTGAGTAATACGAGCTCTCAGTTGAGAAAAATTATTTATAGTATTATTTGATGCCAAACCTGCTTCATAAGCAAGATATAGGGAAGGATAATCATCATTAATTAAATTGTATTTAGCATTTGGATAGCTAAGATACTTTTGTCCAAAACGAATTCTCGCCGTTATGGAGGCTTTCACGATAGTATGCGCCTCAAAAGCAGGAATAAAAAAACTTTCAGGGAGTAAAGGATTATTAGATGTAAAATCATCGTTGAATTCTGAATTGAATAATGGTTTTCTATCTTCATAGCTCAGATTGGTAAAAAACCTTAAACCATTGAAAAATTCTTCTGAATAAGAAAAAGTAATATAAGTTTTCTCATAAGCTTTCAGAAAGTTATTATTGAAAGCAATACTAGCAATGGTATTAATACTAGGGGAGATAGGATTTGATGGATTAAACTGCTGTAATTTACTCCCGCCTTCTATTATTAGTAAAGGTTTTGTGAAATTATTTAGCTTATAGGATATACGCCCGCTTGCTCTTAATCTTTTATCTGAAAAACCATAGTTAAGGTCTGTATTAATTCTCAACCAGCTTCCTTTCTCTTCATTGTTTTTAAAATAAGTAATTCCAGCTGTTGAATTCCATCCTTGAATAGAATTGTATTGCGTTGCAAATAGCGGAGCATTAAATGTAAGTTGCCAATCTTTATAAGAGTTTTTATAGGTGTAGCCAAAAAAGAAGTTGGTAGCTTTAAATCTGTTGTTTTTCTGATCTAAGGAGTCTAGGTATTTTTTTGATTTCCGAATAGTTTTAATACTGTCTTTCACCGAGTAATCAGTTGCCTCTTCATTAGTTAAAGGTACGGGGCGCACTTTACTCCAAAAATCATCCTCTTTTTTATTGGCGCTTTTTTCAAACGAAACTATCTCATTGGTAAAAAACGTAGTGTCAAAATCAGGATTGAAATTATAATTATTGTATACCGCAGTAAACCTACCATTTCCCTTAATTCCAAAAATACCAAACGCTACATCAAAAGTTTGAGAAATAAGAGCCCATAAGGTGTCTTTTTCAGAATATGAATAATTTAGTTTTAGAACTATCTTTTCAACGGCAGGTAACTGTAACTGTTCTCCTGTTAAAGCGAATTCTACCGCATACAACGCCCATTGATCTTTAACTATGTATAAAAATCCTTCTCCAACGCGGTCTTTAGGCCTTTTTGGCGTTGCTTTGATCTTATAAATGAGATTGTTGAGATCATCATAAAATGTACTTTCCAATCTGTAGGTATAATAATTAAATGCGTAATCTGAAATAGGAGAGATTAAAGATGTATTAAATTCAATAGTATTTTGATAAAAGCTAAAATTAACATCTGAAGCATTATTAAAGCTAAAGGCATTATCATTACCGCTTACCTTAGAGGCCATTATTTTTTCCTTAAATAAAGAAGGTGCTTTTCTAAAAATTTTAGATTTCGTTTCAGAAAGATAAATAACACCACTTCGGGTAGAATCTAAGCCTCCTCCAAAATCTCCTAAATTTTGACCTAAAATTCTTTCTGGTGCATCCTTAAGTCTATATATACCTCTTGAATAAAAATCACTCGTATAGGTATCTGTTTTTTGAAGATTTTTTTTTCGAAATGAAATAACCTTTTTTATAATATCATTTGCAGGATTGTCTTTAGCATTAATTGTAACTTCATTAAGGAGCATATTTTCAGGAACCATTTTCACATTAAGTTCAAGAGGAAATTGATCCACTTTTATCTTTTTTCGAACAGTTTTATATCCTAAATATTGAAAAACAATCATATAGTCGTTCTCTTTTTCTACCTGAAGTTCGTAAAGACCATTTTCGTTAGACGTAGTGCCTATATAGGTATCTAAAATATATATGTTTACAAAAGGTAAGGCAACTCCTTGATCATTGGTTACAATTCCTTTTACCTGCCCATTAACTAAAAAACAGCAAAAAAATAGCAACAAGAATAAGAATCTAAAGCTTTTTGTCATCTCTACTTAATTATTTTAATGGATACGTCTTATTAATTTTTAAGAACAAAAAAGAAATTTAGAGGAAAGACTCTATGTTGAAGAGGTAATTATTTATAGGCTTTTTTTATCCGGTCTAAATTTCGTTTATTATCCCGGTCTTTAATCACTTCACGCTTGTCATAAAGTTTTTTCCCTTTTGCTAATGCAATTTCTAGTTTTGCAAATCCTCTATCATTAATAAATAATCTTAAAGGAACAATAGTATTACCAGAATTAGTAACTTCTTTATGAAGCTTCTTAAGCTCTCTTTTCTGTAAAAGTAATTTTCTTTCACTTCGAGGTTTATGATTGTGTAAATTACCATGAGAATACTCTTGAATATACATATTAATAGCAAAAAGTTCACCTTGCTCATTAAACTCACAAAAGCTTTCAGCAATAGAGGCCTTACTCATTCTTATGGATTTGATTTCGGTACCAGTTAAAACTATTCCCGCTATGTATTTATCCAGAATTTCATATTCAAATCTGGCTTTTTTATTTGTAATATTGATATTTTTCTGTACCATAAGTCCACAAAAGTACTAACATTTGTATTATGCACAATCAACAAATCCTTATTAAGAGGGTTTTAAGAAATATTTATCAAAGTTTGTATAATTTTACACGTGAAAAACCAAGATTATGAAATTAAGAACACTTCGCTATGCATTGGTCATATTACTCATTTTTTCATGCAATAAAAACCAGCAAGAACGGGTGATTACAGATCCACAGATAATTGTAGACAAGGCCATAGATGCATCTGGCTCTAAAAATCTCAATGGTAAAGAAGTTTGTTTTGATTTTAGAGGGAGAGAATACATTTCTGTTCATAATGATTGGCGTTACAGACTGGAACGAATTACTATAGATTCTACTAAAATCATTAAAGATGTGCTTTCAAATACAGGTTTTTCAAGATTTTTGAATGATGAAATTGTAAAATTACCAGACACACTGGAATCCAAATTAGGAAATTCTGTAAATTCTGTACATTATTTTGCGTATCTGCCATACGGATTGAACGACAAAGCTGCTAAAAAAACGTTTTTAGAAGAAACCGTTATTAAAGAAACTCCCTATTATTTATTAAAGGTGACTTTTAATGAGGAGAACGGAGGAGATGATTTTGATGATGTCTTTTTATATTGGATTCACAAAAAAACATTTAAAGTAGACTACCTAGCGTACAAATTTCATGTAAACGGAGGAGGCTTAAGGTTTAGAGAAGCATTTAACCAAAGAACTATAGATGGTATTAGATTTGTGGACTATAAAAACTATAAACCCTCTAATCCCAAAACTACTTTATACGATCTAGAGGAAGCTTTTAAAAACGGAGAGTTAATACTTTTATCTGAGATAGAACTCGAAAATATTTATGTACAACCCTGTAACCAATGTTAATTAACAGACAACCTGATGCTTGATGCAATATCACGCACAATGGTAACTATATATAAACCTGCATTATCAGAATCATCCATAGCTTCATAAGTATCTTTCCCAATTAATTTATTTGCAAAATCAGGCGTTGTATTACTATGCCCAACGATTAATACAACCTTACCTTTTGTTTGTTTTTTAAATTCTTCAATATCTAATTCAAACGGATCGTATAAAAGTATCACTTTATTTTGTCGAAGGGAGGTAGGTGCTGCAGTTTGACGGGTACGATTATAATCCGTCGAATAAATCACATCAAATGATACATCTTTAAATGTTTCTGCCCATTCAAGTGCTCTTGCCAATCCTTCTTGCTTCAAATTTGGATTTTTGTTGTCTTGATCTGAGCGATCTTTCTCAGCATGTCTTATGAGATAATAGGTTGTTGTATTATCTTCTTTACCATCCTGTGCAATACTTGGAATGGTAGTTATCAGTGCGGAAAAAAGCAAAAGGAGTTTTTTCATGATGTTAAAATCCGTTTTTATGTTAATTATCAAAGATAAAGGATTCTTGAAAATGTAAAATGTTAAGAAAACTAAATTTAGAATCTTTTATATTATCCAGAAAAAGTTACAATTTCAACACTATTAGAAGTTCCAAGTCTGTCTGCCCCATTTTTAATTAAAAGCTGTGCCGTGTTAAAATCTCTAATGCCTCCTGAGGCTTTTATTTTTGCCTGCCCTTGTAATGCTTTCTTCATCAATCTAATGTCTGCTAATGTGGCACCTCCACTTCCAAAGCCTGTAGAAGTTTTTACGAAATCAGCACCTGCCTCCACACATAAATCACAGGCAATTCTCTTCTCTTCATCTGTTAAATAACAATTTTCTATGATTACCTTTAAAACATTTGATCCTAGCAGTTGTTTCATTTGAATAAGCTCCTTTTTAAGGTCTTGATATTTTCCATCTTTTAAATAACCCACATTGAGTACCGTATCTATTTCTGCTGCACCGTGTTTTATTGCGAGTTCGGTTTCATATATTTTTGCTTTACTCTGCATAGCTCCTAACGGAAAACCTACTACAGAACAAACTGCTATTTCTGATTCAGAAAGCTGTTCTTTTGCAAACAAAACATAACAACTATTTATGCATATGGAGAAGAATTCGTGCTTTTTAGCCTCTTTACACAGTTGTAAAACGTCTTTTTCGGTGGCAAAAGGCTTTAAAAAAGTATGATCTATGTAAGAATTAACCTTCATTTTGAATATTTTTTGAAATTTCTCTAAAGTGTCGAAACATCGATGAAATAACGGATTTTTACGTTGAAATACACTATTTCACTATTTTTTTAAAGAATTTTATGTTCAAAAAGTTTGTTTAGAACCTTTTTTTATATAATTTAGACCATGAAGATACAACTAAAAAAAAGCGTATGATATAAGATTACTTTCTTCATTTATTGTTGCCCTAAAAACCCTTATAAAAACCGTTTTTATTTTAACCCCAAGAATAAAAATTATGAAACAAAGCCTACTCCGAACAGTATGCTATTTAATATACTGTTTAACCTTATGTAACATTTCGTTTGTCGCTGCTCAGCGACTCAATGCTCCTGATCTCTCTTTTACCTATGCTTGCGTAAAAGATAATTTTAATAGCTTTAATACTATTGTTAGTTTTGAAGAGCGTATTTTTAATTCAGATAATTCATTTATTCTTGAATTATCGGATGCCAATGGAGACTTCAATAATCCATCTGTTCTTAAAACGATTAATGATCAAAATTACTCATTTGCCTTTGAAACCACTTTTGCTTTGCCATTAGATATTTCGGGGGAAGGTTATATGTTAAGAGTAAGAGCTACTTCACCAGAAATGGTAGGTCCAGCGTCCCAAGCTTTTCATGCATTTTATGTGCCGGAAGCAACACTCGTATTAAATAATTATACAGATGTAGCCATCTGCGGGGGTAACACGGCTACCATAAGTCTAAATCAGGAGGTAGCAGCTTCTTATATATGGTATAGAAATGGTAATTTTTACAAAGAAGGTGGCTCTAGTATAAATGTAAGTTCTTCTGGAGATTACTATGCAGAGCCTTATTATGGAGATTGTACTGGCAGTATTTATTCAAATATTATTAATGTTAGTTTTGGAGATGAGTTAAGTGCAGCCATAGTAGGGAGTGATGTTGTGGAGTCTTGCGAAGGAACTACACATATATTTAAAGCTTCAATAACTGATTCCTCATTAGAATATCAATGGTTCCTAGATGGAAATAGAATTGAAAATCTTCCAAATTATGCACCAGAATTAGCTGTAGATGTTAATCAGGGTTCTTATGGTGATTATACTTTAAAACTTATTAATGTTGGGGGATGTGAGGCGATATCACAAGAAGTTAGGTTGCAACCTAAGACTACTTCTGAAACGATTTCTGCTGTAAGTCCTTTAGAAAATATTTTGTTGGACGGACAATCAACAGTTTTGAAGATAGCTACTTCTAGCACCAATCCAAGGATTACTTGGTATAAAGATGAACAATTATTGAATAATGGTGGTACTTTTGAACTTAATGTGTCACAGCCTGGTGCATATTTTGCTAGGGTTACTGCTGCTGGTTCTTGTACCGGTATTATTGAATCCCCAGTTTTTACTGTAATGCAGCCAGTAAGCTTTACGGCAGCTATTGCACATGCTAATAATTATGAAACCTGTTTTAATACTAAAACTTCACTAGAATTGCAAAGTATTATTGCTATTGCTGAAAATGGACTTGAGGTACGAGTTTCTGAAAACCTATATACTGAATTCAATTTGAATTGGAAAAAGAACGGAACGGCAATTAATCATTCACAGTCTATACTTTCTTTGAACTCTTATAATGAAAATGGGGACTATAAACTTGAGGCTTCCTACGGAGATATTCAATTCACAACAAATACCCTAAGTGTACAATTAGGTATTCCAGAAAACGACATCATTTCAGATACTGATTTTATTTGTTCCAATAATGGCGCAGCAAATTTTTCTATCACAAATTATAACGGCGCAGTTTACAATTGGTATTTAGGTGAGAAATTAATTCGCACCTCTAACGAGTCTACTTTTACCGCAACGGAAGCAGGAAGCTACTCTGTAGAAACTATCTACAAAGGATGTGCTGTTTTCTCTGATTATTTTGAATTAAAACCATTTGGAGAAGATGTAGTAGAAATTTTTCCATCTCAACAAGTATATATTCAAACGGGAGGTTCAGAAAATGTGTTCGCAAAAGGAGCTGATTCTTATCAATGGATTGATAGTAAGGGAATGGTGGTTTCAACTTCAAACTCCTTTATCGCTATGGAAGAAGGCACTTTTTATTTAGTTGCTCAAAAAGATGGTTGTGAAATCCGCAAAGAAGTTACCGTAGCAATTTCAGATGTTACAGAGGTTCCCAATATCATTACACCAAACCAAGATAATATTAATGATAAATGGGTACTTCCTGCTAAGTTTGTAAATGACCCCGATATTGAAGTAATGATATGTGACACATACGGAAAACCCGTTCTCAAAACTAAAGCATACCAAAATAATTGGCCAATGAATACAGCATCTGTTAAATATGAAGCTTCTATTTATTATTACAATATTCATAAAAATGGTGAATCACTAAAAAAAGGATCAATTACAGTTGTTAATAGATAAAATAATCTACGTGCTTTTTAGATGATAAAAAAAATATCTTTTTTCATATTCGTATTACTCTACGGACTCTTGCAAGCGCAACAGTCCGTTTTGCCTGTTGATTGGCGCCAGCATAACTTAGCAAAGTATAATGATAATGTTTTTAATCCAGCATTATCATTTGTGCGTAATGAACAAATGAATCTGAGTCTATGGGGACGCATTCAATGGGTGAATGTAGAAGATTCACCACGAACCTATTTTATTAACTATAGTGGAAAGGCTGGAGAAAAATCAGGCGCAGGCTTGGCATTATTTCAACATAATATTGGACTTTTTACAGATTCAGGTTTAATGGCGAATTATGCAAGAGGAATTCAACTTGCACGAGAGTCATGGCTTACTTTTGGTATTAATATTATAGCATTTAAAAGAGGATTAAACGAGGCTAATTTTATCACACCACAACCAGACCCATCAATACTGGAAGGAAAAGATGACTTTATTTTGGCTTTAATGCCAGGAATTAATCTTACACTGGATAGATTTAATATAGGAATTACATCAGAAAACTTATTTGATTATAATCTTTCTAGTTCTGGACAGCAGACTGATTTTGGAGATAAAATTTTTTTAGGATATAGTAGTTATGATTTTAAAGTAGGGCAAAATTCAAGCAGCTGGAAAAATTCAATACTACGAACAACTATTTATGCAAAAACAATTCCTAATCAGGATTTACAATATGGTCTAGGCGCATTAATGGACGTTCCAGAATATGGGTGGATTCAAGCCGGTTACAATAATTTTTATGGCATTTCTGGTGGTTTAGGTGCTAAGGTGTCAAAAGGGATTGCCGTAGGGTTCTTAATAGAAACCGGAACTAGAAATACCAATCAGGCATTTGGTGCTACCTATGAGATAACTGCTGCCATAGAATTTGGAAATGTAAAAGGTACAGATGAACAATTGGTGTTCAAGGAAGGTCCTAAACCAGTTAGACGAAGAAAAGTTACCTCTGAGGAAGAAAATCAGAGCCTTGAAATAATTCAAAATAAGGAAGTTTCCAAGAATGAAGAAATCAAAGAAGTAACCGCCCAAGTTTCCAATAAAGAAACAGATAAGGTTGAGACTTCAAAACCAGCAATAATTTCTGAGGAGAACCTAGCAAAGGAAAGTTTAAAAGTGCCCCCTAAAAGAAGTAGACGCAGAGTTGTTGTTTCTAATGAAGAAGAAGAAGTTGTTGTTTTAGGGAATAAAAAAGAATCTACGCCAACAGGTGTTTTAAAGACTAGTTTGCAGGATGATGTAAATAATGATAACATTCCAGATAACGCTAATAAAAGTGTTGAGAATGTGGTTACTGATGTACTAAGTGAAAAAAACAAAGACACGCTCAACTTTGACAATATTCAACAAATGGAAATCAAACAATTGGAATCTTATGCAATTGATAAAAATACAGATAGGAATGTTTTAAACGCTTTATTCAAGGAACAAGTAGAAAATACTCGATACAAAGTAGTTGAGAGAATTGAAGGAGTTGAATATGGTTTTTATTTGGTTGTAAATGTGTTTGCGCAAAAGAAGTATTTTGATTTGTTTATGAGGCTTCTAAGTGCTCAAAGCCTAGATCCTAAGTCGTTTTATAACCCAGATAACAATTACTATTATGTTTATCTGAAGAAATATGATAAACTTTCAGAAGCAGAACAAGACAGACGTTCTTCTTACAATGGCTCGTACACGGGAGAAACATGGATTTTATGGGTGCGAGCAAACTAAGTATTTAGAGATTTAATTTTTGTGTAATTTGTAGTAGTACTTTTACAACTCATTGTTTTTTCTTTACTTCGCTTCATGATAAGAAATATTTTGAGTCTCTTTATATTTTTTGGAAGTCTAAGTTTGCTAGGACAGGAAAGTAATACCCCTAGAGATTTAAGGCAACACAATCTAGGTAACTTCAACTCTAACATCTTAAATCCTGCATTTTCATATGCCCGCAATGAAAACCCTACGGCCTTGTTTTGGGGAAGAAGCCAATGGACAGATTTAGAATTCTCACCAGAAACCTATTTTATAAATTATTCTCAAAGAATTAATGATTATTCTGCTGCTGGTCTGGGTGGTTTTTTGCATGATACAGGTATTTATGAAACTGGTGGTTTTATTGGTAATTATGCATATTCATTTGATGTGGGTAGAGAATCCCAGATTACTATAGGACTCAATATTATAGGTTCTATACGCAAACTTCAGAAGTTTTTCTTTACCAGAGAAGAATACGAAGCTTTACCTAAAGAACAAAGAGAAAATTTTACTCTTGCAGCCATGCCAGGTATTGTGTTTACATCTGGCAATCTCACATTAGGAGTGGTTTCAGAAAACCTCGTTGATTATAACCTTACTAATTCAGAAGCTGTCTCTGATGATAAAATTTTCACAGGGCACGCCGGGTATCAGTTTGATTTTGATTCTTCAAGTACGTTGTTTGAGGGAGGAAGTCTAAAAACATTAGCTTATATAAAAAATATACCCAATTTTGAAACACAATACGGAGGTAGTATTTTGCTAGATATTTCTCATGGTTGGATGCAGGCAGGATATAATAATTTTTATGGTCCTGCTATAGGTCTTGGCGCAAAAATTAATAAGCTAAGAATAGGCGGTATAATAGAATTACCTAATGCGGAATCTGACGAAAACCTAGGTACTACATTTGAAGTATTTCTAGCTTGGAATTTTGGTGATCCGAAGGAAAACAATAAAGGATTTGCTGGTCCGGTAAAGAAAAAGAAGCCTAAGAAGAAAGTAATTATTCAAAAAGAAGTAACCGTAACTGAAGATGCTTTAAGTGAAAATAATAAGAAATCAGATTCATTATCGTCTACTATAACCAAAATTGATGATCATTATTCTACTGTTGAAAAAATAGAGGGCGTAGCCCCTGGTTTTTACTTAATTGTAAATGTGTATAGCACACAAAAATATTTTGAATCATTTATGGCAAAACTCAAGAAGCAAGGGCTTACCCCTAAATACTTTGTTAATGAAGCAAACAATTACTATTATGTGTATTTGGAAAAGTATGATACTTTTAAAGCTGCATCTGCTGCCAGAATAAGTAACTATAATGGCAAATACAAAGGATCTTCCTGGATTTTTAACATACAGAAATAAAGATACAGGCAATAAGGATAAAAGTTCTTCTCAATTGTTTACTGGATAGCTTAAGCCCACATTAAATGCTTAAAACCTATGGGTTGAACCTTAGGAAGTATCTCAGAATTCACAAAAGATGTCTATAAAATGATTCTATAGCTTTTGGCTCTTTAATGTTAAAAGTTCTACTTATCTATTTTTAATTCATATGCTAAAAAAACAATGAATTGAGAATCATTAAATACCACTTTTAGAACAAAATGATCCATAGTAAGGTACCATTCTTAGTTACAAACCATTACAGAAACCTCATACGTATATGCTTATTGAAGCTTTATAATTAATTTAGCATTGGAATTTTTATAGTATTTCTACTTTGAAGTCTTTAGTGGTAGGGATATTACGTATAATTTCTTGTATTCTTTCTTCTGGTTGAATCAGTTTTCGCTTTGAAAGATCTAAAAAGCCCCCTTCTACCCTTAAAATACATGCTAAAGTTTGATCTTGTTTACGAACATTATGTTGAATGCCCCAACGTGAAAAATCTCTAGAAAGAAAGAAACATTGGCAATCCAAAGTAATGGTTTCATCCAAAAGAACCTCCCTCATGTATTCACAAGATGATCTTAAAATTACAGGACCGTATCCAGAAGTAATGAATTTATGAAATGGATAGCCATGTTCTCTGAAGTATGCGATACGTGTTTGATCTCCAAAGTCTAGGTATACTGAGTTACGGAGATGCATGTAAGGGTCTACATCAGACCATTTAATGGTGAAAGAAGTTTTAAAATAATTCATATAATACTGAAAGGTATATTTTTAAAAGAAAAACTATATTTTAAGTTGCGTAATTATTAATTTGTCTATTACATCCATCATCTCTTTTAGGTAACTTGTATTTTCCATTATTGTAGCTGAAAATACAGCGCCTTCAATCATGGTAAATAATTGTCTGCTATATCTTTCTGAATTTATATAAGGTTTTATCTCGGCCTTTACTTTACCTTCTGTAATAATATCTTCTATGATTTTTTGAAGCTTCACAACAACCAATTGCACCCTTTCCTGAAGATGCACATTTTGATTTTTAGTATCCACACCCACATTCAAAACAGGGCATCCCCCAAAATCCTTTGTATAATCTGCATAAAACCTATAAAAATTAGTAAGAACAAAAAGTTTTTGTAGAGGAGAGGAAGTCGCTTCTAATCTGTTTGTTATTTTAGTTAGTAGCTTTTCAATATTATAATTAAAAGCCAGAATTGCAAGCTCTTCTTTATTTTTAAAATTACCATAAATAGCACCTTTGGTCAAACCAGTAGCTTCGGTAAGATCACTTAAACTTGTAGCAGCATATCCCTTTCTATTGAAAATGGGAGCAACCGTTTCTATAATATAGGTACTAGTTCTTTCTGCTTTTGTACTCATTATAAGTAATTGATTCTCAAATATAACAAAAATATCATACTTATCGGTATTTATAATTACTTTCAAATAAGCATAGCAAATAATGGCTATGAACTATAAATTATTTAACCAAAAAAATAAAAGCCCTGACAACACAGGGCTTTTATAGTTTTACCTTGTTTCTGAAATTACTTAAGAATTCACTAAATTAATTTGATTTCTAAAGACTAGTTTATTGTCAAATGCATCCAGAAGAATAATACTGTCTGTATTAACTTTGCCACTTAGAATATCTTTAGATAGCATATTTAGCACCTCCTTCTGAATTACTCTTTTAACAGGTCTTGCACCGTAATGGGGGTCAAAGCCTTTTACCGCTAAATATTGAATAGCATCTTCGGTTGCATCTAAAGTTATATTTTGTTTGGCGACCATTTTGGTGATATTCTTCATTTGTAATCTTACAATTTCTATGATATCGGTTTCACTTAATGGAGTAAACATAATGATATCATCAATTCTATTTAGAAATTCTGGTTTTACGGTATTCTTTAGCAAGCTCAGTACTTCCACTTTGGCAGCTTCTGTAGCTGAATTCAAATCTTTCAGGGTTTCAAATTTTTCTTGAATGATAGCACTCCCCATATTACTGGTCATAATAATAATGGTGTTTTTAAAATCAGCAATACGTCCTTTATTATCAGTTAATCTTCCTTCATCTAAAACCTGTAATAAAATATTAAAAGTATCTGGATGTGCCTTTTCAATTTCGTCTAGCAACACCACAGAATAAGGTTTTCTCCTTACTGCTTCTGTTAATTGCCCTCCTTCGTCATACCCTACATATCCAGGAGGAGCTCCTACTAATCTACTCACTGCATGACGCTCTTGATATTCACTCATATCTATTCTAGTCATTGCATTTTCATCATCAAAAAGATAGGAAGCAAGGGTTTTTGCTAACTCTGTTTTACCTACTCCTGTGGTACCCAAAAATAAGAAGGAACCAATGGGTCTTTTCTCATCTTGCAATCCAGCTCTACTTCTTCTTATAGCATCAGAAACTGCTTCAATAGCTTCATCTTGACCAACAACTCGTTGATGAAGTTCATCCTCTAGCTTAAGGAGTTTTTCTCTTTCACTCTGTAACATTTTCGCAACTGGAATCCCAGTCCATTTAGCAACTACTTCTGCAATATCTTCATAAGTAACTTCTTCTTTTATTAAAGAGGCTCCGTCAGTTTGTTGTTCTTGTAATTCTATTTCTAAAGAATCTAGTTTTTCCTGCGCTTCCTTGATTTTGCCATAACGTATTTCAGCTACTTTTCCATAATTTCCGTTTCTTTCTGCTCTTTCTGCTTCAACTTTGAAATTTTCAATGGCTTCTTTTGTATTCTGAATGGTATCAACTATTTCTTTTTCACTTTTCCATTTGGCAAATATTTCATTTCGTTGTTCTTTCAAATTAGCCAAATCTATATTCAAAGACTTTAACTTTTCTGTATCATCTTCCCGCTTTATAGCTTCAATTTCAATCTCCAATTGCATTATTTTACGATCTAATACATCCAATTCTTCCGGTTTGGTATTGATCTCCATTCGTAATTTTGAAGCCGATTCATCCATGAGGTCAATAGCCTTATCAGGGAGAAATCTATTGGTAATATACCTTTGAGATAATTCTACCGCACCAATAATAGCTTCATCTTTGATTCTTACTTTATGATGTGTTTCATACTTTTCTTTGATACCTCTAAGTATAGAAATAGCACTTTCAATATCAGGCTCAGCTACCAATACTTTTTGGAAGCGACGTTCTAACGCTTTGTCTTTTTCAAAATACTTTTGATATTCATCTAGGGTAGTAGCTCCAATAGCTCTTAATTCCCCTCTAGCAAGAGCTGGTTTAAGTATGTTGGCAGCGTCCATAGCACCTTCACCACCACCTGCACCAACCAATGTATGGATTTCATCTATAAATAGTACAATATTTCCATCACTAGAGGTTACTTCTTTTATTACAGACTTCAAGCGTTCTTCAAACTCACCTTTGTATTTAGCCCCTGCAATCAAAGCACCCATATCTAAAGAGTGAACCTCTTTATCTCTAAGGTTATCTGGAACATCGCCTTGAACAATTCTATGGGCAAGTCCTTCTGCTATTGCGGTCTTTCCAACCCCTGGTTCTCCCACGAGCATAGGGTTATTTTTGGTTCTTCTTGATAGAATTTGAAGAATTCTTCGTATTTCTTCATCTCTACCTATTACGGGATCTAGTTTCCCTTCATTGGCAAGTTGATTTAAATTTCTTGAATATTTTGATAATGAGTTATAGGTGTCTTCTGCACTGGCGGAAGTGACTCGCTCTCCTTTTCTAAGCTCCTCAATAGCCGATTTAAATGCCTTTTCTGAAACCCCTTGATCTTTTAATATTTGAGCAATTTTACTATTTGACTTAAAAATGGCTAAAACAATATGTTCAATGGAAATGAACTCGTCTTTCATTTTTCTGGCAATAATAGATGCTTCACTCATGGTAGTGCCTGCTTCACGAGAAAACATAATCTCTCCCCCCGTAACTTTTGGAAAACTTTGTAAAGTGCTTTCTAAAATTTGCTTAAGTAACGTGATATTTACTTGGAGCTTTTTTAAAAGAAAGGGAAGAACATTTTTATCTATTTCAAGAATAGCTTTGAAAATATGCTCATTTTCAATCTGTTGATGATCATATCGCTTTGCGATTTCTTGAGCTCTTTGTACAGCCTCCTGAGTTTTTATAGTGAAATTATTTAGATTCATATCTTTTGTTTATTTCTTTTCAAACAATTCTTGTTCCATTTCAATTTTCTAGACATTATGTCGTTAAAACCAACTAATTTAAAGACATTTTGACATTTATACTACTTGAAATGCAGACTTTTTTTGATTACTGATGATGGATAGTTACTTTTGAATCCTGTTTTAGTATAACTATTGCTTAATAAACAAAAACAATATGGGATTATTTGATAAACTTTTAGGGAGTAACAGCAGTGATAAAAAAGATGCTTCTACCAATGTTCCATGGATTGCTTTAGAAAATATTAATCAGTTAAACGATATCGTAGAGCTAAGCAAGGAGACTCCTGTAGTGATTTTTAAGCACAGTACGAGATGTGGTATTAGTAGAATGGTATTAAATGGTTTTGAAAGAGAGTTTGATATAGAAGACGATAAAATAAAGCTTTACTTTTTAGATTTGATTCAATTTAGAAAAATTTCAAACGAAATAGCCACACGATTTAACGTGTGGCATGAAAGTCCTCAACTATTACTAATTAAAAAGGGCGAAATGATTCACCACAGTTCTCATAGCAGCATATCTTCAATTAGACTAAAGGAGTTTATTGTGTAAAATTATTTCTTCTAATAATACCTTTAATGCGCTGTTTTAAATCCTCTCCGGCATCATAAATCATTTGCTCATTGCTCGGGAAAGCAACTTGACTGAGATTTATAAGATTTAACCAACCTTTATCAAATGCTCTTTTATCACCGTCAAAATCTGCGTATTGATGTTCAAATATAAATTCACTTGCTAATGGATAGGTATTCATTAACTGTCCTGTTTTTACATCTTTGAAAAAAACTTCTCCAGCTACTTGAACTGATTTGAATTGAGTAAACTCATAAAAATCACACCTTACAGTTTTGAAGCTGTCTACTTTTATTTTATTACCAAGACTGTCTTTTACCAGCTCACCTTGATTATCATATAAATATTCCCAACCGTCTTTTATTTGTTTTTCTCTACTAATTTGTCTCTCCTTTACTTGTTCTGGGGAGATGTTAATGTCTCTGAATAACAATTCCATTTCATAATCATACTTGACATTTTTTTGTGGATTACTGTGGTAAACAGTCCATAGATTATTAACCTCATAAGTGTCAAAATTTAACAAGGAAGATTCTAAACGTTCTGGAATTACCATTTGTGTATCATTAAACAAAGATACTTTTACAAAATCCATACCTCTAAAGTGCGCCTCTTCCATTTTAGCTGCAACATCTTGGTATCCAGGATTTATTTTTTCAAGATAGGCCAAATCATTATATACAGCTCTAAAATCCAGTTTAGTGCGCCCTGTTTTTAATAATTGGCTGGCATTTGCATACAAGTATTTAGATAATTTCTCTTTAGTGGCGATTATTCTAGATGAATAATCTTTCATATCAAACCTCGCATTTTTATTTTCCGATTCAAATCTTAAAGGGAGTAAGGGTTTGATTAATTCTTGCCGATTTCTCAATCCTATATACAACTTATAAATTTGCTCTAAGTTTGCTGGATTACCATCACTTTTGAGAAAGGAAATTCTTTCCAGATCTCTCTGTGTGATTTTGGCAAAGGCTTCTTCTAATTGATAGATGTATGGCTGATTACTCTTTCTTGTTTTGTTATTTCTAAGCTTATCTACTGAAATATTAATACTGGTGTTATAATCACCTGAATTAAGCGCTTCCTGAGATTTCTTTACGGAACTACAAGAAAATAAAAAGACTGAACTGATGCATAATGCAAAAAAACCATTTTTCATAAGTAACATTTTAGTTTGGGGAATATACTATTCAAATGTGATGCCAAAGTAATTAAAAGAATCATTAAACTGCAAATTAATGATGTATAACCTACTAGTTTTGTGGTATAAAAAAAAGTTGATATACAAATGAAATATCAACTTTTGCAGCTTTTATAATGTAATATTATTATTTTTCTTTAGGAACAAAAGCCGGTAATAGTTTAGTGGTTACTTTACCAAAACCAATTCTTACATCCTCATTTATACAAAAACCACGCATGGTGACTGTATCGTAGTCATTAATAAATTTACGCTCTGTTCCATCTTTCATTTTAATGGGTTTTTCTCCTCGCCAAGTAAGTTCTAACATAGACCCATATGAGTCTGGTGTAGGGCCAGATATGGTGCCACTTCCCATCATATCTCCACTAAGCACATTACAACCATTTACAGTATGATGTGCTAGTTGTTGAGACATATTCCAATACATATACTTAAAATTAGAACGTGTAACAACTTGTGATTCACCATCTTTAGGAGTAATAGAGACTTCTAAAGCAATATCATAGCTCTGATTTCCTTCGATTTTAAGATAGGGTAGAGGTTCTGGATTTTGTTCAGGGCCTTTGGTTCTAAATGGCTCTAAGGCGTCCATGGTTACTATCCATGGTGATATAGAGGAAGCAAAGTTTTTGGCCAAAAATGGACCAAGTGGGACATATTCCCATTTTTGAATATCTCGTGCACTCCAATCGTTTAATAAAACCATTCCAAAAATATAATCACTTGCTTCTTCAACAGGAATGGGTTCTCCTAAATGATTTGCATCTGTTGTGATAAACCCCATTTCCAATTCAAAGTCTACTAATTTGGAAGCTCCAAATACAGGACTAGTTGCGCCGGATGGCATGGTCTGGCCGTAAGGTCTTCTAATATGTATACCAGAAGGAACAATAGAAGAGCTCCTGCCATGATATCCAACAGGAATATGAAGCCAGTTTGGAAGCAGGGCATTCTCTGGATCTCTAAACATAGAACCAACATTGGTTGCATGCTCTTTGCTTGAATAAAAATCTGTATAATCACCTATTTGAACCGGAAGTTGCATCTCAATTTCATCCATCGTAAATAGTACAGTACTTCGGTGATTTTCATTATCTCTAAGGGTAGCATTTGCCTCATCAAAAATATCTCCAATACGATTTCTAACAAGGCGCCATGTTTTCTTTCCATCAGAAATAAAATCATTTAAAGAGTCTTGAAGAAAGATATCATCCGTTAGCGGAATGCCCTTAAAGTACCCTAGTTGATGGAGTGCTCCCAAATCTATCGCATGGTCTCCAATTCTTGTGCCAATAGTAATTACATCGTCTCTGGTAAGAAAAACACCAAAGGGAATGTTTTGTATTGGAAAATCAGAATCTTTAGCAACGGGGATCCAAGATTTTCTAGCAGGATTATTTGTAGTATTTGGCATGATTTAAAATTTATGGTAAACAATATTATGAAATAAAATGAATATGACCCTTACAGAATGTCTTAAATTTTAAAGATAGTGCGCCGACACAAAATAATAAAAAAATGTTAGTATTATTCTTGAAAGAAAGAAATCAATACTTAGTTTTTTCATAAATTCGCAACGATTTGTTTTGCAAAACTTTACTACTTTTTTAAAACTATAAAATGAAACGTGACGAACAGATTTTTGAACTTATTCAAGCCGAGAAAGAGAGACAACTTTACGGGATTGAATTGATTGCTTCGGAGAATTTTGTAAGCGACCAGGTAATGGAAGCGGCTGGTTCTGTATTAACTAATAAATATGCCGAAGGTTATCCTGGGAAACGCTACTATGGAGGATGCGAAATAGTGGATGAAGTTGAAAATATAGCAATAGAAAGAGCAAAAACACTTTTTGGAGCACAATGGGTTAATGTACAGCCACATAGTGGTTCTCAGGCAAATACTGCTGTCTATCATGCCTGTTTAAAACCAGGAGATAAGATTTTGGGGTTTGATCTTTCTCATGGAGGGCATTTAACGCACGGTAGTTCTGTAAATTTTTCAGGAAGATTATACAATCCTGTATTTTATGGGGTTGAAGAAGAAACAGGAGTACTTAATTACGATACTATTGCAGAGATAGCCGAACGAGAAAAACCACAGATGATTATTGCTGGCGCTTCTGCTTATTCAAGAGACATTGATTTTAAACGTTTTAGAGAGATCGCAGATCATGTTGGCGCGTTACTTCTTGCAGACATCTCACATCCTTCAGGATTGATAGCAAAAGGCTTGTTAAATGACCCTTTACCTCATTGCCATGTAGTTACCACTACAACACATAAGACATTAAGAGGTCCTCGTGGTGGAATGATTATGATGGGACAAGATTTTGCCAATCCTTTTGGTCTTACTTTGAAAAATGGAATGCCTAGAATGATGTCTGGATTATTAGATAGTGGTGTGTTTCCTGGTAATCAAGGAGGTCCTTTAGAACATATTATTGCAGCAAAAGCGATAGCTTTTGGAGAGGCGCTTACTGATGATTTTCTTCACTATGGAATTCAGGTGCAAAAGAATGCAAAAGCAATGGCAAGTGCTTTTGTGGAGAAAGATTATAACATTATCAGTGGTGGTACAGACAACCACATGATGCTCATTGACCTGCGTAATAAAAATATTACTGGTAAACAAGCAGAGGCTGCCTTAGGAAAGGCACATATTACAGTAAATAAAAATATGGTCCCATTTGATGACAAATCTCCTTTTGTTACTAGCGGAATTCGTATTGGAACTGCAGCAGTAACTACAAGAGGACTCATAGAAAAAGACATGATTACCATCACAAATTTAATAGATGAGGCACTTGTTAATGCTGAAAATGAAGCTAAATTAGAGGCTATATCTAAAGAAGTAAAGAAGGTAATAAGTCATCAACCTTTATTTGTAGAAGGTTAATGATTCACATAAAATTCATGGAGTACTAAAAAATCCGGCGTAATGCCGGATTTTTATGTTAATTATCTTCAAAAGAGCTGCTTTGATAGGCGCCAGAATCAGGGTCTGCTACTCGGCTAACCCCTAAAAGGTCTAACGGGACCAGATTTGCTGTTGCTGTTGCTCCTAGACTATTTGCTGCGGATGCTTCTCCAATAGTAAACAAACTATTCTGCGTGTCCAGAAAATTGGGATTTTCATTCAAAATCACATTCGTATATAAACTTGTATTTGAGAAATCAAAACGAGGATCATTAATAAATTGTTGATTGAAATCGTTAAATTGAAGTAGTGTGTTTTCTAATTTATAATTTAATTGTACCCCTTCAACACCCGTCGCAAAAAACTCAAGATTATTGTTTCCATAAATAATACTATTTTGAAAAGTTGCTTCTATCAAATCTCTGCTAAAGATTCCATTTTCACCTAGGTCTACAAAGTTATCCACTAGAACAGCAGGGAAATCACGAAAACTATTACGCCAGTAATTGGCAACGGTGATATGTCTAAATTGATACCTGCCTCCTATATTACAATATAAAGATGCCTGCCCTGCATTGCCAATAACTAGGTTTTCAGCGTCTATAAAGGCTGTTCTACCCCAGAGTCCTACATTAGCCGTATTGTGAATTTGTGTGTTTTTAAGTTGTAGGGTAGGGTAGATGCCATCGTTTCTATCCATCAGAATACCTACAGTTGCATTTCTAAGGGTAAGATAATTAATTTCATGCCCGGTACTTCCTGCGGTTAGCCATACCGTACCCCATTGTCCTGGTACATTGGAAAATTCAGGTTCCAGCCTGTCGCCTTCAAAAATAACTTCGTTTTCAAGTAGTTCCTGGTTCGTACTTAGACTACCGTTTACCAACAATGTACCATTATTCCCCACTAAAAGTCCTGAATTTTTATGAAAATGGACTCTTGCACCTGCTTCAACAGTAAGGGTCTTGCCATTGCCTACACCTGCATACCCATAAATAACATAGGGTTTTTCATTGGTGAATACAAGCTCATCATCTTCTAGGAAAAATCCACTTATTCTAATTTCATTTCCCAGATCATCAATACCTAACAATAAGGATTCCTCAGTACCATCATCAAATCGTTGTGGAAATAAAAAAACCGCATCTTTAACTAAAGTAACTAAGGCAACTTCCTGCTCGTTTTCACCAGTATCAAATGCAATGGCATCTGTATACAAAAATTCTGTGCCGCTCGCTGTAAGTTCATCAATAGCAACGGTAGTTTCAACAAATACGAAAATACTATCCTTGGCAAGAATTTCAACATTCTCAAATGTTTTTCCAGCTACGCCATCTACGTTAAGACGATATCTTGAATTTTGACCTTGTCCTAAGCTTACCACTGGAATACGAATATCATCATCACTTCTGTTATAGACTTTAAAGGTGTAAGTAGCAGAGCCTATATTAGTAAAAACCGTATCTAGGTAGATGGTATCTCTTGAAAATTCAAGTCTTCCATTACTGGGAATGGTTTCGAAATCTTTCCGGCAAGAACTCCAAAGTATAAGAACAACCAACAAAACTAAAGAAAGAAGTATCCTTTTCATGTATTTGAAACGATTTTGGTAAAAATAATACATTTCACTATAAACCATCAGAATAGAAATCAATCTTTTTTAAGGGAATAAAGAATTTAATATAAAAAAATAGGTTGCAAAATATTTCTTACCGTATAAAAAGAGATATTAATTCTTGTGGAACCCTATGAGGTTTTAAAGTGTCACTCAATAATAAACACCAAGTTGTTTCTGCCTTTACTAATAATTGTTTTGTGATGCTATTATGCATCTCTACAACTCTAATTGAAGTTACCCCCGAAGATTTTTTGATATAGGTTCTTATATGAATTTTATCCCCAAGAAAGGCAGGTGCTTTATAGTATATGTGATGACTTAAAACTACCCATAAAAACGTTTTCTTTTGAAAATCATCTGTAGCCTCATCCCAATGAGATTTCGCAATATCCTGAATCCACTGAACATACCTCACGTTATTTACATGGTTCATTTGATCAAGGTCACTTTCTTGAACTTCTATTACTTTTTCAAAAACGATAGGAGATGGATTTTCCATTAATTTTTTTCCTCAAAAACTACTTCAAACATTTTATTCCAATATTTACCTGTCAAGAAAAAAGTTTTACGTGAAGGGTTATAGGCAATTCCATTTAAAACATCTAGTTGACTATGCGAAGCAACTTTTTTCTTTAGTCCTCTTCCATCTACCACTCCCAGCAGGGCTCCACTACTAGCATCAATGATCATAATTCCATCATTTTGATAACTATTTGCATAGATTTTCCCATCTACATATTCTAGTTCATTTACCTTATTATAAATTTTTGAATTGGAAGTAACCTGTATATAATCTTGCTCTTCTAGCGTTTCTGAATCAAGTATCCATATTTTTTCTGTTCCATCGCTTTTAAATAACTTCTCTCCATCATTTGTAAGTCCCCAGCCTTCTTTACTTTTTTTATATGAGAATGATTTTATTTTTTCAAAAGTGTTTATGTCATAAACAAAACCTATTTTATTCTGCCAGGTCAATTGGTAAATCTTATCATTCAATATAGTAATTCCCTCTCCAAATTGATTTTGTTGTAGGCTAATTTCTTTTAAAACTTCTCCAGTTTCTAAATTGAGTTTTCTTAGTCTAGATTCGTTATAACGCCCTGTGCCTTCGTAGAGAGTGTCTTTGTAGAATTCCAATCCTTGTGTATAAGCACCTTGATCGTGCGGATATTCTTGTATTATTTTAATAGTATACACTTTAGGTTTCACCATAGAAAGCACTGTGAATTTAGAAGTTAGAACTTCTTTTTTGCCATCGTGAAATACGGCTGCTGTAAATGAGTGAATCCCTAGTGGAACATTTGTAAGCGGTAACTTTTGCTCTTTTAATTGTATTGGGTTTTCTTTTAATGTATAGCTAATGGAATCTGGAGCTACCCCTTTTCGGTTCTCAATAGAAAATACAAGCGTATCATTTTGATGAAACTGTGTTTTTTTAGCAGGAAATTTTAGCATAAAATTGGGCGAAGTATCTGATTTTGATCCGTTGCAAGAAATCAAAAAAATAACTAAAATATTAAACGTGAAGAAGTTAATAAACCGCATTTTACATTTTATTTTCCGGCAAGTTAGCTAACAAAAATTAGATTAAAAAATACTTGACAAAACTTTAAAAGGTATTATCTTTGCAGTCGGCAAGTCCTGCACGACTAGCTCCTACAGAATCCCCCAGGGTGGGAACGCAGCAAGGGTATGTGGTTGTAGCGGTGCGATGCAGGTAGCTTGCCTTTTTTTATGTAATTATCTTTCGTTTTACTTCCCGTTTTTTTGTTGTTAATTTGCAGCTTATACAGATATATATTATATGAGCAAAGTAGTTCTTATCACTGGTGGATCTTCGGGGCTTGGAAAAGCTACAGGTGAATATCTTTCTTCTAAAGGTTTTATTGTATATGGGACTAGCAGGAATCCTGAGAAAGTTAAAGAAGAATTTCCTTTCTATTTAATTAAAATGGATGTAAAAGACAGCAATTCTATTCATCAAGGAATTTCAAAAGTGCTAGGTGAACAAAAAAGACTTGATGTCTTAATTAATAATGCTGGTATGGGGATTACTGGTCCTATAGAAGAAACGCCTCTTGAAGAAATTAGAGGAGTATTTGAAACCAATTTATATGGTTCTATAGAGGTCATAAAAGGAGTACTCCCGACAATGCGTACGCAAAAAGCAGGATTAATCATCAACATTACTTCTATAGCAGGTTATATGGGCCTGCCGTATAGAGGTGTATATTCTGCAACCAAAGGTGCTTTAGAGTTGATAACGGAAGCGTTAAGAATGGAAGTTAAAGATTTTGGTGTACATATAACCAATTTGGCCCCAGGAGATTTTGCTACTAATATCGCAAGTGGACGTTATCATGCCCCACTTTTAGACAATTCACCATATCACAAACCGTATGGAGATACTCTAAGAATGATGGATGATCATGTAGATCAAGGAGGAGATCCTATGTTAGTAGCAAGACTTATATACCAGATTATTAATACTAAGAAACCTAAAATTCATTATAAGGCGGGTGCATTTATGCAAAAATTTTCTATTGTATTAAAAAGACTCTTACCTTCTAAAACTTATGAGAAATTATTAATCAATCATTATAAATTGTAATTTTACAATTCAAATAAAACATACTAATATTAAAATCAGTATATGAAATTTTTTATTGATACCGCAAATTTAGACCAGATAAAAGAAGCTCAAGATTTGGGTGTTTTAGATGGTGTTACTACCAATCCTTCATTAATGGCCAAAGAGGGTATTACAGGAAGAAATAACATTCTTAAACATTATGTTGACATATGCAATATAGTGGAAGGAGATGTTTCCGCAGAGGTAATTGCTACTGATTTTGACGGAATGGTGAAAGAAGGTGAGGAGCTTGCAGAACTGCATCCCCAAATTGTGGTAAAAATACCTATGATAAAAGAAGGGATTAAAGCCATCAAATATTTTTCTGACCATGGAATTAGAACCAATTGTACGCTGGTTTTCTCTTCTGGACAGGCATTGTTGGCTGCAAAAGCAGGCGCTACCTATGTATCTCCGTTTATTGGAAGATTAGATGATATTTCTACGGATGGATTGAATCTTATTGCAGAAATAAGAGAAATCTATGATAATTATGGATTTGAAACTCAAATCTTAGCTGCTTCTGTAAGGCATACGATGCATGTGATTGAATGTGCTAAAATAGGCTCCGATGTGATGACGGGTCCTTTATCCTCCATAGAAGGCTTACTCAAACACCCTCTAACAGATATTGGATTGGAAAAGTTCTTGTCTGATTTTAAGAAAGGAAATTAAGTATAGAAAAATCCCCGTAATATCGGGGATTTTTTTTATAAATCTTTTTGATTATTTAAGTAGAAGTTTTCTTCATAAATATCTCCAAATGCATTTATAATTGTGCCATCATTTTTAACTACAATTATCTTATTAAGACCTTCAATTACTAGTGAATTACGTATCTGAATGAAGTCTTCGCATCTAAATTGATAAGTAGTATTCAACTCCATTTTTTCAACAGCCTTCAGCCAACTATCATGATCCTCATTAATACTTATGCCAACGAATGCATATTCAGGATATTTAACACGCAACTCATTTACTTTGCGATTAATATTTTTCATATGATTCTTCTGATTCAAAGACCAGAAATAATAGACTGTATGTTGCTGACTTTTGTATGCTAATGTATCTATATTGACTTCTTTTCCAGAAGAGTTAACCAGAAGTACATCTGGAAGCTTACTCCCTTCTCTTAACTTTTTGATAGAAGTGTAAACCTCCATAACTTCTTTAGCGTACTTATTATCTTTTGAATACGTATTAAACGCTTCTATAAATTTTTCATTATTGCTATGCTTGTGGTCTTTTCTAAAATAGGCAAAAGCGGTATTTCTGTATAAATTATCTCTAATCTCTTTTACTGCCACTAAACTATCTATTAATTTTAGTTTATGAAGATGAAAATGAAGCGTTTTATCTACTGGAAGATTTGATCCAGAACACTCATCCATACATTCAGTGTATGACATATTATTGAAAAAAGTGTTTAAATACTTAATATAGGGACCAAAATAACTTAACTTGAGATCATTATAATTAAGGTTTTCTCTATAATCATAGTAATCTTCAGGGATACTATCTGATTTCTGATGAATCTTCTTCTTGGTATGAAGATATGGATAAATCTCCTTTGAATCGTAGTGTCTGTAATCAATACCTGCCCTAGTTATTTGCTTAGCTTCCTCAGAGAGATCAAAATTTAAAATGAGGTTTTCGTATTGTTCCAGTTTCATGTTTTTTAAAGAATCCATTCTGAAAATGAATTGATCTGCTTCTAAATCATAATAATCATAGACCAATCTTTCCTCGTCTTCATTGACCAAGAACATATCTATCATAAAATTATTTTTCTCAGCTCCATTACCCGTAAAAATAAGGGATTCATCAAAATCCAGCGTATTCAGACGAAATAAGATACTATCTCCTTTCTCAATTAGTACATATTGCATTTCTGGCGTATGCTCAAAATGATATAAACCATCTGAAACAGGATCAATTTTTAATAAAAATCTATTATTTGAGTCCAAAACAATAGAATCAACCACTTTGTCGTTCTTGTAAAGAACAACATAAGGGTTGGTAGGATTCACAATTTCGCCACCAAAATAAGCAGCACCGTCTGAATGTTTATCCCCGCAACTATAGGCCAACAGTACTAAAGAAGCTACTAATAAATACCTCATAAATCATTTTTATAAATACCTTATGGTAATCGTCTCATTCAAAGCAAATCTAACAAAGCAAAACACGCTATCATGTTAATACAGAGTTAAAAAAAATGTTTTTAACTTATTATAAAAGTGGTTTGTGAATGTTGTATTCACCTTATTTTCTTACTTTTGCACCACTTTTAAAAAATAAAAATTTCTATAAATGTTAAGTGTATCAAATCTTTCTGTACAGTTTGGAAAAAGAGTGTTGTTTGACGAAGTGAATGTTACATTCACACAAGGTAACTGTTATGGGATTATAGGAGCCAATGGTGCGGGAAAATCTACTTTTTTAAAGATCCTTGCAGGTAAAATAGATCCAACTTCTGGGCATGTACATCTTGAAACGGGGAAACGTATGTCCGTTTTAGAACAAGATCATTATGCATATGATGATTTCACAGTTCAAGAAGCTGTTATAATGGGCAATAAACCTCTCTATGCTATTAAAAAAGAAATGGATGAGATTTATGCGAAAGAAGATTTTGGAGACGCAGATGGGGAACGTGTAGGAGAACTTCAAGTTAAATTTGAAGAGATGAATGGATGGAATGCAGAAAGTGATGCTGCTACCTTATTATCCAATTTGGGTATTTCTGAAGCGCTACATTATACAATGATGAGTGACCTTGATTCTAAATTAAAGGTTAGAGTATTACTGGCTCAAGCCTTATTTGGAAATCCTGATGTGCTTATTATGGATGAGCCTACCAATGATTTAGATTTTGAAACGATCTCATGGTTAGAAAATTTCTTGGGTAATTATGACAATACAGTAATTGTTGTATCTCACGATAGACACTTTCTTGATGCCGTTTGTACCCATATTTCAGATATAGATTTTGCTAAAATAACGCACTTTAGTGGTAATTATACTTTTTGGTATGAGTCTAGTCAGTTGGCTGCCAGACAAAGAGCACAACAAAATAAGAAGTCTGAAGAAAAAGCCAAAGAACTTCAAGAGTTTATACAACGCTTTAGTGCCAATGTTGCCAAAAGTAAACAGGCTACGTCCAGAAAGAAAATGCTGGAAAAATTAAAGATAGAAGATATAAAACCTTCCAGCCGCCGCTATCCTGCCATTATTTTTGAAAGAGAGCGTGAGGCAGGAGACCAAATATTGAATGTTGAGAATTTAAGTGCTACTTCTGATGACGGGGAATTACTTTTTCAAAATATAGATATTAATTTGTCTAAAGGAGACAAAGTAGCGCTTATTTCAAAAGACTCAAGGGCTACAACAGCTTTTTATCAAATTATCACAGATAATCAAAAAGCAAATACGGGTAAGTATCAATGGGGTGTTACCACTTCACAATCTTATTTACCAGTTGATAATTCTTCTTTCTTTGAAAACAACCTAAGCTTAATTGATTGGTTAAGACAATGGTCAAAAACTGAAGAAGAGCGAGAAGAAGTTTTTGTACGAGGTTTTCTAGGCAAAATGTTGTTTAGTGGGGAGGAAGCTTTTAAGACTGGTAATGTATTGTCTGGTGGAGAAAAGGTACGCTGTATGTTAAGCAGAATGATGATGACAAGGGCAAATGTTTTATTATTAGATGAGCCAACTAACCACTTGGATTTGGAAAGCATAACTACCTTTAACAATTCTCTTAAAAACTTTAAAGGCACAGTAATATTTACTACGCACGATCACGAATTTGCACAGACTGTTGCTAATAGAATCATAGAAATAACTCCTAATGGAGTCATTGATCGCTATTTAACTTTTGATGATTATATGACGGAAGCTTCTATTAAGGAACAACGAATGAAAATGTATGAAGTCACTGTATAAAAGAAGCCGCTTAAAGCGGCTTCTTTTATATTACAAATAGCGTGTTTTATATACTTCGTTAGTAAAAATAGCTAACTTAACCTATTCAGAGAAGGGATGTGCAAATCCAGGTAATCTTTCATGTTCATGCCCTTTTAGTAAAGGGAAAACTAGTTCCTTTAATGCCAACCAGTTTTAAATAAAGACAGTATCTAACTATAATGCACTATACCTTAATTCATAGATAGAATCTGTTAGCTGCAAACTAATTTTTAAGCATTGAAATATTTACTATTCCAAATAGCATGATTAAAATTCTTCCCCAATGCAAATCCATAAAATAAAGTCACCGCAGCAACAGATTTAAACATAAAGAAATAAATCACAAAATAGTTTGCGAGCGTGTCTTCTTTGGAAAATAAACCTACAGGAACCATCTCAGTTAAAACCCAACTTATTAATAATAGGAGTATGGTTAGATTACGAAAATTTTTAAAAGGGAGCATGAATAGTTTCCTAAAAGCACTTAAGTCATTACCCCACTTGTGTACCAAATAATAATAGCCATTACCCATTGGAGCAAATAAAAGCGGATCATCTGCATTCTCCAATTTGAACAATTTAGAAGGAGCCACTATTTTGAAGCCTTTGAGCGCAATATCATGTTGTTTCTCTAACAATTTAATTTCAGTAAATGCCCGTTGCGGAAATTTGCCTTTAAAATATTTAGTATCTAAAAAGCGTAAACGATAATCGATACAAATTTTCTTAATTTGATCTATATGATATATTTTGCTAGCATCTAACATATCAAAGTTAAATATATTGCTTTCATTTATAGCAGTACCTGTTAACTCTTGTTGAATTTTTTGGTCTTTAAAATCATCCTCTTCTAAAATTTGTTTTACCTGACTAAGAATGTCTTCGGAAGAAACCGTTTGATTACGGACTTTTTGAAGTTTTTCTTCAATATTGGTTTTTTTAAATAGCATATTTTTTCTTTTTAACAATTTCAAGCGTTTCAAAGTTAATGAAATAGAAGCAAGTTATCAAAAGAAAACAAAGACCAGATTAAAAGTCTTACCATATTTTTTTTGAAGAACACTATATAAAAAATGAAATTTTATAAAATGGAACTTAATCAAAAGCGGTAATTCTTATCGAAGTTCTGCACTTAACTGTTTTTCAAAGCTCGATTTTAACTTTTTCATTACCTTATCTATTTGCTTTTCCGTAAGCGTATTCTCGGTATCTTGAAGTACAAAGCTTACGGCATAGCTTTTTTTGCCTTCTGGTAGTTTATCCCCTTCATACACATCAAACAAGGTAATGTCTTTAAGAAGTTTTCGTTCACTTTGTTTGGCGAGGGAATAGACCTCATTAAATTCCACTTGTTTATCTACCAACAATGAAAAATCTCTTTTCACTTCAGGAAATTTTGGGATAGCCTTGAATTGTATTTTTGAATCTCTGGCAATTTCAATTAAGGCGTCCCAATTGAAATCAGCATACAAAACCTCTTGTTTTAGATCAAAATGCTTCCTTATCTTTTTCTTAATTACACCAAATTCTACCACTTTTTTCTTTCCTACAGACAAAATTAATCCCTCAGCGAATATATCATTCTTAAAAGGAGTTGTTTTTAACTCACCTATGCCCAAACGCTCCAAAGTTCTGTATACTACTGATTTCAAATAAAAAAAGTCACTTAGTTCTTCTTTTAATTTCCAGTTTTTACTATTCTTATTTCCAGAAATCCATACTCCTAAATGTTTTAATTCGGTTCTTCCAGAATCATATTGATGGTATGTTTTACCAAACTCAAACAAACGTAAATTATGTTTTTTTCTATTGATATTAAAAGCAAGTACTTCCATTCCCGAAAACAACAAAGACTGTCTCATCACAGCAAGGTCGTTGCTCAATGGATTTAACATCTTAACCTGACTATTTTCATGAATTTGTTCACTTAGCTGCTGAAAATCAGGTGAAGTTAAAGAATTCGTCATAATCTCATTGAAACCTATCGCAGCTAATTGATCTGCAATAATATTTTGAAGACGATGATCATCATACTTTGAAGTAGTAGAGATAGACGCGTTTAACTTTCCGGTAAAAGCAATATTATTATAACCATAAACTCTTAAAATTTCTTCAATAACATCGGCTTCACGTTTTACATCAACCCTATAAAAAGGTATTGTGAGACCTATACCCGTTTCGGTGACATTATTTACTTTTATTTCAAGAGAGGTAAGAATACGTTTGATGGTTTCCTTTGGGATTTCTTGACCAACTAATGCGTTTACTTTTTCAAAATTGAGGAAGACTTGATGATCTTCTATTTTCTTTGGAAAAACATCAACTACATCGCTAGTAATAGTCCCTCCAGCAACTTCTTGAATCAATAATACCGCCCGAAGTAATGCATATTCAACTTTGTTTATATCTACACCTCGTTCAAAACGAAAAGAAGCATCTGTATTTAGTCCATGCCGCTTAGATGTTTTACGAACATGAATTGGATCAAAATATGCACTCTCTAGAAAAATATGAGTAGTATCTTCAGAAACTCCAGAATTGAGTCCTCCAAATACACCCGCTATGCAAAGCGGCTTCTCAATATCGCAAATCATTAAATCATCCTCATCCAGCTTTCGCTCCACTCCATCTAGTGTAGTAAAAAGAGTGTCTTTTTCTAATTTTTTAACGATGATCTTGTCTCCTTTAATTTTCTTAGCATCAAAAGCATGAAGGGGTTGTCCTAATTCATGCAGTACATAATTAGTTACATCTACTACATTATTGATAGGAGTAAGGCCTATTGCCTTTAATCTGTTCTGAAGCCAGCTAGGCGAAGATTTAATAGTAACATCAGAAATTGTAATCCCACAGTATCTTGGAGACCAATCTTTATTGGCAACTTCAACGTCAATTTTAAGTATTCTATTGTCAATGTTAAAACTACTTACAGAAGGTGTTATCAACTCCAAGGAAATCTCTTTTTGCAAGAGACCAGCCTTGAGATCTCGCGCAACACCGTAATGACTCATTGCGTCTGCCCGATTAGGCGTGAGACCTATTTCAAAAACTTGATCTGTTTCAATATTGAAAACCTCAGCGCAGGGTGTCCCGGGAACAAGTTCTTGGCTTAAAACCATAATGCCTTCATGGCTATCCCCAACACCTATTTCATCCTCCGCACAAATCATTCCTTCAGAAACTTCACCTCTAAGCTTTCCTTTTTTAATTTGCCAGGGATTCCCATCCTTATCGTATAAAGTAGTCCCTATTAAAGCTACAGGTACTTTTTGACCCGCTTCCACATTAGCGGCACCGCATACAATTTGAAGTATATTTTCGTTTCCAACATCTACTTTGGTGAGCTTTAATCTGTCTGCATTGGGGTGTTGTTCACAACTTAAAACATGCCCCACTACAATCCCTTTTAATCCGCCTGCAACAGATTCAAATGTTTTTACTCCCTCAACTTCCAGACCTAGATCTGTCAGTAATTCAGCGGTTTTATCTGAATCCCAATCAATTTGTAAAAATTGTTTTAACCAGTTATAAGAAATCTTCATAAGTTGCCCCTAATTTTGAAACCGCAAAGATACTATAATGCAATTATCCTAACAATAAAAGTAATTCAAACATTCTATATCTTTATTGTCCTAAAAATATACCTCTAAATGACATTTTATTTAGTTTATTTTAAAAATGTACGTTACGTCTGGGTACTTTTCTTTTTCCTTATTGGATGCAAGAAGAAGGAACAAATTCAAAATAAACTTTCTACAGGAGTATGGCGAGCTGAATTAGTTATAAAGGAGGGTGTTTCACTACCGTTTATTTTTGAAATACACCACAAGAACAAATGGAGCTTTTACAATGCACAAGAAACCATTATTGTAGATGAAATTAGTATTAAAAATGATTCTGTTCAAGTTCAATTTCCTGTATATGAAGGTTATATAAAGGCTAGAATTAAAGATTCTGTACTAACAGGACATTTCATCAAACCATCTTTGGATAGAATTGTACCTTTTAGAGCTACCTTAGGAAAGACAAAAAGATTTCAATCTAAAAAACCAGAGGTTCAACTTTCTGGTAACTGGGAGACTGTTTTTAGTGATCAATGCGATACTTGTAGATATGTTGCTAAAGGAACATTTAAGCAGGTAGAGGGGGTGGTGACTGGAACTTTTAGAACTACCACAGGAGATTATAGATATTTGGAAGGTGTTGTTTCTGGTGACTCACTAAAGCTTTCTACATTTGATGGTGCCCATGCATTCCTGTTTGAAGCAGTTGTTACAGATAGTACCATGCAAGGCACTTTTTATTCTGGAAATCATTTTGAAGAACCTTTTTATGGAAAAAGAAATGAGACATTTGAATTAGCAGACGAAGATAGTCTTACGTATTTGAAATCAGGTTTTAATAAATTTTACTTTGAGTTTCCTGACGCCAATGGTAAAATAATCTCACTAGATGACCCAAAGTTTAAAAACAAAGTAGTGTTAATACAAATTTTAGGTAGTTGGTGCCCCAATTGTCTTGATGAGACTAAATATTACAGTTCTTATTACCGAAACAATAAGAATGACAATCTTGCTTTTGTTGGGTTGGCTTTTGAATATGCCAAAACCCCTGAAAAGGCGTTTAAAAGTATTCATAGATTAACGGAAAAAATAAAAGTTCCTTATCCTATTTTATTAGCACAATATGGTACTGTAGATAAAAAAGAAGCACAGAAAAAAGTACCCATGCTCAATCAGGTATTATCCTATCCAACTTCTATCTTTCTTGACAAGCAAGGGGTGGTAAGAAGAATTCATACTGGTTTTAACGGTCCCGCAACAGGTGAAAAGTATACACTTTTTAAGAAAGATTTTGAGAGTTTCCTCACGAAATTATTGCAGGAAGAATAACTAAAAAAACAATAAACAAATGGTTTGTTATCAAATTGTAAAATTAGCTATTTGATTTTATTTCAGCTTTTGGTTTGTATTTTTTAAGTAGTTTTGCGTTTTTTCCTACGCAATAAGCGTTACTAATTAAAATAAACCTCATGAAACAAAAATTGCTTTATCTTTTCTTACTGGCCAGTGTTGTAGCTTTTGCACAAGTACCTTCTTATTACAACAATGTAAATTTAAATCTAAGTGGTACTGCATTGCGAGATGAACTGGCAACGAAAATAATTGTAACACACACAAATGCCTTAAGTTATACTCCTGGAATATGGGAAGCTTGCAAGGCTACTGATTTGGATCCAAACAATAGTGCTAACGTATTACTTATTTATGGGTATAGTGATTCAGATGGCAATTATGTAACAGATAGAACACGAAGTGTGAATGCTAATGGCGGAAATATGGGTACAGATTGGAATAGGGAACATACCTTTCCAAACTCTCTCGGTAACCCAAGTCTAAACAGCTCAGGCACAAGTGGTCCTCCTTATGCAGATGCTCATAATTTAAGAGCTTCTGACGTAAGGATGAATTCCAATCGCGGGAATAAGAAATTTGCTTCCGGAAGCGGAAATGCGGGCGACTCTAATGGCGGATGGTATCCAGGTGATGAATGGAAGGGAGATGTAGCACGTATTGCAATGTACATGTATCTTAGATACGGTTCTCAATGTTATCCTACTCTAGTTGCTAACGGAAATACAAACACCGCTGACAGCAACATGATAGACCTTTTACTTCAATGGAATGCAGAAGACCCCGTTTCTGTTTATGAAGATGCCAGAAATACATATCATAATAGTAATGCTACTTATGCACAGGGAAATCGAAATCCGTTTATTGATAATCCGGCATTTGCTACTCAAATTTGGGGAGGACCTCAGGCAGAAGATCGCTTTGGAAATACTGGCGGAGGTACTGATACGCAGGCACCATCTGCGCCTGCATCTTTAGTAGCAAGTAGTATCACCCAAACTGGAGTTTCTTTAAATTGGATTAATTCTACTGATAATGTAGGGGTAACTGCTTACAATATTTATAGAAACGGAAGCTTATTTCAAACTACAACTACGAATGCTGCTACGATTACAAATCTTTCCGAAAGTACTACTTATACCTTTTTTATAAGAGCTAAAGATGCCGCTGGAAATCTATCATCAAATAGTAACACCGTTTCTGTTACCACGATTACTGGAGGTGGTGGAGGAGAAGCCTCCGAGTTCTTTTTTTCAGAATACATTGAAGGTAATTCTAATAATAAAGCTTTGGAAATCGCAAATTTTACCGGAAGCAATAAAAGTTTGTCGGGCTACAGTATCCGTAGAAACACAAATGGTGGATCTAGTTGGGGAGCCGCTTTTTCACTTTCAGGATCGGTTGCCAATGGGGATGTATTTGTAATTGCCAATGCTTCCGCTACTTCGGCAGTGACCAATCAGGCAGATGTAACTACTACAGCAGATGCTATGGTTTTTAATGGAAATGACCCTGTAGGACTTTTTAAAAATGGGACATTGATAGACATTATTGGTAATTTTGCCGGAGGTTCAGCTAATTTTGCAGTAAATATTACCTTGAGAAGAAAAGCCAGTATTAGCAGTCCTTCTGTAACCTACGATGCAAATGATTGGGATTCTTTTGCTGTAGATACTTTTAACGGATTGGGGGATCACAGTATTAATGGTGGAGGAACTGGCGGAAGTAACCCTACAACCACAGTACTTCAAGAAAGTTTCTTTGAAACCGGATTGGACAACTGGATAGATGGTGGTTCTGATTGTGCTCGTTATTCAGGATCTCGTTCTTTTGAAGGTAATTATTCCATTCGCCTACGAGATAATTCAGGAACGGCTTCTTCCTTAACGTCACAAGCGTTCAATCTTACTAATTATGACACCGTTGAAGTTGAATTCTATTTTTATGGGTACAGCATGGAGAATGGAGAAGATTTCTGGCTTCAATTTAACAACGGTAGTGGATACACAACTGTAGAAACCTTTGCTAGTGGAACCGATTTTAATAATAATACGTTTTATTCAGCAACAGTAACACTGACCAATGCAACCTCAAATTTTGGAATTTCCAGTAGATTCAGGTTTAGGTGTGATGCCTCTTCTAATGCAGACCAGATCTATATAGATCAAGTAAAAATTACTGGAATATCAAATAGCGGCTCTCGCTCACAAGTCCTAGATTCCAAAGAATCTGTTATTAAAAGAGTAGGTTCCCTTGTTGAAAAAGACAAAAACGAAATGATTGCTTTTTATCCCGTTCCTGTAGCTACTTCATTAACCATACAGTATGGTAATGATGAAGAAGCGAGTTTTGAGGTTTTTAATATGTATGGGCAGCAAGTTGAGAAAGGTGTTTTTACTAATGAAACAACTATTAATACCTCAAGCCTTTCTAATGGAATGTATATCGTTAGGATTATAGATGAAGATGAATCATTTTCAAAAAGATTTTTAAAAAAATAGTTAAACAAAATATAGAAAAAGAGGTGCTAGACTTGTTTAGCACCTCTTTTTTGTATAAAAAAACGTTAAAAAAGGTGTTTTAAGCTGTTTTTAACATCATGATAACATCAGTGAGTTGCAATCCTGTTTAACTTAACATCATAAAACAGTTTTAACCTAACCAAACAGATTGATCATGCAAAATTCTATTTCGGGAATGTTCCGACTCATGGCAAGTACGCTTTTTTTTGTTTTTTTAACCAGTAGTATTTCTGCGCAACTAAACCTGCCCACAGGAAGTCAAAAAGCCCGTGTAATTCAAACTATTGGTATCACAGACATCACAGTTAATTATTCAAGACCTTCTGTAAATGAACGAGAAATATGGGGGAAGTTAGTTCCATATGGCTACAATAACCTTGGTTTTGGCACCGCAACAGCGGCACCCTGGCGTGCTGGAGCTAATGAAAATACAACCCTATCATTTTCACATCCTGTAATTATTAATGGGCAAAACATTAATTCTGGCACTTATGGTTATCATGTGGCAGTAGAAGCAGACAATACTGCAACAGTGATACTTTCTAAAGATGCCACCTCATGGGGAAGTTATTTTTATGAACAAGAAAATGATGTAATCAGAGTACCCGTTAAAACAAAGGAGATACCCCATACAGAACTATTAACCTATGTTTTTAATGAAGTTTCAACCACAAAAACAACGCTTGCGCTACAATGGGAAAAGAAAGAAATTCCATTGACCATAGAAGTAGAAGTGCACAAATTGGTTCTTAATGACATAAGAAATGCATTAAAAAGTTCTCCTGGCTTTAATAGGCAAAGTTGGGAGCAGGCTGCAAATTATGCGCTGAATAATAATGGAGATCTTAAGGAGGCACTAGGCTGGGTTGATGCAGCAATTGCAGGTAAGTTCTTTAGTCAGAAAACATTCGGAAACTTAATGATTAAAGCCAATATTTTGTCTAAAATGAATAAAATGGAGGATGCTAAAGAAGTAATAGATGAGGCATTGGCTATAGGTACTGTTTTTCAGGTTCATCAATATGGAAGGCAATTAATAGCTAGCGGACAAAAGGAAAAAGCATTGGAAGTTTTTAAATTCAATTTAAAAAAACATAAAAAAACATGGCCCGTTCATTTGGGGGCAGCTAGGGGGTATGCCGCTAACGGAAACTATAAAGAAGCGCTAAAACATCTTACTATTGCACAAAAAAATGCGCCAGATCAAGTAAATAGGGATGCAATCGCTGCTAATTTAATCAAGCTTAAGAATAATGAGGATATTAATTAAACAAAGAGGTCATTCATCATCATTGTATTGCAAAAACTCCGTTTAAGCGGAGTTTTTTTAGTCGTAAATCCCAGATTATCCATTGATGGTTTACAATAATTCCGCTAGCTTATATAATTCCAAATATTCTTGTATTTGGCAATTTGCCCGTAAACATATTTATAAATCTGATGCTCGATCATAGAGAGAGAAGGATCTTTTTTTAAGATTTGTATGGCATAAAATCTAGCTGTTTTTAGAATATCATGATCCCTTATTACATCTGCAATACGTAGGTTTAAAACACCACTTTGCTGTGTCCCCATAATATCTCCTGGTCCTCTTAACCTCAGGTCTACTTCGGCAATTTCAAAACCATCATTGGTTCTCACCATGGTTTCCAGTCTGGTTTTGGAGTCATTAGTAAGCTTATGGCTCGTCATAAGAATACAAAAACTCTGTTCTGCTCCTCTACCTACACGTCCGCGAAGTTGATGCAATTGAGACAAGCCAAAACGTTCTGCACTTTCAATGACCATTACAGATGCATTGGGTACATTTACACCCACTTCAATCACGGTAGTTGCCACCATAATTTGAGTTTCTCCCTTAATAAATCTATTCATTTCAAAATCCTTATCCGCAGGCTTCATTTGTCCGTGAACTATAGATATTTGATATTCCGGCTTTGGAAATTCTCTGGAAATACTCTCATAGCCATCCATTAAATCTTTATAATCCATTTTCTCCGATTCCTGAATCAACGGATACACTACATATATTTGGCGCCCTTTTTTTATTTCATCTTTCATAAAGCGAAATACGCGTAAGCGATTGCTATCAAAACGATGCACTGTTCTAATGGACTTTCTTCCTGGAGGCAATTCATCTATCACAGAAATATCCAAATCGCCATATAGGCTCATCGCCAAGGTTCTAGGAATAGGAGTGGCGGTCATTACCAATATGTGAGGAGGATTTTCATTTTTTCTCCATAGCCGAGCCCTTTGTGCTACCCCAAAGCGATGTTGCTCATCAATAATTGCCAGTCCAAGATTCTTAAATTGTACTTTGTCTTCTAGCAGCGCATGGGTACCTATGAGTAAATGTAATTTACCAGACTCTAACGATTCGTGAATTTCACGCCTTGCCGCTTTTTTCACGGAACCCGTAAGAATACTAACTTCAATGGGTAATTGGGCTACTAAATCTTTTATGCCATTATAATGCTGCGTAGCTAAAATTTCTGTAGGTGCCATAATACAGGCTTGAAAATTATTGTCAATAGCAAGCAAAACAGCCATTAACGCTACAATTGTCTTTCCAGAACCCACATCGCCCTGCAACAAACGATTCATTTGTGCATTGCTACCTAAATCATTGCGAATTTCTTTAATAACTCTTTTTTGTGCATTGGTAAGTTCAAAAGGTAGGTATTGCTTGTAAAAATCATTGAAAAGCGTACCTACCTTATCAAAATTAAAACCTTTGATCTTCTTCTTCCTAACCAGATTTTTAATAATCAGCTGTAGTTGTATATAGAATAGTTCTTCAAATTTTAATCGATATTGCGCTCTTGCCAGCAATTCTTGGCTTTTAGGAAAGTGGATGTTTAAAAGCGCTACTTGTTTAGATACTAGTTTTAATTCCTCCAGAATTCCAATTCCCAAAGTCTCTAAAAATTGAGCCTGAGTTTCAATAAAGAGTTGCTCCATCAATTTATTGATCACTCTATTGGTAATGCCTCTATTACTGAGCTTTTCGGTAGAAGGGTATACGGGTTGCATCGCAGAGCGCAAACTTTTTTTGTGTTCATCTAGGAGTTCCATTTCTGGATGCGGCATACTAAAAACGCCATTGAACCAATTGCATTTACCAAAAACTACATAAGGAATATTGATTTTGAGGCTTTCTTTGATCCATTTATGCCCCCTAAACCATACCAACTCCATATCCCGTTCACCATCTGTAAATGTAGCTACCAACCTTTTGCCTTGCTTTTGAGCCACGCTTTTAATATGGGTAATTTTTCCCACTACTTGAACCTCCGCAGAATTTCGCTGTAACTCCGCAATTTTATAATACCGAGTTCTGTCAATATATCGATTAGGAAATAAGTTTAACAAATCCTGATAGGTATGTATGCCTAATTCTTTACGCAGCAGCTCTGCACGGTTAGGACCAACACCTTTTAAATAATCTATAGGAGTATTTAGAATTTCCGAGTTCATTAAAACGAAGATAATCTTCCAGATGCAATGTTCAAAGTTTATCTTTATCCTGTTAAATAGGGATTTTAAAAATATAGTATTCTAATTAACGTTAAGTAAAACAAGACAGCAAGTAATGAGGCAAAAGTTAAAGAATTTCTTAAAGACATTTATAAGGATAATCTTATTATACTCCTTTTGTTTTTCTTTTTCTCAACAGTATGATAATGTAGATTTTAAACAATGTAATGTAAACATTTACATTAATCCTTATAAAGAATTGGTAAAAGGTGCGGTAACGTATTCCTTTGTGGCTAAAAAAAATATAGATAGCATATATTTAGATGCACGTAAACTACAATTTTTAGAAGTAAGATTAAACGGTTCCAACGTAAAAACATCCTATGATAATAAGCGTCTGGTAATTCATAAAAAAATAAAAAGAGGTAAACCATATAAACTTAAAATAGATTATCAGTCCAATCCAAAAAAGGCCATGTATTTTATTGGATGGAAAGAACCTAATGAGAGGCAGCAAGTATGGACTCAAGGACAAGGCAAAAATAACAGCCATTGGCTACCTTGTATTGAAGATGTCAATGAAAAGATTGTCTATAAATTGAATCTTACATTTCCTGAAAGTTATGAGGTTATTGCAAATGGCGAGTTAGATGCTACAGAGCTAATTCAAGATAGCCTCAAAACTTGGAAGTTTTCTATTAAAAAACCTATGAGTAGTTATCTTTTAGCAGTGGCTGCTGGTGATTATCATAAAAAGATCATCTATTCCAATTCAAAAGTTCCTATAGTGTTATTTTACTATCCGGAAGATTCACTAAAAGTGGAACCTACCTACAGATACTCAAAAAGGATTTTTGATTTTTTTGAAGAAAAAATTGGAGTTCCTTACCCTTGGAAAATCTACAAACAAGTTCCGGTTAAAGACTTCTTATATGCCGGAATGGAAAACACCACCACCACTATTTTTTCAGATTCATTTCTAGTAGACTCTATTGGATTTGTAGATAAAAAATATGTAAATATCAATGCGCATGAATTAGCACATCACTGGTTTGGTAATTTAGTAACTGCAAAGAGTAGTGAACACCATTGGTTACAAGAAGGTTTTGCTACTTATTATGCATTATTAGCTGAACGCGCTCTTTTTGGAGAAGATTATTATTATCAAAAATTATACGAATCTGCTAAACAGCTAATTTCACTTTCAGAAAAGGGTAGTGGAGAAAGTTTACTAAACCCAAAAGCTAGTAGTTTAACTTTTTATGAAAAAGGGGCTTGGGTTCTTCACATGCTAGCTCAAAAAATAGGGGAAGAAAACTTTGATAAAACGGTCAAAGAATATCTAACTCAGTATCAATTTAAGAGTGCAGATACGGATGCATTTTTAGCTATTGCTGTAAAGAATTCGGATGTTGATTTAACCCAATTTAAAGAATTGTGGATTACTGGGAAAACAATTCCTAAGTTAAACGCAGAACTTGTGGGAAATAAACTTATTGTTCTTGAAAATGAATGGGGAATTGATATACCCTTAAGATTTGTAGTAAATGCTAAAGATACCATTTACACAAAAATAAAACAGAGTCATGATTTAACAGATTTGTTAGTAGGCAATAGGTCTTTGTCTAATGAAATAAATAGTATTCACCTCAATTATGCCTATCAACTATTGGTTGATTTACAATTCAAACGATCTAAGGCTTTATTAGAGGAACAAATTTTTAATGCCCTCAACAGTGCGGTTGCTATGGATGCATTCTCATTTTTAAAAGATACGGCCCAAAAATTGGTGGTTAGTAAAAAGCTTTTAGAAGAAAACTATCCATTCCAGTTAAAAGAGTTTGCAGTTTATCAACTTGCACAGAACTTAAATCCTAGCACTATTAAAATATTAAGATCAGTTGCAAATTCAAAGGAGATTAGACTAAGACAAGCAGTTGTTAAACATCTAAATACTATTCCAGCCAATTTAAAGGAATCATTTGAAGGTTTATTGGAAGATAAAAGCTATATGACCAGAGAAAGCGCGCTATTTAAGTTATGGGTAAATTTTCCAGAAGATCGTTCTCGTTATCTTGAAATAACCAAAGATATGATAGGTTTTAATAACAAAAATATTCGTACTTTATGGTTAGCTTTGGCGTTGGGAACACCCGATTATAATTCTCACTCAACACCTATTTATTATAAAGAACTTTCAAAATATACCAATCAGTATTATCATTTTGAAGTACGCCAAAATGCGTTTACCTATTTATACCAGTTACAAATGATATCGGACCTAAGTCTTAAAGATTTAATAAAGGCCGGAACACATCCAGTATGGCAGTTTGCTTCTTTTGCCAGACGTCTAACAGACTTGCTTTTAAAGGATAAAGATTATAGATTTAGAATAGAAAAAATAACACATAACTTATCAAAAGAACACACAAATTGGGTACTAAAGCGGATAGAATAAAATCCTTTATAAATAGATTTTAATTAACAAAAATGAGAGCATTAGTTATTTCAGGAGGCGGCAGTAAGGGTGCATTTGCAGGCGGGGTATCACAGTTTCTTATTCAAGAACTCGGTAACTCCTATGATTTATTTCTGGGCACTTCAACCGGGAGCTTATTAATATCGCACCTGGCCTTAGGAAAAGTAGCTGAAATTAAGGAAATCTATACCTCCGTAGATCAACAAAGTATTTTTAACATCTGTCCCTTTATTGTGCGAAAAAAACACGGAATTGAAAGTATAGGAATTAATCACCTTAATGTGGTTAGGAACTTCATTAGAGGAAGTAAAACCTTTGGGGAAAGCTATCATCTTCTAGAACTCATAAGAAAATCTATTACAGAAGAAGATTTTGTAAAGCTTAAAGAAGGGTTGTCTGATGTAGTAGCTACCGTATCAAATCTTTCCTTAAATCAAGTAGAATACAAATCTGTTAATGATTATTCCTACGATGAATTTTGCTATTGGCTTTGGATTTCATGCAACTACACCCCGTTTATGAGTTTAGCGAGGGTTGATGGATGTGAATACGCAGATGGTGGTCTTGGAAGTATGGTTCCCATAGAGGAAGCTCTTAAAAGAGGCGCTACAGAAATAGACGCAATTATACTTCAAACAGAAGTTACTCACTTGAATAGAATGCCTAGTAAAAATCCATTCTCTTTAATTACAAGTATCTTTAGTTTCATGCTTGATAGAATAGAACATCAAAATATTAGGATAGGAAAATTTGTAGCTAACAACAATAATGCAATTATAAACTTCTATTATACCCCCACAGTGCTCACTACCAATTCTCTTATTTTTGACAAAAAGCAAATGTCTGAATGGTGGAGAAGTGGATTTGAGTTTGCAAGAGTAAAAAATACAGAAACAAATCAAATTATATAGTAATGAGAGCTTTAGTAATTAGTGGTGGAGGAAGTAAAGGTGCGTTTGCTGGAGGAATAGCGCAATACTTATTGGAAGTTGAAAAGAGAGATTACGATTTGTATTTGGGAACCTCTACTGGAAGTCTACTAATGCCACATCTTGCGAATAATCAAATTGAAAAAGCGTATGAAAATTATACTACTGTAACACAGCGTAAAATTTTTAGTAATAATCCCTTTATAGTTAAAAAAAAGGGAGGACGTGAATATGTTGGAATTAATCACCTTAATGTACTTTGGCAAATTATTAAAGGAAAAAGAACGTTTGGTGAAAGCAAAGCCTTGCGTAGAAATATACGACGTAGTTTTTTAGAAGTAGAATTTAATCAATTAAAACAATTAGATAAAGAAATTGTAGTTACCGTATCCAACCTTACAAAGAATAGTATAGAGTACAAGTCTTTGAAAGATTTTGAATATGAGGAGTATTGTGAATGGATTTGGATAGGCTGTAATTACATTCCTTTTATGTCTTTGGTCAAGAAAAACGGATTTGAGTATGCAGATGGTGGTTTTGGTGCGGTTGTACCTATTCGGGAAGCGATAAGAAGGGGAGCTACTGAAATAGATGCTATTATTTTGGAAACAGAAACCATGGAACGCAATAATGTGCTTGGTCGTAATCCATTTTCTCTAATGGTGAATCTCTTTGCTTACTTATTAGATCAGGTAGAGCATAATAACATCTTGGTAGGGAAACTTGCAGCTCAAAATAAAAATGTAAAGCTTAACCTGTTTTACACACCTACTTCACTTACTGAAAACTCTCTTATATTCAATAGAAAGCAAATGAAACTATGGTGGCAACAGGGGTTTATTTATGCAGGCCAAAAAATAAAAAAGGATAGAGAACAAAGGCTACGCACTAAAGACATTGCTTAGACTACCAGAGTTCACCCACTTCTTTTTTTATAAAAGATAATGCTGCATAAGAAGGAGTTTGCCTATCCATCAAATCGTTTAAGATACTTTCACGTAATTTATCCGAAGAATCAATTTTATCGCTCATACTTGATTTACGAATAATTTGGATGGTTGCATTTTTAGCAGCCTTTACAATATTCCAACATTCGTCACTCATATATATTTGTTGAGAGATATTATGGTCATACTCATTCTCAATATTTGTGATTAACTGATTTTCATATTCATTTTTACTGGCACTAGAAGGAGAAACCCGTACTAATAACTTTTGCGGATTGATACGCTCAAGAAACAATGCCATCCGCTCGTAAGCTTGAAGCCTAATAGGTAAGGTGTTTTTTTGTGCATCTTTTTGAATAATGAATCTTCTTCTGGCATCTTCATTTTTGGTATGAAGGTTAAAAAAATAATATGCCAGAATACCCGTAATTAAAGCAGGCATGGTATAGGCTAAGAGTTCAAAGAATTTATTCTCCATGAAGAATTATTTAAGACTTTTGGTTAATTTAATTAGGATGACAAGTATAACGCTTAATCAATCTATTTTATTTTATAATCACCACCAAGATAAATACAATCTTTTAGATCTTCCATTTTTTCAAAAGGAACCTTTACCTTATTGTAGCCATAACAATCAGCTAGTGTTTGTGTCATATTTTTATCGCCAAGACTTACATCCACATCTTGCATGGTTAATTCGCATGGATGCTCATAACCACATGCATGGGTGATTTCAAGTACTTCTTTTCTAAATGTTTTAAAATATTGTTGAAGTCTATCAGACTTTAAGGGTACATTAATCCCTTTTTGCAACCACTTGTTCTGAGTAGCAATTCCTGCCGGACAACGATTGGTGTGGCATACTTGTGCCTGAATACATCCAATACTCATCATTGCCTCTCTTGCTACATTGATACAATCTGCTCCCATAGAAAATGCCATAATAGCTTTAGCAGGAAGCCCCAATTTACCACTGGCAATAAAAACAATACGTTCTGTAAGGTCTTTATCTTTAAAAATACGATATACTTGTTTGAATGCGAAAACCAATGGCAGTGATACGTGATCTGCAAAACTAGGAGGAGCAGCGCCAGTGCCGCCTTCTCCGCCATCAATGGTTATAAAATCAGGGCCTTTATTAGTTTTTGTCATATAATCGGCCAGTTCTTTCCATTCGGCTGTCTTACCAATAGCTGCTTTAATACCTACTGGGAGTCCCGTTTCCTCTGCAATTGCCTCTATAAACGCTACCATCTCAGGAATGGTGCTAAACGCACTATGAAAAGCTGGAGAAAGAACTGCTTTGCCCATTTCCACATTTCTAATTTCAGCGATTTCTTTAGTGATTTTTTTAGCAGGTAAGACACCTCCTTTTCCTGGTTTGGCGCCTTGCGATAGCTTAATTTCAATAGCTTTTATATAAGGATGTTCTTCTACCAGTTTTTTGAGATGTTCCATAGAAAAATTACCGTCTTTATCTCGAACCCCAAAATAACCCGTACCGAAATGAAAAACTATATCTGCACCATTTTTATGATAAGAAGACAAACCACCCTCTCCGGTATTGTGATAAGCCCCTGCTTTTTTAGCACCAATATTCATTGATTCTACAGCCTTTGCAGATAAAGAACCGTAACTCATAGCAGAAATATTGATAATGGAAGCTGGTCGGTATGGTTTCTTACGCTGGTTATATGCACCCATTACTTTTGCGCAAGGAAGAAAACATTTGTCTTCCAAATTTGGATGTCCTTCCTTTAATTTAAAAGGAATCATAGCATTGTTTACAAAAATATACTGATGCGCATAAATATCCCTATCGGTACCAAAACCTTCATAATTATTTTCATTTTTAGCTGAAGCATAAATCCACCCTCTTTCAATTCGGTTGAAAGGAAGTTCTTCCCGATTATTTGCAACTAGGTATTGGCGTAATTCCGGACCAATACTTTCCAGCATATACCTGAAATGCCCTACAACGGGGAAGTTGTGAGTAATGGTATGCTTGTTTTGAAAAAAAATATCTCTTATAGCTACCAATAAAAAAAGAATTATTAACCATCCCCACCAAGGAATAGAACTAACAATATCTAGTATATGATTCATATATTAATTTCCTAAATAATCATGCACAATTTGAATAAATGTTTTCACCCCCAGAAGCATCCCACTCTCGTCAATATAAAAAGCTGGAGTATGGTGAGAAGTTGCATTTTCTGGTTTTACATTTAAAGGTTTTCCTCCTAAAAAGAAATAAAATCCAGGAATTTTTTCCTGAAAAAATGCAAAATCCTCGGCTCCTGTGATTGCTTTTGCCAAATACACATTTTCTTTTCCAGCTGCTTTTTGTAACGAAGGGAGTGTTTGAGCAGTAAGGTCTAGATCATTAAACGTTATGGGGGCAGTATCTTCAATAGAAACGGTTGCAGTAGCTCTGTATGCCTTGGCAATAGCAGACACCATTTCTTCCATACGCTTATTTATTTTGGTTCGCATATTGTAATCTAAGGTGCGAATGGTACCAATCATTTCTGCCTCTTCCGGAATAATATTAAAACGTACTCCTGAGGTAATTTTGCCCACTGAAATTACCGCCGCCTCGTTGGTTAGTTGAGACTCTCTACTAATAATTGTTTGAAGTCCGTCTATAATTTTTGCAGATACCATGATAGGATCAACTCCGGTCCAAGGACTGGAGCCATGGGTTTGCTTTCCTTTTACCTTAATCACAAAACGTTGAGAAGAAGCCATGGCACCTCCTGGTTTGTAATTTAATTTACCAACATCCATTCCTGCAGAAATATGCAATCCAAAAATGGCGTCTACTTTGGGGTTTTCAAGAACGCCTTCTTTCACCATAAGAGATGCACCTCCTTCTTCTCCAGGTGGCGGCCCTTCTTCTGCTGGCTGAAAAATAAATTTTATAGTACCTGCAAAATCGTTGTTTTTTGCCAAAATCTCAGCAACACCCATCATTATTGCTATATGAGTATCATGCCCGCAAGCATGCATTACCCCGGTTTCTTTTTCCAAAAAGGTAGTAGTTACTTTTGATTTAAAAGGCACATCTGTAATTTCCGTAACAGGTAGCGCGTCTATATCAGCCCGAAGCGCAATCACTTTACCTGGTTTTTTTCCTTTTAAAATCCCCACAACTCCGGTTTTTGCAATTCCTTCTTTTACTTCTATTCCTAGAGATTTAAGATGCGTAGCAATTTTTTTAGCGGTATTATACTCTCTATTAGACAACTCGGGGTTTTCATGAAAATCTCTTCTCCATTCAATGATTTTGGGTTCTATAGCAGCAATCTCTTTTTCCAGTTTTTGCTGCGCCATAGAAATAAATGGCAGCATTAAAACCAGAAGGCTAATATATTTTTTCATAATTAAAATTTTATAAGTCTGTAATTGTTATTTTGAAGTTGAATAAGAGCAGTCATCGCAGACAAAGCCCACTGTACCTCAGGCAGGGTATCAGATTTTGATATATTTCGATGTGCAGCGGTTTGTCCGCATAGAATAATTTTCACACCTGCAGCGTCCAAGGCTTTTATTAATGGAGCATTAGGGTTTGAAATTTGAAATTTTTGCTCGTATTTTTCATTAGACAATATAGCGCTGGAAGCTTTCCCATGAATTACCAAGGCTACCTGAAGATTTTCTTTAGGAAAACCATTTCTAACATGTAAATTAAGAAAACGAGCAGCGGTTTCAATCAATGGGTTAGGAGCAGATTGGTTTTCATAAGTTCTATCTACGTCAAATACTACTTTAAGAACATTTGTTGTGTCTGTTTTAAAATCAATAGTTTCCACTTCATAAACAGCACCATACTGGGATATCACGGGACCTTTGGTGCTTGTGCTTTGTGCGAATAAGGTTGTCGTGCAAGCCAAAAAAAGCAGTACACACAAATCTATTTTATTCATGAAGTTCATTTCTGCTTTAAATATATTAAATAAATATTTGAATGTTTATAAATAATGAACTCACGTTTTCTAAATCGGGTGATAATAGTTATTTTCACGTTCTCATTTTATGACTTTAGAAAGCTGTGTTGGAATCGTATATTAATGAATTAAATGAAGCACAAAAGGCTCCTGTTTTGCATAAAGACGGCCCTTTAATTGTGATTGCTGGAGCAGGCTCGGGAAAGACGCGGGTGCTTACCTATAGAATCGCTTATTTAATGAGTCAGGGAGTAGATCCTTTTAATATTCTGGCATTGACTTTTACCAATAAAGCGGCTCGGGAGATGAAAAAAAGGATCACCGCCATTGTAGGTGGTTCGGAAGCCAAAAATCTGTGGATGGGAACCTTCCACTCCGTCTTTGCGAAAATTTTAAGGTTTGAAGCCGATAAGTTGGGCTATCCAAGTAATTTCACCATCTACGATACGCAGGATTCACAACGGTTGATCTCTGCAATTATAAAGGAAACAGGCCTTGACAAAGACATTTATAAGTATAAACAAATTCAGTCTCGTATTTCTTCTTATAAAAACAGTTTAATTACAGTAAAAGCCTATTTTTCAAATGCTGAATTAATGGAAGCAGATGCCATGGCAAAACGGCCTAGAATGGGTGATATTTATAAGGAATATGTGGATCGTTGTTTTAAGGCTGGAGCAATGGATTTTGATGATTTACTTCTCAAAACGAATGAACTCATTAATCGTTTTCCAGATGTCTTAATGAAATATCAAGATCGTTTTCGCTACATTTTGGTAGATGAGTATCAAGACACCAATCATTCACAATACCTGATTGTAAGAGCATTATCAGATAGATTTCAAAATATTTGTGTGGTAGGAGACGATGCTCAAAGTATTTATGCATTTAGAGGAGCTAACATAAATAACATTTTAAATTTTCAAAAAGATTACGATAATGTAGAAATGTACCGATTGGAACAAAACTACCGCTCCACAAAAAATATTGTAGAGGCTGCAAACTCTGTTATTGAAAAGAATAAAAGCCGACTTGAAAAAGTGGTATGGACTGCTAATGAACAAGGTTCTGCGATTAAGGTAAATAGATTGATCACAGATGCAGAAGAAGGGCGTTTTGTAGCAAGTTCTATTTTTGAAAATCAAATGCAGCATCAAATGTCTAATGGAAGTTTTGCGGTTCTTTATAGAACTAACTCTCAATCCAGAGCTATTGAAGATGCCTTGCGCAAGAAAGATATTCCATATAGAATCTACGGAGGACTCTCTTTTTATCAGCGTAAAGAAATTAAAGATGTGCTGTCTTACATAAGACTGGTTATTAATCCAAAAGATGAAGAGGCGTTAAAACGAGTCATTAATTACCCTGCAAGGGGCATCGGTCAAACTACTGTTGATAAGCTGGTGGTAGCAGCAAAACATTACGACCGTTCTATTTTTGAAGTAATGGAACATCTTTCAAAGATAGATCTTAAAATAAATTCTGGTACTAAGCAACGTCTGGAAGACTTTACCAATATGATTAAAAGTTTCCAGATTATGAATGAAGGTGCAGATGCATTTGTGCTTGCAGAACATGTTGCCAAAAAAACAGGAATCCTACAGGAGTTTAAAAAAGATGGTACCCCAGAAGGAATTGCCCGAATGGAAAATGTAGAAGAGCTCTTAAATGGAATTAAGGATTTTGTGGAAGGACAAAAAGAACTGGCGGATGCTACAGGCTCTATAGCAGAATTTATGGAAGACGTTGCGCTGGCTACAGATTTGGATAAAGATACAGGTGATGATGATAGAGTAGCACTAATGACCATTCATTTGGCAAAGGGACTTGAGTTTCCATACGTTTATATTGTAGGTATGGAGGAAGACTTGTTTCCATCTGCTATGAGCATGAATACACGTAGTGAGCTGGAGGAGGAAAGAAGGTTATTTTATGTGGCACTTACCCGGGCAGAGAAGCAGGCTTATCTTACTTATACACAAAGTAGGTATAGATGGGGTAAATTGATTGATGCAGAGCCAAGCCGATTTATTGAAGAAATAGAAGATAAATTCTTAGAATATATTACTCCCGTAGACACGTATCGCTTTAAACCCATGATTGATTCTGATATTTTTGGGGAGGTAGATAAAAGTAAATTACGTCAACAAAAACCTATATCAGGAGAACCTCGAAAAGGACCTAATACAGAGCAACTTAGAAAGTTAAGAAAACTAAAACCAGACCTACAGCAACCCATTGGAAATAGTAATGCAAAAGGGTTAGATCTTACCGAAGGAAGCAGAATAGCTCATTCAAGATTTGGAAATGGAGTTGTGATTAAAATTGAAGGAGTTGGAAACGATAAAAAGGCTGAGATCAAATTTGACAATGGGGATGTTAAAAAACTATTGCTGAGATTCGCCAAGCTGAGTATTCTGTAATTAGGCATTTTTGACGAGAATTCCGTAATTTTACATACGTAATGATTCCTACTTTATATGGCTCAATTCATAAAAATATACGAAACAAATCCTAATCCTAAGGAAATAGCTAAAGCTGTTGAGATTCTTAGAAATGGAGGATTGATTATTTATCCTACAGATACTGTTTACGGATTAGGTTGTGATATTACCAACAATAAGGCATTAGAGAGAATTGCTAGAATTAAAGGTGTAAAGCTAGAGCGTGCTAATTTTTCTTTTGTTTGTGCAGATTTAAGTAATTTATCAGACTATGTTAAGCAAATAGACACCCCAACTTTCAAAATTTTAAAGCGTGCTTTACCAGGCCCTTACACTTTTATCTTACCTGGTAATAATAATCTTCCAAATGTTTTTAAGAAGCGGAAAACGGTTGGTATTCGAGTTCCCGATAACAACATCGCTAGAACTTTAGTAGAACAGTTAGGCAATCCCATTATATCTACTTCTATTTATGATGAAGATGAACTAATTGAGTACACTACAGATCCTGAATTAATTCTTGAGAAATGGAATAACTTGGTTGATTTAGTTATAGATGGTGGCTATGGAGATAATGTTGCTTCCACCGTAATAGACCTTTCCGGAAGCACCCCGGAGGTGGTTAGGGAAGGCAAAGGGCCTGTTGATATTTTATAACCTTTAAGATTTCTCTTAGATTCATGAAGAAAAAAAAATTATTCATAGTGCTTGTCATTACCTTTTTAATATCAGGTGCCGCAGGCTTTTACCTTTACCCATTATTTCAACTTTATAAGACAGGTAAAGAAAAGATTCTTCTTAAAGAAGATGTTACTTATTTTGTTCATACAGGTACTTCTTTAGATAAGCTGGTGGAAGATTTAGAGCAAAAAACTATTATAAAAAAAGGGAAGTGGTTTAAAAAGTATGCATTGAGGCGCAATCTTAAAGATGCTACTTTAGAACCAGGGAAGTACGAGCTAGAAGCAGGGATGACTTTAGAAAGTCTGGTCACAGGGTTTAGAAAAGGGTATGCAGAAAAAGAAGTACGCATCACGTTTAACAATGCAAGAACCAAAGAAGATTTAGCTGGAAAAATAGCAGATAATCTTGAATTGGATAGTACTTTGCTAGTAACAAAACTGAAAGATCCTGAGATTGCTATAAAATATGGTTTTAATGCGCATTCTTTTAATGTTATGTTTATTCCAAATACTTACAATGTTTATTGGGATATTACGGCAGATGAATTATTAGACAGAATGGCAAAAGAATATAAGCAATTTTGGAATGATGAACGTTTACAAAAAGCAAAAGAATTAAATCTCTCTCCAATCGAAGTTTCTGTTCTTGCTTCTATCGTAACCTGTGAAACCGCTAAAAAAGATGAAAGTAAAATTATTGCAGGAGTTTATGTAAACAGGCTCAAAAGAGGCATGCCTTTAGAGGCAGATCCTACGTTGGTTTGGATTCTGGGAGATTTTACGATCAAGAGAGTCCTTAACAAGGATAAACAATTAGACTCTCCATACAATACCTATAAATACGCCGGTTTACCTCCAGGGCCCATTTATATTCCATCTACCACCTATATTGATGCCGTATTAAATTATGAAAAACATGATTATATTTTCTTTTGTGCGAGGGAAGATTTTTCAGGGTATTCAAATTTCGCCGCTACGTATCGCCAGCATCTTGTAAATGCTCGCAAATATCAAAGAGCTTTAAATGCCCAAAGGGTTTACCGATAACAATAGATTATAAAAAGTATAAAAAAAGGAGTACGCTTAAAAGCCTACTCCTTTTTCTATTATTATTGAATTCTAACTAGTTATTAATCGCAGGGTCTTTCATTCCATCTTCAATCATACCAAAAAATTGATCTAATTTTGGAAGCACTACGATACGCGTTCTTCTATTTTTTGCACGCCCCTCCGGGGTATCATTACTTGCAATAGGTACATAATAACTTCTTCCAGCAGCAGTCATGCGTTCTGGCTTCACTCCAAAGTCATTCTGTAAAATACGAATAATCGCAGTAGCACGGTTTACACTTAAATCCCAGTTGTCTTTTAAAACCTTATTGTTAATAGGCACATTATCTGTATGGCCCTCTACTAAGAATTCAAAATCAGGCTTATTTTTCACTACAGTCGCTACTTTTCCTAATACCTCCTTGGCCTTGGCTGTCACGTTGTAACTTCCGCTACTGAAAAGTAATTTGTCGGAAATAGAGACATATACTACTCCTTTTTCAACACTTATCTCAATATCTTCATCATCAAGATTTCCTAGAACTCCTTTTAGACTTTGCACTAAAGAAAGATTTACAGAGTCTCTACGAGTAACTGCGTCCTGTAATTTACGAATGGTTAAATCTTTTTCACGAAGACTTTCTAAAGACTTTTCTAGGTTCTCAGCACCCTTTGTAGTAAGAGTAGTAAGATTTCCTAAATTGTTTATTAAATCTTGGTTATTAGCTTTTAAAGTAGTTACTTGATCTGTAAGCGCTTCATTTAAAGAAGATAATCCTGCTTTTTCCTCCAAACAAGAGTTTAACTTGACCGTCGCAGAATTTAACAGGTCTTCCGTTTCCTGTTGTTTTGCCTCCAGTTCAGCATATTTTTTCTGGGAAACACATGAAGTTAATAATACCAGAGCACCCAAGCTCCATAAAAAGGATTTTCTCATAATTTAAATGTAATTTTAGAAATTGACGCTCAAAATTATCAAATTGGCTATTGTTTTGAGAGCGGTTTTAGTTAATCTTTTACTAAATTGTTAAAGTTTCTCATATTACGTACGAAGTAAGACCATACTATAGATGTCGTAACGTAATATTTATTTGGTTTTTCAATAGGTGATCTGTTTGAAAACGTTCTTTTAAAATGCATATAAAAGCTAATATGTGCTTTTAAAATAGCTGCAAAATGTCTCCATTTTAATTGAAAAACAAATCGTAAGCCGGCAAGTCCGTCGAGCAATAATCTTATCAATAAGATTGGAAAAACTTTTCTTTTGGGAAGGTTCTTTGTTATGGAAAAGAGTGAATTTCTAAAGTTTAAAAACGTTTTTTTAGGATTCATATTACTTAAGGTTGCTCCACCAACATGGTAAATAGCGGAAAAACCGGTATAATATGATTTATAACCTCTATTTCTTGCTCTCCAGCAAAAGTCTATTTCTTCTTGATGTGCAAAATAATCTTCATCAAATCCTCCTAGTTCTTCAAAAACACTGCTTTTTACAAACATACAAGCACCTGAAGCCCAGAATATTTCTTTGATATCATTGTATTGGCCATGATCCTTTTCTAAGGACTGAAAGATGCGTCCTCTGCACAAAGGATATCCTAAACTGTCAATATATCCACCTGCCGCTCCCGCATATTCAAAATGACTCCTCTTGTTATAATCCAGAATTTTAGGTTGAACAATAGCAGCGTCTGGATAGTCTTTGAAAACTGTAATAATTGGTTCAAGCCAGCCGGGTGTAACTTCCACATCAGAATTTAACAAACAATAAATGTCTGCATTTACAGATACCAGAGCATCATTATATCCTTTGGCATATCCACCATTTATTTTATTCTTAATAATAGTTACCTCTGGATAATTTTTTTGAACAAATTGAATAGAGGTATCTGATGATGCATTGTCTGCTACATAAATACTTGCTTCAGGAGAATAGGAGGTGACAGAAGGCAAAAACTTTTCTAATAGTTCCCTTCCGTTCCAGTTTAATATGATGACGGCAATTTTCAATGTATAAAAGTTGCAAATTTAACGGATATAAGATGGAATATCCTTTAAAAAAACATATTTTTCATTGTTATAATCTAATTGACAATAAAAGTGTTCTATTCCATTGGTTACCATAAGATATGAAGCTTTGAGCTTTAAATTGTAAGTGGCAATCTGATCAAAAGTTTTTTGATTAATTACAATATTAGGTGCTTTGCATTCTACTATTAAGTGAATACTTCCATCACTATTAAAAATAACAAGATCATATCTTTTGACAAGATTATTAATCTTAATTTGTTTTTCAACGTTAATTAAAGATGCAGGATATTTTTTTTCCCTTCTCAAGTAATGAGAAACATGTTGTCTAACCCATTCTTCTGGTTGTAGCACCACAAATTTTTTGCGTAAATCATCGAAAATACAGAGTTTATTTTCGCTATTTTTGAAACGAAAAGGATATGGCGGAAAATTAAGGTGTTGCATTCTGCCAAAATACTAAATTGCACAAAAAGAGATTTGATTTTTTCCGAAAATATAATCATCATTATAAACATTTGATTTGGACGAGGTAAAAAAAATTGTAGCATCCATTAAAGAAGGCAATATTGCTCCAGTTTATTTCTTGATGGGTGAGGAACCCTATTATATAGATCGTATCGCTGAATTTATTGAAGAAAATGTACTTCAAGAAGAAGAACGTGGTTTCAATCAAATGGTTCTTTATGGAAGAGATGTAAGTATAGATGAAATCGCCTCAAATGCCAAACGCTACCCAATGATGGCTGAAAGACAGGTAGTAATTGTAAAAGAAGCCCAAGACCTTTCAAGAACTATTGAAAATCTCACTTCCTATGTTGAAAATCCACAGCCTACTACAGTGTTGGTTTTTTGTTATAAATATAAAACGATTGATAAGCGTAAAAAACTGTATAAAGCACTAAAAAAAGGGGGTGTTTTATTTGAGAGCAAAAAATTATATGAAAATCAGGTAGGGGAGTGGATAAGAAGGGTTTTAGGGGGAAAAAAATACACAATTTCTCATAAGGCAGCGCAAATGCTGGTAGAATTTCTTGGAACTGATTTGGGAAAAATAAACAACGAACTGGAAAAATTGCAACTCGTCGTTAAACCAGATACTCAAATCACCCCTGAGCTTATAGAGGAGAATATAGGCATTAGTAAAGACTTCAATAATTTTGAGCTACGAAAAGCAATTGGTGATGGTAATTTTGTAAAGGCTACTCGTATTATTAATTACTTTGCTCAAAATCCGAGAGAAAACCCTACCGTAGTAACTATTTCTTTGCTTTATAATTTTTTCTCTCAATTACTTCATTATCATGGACTCCGAGATAGGTCTCCTAAGAGTGTGGCCTCTGCACTAAGGATTAATCCCTATTTTGTGAGTGAGTATCAAACCGCGGCTAGAAATTATCCTATGAAAAAAGTGAGTAAAATAATAACGGCACTTAGGGAAACAGACGTAAAAAGTAAAGGAGTTGGAGCTATTAATTTGGGCACAGAAGACCTTTTGAAAGAATTATTAGTAAAAATAATGACCTAGAAAAACATGGGTTAACACTTGCTTTTCTAGGCATATGTCTTTATCTTCTATTCATCATTCCATCTATTGAATGTTTACCACCACCTAAAAAAGCTATTGCAAGGAATCCTATTAAATAAAGGAGTGCTAATTCTTTTTTAGCAAGCGGGTCGCTCCCATGAACTATAAAAGCAGCAACAGCCATAGTTATCGCGGCTGGAATAGCAGCAATTTTGGTTTTAAAGCCAACAACAATTAAAATAGGAGCTATAAACTCCCCAAATACTGCTAATATGAGGGATAGTGTTGAATTCATACCTAAAACAGACGGAAACCGAATTTCTCCACCATTTATGAGCATATTAAATTTACCATACCCATGCGTTATCATAAGAGCACCCATACCTATCCGCAAGATGGCAAGGCCAATATCATTTAAAGATCCTTTCATAAAAGTCTAAGTTTAAATTTTTCTAATATACTAATTTCTTTTATTTGATTTCTTCGTGCTTTAGATAAAATTTAAGGATAAAATAGAAAAAATAATACCCATCAATAAGACGCTAAAACTATTTTGAAAATTTAAATTGAGGATCAACAATCTATATCCTAAGCTTAAGTATTCAAATTTACAGAACTATTTATTTTAGAGGTATAAAAGTACCCCGCCTTACTCAGGATGCACTAAAAGGGTAACTTAGACAAATCTACATTTCCTCCGGAGAGGATAATGCCAACTTTTTTATCCCGAAAGATTTCCTTTTTTCTAAGCACAGCAGCAAAGGGAACCGCGCAAGAAGGTTCTATAATAATCTTTAGCCTTTCATAAATAAGTCGCATGGCTTGAACAATCTCATCTTCTTCAACTCTGATGATTTCTTTTACTAACTTTTTGATAATTGGGAAGTTGATATCACCAAGTTGTGTTTTAAGTCCATCCGCAATAGTATTTACTGTTTTATTACTTTCAATTTTGCCAGAAATAAGAGATCTATATGCATCATCTGCCTCAAAAGGCTCTCCACCAATGGTTATACATCTAGTGCTTAAGTAATGAGCTGCGAGAGCCGTTCCCGCTATTAAACCACCCCCTCCAACTGGGGTCAATAGATAATCAAGATCTTCTTGCGATACTAGCAATTCAATTGCCGCAGTTCCCTGACCTAAAATAACGGAAAGATCGTTAGATGGATGAAGAAAAGTTGCCCCTTTGCTTTTTACGATAGCGGCAGCTGTTCTTTCGCGGTCTTCAATAGTTGAAGGACACAAAATGATCTCACCTCCATATTGTTTTACTGCTGCTTTTTTTACTTCGGGGGCAGATTCTGGCATTACAATGTAGGCTTTTATTCCAAGTGTTTTAGCAGCCAGTGACACTGCCTGAGCAAAATTACCAGAAGAATGTGTAACTACTCCAGACTGTTGTTGGGCTTCTGAAAGTTGCAACATTGCATTTAAAGCTCCTCTCATTTTAAAAGCTCCCATTCTTTGAAAGTTTTCACATTTAAAATAAAGCTGGGCTCCGCTCATTTCATTAAGAAGAGTAGAGGTTAAGATAGGCGTATTGTGCACATGAGGTTTAATTCTTTTCATGGCAGCAATAACCGCTTCTTTGCTAGGAATACTCATTAACTATGTTATCGTAAAAAAGGAAATTTCTTAGGATTAGATTCATGCATAATTTGATAGATTTTTTCAAAAATATCTTCAGCATTTGGCTTAGAAAAATAATCTCCATCGGTACCATAAGCAGGTCTATGGGGTTTAGCGGTAAGGGTTTGGGGTGCACTATCTAAATATTGATAGGCACCTTGTTTTTCTAACACCTCTTGTAGTAAATATGCCGAAGCACCGCCTGGTACATCTTCATCTATAACCAATAATCTATTTGTTTTCTTAACACTCTTTAATACATCATGATTAAGATCAAAAGGCATTAATGACTGGCAGTCAATTACTTCGGCATCAATACCTACCGTATTTAGTTCTTTGCTCACCTGCGCTACTATTCTCAGTGTAGACCCATAAGAAAGCAATGTGATATCTTTACCTTCTTTTAAAGTTTCTACCACACCTACTGGTGTTTTAAAAGCTCCAATATTGGAGGGTGATTTTTCTTTTAATCTATATCCGTTAAGGCTTTCAATTACAAGAGCAGGTTCATCGCTAGACAGTAATGTGTTATAAAAACCAGCTGCTTTAGTCATATTTCTAGGCACTAGAATATGCATTCCTCTTAACAAGTGAACTATTGCTCCCATTTGTGAACCACTGTGCCAAATACCTTCTAAACGATGTCCTCTAGTTCTTACTATTAAAGGAGCTTTTTGTTTTCCTTTGGTTCTATACAAATAAGTAGACAAATCATCACTTAATATTTGAATCGCATACAGAAGGTAATCTAAGTATTGTATTTCTGCTATAGGCCTTAATCCTCTTAACGCCATTCCAATACCTTGACCAATAATAGTTGCTTCTCTTATTCCTGTATCTGCAACTCTTAAAGCCCCATGTTTTTCTTGAAGGCCTTCCAGGCCTTGATTAACATCACCTATATATCCTGTATCTTCTCCAAAAATAAGTAGGTTTGGATTTTCACTTAGAAGAACATCAAAATTATCTCTTAGCACCACTCTGCCATCTACCTCCTTAGCACCATCATTGTATTCCGGTAAAACAGGTTTAACATGAATCAACGCTGTGTCATTTTCGTTGTATAAATGTGAACTGTATTCAGGTTGTATTTTTCTATAAGCGTCCTTTATCCAATTTTGAAGATGTAATTTTTCAGGAATATCTTCAGAAATCACATAACGTAGCGATCTTCTAGCAGCTGAAATAATATCTTTCTTCATTGGCTCTTCATTAGCTACCAAATCATTTTTAAGTTTAGATATAAAAACTTTATTAGTGCTTTTAGAAGCTAATTTATCAAGAAGACTTACGGCCTCTTTTTTAAAAGTAAGAATTGGCGATAGAAAATTATTCCATGCCTTTTTGCGGGTTTCTCGGATTTCTTTTTTAACCTCTTTTTCTAACAGACGTAACTCCTCATCTGTTGCAATATTACTCTCAATGATCCATGCTCTCATTTTGAGGTTACAATCATAAGCACGTTCCCATTCCAGCCTTTCTTCCGTTTTATAGCGTTCATGTGAACCTGATGTAGAATGCCCCTGAGGTTGTGTAAGCTCTTTTACGTGAATTAAAACTGGCACATGTTGTTCCCTAGCTATTTTCCCTGCAAGTTCATATACCTCTACTAATTTTGGATAATTCCATCCTTCTACGATCATGATCTCATAACCCAGATTTTCATCATCACGCTGAAATCCTTGTAAAATTTCTGAAATACTTTCTTTAGTAGTTTGGTACTTTGCAGGTACAGAAATACCATAATCATCATCCCATACACTAATAACCATAGGTACTTGTAGAACTCCAGCAGCATTGATGGTTTCAAAAAAGATTCCTTCGCTAGTACTAGCATTTCCTATAGTACCCCAAGCAACTTCATTGCCATCAATCGAAAAATTATCGGCCTTTGTATTTTTTACATTTCTATAAATTTTTGATGCCTGAGCCAGCCCTAAGAGACGTGGCATTTGTGCTGCAGTTGGAGAAATATCTGAACTACTATTCTTTTGCTTTGTTAAATCTTTCCATGTACCATCTTCATTGAGACTATGAGTTAAGAAGTGACCTCCCATTTGTCTTCCCGCAGACATTGGGTCTGCTTCTATATCTGTATGTGCGTAAAGCCCTGCAAAGAAATGATTGGGCTTATAAGTACCCAATGCCATCATGAAGGTTTGGTCTCTATAATAACCGCTTCTAAAATCTCCATTTTTAAAAGCCTTTGCCATGGCAAGTTGAGGAACTTCTTTTCCATCTCCGAAAATACCGAACTTAGCCTTCCCAGTGAGCACTTCTCTTCTTCCGAGAATGCTACACTCTCTACTTGTAATTGCAATACGGTAATCTTGAATAATCTCCTTTTTAAATTCCTCAAAAGAAATATCCTTTTTTGTATTCGTATCTACTTTCATAAGCTAGAAAAGGGTTTTTGCAAAAGTAATCAAAAAGATTGGTTTTAGCAATTCTCGGAAATGCCGTAATAATGAAATATTCTCATTATTACCCTTTGTATTTTGATAATATTATATTTTAAAGACGTAAAATGATAAAAAAATAAGAATGTAATAATTTATTTTTAAAAAATCTTTTGTATAAACTGTTAGTTCATAAGAATCTAGAACCACTTGCGGGTAAAGAGCCCTAAGAGTGTTCTAGGGCTTAAGGTCACTATAAAACGTATTTTTTGATCATATCTTTCTTGTCCCACTTCCCAACCATTACTTGAATAAAGCGGAAAATACAATTCAAAATAATCAGTTAACAGATTGAGGCGGATGCCGGAATCGTATACAAAGCGTGCATTTCTACGATTATCTTTTATAAAACCAACGTCACCATATAATTCAATCCAACGCCAAACATTAAAGCTTCCATTAGCTGTAACCATCCAGTTATTAGAAAATGGATTTTCTAATTTTGATTTAAATCCGCCTTCAGCAATGATTAATTGTTGACTAAATAGACCTGAGTTCTCTGACCTCCCCAGATAGTTAAAATCAAATAAATAATCAGTTGGGCGATCTAACGCGAAGCTGAAAAAATCTGAGTTCGTATTATTAAAAATAAATTTTCCCGCAAAAAGTCTTAAATTAAGTTGTCTATTATTTTGATATAATTTACGATACTCAACATTCAAAGCTACTTTGGAAAAATTTTGAGCGATCTGAAAATCAGTAAACCAAGAAAGGTAATTAATAATTCCATTATTGGAGTAGGAATACCTAGCATTGAGAACACTATAGTCTGGATCTGTTTCTACATCTGTAGATCTGTCTCTTAATACGTTTACATACCTTAGTGTTACAAATTCTCTTTCATTAGACCGAAAATCGTTTGTTCTAAATCCAAAAGAAACAGAAGGTGTAATAGTCATAAACCTTGAGTTTTCTGCAAAATGAAAAGAAGAACCTCTAAGCGCATAGTTTACCCTATAAAGGCTTTTGTTATCTATATTATGCCTATATGCAACCACTCCCGAGCCTACTAAAGATTTTTCACCACTAGACCATGAAGGTTGAAGGTCAAAAATAAAGGGTTTGTCTAAAAGCGTTTTGTTGTGAAAACGCATTCCTACTACGAATTCGTCATAGAAGTTATAGGTAAAAACAGGTACAAAAAATACTTGATTAGCATAGGGGTTTTCAGCATCCTTAAGTAATTTGAACTGTAATTTTTTATTTCCTGAGAAAAATCCGTTTAATGATTTCCAATTGTCCCGTTGATTAAATTCTGGAATAATCTTATCATAATTTAACACCAATCTTTCTGCACTGTCTCTAGCTATTTGAAATGTCTTTTCTTTATCAATATCCGTAATCCAATATTTGGAAACTACAGAATCATTTTTGATACCGTATAAAGAAATAGGTACATTAGTGCCTCTTTTATTTTTAATGGTTACTTGTAATGAATCATTCTCTATCTTCTTTACTTTTCCAATTTTAAAGTCAATCTTGTTACGAGAATGAATATAGTGATCAAAAAACCAATTAATACTTTTTGGACTTCCCTCTTTCAAATAATCTTCAAAAACATTTGCATCAATGTCTTTAAGCATTTGTTCATTGTAAAACTTTTTAATTCTAGGTTCTACATAGTCATGTTCTAAATAATCATTAAGGTATTTTAAACCAATACCTGCTTTGTATTTGCTGGCTATCTTTTCATTAAATTTCACAAGAGAATCAATTGGGGTGTCTAAGGATTGATCCAGATTTTTTCGTTGCATTAACATGAAGAGAAATGGATACTGGTCATTAAACTTCATCTTAGACAAATGAAAAGTATTTATAATAAAGAAATCAGAAACATTCCCTAACAACTTCATATCAGGGTAATGGGTTTCCACATACTTGATCATCAAATAGGTTTGAATGGCATCTAACACCCATCTTTCTCCCCTTGGGTCTACGTAAATAGTATTCTCCAACCAGTTATTAAGGGTTGTCTTAAGAATTTTCATTTCAAATTGAAAATCTTCAGGAAATGGTCTTAAAAAGGAGGGAAGCTGGTTTAGGCCGTACAATGGATTCTTTTTATATTCTAATTCACTAACCAGCAAGCTTTTATGTGGAAAATTTCCCAGATGCTCTGCTATAAAATTAACTACTTTATCTACGGAGACCGCTTTTTGGATATCATCCATATTACGTCCGTCAAGGTTCGTGATTAATTTTACCTTATCATTTTCATAGAAAGAAAAAGTCTTTGTTTTGTCTAGATGAAGTCTTATATCTGTTCTATTGGTACCCTTTAAAAGTGCTTGCTTGAAGCCCGTAATTGTGTTGCTTTCAACAACATCTAAATCTGAGGTTAGAAAATAATTTTCTGGATAATTAAAGGTTATTTCATAGTTTGAATTATAGGTATAAAGATCATCAAGGTTTTTATCACTGTAGAGCTTCCATCCTTCTTCTTGCAGTACTGCAGGGGAGAGATACCAATACCGTAATTTTACGTCTCCGTCTTTATTAATGCCATACTTTGTGAATTTACTACTTGGCAAATGAACCGTGTATGATATTTTAATTGGATAATATTCTCCTGGTTTAACAGGTTCTTCTAGCGGAACTCTTATCAGATCTCCTTCTTTTAAACGACGCCAATCCAAAAACCTGAATTGACGATCTGTCATAGAAATTATTTTTGTAAAACCTCTTTCTTCATCTTTTGCCAAATGCAAACTCCTATCAAACTCTTCTGCAAACCGATTCGCTAAACCAGTATTTTTACTTGAATATGCATTATTCCAATCTGAAAGGTATATGGTATAAAGCGTTTGTCCTGTAACATTTTGAAATACAATTTCCTGTTGAATATTGATTGTTTTCTGATCTTCATGAAAAGTAGCTGTTATTTTATGCTTATTTTGAGCATATAGAGAGCTTACCATTAAAAGCAGGACAAGGGAACGATATGTTTTTATGAGATCCAACAATCTAATTAAATTCTGTAAAAGTTTTGGGATTACTAATTATTCAACAAGACTAACTAACTTTAAAAGCCATTTAAGTACTTTTCATACTATTTGTTTAAAAATCAAATTAAAAATTAGGACTGAGATTGTATTTACCATAAAAAGAATCTAGTACATCAATCACTTCTTCCTCGGTATCTACAATTTTAATTAAATCTAAATCTCCGGCACTTATATTTTGATAGCGATCTAATAAAACCGATTTAATCCATTCAAGGAGTCCTCCCCAAAAATCGCTTCCTACTAAAATAATAGGAAACTTACCAATTTTCTTTGTCTGGATTAGTGTAATTGCCTCAAAAAGTTCATCCAAAGTACCAAAGCCTCCTGGCATAACCACAAATCCTTGAGAATATTTAACAAACATTACTTTACGCACAAAAAAGTAATCAAAATTAAGGTTTTTATCACTGTCTATATAAGGATTATCGTGCTGCTCAAAGGGTAGATATATATTGAGCCCTACAGAGGTTCCCCCTCCCAAATGAGCCCCTTTATTTCCAGCTTCCATAATACCAGGACCTCCACCAGTGATAACGCCATAACCTGCTTCCACAATCTTTTGCGCTACACTTTCTGCTAATTTATAGTATTTATGATCTGGTTTTGTTCTTGCAGAACCAAAAATAGAAACACACGGACCAATACGACTCATTTTCTCAAAACCATTGACAAACTCTCCCATGATTTTAAAAATAGCCCATGAATCATTCGTCTTAATTTCATTCCATCCTTTTGAATGCTGCTCTTTCCTCATAAATTAATTATTTTTTGATGTGGTCTAAGGTAATTCTTTTTTAAGAAATTTAGCAGTATAGCTTTTAGGATCCTTAGCTACTTTTTCTGGAGTACCTTCAGCTACTACTTCTCCTCCTCCTTTACCTCCTTCATACCCAATATCAATTATATAATCTACCGTTTTAATAACGTCTAAATTATGTTCAATTATGAGCACTGTGTTGCCTTTATCTACCAGTTTATTTAAAACCTCCATCAAAACTCTTATATCTTCAAAATGCAAACCTGTAGTGGGTTCGTCTAGAATATAAAAGGTGTTTCCGGTATCTTTTTTAGAAAGCTCAGTGGCTAATTTAATTCTTTGCGCTTCACCACCAGATAGAGTTGTAGATTGTTGCCCTAGTGTAATGTATCCTAAACCAACATCTTTAATGGTTTTAAGTTTACGATGTATTTTTGGAATATTTTCAAAAAATTTAACGGCTTCATCAATAGTCATATTCAATATATCTGAAATTGATTTGCCTTTATAACGAATCTCTAATGTCTCTCTATTAAAACGTTTCCCTTGACAGGTTTCACATTCAACATAAACATCTGGTAGAAAATTCATTTCAATAACTCTTAAACCTGCTCCCTCGCAGGTCACACATCTTCCTCCTTTAACATTAAAACTAAAACGCCCTGGTTTGTAGCCTCTTATCATTGCTTCGGGGGTTTTAGTAAATAGCGTACGAATTTCACTAAAAACGCCTGTATAAGTTGCAGGATTAGATCTGGGAGTTCTTCCAATAGGGGACTGGTTAATATCTATTACCTTATCAATATGCTTTAAGCCTTGAATACTTTTATAAGGCATGGGTTTCTTTACCGCATTGAAAAAATGAGCATTGAGAATAGGGTATAAGGTTTCATTTATTAGGGTAGATTTACCGCTGCCTGAAACCCCGGTTACACCAATCATTTTTCCCAACGGCATTTTTACCGTAACATTTTTTAAATTGTTACCAGTGCAGCCTTTTAAAACCAATGTATTTCCGTTTCCTTTTCTGCGCTTGATGGGAATTTCTATCTGTTTAGTTCCGTTTAAATAATCTGCGGTTAAGGTGTGAAATGTTTTGATTTCTGCGGGGCTTCCCTGAGAAATAATTTCACCACCGTGTTTTCCTGCTTCTGGACCAATATCTATTACATGATCTGCCTGTTCAATCATATCTTTATCATGCTCTACAACAATAACAGAATTTCCAAGATCTCTTAAAGCCGTTAATGACTTTATAAGGCGTTCATTATCTCTTTGGTGCAAGCCTATACTAGGTTCATCAAGAATATATAGCACTCCAACTAATTGAGAACCAATTTGAGTTGCTAATCTAATACGCTGGGCTTCTCCACCTGAAAGCGATTTTGAACTTCTATTCAAAGAAAGATAATCAAGGCCTACATCTAGTAAAAATCGGATACGGGTATTAATCTCTTTTACCACCTCTTCTGCTATTTTAAGCTGTGTGCCAGAAAGTGATTTAGGTAATTTTGAGAACCAGTTGCCTAAGTCTGAGATATCCATTTCAGCAAGTTCTGCGATATTCTTTTTATTAACCTTAAAGTTTAGCGATTCCTTTTTTAGTCTTGAACCATCACAAACAGGGCATCTATTCTTATCCATGAACCCTTTTGCCCATCTTTTTATACTAGTAGAACTACTTTCGTTAAACTGATTGGTAATAAAGCTTATAATTCCTTCAAATTCAATTTTATAATCTTTAGTAACTCCTAAAGTCTTAGATGCTACCGAAAATCGTTCATTTCCTCCATGTAAAATTACTTGCATTGCATCTGTTGGAATTTTATCAATAGGATCAGTCAACTTAAAATTAAAACGTTCTGCTATAGTTTCTAGCTGTTTGAACATCCATGATTTTTTGTACGCTCCCAAGGGTTCAATACCACCAGCTTTAATACTTCTTTTGTTGTCTGGAATTACCTTATCAATATTTACTTCATGAACAGTTCCCAATCCACTGCATTTAGAACACATACCTTTAGGCGAATTGAAAGAAAATGTATTAGGTTCTGGTTTTGGATACGAAATACCAGATGAAGGACACATTAAATTACGACTAAAGTAACGAACTTCCTTAGAATCATGATCAATAATCATTAACACATCATCTCCGTGATACATAGCTGTGTTGATGGTTTCCATTAGTCGTTTCTGCACTTCTTCAGATGCCGGATTCACCTGCAATCTATCAATTACAATTTCAATATCATGAGTTTTATACCGATCTGCTTTCATCCCCTTTTCGATGTCTCTAATTTCGCCGTCTAACCTGACTTTTACAAAACCCTGTTTTGATATTTGTTCAAAAAGTTCTCTGTAGTGTCCTTTTCGAGAACGAATTACAGGCGATAAAACATTAATTCTTTTTCCTGAAAAATCCTGAAAAATCAGCTCTTTAATTTGCTCATCACTATAACTGACCATTTTTTCGCCCGTATTGTAACTGTAAGCATCAGCCGCCCTAGCAAAAAGGAGTCGTAGAAAATCATAAATTTCAGTAATAGTTCCTACAGTAGATCTGGGAGATTTAGAAGTTGTTTTTTGCTCAATGGCAATAACAGGAGAAAGACCATCTATTTTATCCACATCAGGACGCTCTAATCCTCCTAAAAATTGTCGTGCATAGGCAGAGAAGGTTTCTATGTATCTTCGCTGACCTTCTGCATAGATCGTGTCAAAAGCAAGTGATGACTTTCCACTACCGGAAAGCCCCGTAATCACCACTAAACGTTCTCTAGGAATGGTTACGTCAATGTTTTTTAAATTGTGCTCTCTGGCACCTCTTACCTCAATATATTCTTCGTAATTTGTCATAGCAATACAAAGTTGCAAAAGTACAGTTTTGAGAGCTATAAAGAAAGCTGTGGTGGCTTAGAATTTTGTTAATTATAGGTTTCTAAATTATCTATTTTTAGATTAAAAAATAAGATTTTATGAGAAGTAGCTAAAAGGATTCCAGTTTTGGTTTTTTTCCATTCATCCCAACTTGCTTCCAGCCCTCCAATTGGTATAATACTTACCCACATTTTAAAGTTTACAGGACGTCCATTCTCATCAATACGCCATAAATAGGAATCACCTGGTGTACTGCCTCCTTTAGTATAAGTAATCAATAATCCCTTATTGCCATCTTTCAAATTCACTAATTTTCTGGTAACACCTGTGTCAAAAAGTTTAAAAGGTGCTATTAACCAAAACGAGTCGTTATTAAAATAATCAATTGCTTTGTTGATTAATTCAGATTTTTCTTTTTGTGCAAGCGCACCTGATGGTGATAATACCTCACTTTTCTCTTTTTGTTTTAAATCAAGGGATACCTTGTTACCTCCCCATTTCACAATAACATTTTCCTCTTTTTTATTCCAGATATAATGATGTTCTCCGGGAAAAGACCATTCTATAATCGCCGTTTTTTTGAATGCATCATAATAAAGATTTTCTTGGATTTTCAAGGCTAACCTATCTGCTTCTTCACCTTCAATTCCCTCTGGTAATTTTTCATCTAAAACAAAAAAGGTTACTGTTAACAGCACTCCAAGGAAAATAAGCGTCAGAAAAATCCATTTAAAAAATTTTTTCACCATCAAGTAACTCTTTTATTATAGATTAACTAATTTTATGCTACTAATTTACTGCATTAAAGATGAAACTACTAGGTATTGGATCAAGGATTAATCATCCAGAATATGGTCAAGGGGTGGTAACCAATGTTACTGCTATTCACTATTGGGTTACTTTTATTGAAAAAGGTTTGGAAACTATTGCCATTGACGATTCTTTTGAAGTAATTGAAACTTTGGAAGATGATGTTGACACAGTTAGTTTTTATGAGATTGAAAAAAGTCTTCGTTCTATTTTAAAAAGATGGAGTGACGTGAGCGAAGTCACCCCTATAGCTGATAAGTTTAAAGGAGGGAAACTGATTCTTGAACCTTCTAATACAGAGCTGAAAAGCCATGAGGTGCCTATTGATACTTTTTTTAACAAAATTATTATGGTGAGAGACCGTTTACGAGTCATGGAACAAAAAATTAATTCTAGCAACTTAGAGAATAGTGAAAAAATAGACCTTCAGCAATATCTCAGCCGCATCTATGGCAGCCTTACTACCTTCAATGTTTTATTCAAGAATAAATCAGAAGTATTTGTTGGCGCTGGTAAACGAAAAGATTAAAGGTTTCTTATAATGGAACGAGCTAATAATGTAGCTGCCTCTGGATGGTATCTAAACCAGAGTTCTGGTTCAATGAGTTCCAGTTCTGAAAGTGCCAATTCGCCTTCATTATCAGTGAACATATCGACCCTTGCATAAATAGGTTTCTCAATACAATTTTTTACAGCATTCTCCGCAAATTTGATGGCTTTAATTGATGCAGAATAATTGTGTACGCTTCCTCCGAAGTCGTCTTGTACCCTAAAGTCACCAGACTTTGCCTTTTTCAAAATAGCATGACTATATTTTCCATTAATAATCATTAAAGACAATTCCCCTTCGTTTATAATTTCATGTTGAAAGGGTTGCAGCATCATTGCTTCTTGCTTAAGTAATTGTTCTAATAGCCTTTCATATTGATGTGAATTTTCCAGAGAAACTCGGTAAGTATGTCTGGCAGCGCCAGAAACACAGGGCTTTAAAACAGCATCATACCAATCGGTATTTTGAATTAGATCATATAAAGAAATACTTTCACCTTTTTCAATAAATCGGGTAGGAGTGATACGTACCCCTTTTTTCTGAAGGTCTAATAAATAGTGTTTATCAATATTCCAACGAATAAGTTTTTCCGAATTGAACAATCTTGTAAGTTTACTTACAGTATTAAGCCAATTAGAAAACTCGTTAAACCTATCAAAATAGTCCCAGGTAGTTCTAAAAAGTATTGATTTAGCAGAGGACCAATTAAAATTAGGATCATCCCATGATTTTCTTGTTACAATTAATCCTTCTTTTTTTAATGCCGCTACCACCAAATTATCTTCTAAAAGAACATTTTTTGTATACGTATCTATTTTTTTTGGTGATATCCATCTGCAATCTGTTAACACCACTACATCTATTAATTTCATATCAATGTTGATGTTAATCAATATCCTACAGCGATATCATCACCTCTTGGATCTGCACCTCCTTCTAGTGTTCCATCTGGCCAAACCAAAATAGCATCTACCTTGCCCATAATGGGAGTTCTGTTTTCATTTATAATATATCCCTTATGCCTCAAACTGTCTAAAAGTTCTCTAGAAAACCCTTTAGGCTCAAATGTAATTACATCTGGTAACCATTGATGGTGAAAGCGTGCTGCATTCACGGCCTCTTGCATACTCATTTCAAATTCATAAACGTTGAGAATGGTTTGCAATACTGCAGTAATTATGGTGGATCCTCCTGGAGTGCCTACTACCATCCAAAGTTTTCCGTCTTTTTCTACAATAGTGGGGGTCATAGAGCTTAACATTCTTTTACCAGGTGCTATACTGTTTGCCTTAGCTCCTATAAGTCCAAACATATTAGGAACTCCTGGTTTTGAGCTAAAATCGTCCATTTCATTATTCAGAAAAAAACCGAGTTCGTCTACGTATAGCTTAGATCCGTAAGCTCCATTAAGTGTAGTAGTAACAGAGACCGCGTTTCCCTTACCATCAACTATAGAATAATGTGTGGTTTCATTGCTCTCTACAAAATTAATCTCACCACGACGAATGTTTGAGGATTGCGATGCACTCTCAAAACTAAAATCCTGCATTCTACTGGTAAGGTATGACTCAGAAATTAGGGTGTCTTTAGGGATTTTAACATAATCCGGATCCCCCAAAAAATAATTGCGGTCTGCATATGCTCTTCTTTCTGCTTCTGTTATTAATTGAATAGCTTTCATTGAATTATGGCCATATTCACCAATATCGTAAGGTGCAATCATTTTCATAATCTGAGCAAGCGTAATTCCTCCACTTGAAGGAGGACTCATAGAAATCACTTTTATGTTTTTATACGTAAAAACTACAGGATCTCTCCATTTTGCTTCATAGGTAGCAAGGTCTTCAAGAGTAACGTAACCTCCTTTTTCTTGAATGAAACTTGAAAGTTGTTTGGCTATTTTTCCCTTATAAAATGCATCTCTTCCATTTTGTTGAATCCTAATTAGTGTTTTTGCCAACGCAGGATACTTAATAGTGTCTCCGGCTTTAAAAGTTTTAGCAAACAAGGTGCTGTCACCACTTACTTGAACAATTAAGTCTCTGTATTTTTCTAAACGTTTTTCCTGATTTTTGGTGACCACCAAGCCTGTTAAAGCTATGTCAATTGCTGGCTGTATAAGCTCCTCCATAGGCAAAGTGCCAAACTTTTTATGACATTCAAAAATACCAGCCACGGTACCAGGTACGCCAACAGCAGTTGCCCCATATATACTTTTATCAGGAATTACATTACCCAAACTATCTAAGTACATATCTTTATGAGCAGACAAAGGGGCTTTTTCACGATAATCCAAAGCACCGGTTTCTCCGGTAGACTTACGATATACCATAAAGCCTCCACCACCTAAATTTCCTGCAAATGGATAAGCTACAATTAAAGCAAGTTCCGTAGCCACCATCGCATCAAAAGCATTACCTCCCTTTTGCATAATTGCCACACCAATTTTAGATACTTCCTCTCTTGCTGAAACTACCATCGCGTTTTCTGCAACGAGTCCGCTTGGTTTGGTAAATACTTTAGGCGTATTTCTGCAACTTGCAATTAGCAGAACAGCAATTACAAAAAATAACTTTTTCATAAAGATTTTAGTTTATCTTGGGAATATTCAATTAATTCTTCAAAAAAAGAAGTGAATTCTGATTCAAATTCTTGATAATATTTTTCAAGTTCTATAACTGCAAAATTCATTCGAGAGATGTTTTTGGTACGATTATTCATTTGATAAAGAATTCTACTAATCCCTTCAATAGTAGCATAACTCAATAACCAGTTATCTTTAATCATAAATGGAATCATTTTCTGAATTCTTTGTGGCAGAATATCAAAATGTTTTTGAAGGAGCAGATAAAAGTTTGACACGTAAATATCTAAGGGTACTGGGGAATAATTTTTCCAGTTATGCGCTAAAAAATGATCATAAAAAATATCTACAATCACTCCGCTGTAATGACTATAGTTTGCGTGTAACTTTTTGGTGCTTTTTCTTACGGTAGGATGCGCATCTGTAAAGGTGTCTATATGTCTATGCAATAAAATGCCTTTCTGCATTTCTGGAGGATAATTCATGTATTTTTTACCCCGTACACTATCTGCGGCAAAATTTCCGATTTTTACTAAATCCTGATCCCCGGAAAGATAAATATGGGCAAGAAAATTCATTTTCCGAAAATACAAATTAGTATTTAACTATTCCCAATTTGGAATTGTATATTTGTCCCGAAAAATCATAAAATATGACGCTCATTAAATCTATTTCCGGTATTAGAGGAACCATTGGCGGAAGTACTGGAAACAATTTAACCCCACTAGATGCGGTTAAGTTTGCTGCTGCTTACGGAAGTTGGCTAAAACAGCATTCTAACCATACTAAGCTCACCGTTGTTATTGGGCGTGATGCACGTATTTCAGGTCCTATGATTCAACAATTAGTAGTAGCTACTTTGGTTGGCTTAGGCATAGATGTAATAGATCTTGGATTATCTACGACACCTACAGTTGAAATTGCTGTACCCATGGAGGAGGCAAATGGTGGTATCATTCTTACAGCAAGTCACAATCCAAAACAATGGAATGCGTTAAAACTATTAAATGAAAAAGGGGAATTTTTAAGTGGTGATGATGGAGCTAAAATCTTGGAGATTGCTGAAAGAGAAGATTTTAATTTTGCTGAGGTAGATTCATTAGGAACCGTGGTTACTAATAACACGTATATTGACAAGCATATTGAACAAGTTTTAAATCTAGAGTTGGTAGATGCTCAAAAAGTGAAAACTGCTGGGTTTAAAGTAGTGGTAGATGGGGTTAATTCATCTGGAGGAATTGTTATTCCTTTGTTGCTAAAGAAGATGGGAGTAGAAGTAGTAGAGCTTTATTGCGAACCTAATGGCTATTTTCCTCATAATCCAGAACCTTTAAAAGAGCATCTCAAAGATATTTGTGATTTGGTAGTGAAGGAAAAAGCAGATTTAGGAATTGTTGTAGACCCTGATGTAGATCGTCTTGCTTTTATTTCAGAAAATGGAGAGATGTTTGGAGAAGAATATACTTTAGTTGCTTGTGCGGACTATGTTCTTGGTAAAAAAGGAGGGAATACCGTTAGTAATATGTCTTCTTCCAGAGCTTTAAGAGATATTACTCATAAATATAATGGAGCGTATGAAGCAAGTGCCGTAGGCGAGGTTAATGTAGTAACCCTCATGAAAAAGAACGAAGCTATTATTGGAGGTGAAGGTAATGGAGGTATTATTTATCCAGAACTCCATTATGGGAGAGATGCATTGGTTGGTGTAGCCTTATTTTTAACCTATCTGGCCGAAAAAAATATTTCAGTTCAGGCATTGCGTAACTCGTACCCTTCTTACTTTATGAGTAAGAAAAAAATAGCCCTTACTCCTAAAATTAATGTTGATGCTATTTTACAACAAATAGAAGCCCGTTATAAGAATGAAGATGTTTTGAATATTGACGGCATAAAAATAAATTTTGCTGAAAGTTGGGTTCACCTTAGAAAATCCAATACTGAGCCTATTATTCGTATTTATACAGAGGCAAAAGATCAGCAAACTGCAGATTTGTTAGCAGATAGGTTTATTGATGAAATCTCTAAAATTGCAGGGATCTAAGGCTTCTTTTTACGCACAATACCATGATGGAGATCTTCAGGCGCTTTATTCATATGTTTAAAACGCTTGTGTGTCCAAAGGTAAAATTCCGGTTTTGCTTTAATTTGCTCTTCTAGCATATCGGTAAAAATATCGGTAATCTGATAATCTGGAAAATCTTTTGGTTGTTCAGCGATGAGTTTAAACGTAGTCTCATAATATCCCCGTTTTACCTTTTGAATATCTAAAAAAATCACTGCACAATCCGTTTCTTTGGCCATATACTCAGCACCGGTAAAAACAGGTACGGTTACTCCCATAAATGTACGCCAGTATCTTGCCCTTTTAGGGCTGGGAGATTGATCGCTAGCAAAACCATACATACTAAGCATTCCCTGTTCTTTATGCTTTTTTATCTCTTTTATTGCGGTATATCTTGAAAGTAAAAAGGCTTCATGCCGCATTCTGATTTTTTTTACGAGTTTATCAAAATATTTATTAGCAAGAGGGGTATAAATGGCAAAGCCCTTATGCTTCACTCTATAACCTAGTGATACCATCCATTCATAACTTGCATAATGGCCACAGACCAGAATTACATTTCGTTCTTCCTTTTCAAAACGCTCTATTAAATCCATATTAACGAATTTAAACCGTTTTTGAATTTCTTTTTTAGAAATAGTAAGTGACTTGATCATTTCCAAGAAGAGATCGCACATATGACTGTAAAACTTCTTTTCAATTTCAAATAATTCCTTTGGTGATCTATCAGGAAATGATAGCTCTAGGTTTTTACGAACAATCTTCCTGCGATATCCAATTATTCTAAAAACTATAAAGCATACGCCATCAGAAACTAAATAAAACAAAGGAAAAGGTAGAATAGAAATAAACCACAAAAGTGGATATGCTAGCATATAAATAAGAAACTGCATTCCAGAAATAATTTGGTCAAATATAGCTATATTTGAAATGAAACCTTAAAAGATCATCATGAATTTAGCGATTGTCACAATTGCCATTATTGCTTCAAACGTACTTATTTCCATTAAAGGATTTAATGACTTTTCATTCTTTGAAAAGTATAAATTTCATATTGGGAGTATTCGTAGAGGAGAGCAGATTAGAATGTTTACATCTGGATTTTTGCACGTAGATATTACCCATTTATTGTTTAATATGCTTACCCTTTATTTTTTTGCGGATGTAGTGATCGCAAATTTTGGAGAACCTAAATTTTTAGCAATCTATGTTATTAGCTTAATCGCAGGGAGTCTTTTGGCATTGTTTTTTCATAAAGATGAGTATCATTATAGTGCCGTAGGCGCCAGTGGTGCGGTAACAGGAATTTTATACGCGGCCATTTTATTAAGACCCGATATGAAATTATTTCTGTTCTTTGTACCCATTCCAATTCCTGCCTATATTTTTGGAATCGGATATTTGTTATACTCTATTTATGGAATGAAAAGTAGAATAGGTAATATTGGGCATACAGCACATTTTGGAGGCGCTATTGGAGGATATCTTACTACACTATTTTTTTTACCAATGCTATTAACAACAGAGACTTTAATGGTGGTTCTTCTCGCTATACCCATTATTATTCTTTTTATTCTTGAAAAATCAGGAAAGCTATGAATGAAAGTCATATATTAATAAAAACCTTAACCTTGATGATTCCATAAATTATGAAAAAAATATTTATTATAGCCATAACACTTTTTAGTATGAATCTAAATGCACAAGCAACACCTCCAACACCAACTATTTCAGTTACCGGGGAAGGAATTATTACTATAATTCCAGATGAAGCACGCATTCGCGTAAGTGTAGAAAATAAGGGTAAGGAAGCCGCTGCAGTAAAGGGTAAAAATGATGAAGCTATAGATCAAGTACTTAAATATTGTAAATCTTTAAAAATTGAAGCAAAAGACATCCAAACGGAGCGTATTAATCTTAATAAAAATTATGATTATCAACTAAAAAAGTATAATTACGTAGCCAACCAATCTTTAACTATTAAATTAAAAGATCTGGAAAAGTATGAGAAATTAATGCAGGGGCTATTGAATTCTGGAATTAACAGGGTTGATAATGTAGTTTTTAAGTCTTCTAAATCTATAAGTCTTGAGGCTGAAGCGCGTAAAAAAGCGATGTTAAATGCAAAAACCAAAGCATTAGAATATGCTTCTGCGGTTGATCAAAAGATAGGGCGTGCAATTTATATTTCAGAAGCAAACAGCACTCCTCAACCACCTTTGCCCATGTACAGAACTGCAATGTCTCTTGAAAGCACTAACAGTGTTGCCAATAGAGAAACGATTGCTCCCGGACAATTAGAAATTATTAGTAAGATTAATGTAGTATTTGAGCTTAAGTAATAAATTAATGTGAGTTCGATATAAACTCTATAAAATATAATTCCAAAATTTCCACACTATTTTAATCTAACAATCTTATTTTTAGATTATTATTTTCATTTTTTTTACTCGCACAGGGGCGAACGTAAAGAAAACAGCTAGTAGTTTTTTTAGTGAAGCAGCCAGGCGGCGTGGGGAAATAAAAGAATCCCGAAGGAAGCCGGGAGCGCTTTTAGTTCTTTTTAGATCGAACTCAGGTATAAATAATTAATTATATTCTGTTATTGTATAAAAAAGGGGTGTCTTTTATAAAAACACCCCTTTTTTAAATTTTCAAATAGCTTTATATCTTTTTAACTTCCCGATAACAATTCTGCTACTTTAGCATCAAGTGCATCACCTCTTAAGTTTTTTGCGACAATTTTACCTTCTTTATCAAGAATGTAAGTAGAAGGAACCTCTCTTATATTATACATTCGTGCAATAGGATCTTGCCAGAATTTTAGATTTGAAACATGCTGCCATGACAATGAATCAGCCTGAATTGCCTTTTTCCAGTCATCGGCGTTTTTATCCAAAGAAACTCCAATAATATTGAGTCCTTGATCGTGATACTTATGGTACATTTTTACCACTCTTGGGTTTTCAATTCTACATGGTTTACACCAAGAGGCCCAAAAATCAATAATCGTCACCTTTCCTTTTGCTTCAGTCAAAGTAAGCTGCGTACCTTCTGGTGTAGGTCCTGTAAAATCAGGAGCAATTGAACCTATGCTTGTTTTAGTGAACTCATCTAGCTTACTAGAAATATTCTTTCCAACTCTAGTTGCTTTTAGTTCTTCGCTTAGAGGCTCAAAAAGTTCTTTTATCTCTTCGGTCGTTTTACTACCCATAAAAAGCATTCTTTCCATAATTAAAGCAGACATGAAAGACTCTGGGTTTTCTTTGATGAATTCAGTCTCAAAATCCTGAGCTTCTAACATTAATTCTTCATACGTTTCTTTAAGCGTATTTATAGTAACCGTATCGCCCGATTTAGAAGCTGCGGCAAATTCATCACGAACCGAATTGATTTTATTTCCAATAATTTTAGATTGGGTAAGAAAATCATTGAAATCTTCATTTGCAGGTGAACCTCCTAAAATAGATTTCGTAATACTATCTTTATAAGCAATTACATTTATTTTACCCGGTTCTGCGATATATCCTAAATTCCCTTTTACACCATCAATAAAAACATAATGTAATTCTGGAGATGCTGAAAAACCAGAAATCACAAACTTACCATCCTTTACCTCTGTGCTGTCAAGTGTAACCGGAAGATTCTGTTCGTCGGATTTTTTTATGTATACTTTTTTACCGTCTTCAACACCTTCTATTTCTACTGTTAAACGATATTCATTTTCTTTCAATCTGTCGCATGAAATCATAGCAGTGAGAGCTACAAAAAGTATTCCTATCTTTTTCATTTTTATTTTAAATTTGTGAGCGGCAAAGTTAACTAATTGGATGATAAACTCATAAGTTTTAACAAAAAGTAAAGAGCCACTAAAATAGTGACTCCTTGATATGTTATACATGAAGATTTTAAAATTGATATCGTATCCCAATAGCCAAATCAAAATCAAAGTCGTCTGTATAGTTACTAAATCCAATTTCGGGCCTAAGATCAAGAGATATAATCAACGGAATTTCAAAATCATACTCTATTCCTATGTTACCTGCTACAAATCCAAAGAATTCACTATCTAAATCTCTGGTAAGAGCATTGTTATCATCTGGATCTATATTTCCAAACCCACCACCAGCACCTACATACCAATGGAAATTACCATCTAACAAAAATACCCATTGGTAGAGTCCTGTAAGTCTAAATGCATTATAATCGCTTGCATCCCTCCATCCAAGACCAAATTCTAATCGGTTGTTACCAGATAGTGCCCTTTGATAAGATATTTCAGCTCCAAAACCATCGCTGTCACCTAGACGAAGACCTAGCGCATTTTCAGAAAACAATTGTGATGAAGCACTAATTACAAATAAGAAAATTAAAGAAATTGATAAAATTATTTTTTTCATAGTTTATGAATTTAAGAGATACAAAAATAACGCTCCTTAGCGGTTTTAATTACTATTTTTACCAAAAAAAGTTAAATGTCTGCCAAAGAGCTATTTAAAAGTTTTTCAAAAAAAGTAAAAGGAGAGCTATATATTGACGAGCTCCATAAGACTCTTTATGCAACAGACGCATCGGTATATAGGCAAAAACCATTGGGGGTTTTCTATCCACAAAATGCTACAGACATTCAAAAAGTTGTTGAATTTTCAGCGACCAATAATATCTCTTTAATACCAAGAACTGCTGGAACTTCCCTTGCTGGGCAGTGTGTTGGAAAAGGTCTGGTTGTAGATGTATCCAAACACCTTACTCAAATCTTTGAAATCAACACTAAAGAAAAAACTGCTACTGTTGCCCCCGGTGTTATAAGAGATGAATTAAATTTATATTTGGAGTCTTATGGTTTGTTTTTTGGTCCAAACACCTCTACTTCAAACCGTTGCATGATTGGCGGCATGGTTGGTAATAATTCTAGTGGCACTACCTCAATTCAATATGGTGTTACTCGAGATAAGGTATTAGAACTTCATACGATTCTTAGTGATGGGTCTGAAGCAATTTTTAAATCTCTTACCAAAGAAGAATTTACTGCTAAATGCAAGGAAAAATCACTTGAAGGAAATATTTATAAAACAATTAAGGAACAACTATCACCTCCTCATATTAAAGAACAGGTAGCAACAAATTTTCCAAAACCTGAAATACATCGTAGAAATACTGGCTATGCCATAGATGCACTTTTAGAAATGGCACCGTTTAGTGAAAATGGAGATCATTTCAATTTATGCAAACTACTTACTGGAAGCGAAGGAACACTTGCTTTTACTACAAAAATTAAAATCAAGCTAGATCCATTACCTCCAAAACATAGAGTAATGATAGTGGCTCATTTTGACAGTATTAAGAAAGCTTGTGAAGCAGTAAAACCCTCTATGAGGCATTCCCTTTCTACTTGCGAACTTATGGACAAGGTGATTCTTGATTGTACCAAAAATAACAAGTCTCAATTGCCTAACCGATTTTTTATTCAAGGAGACCCAGAAGCCATTTTAATGCTTGAGCTACAAGATAAAAATCTGGAAAATCTGGAAAAGAAAAGAAATGCGTTAGTAGCAACCCTTAAAAAAAGCAAATTGGCATATGCACATCCTACTCTTTATCATGAAGATATAGGGAAAGTTTTAGAACTGCGTAAAGCAGGACTTGGCTTGCTTGGTAATATTGTAGGTGATAAAAAAGCAGTAGCATGTATTGAAGACACCTCAGTTACCATAGATGACCTGGCGCCTTATATAGAAGACTTTTCTCAGCTTATGGCGGCTTACAAACAAAAAGCGGTTTATTATGCACATGCAGGAGCAGGGGAACTCCATTTACGACCTATTTTAGATCTTAAAAAACAAGAAGAGGTTAAGTTGTTTAGGGCAATAACAACAGATGTTGCTAAACTGGTAAAAAAATATAATGGCTCCTTAAGTGGAGAACATGGTGATGGTATTGTGAGAGGGGAGTTTGTTGAAATGATGATTGGGGCTGAAAACTATCAAATATTAAAAGAAATAAAAGCAGCATTTGACCCACAAAATATTTTTAATCCGGGAAAAATTGTGGACGCGCCTCCAATGGATCTCAATCTGCGTTATCAGCCAGATAGAAAGGAACCAGAGATTCACACACTCCTAGATTTTACAGATTCTTTAGGAATCCTAAGAGCTGCGGAAAAGTGTAACGGTAGTGGTGACTGTAGAAAAACTCACATTGCTAAAGGTACTATGTGCCCCAGTTATCACGCTACAAAGAATGAAAAAGATACTACCAGAGCCCGGGCTAATGCATTACGCGATATCTTAACCCATTCCACCAAACAAAATAAATTTAATCATAAAGAGCTCAAAGACGTATTTGATTTATGTTTGAGTTGTAAAGCTTGTAGTAGTGAGTGTCCTAGCAACGTAGATATTGCGACTTTAAAAGCGGAGTTCTTATATCAATATCAGCAAACAAACGGAACATCTCTGCGAGATAAAAGTTTTGCTTATAATACCCAATTAAATGCTATCGCAGCGAAATTTCCACTAATTTCAAATACAATCTTCTCTGGTTTTACTGGAAATATATTGAAAAAGGCGCTTGGCATAGCTCCAGAAAGATCAATCCCAAAAGTTGCTAAAGTAGATTTTGAAAAGCATGCATTGGCTTATCGCTCTCCTAAACCTTTAAGATCTATTATTTTGTATATTGACGAATTTACAAGGTATTTGGATACTGATTTAGGTAAAGATGCTATTGAGGTTTTCTCAAAATTGGGATATCTAGTGAAAATTTTTTATGCCGAAAGTGGACGAACATTTATTTCAAAAGGATTCTTAAAACATGCCAAAGTAATAGCCAACTCAAATATAAATGAACTGAAATCTCTGGTAAGCAAAGACTGCCCATTGATTGGTCTAGAGCCCTCTGCCCTTCTTTCATTTCGTGATGAGTATCCACGTTTGGTTCATGATAAAGAGGCTGCAGTTTTAGTGGCTGAAAATAGCTTTTTGGTAGAAGAATTTATAAGTAATGAAATTCTAAAGGGGTTTATTACAAAAACTCAGTTCAAAAAAGAAGCAAAACACATAAAAATTCACAGCCATTGTCATCAAAAAGCCTTGTCTAATCAAAAATGTACTTTTGAGATGTTAAACCTTCCCGAGAACTATCAAGTATCTATTATTACATCTGGTTGTTGTGGAATGGCGGGGTCTTTTGGATATGAAAAAGAACATTATGAGGTGAGCATGCAAGTTGGCGAACTCAAATTATTTCCTGCTATCCGAAAGTCAAGTAAAGAAGTACTTATAGCAGCAAATGGTACCAGTTGTAGGCATCAAATCTTTGATGGCACAAGCCGAAATGCACTTCATCCAATTTCCATTTTTAAGCAAGCACTACTATAAAATGAAATTGAAAAAGAATTTATTAAAAAGGTTTTCCGGTTATTGTTATTGCGGCTAATAATTCTTTACAATTAAGTTCCTTTAACTCTTTATCAGAATAAAAAGGACTTAGTTTGTCTTCGTTAAAATGATATAGGTTCCATCTTTTGTTATGATATTCCAAAGCAGTTAAATTTTCTACCCAGTCACCACTGTTCAAATATAAACAGATACCATTTTTATTTACCTTTCTGATCATTTCTGGTTGATGAATATGACCACAAATCACATATTTGTATCCCTGTTTAATAGCTAAATCTGAAACTACTTTTTCAAAATTGTTGATGTGTTTCACCGCTTTTTTTACCCCGCTTTTTATCCTTTTAGATATAGAATATTTTTCCTTTCCAAGTCTTTGAAGTACCCAATTGATTAATCTATTGATAAGAATTAATAAATCATAGCCCCAGCCTCCTAATTTAGCGATCCATTTGGCGTGTTGAATAGAAGCATCAAAAACATCTCCATGAAATATCCATGCTTTTTTACCATCTAATTCTAGTATCAACTTATCTAATACATGTATGTTTCCCATACTTATATCACTAAATTTTCGGAGCATTTCATCATGGTTGCCAGTAATATAGAAAACCTCAGTTCCTTTAGTAGAGAGATCAATGATTTTTTTAACTACTTGAAGATGACTCTTAGGGAAATAACTTTTTCTAAATTGCCAAACATCAATTATATCGCCATTGAGCACTAATTTTTTGGGTTCAATACTATTTAGGTAAGACAATAATTCACCTGCATGACATCCGTAGGTTCCCAGATGGACATCTGATATGACAACTGTATCTAACTTTCTTTTTCTCAACCCAATATTACTTTTTACAAAGAAAGATTTTTGTTGTTATTCAACTATTATTTGATAATTATGAATACATAAGAAGAACGTTAAATAATTGTCAACTAATTATATCAATATTAAGTTATTATTATCTGGTTTTAATTTTTGTTTCTCTGATATAAAATTTACTTTTGCTACAAAGCATCAACACTATGGCCGGAAACTCTTTCGGAAACTTATTTAAGCTCACAACTTTTGGAGAATCACACGGTAAAGGAATTGGCGGCATTATAGATGGTTGCCCAGCAGGTATCACTTTAAATCTTGAAGCCATACAGCAAGAACTGGACAGAAGAAAACCAGGACAGTCTGCCATTGTTACGCAACGAAAAGAAAGTGATACTGTGCAATTTTTAAGTGGTGTTTTTGAAGGTAAAACTACTGGAACTCCTATTGGATTTGTGATTTTTAATGAAGATCAAAAGTCAAAAGATTATTCACATATTAAAGATAGTTATAGGCCTAGTCATGCAGATTACGTTTATGATCAGAAATATGGATTTCGAGATTATCGAGGAGGTGGCAGAAGTTCGGCACGTGAAACTGCAAGTAGGGTAGTAGCAGGCGCTATTGCAAAACAACTACTTTCAAATATCAAAATAAATGCATACGTTTCGGCTGTTGGTGAGATCAAGATGAATACACCTTACAACGAGCTGGACTTTGCAAAAACAGAATCTAATAGCGTGCGTTGTCCTGACATTACTATTGCTCAGGAAATGGAGACCTACATAAAACAGATCAAAAAACAAGGTGATACCGTTGGCGGAATAATTAGCTGCGTAATTACTGGGGTACCTGTAGGTCTTGGGGAACCTGTTTTTGACAAGTTACATGCAGAATTGGGCAAAGCAATGCTTTCTATTAATGCCGTAAAGGGATTTGAATATGGCAGCGGATTTGAATCTGCTAAAATGAAAGGAAGTGATCACAACGATCAATTTAATTCAGATGGTTCTACCAAAACCAATTATTCAGGTGGAGTGCAAGGTGGTATTAGTAATGGGATGGATATCTATTTTAATGTAGCCTTTAAACCAGTTGCTACCCTTATTCAAAAACAAATAACTATTAATAATAAAGGAGAGGAAGTAGAAATGCAAGGTAAAGGGAGACACGATCCTTGCGTAGTTCCAAGAGCCGTGCCAATAGTTGAGGCTATGGCTGCGCTTGTTTTAGCAGATTATTTCCTCCTTAACCGAACCAATAAAATCTAAACTTCATGAAAAAACTCGCATTACATTGGCAAATACTATTGGGTATGTTAGTAGGTGTCTTATTTGCCTTAGGAATGACGCAGTTTTCGTGGGGACCTAAATTTGTAACCGATTGGATCAAGCCTTTTGGAAATATATTTATCAATTCTCTTAAACTTATTGCAGTTCCTTTAATTCTGGCGTCCCTAATTAAAGGGGTCTCTGATTTAAAAGATATCTCTAAACTCTCAAAAATGGGAGGTAGAACAATTGGCACCTATATAGTAACTACTATAATTGCAGTCTCAATAGGCCTAACTGTAGTAAATGTTGTTAAACCCGGAACTTCTATATCTGAGGAAACAAGAAATGAACTTATGGAAAATTATAGCGGAGATGCCTCTGCTAGAATCTCTCAGGCAGAGAAACAAAAAGAAGCGGGTCCCTTGCAGGCCCTAGAAGATTTAGTTCCAGGAAATATTTTTAAAGCAGCCACAGACAATGGTAAAATGCTTCAAGTAATATTCTTCGCAATCTTTTTTGGTATCGGTCTCATATTGATTCCAGAAGAAAAAGCAAAACCAGTGAAAAGTTTTTTTGACGGGTTTAATGAAGTCATTCTAAAATTGATAGATCTTATTATGTTAGCTGCTCCTTATGGAGTATTTGCGCTTCTCGCATCTCTTATAGTGGAAGCTCCTAGCGCAGATCTTTTTGTAGCTCTTTTATGGTATGCCATCTGTGTTGTTTTAGGACTAGCCCTTATGATGGGGGTTTACACTCTTATTGTATGGATCTTCACCAAGAAATCACCCGCTTTTTTCTGGAAAGGAATTGTTCCTGCACAATTACTCGCTTTTTCTACAAGTTCAAGTGCAGCTACCTTACCAGTAACCATGGAGAGAGTAGAAGAACACTTAGGGGTAGATGATGAGGTGACCAGTTTTGTGCTACCTATTGGTGCTACCATAAATATGGATGGAACCAGTCTTTATCAGGCTGTAGCAGCCGTTTTTATTGCACAAGCTTTTGGTATGGATCTGAGCTTTAGCACTCAATTAGGTATTATTGCAACTGCTACCTTAGCTTCTATTGGATCTGCTGCCGTACCTGGGGCTGGTATGGTGATGCTCGTTATTGTTTTGGCACAAGCAGGAATACCCGAGGCAGGACTTGCTCTTATTTTTGCCGTTGACAGACCCCTAGATATGTGCCGAACTACGGTAAATGTTACCGGAGATGCTTCTGTTTCTATGCTGGTGGCTAAATCTATAGGTAAATTACGAGACCCACATGTTCGCAATTGGGATGATAATTATCCATCCGGATCCTAACTATGTCTGCTCAAGCAACATATCCGAATCTTTTTAAGATTGATGCACAAATAGAAAAAATCTTAAAAGGGGTGGAGCTTTTACCGTATCTCAATCCTATCAATGCAGAAACAGAAAAGCGTAAATTTTTTCAATCTAAATATACTAAAGATCCTAAGTTTGCATATACCAAGATTAAATTTAACGCATTTAACACGCAAAGACGTTTATTTGCTATTGAACTTGACAGAATAGAGGAAATAGAAATACGTAAATTTTATGAGGAAGTAATTTATTTTTATTCTTCCCAAGTTGATGCGATTAATCATATAGGTAACAATAACAAATTCTATTACAATAGCCTAAAACTTTTTGGTACTCCGAAGGATAAAGATGTTGAAAATGCGAAGTTTATTCTTCATTTTGAAGATGATGAACTTACAGAAAACGCAATAAAAAAGTATACAGCAAATGATGCTCAAATGTTCTTTGAGGATTTTTCTAAAAATTACGATTTTAAATTTACCGTAGAACAGTCTGTTAAAATAGCTTCTGAAGCTATGGTTAAAAACAGATCTAAAGTTCTATTGTTAAAGAAAAATGCGCTTTTTAGTCAAAATAAACTTAATATTCTTGCGCATCATGAGATTGGCGTTCATCTACTTACTTCATATAATGCACAGGCTCAAAATTTACATATTTTTTCTAACGGCTTCCCTAGAAATGTAGAAACTCAAGAAGGTTTGGCTGTTTTTAGTGAATTTATGAGCGGTTCTCTTTCCATTAAGAGACTTAAAACTCTGGCTTATAGAGTGATTGCAGTAGATAGTTTACGCAAAGGATATAATTTTGTGAATACTTTTGATCTATTGCATAATACCCATAAGCTAAACATTGAAGATGCTTTTATAATTAGCATGCGTGTGCACCGCGGAGGCGGATTTACCAAAGATTATTTATACCTCACAGGACTTAAAAAAGTCTACGATTATTACCATTCTGGAAAGGAATTAAACGTTCTCTTAACTGGAAAAGTGAATTTAGAACATCAAAGCGTTATTGAAAAATTGTTAAATTTAGGGCTGGCTAAAGAGGCTGCTTATTTTAATCATGCCTTTTTAAAAAATAACAATACCAATAATACCCTTGATTTTATTTTAAAAAACTTAAAGTAACCAGCATGAACTGGTGGCTCGCCATACTCATCTTTCTAATAATTTATAGTGCACTTAATATCGTAGTATATTTTTTGCAGGAACGACTTATTTTTAAACCTGAAAAATTGCCTTCCGATTTTGAGTATCAATACCAGAATCAAATTTTTGAAGAATACAATATAGAAGTTGATGAAAATATAAATATTAATGGAGTTCACTTCAAGGTGAAAAACCCTAAGGGAATCGTACTCTATTTAAAAGGCAATTCTAGAAGTATTAAAGGTTGGGGTAAATTTGCCATAGATTTTACCAGATATGGTTTTGACGTTTTGATGATTGATTATAGAGGCTTTGGAAAAAGTACAGGAATTAGAACAGAAGAGGGGATTAAAAAGGACCTTCAATTTGTGTATGATGAACTCAAGAAGCAAGTAGATGAAAAGTATATTCTTCTCTACGGGAGATCTTTAGGCTCTGGATTTGCAGCTAAATTAGCATCGGTAAATAATCCTAGAATGCTCATTCTTGATGCTCCTTATTACAGCGTAAGACATGTAGCCAAGCGATTTTTACCCATTATGCCAATGACCTTCATTTTGCGTTTTCCGGTAAAGACCTATCGTTGGATTGAATATGTAAAATGTCCCATTAAAATTATTCATGGCACCAGTGACAAATTAATACCTTTTAAATCCAGTATTAAGTTATCTAAAATAAATGCTGAAAACACACGACTATATCCTGTAATAGGTGGAGGACATAATAATTTACATACTTTTCCTCAGTATCATAGATTTTTGGAAGAAATTTTACATTCTAAACTGCCCAAAACAATTGACCCAAGTACTTCTAGTCTTAATTTTAGGAGAAAAAAAAGATAATTATTTAAATAACCCCTCATGTTAAATTACTTTCAACAAAAACTCATATTTAAAAGCACAAAACTTGAAAATTCACACATTTTTGATTTTAAACAGCCTTTTGAGGAGATTCATTTGAAAGCAACAGATGGGGCCCTGCTTCATGGAGTACATTTCAAAATTCAAAATCCAAAAGGCATTGTACTCTATCTTCATGGAAATGCCAGAAGCATGGATTATTGGGGGCATTGGGGAGAGCAACTAGCAAGCGCTTATCAGCGTGATGTGGTGGTGATGGATTATAGAGGCTATGGGAAGAGCAGGGGAGTGCGCGATCATAAAGCCATGTTAGAAGACACCCGGTTATTTTATGACTATTGTGAAACGCTTTTTCCTGAGCATAAAATTGTGGTTTTTGGAAGATCTCTAGGGGGTGCTTTTGCATCCTATATTAGTAGACAAAAAGATCCGGGACTGCTGATTATAGAATCCAGTTTTACCACATTGGCAGCTGTGGTGAAAAATATGTTTCAATATTTACCTGTTGCAACCTTACTAAAATACCCATTTCAAAGTGAAGAGAACATTAAGCATATTCGTGCAAGGAGCTACTTTATTCATGGCACGGAAGATCGCATTGTTCCTTATGAGTTAGGGCAAGAATTATATGCGCTCTCTGGGAGTAATCATAAAGAATTTTTCACTATTGAAGGGGGATTTCATAATAATTTGAGAGAATACAACACATACTTTAAAGCATTGGAGACTATTTTTAATCAAGTCTAATACCCTTCTAAAAATTTTGACTTTAGCGCTGGAGTAGGAATCATACAACTCTCTTTTTTCCCAAACCATTTATAGCGATTTTTAGCAATTAATTTATAAATACCATCTCTTACGCCTTCAGGTAAAATATACTCAAAAGGCTTTAAAAGAATCCATATTCCACCAAATTCTTTCGCAATTTCTAAAGCTGCCGTTGATCTGGTGTAATAAGCTACTCCAGGATCTACCAAAATAATGGAATCTATTTTTTCAGTGTCAATATTTCTTTCTTCTATAAGTTTTTTGCCGATTTTACTTTGTAAAGCTGCAAATCTAAAAACATCTTTGCGGTCTCGTTTTATGATATAAAGCACGGCTCCATTACATAAATTGCAAACTCCATCAAAAAGAATAATTTTTTTATCCTGCGGCACCTCTTTCATAATTTAAGATTTTGCGGCTTCTACCAATTCTAGCTGATTCAATTTAACATTTGTAGTAAAAATACCATAATTAACAATAGCCTTGTCTTTTTCTATCACATCAATACTTCCCACTGCTTTACCGTCATTCATTCTCACTCTATCGCCCACCTTAAGTATCGGTCTTGGTTTTATTTGTTCTTTTACCTTTTGAAGTGTTTTCTCTTTCTTTTTTTTCTGTCTAATCACTTCAACCTTTTTCTCCACCTCTTTGGCTACTTCCTGCTTTTTCTCTTTTTCTGCTTTTTGTTGTTTGGCCGTTTTTTTCTTTCGCTTACTGTTTTCGGTTTCAACAATTCTTAAAAACTCTGAAATTAAGGGACGCTTTTTTTTGTCTGAAAAATATTTTTCCGAGATATCATTAATTTTATTTCCTAACACTACCATCCGTTGGTTATGATCAAATAATTGCTGATAACTTTCAAGTTTTGTTTTGGTTTTTGCGTTCAATACTTCCAATCTTTTTGCTTCCTCTCTGGCTTTTTCTTCCTCTGATTTTAAGGCAGAAGAGGTTTTTTCCATTTTATTTCGTTCTTTCTGTAATTTGGCAATGGTTGCATCAAATCTAACCTTTCCGCGTTCAATCTTCTTCTTAGCTCTATTAATTAGGCTGTATGGAATTCCGTTTTTCTGAGCAACTTCAAAAGTAAAGGAACTTCCTGCATCTCCAAGGATGAGTTTAAATACGGGTTCTAATGTCCTATTATTAAACATCATATTTGCATTGGTAGCATGGGGAAGCTCATTTGCTAACATTTTTAAATTGGCATAATGAGTAGTAATAATTCCAAAAGCATTCCTATTGTAAAATTCTTCTAAAAATGCTTCCGCGAGAGCCCCACCCAATTCAGGATCACTTCCTGTGCCAAATTCGTCAATAAGAAAAAGCGTTTTTTCATTGCATTTTCTAAGGAAGTAATTCATGTTTTTCAATCTATAACTATACGTGCTTAAATGGTTTTCTATAGATTGATTATCTCCAATATCTGTTAAAATATTATGAAACAAACACACTTTGCTTCTTGGGTGCACAGGTATTAACATACCGCTTTGAAGCATTAATTGAAGAAGCCCCACTGTTTTTAATGTAATACTCTTTCCACCCGCATTGGGTCCGGAAATTACAATAATCCTATTATTGGGGTGTAGCTCAATAGATTGAGGCCAAGTTTTTTCTTTTTTTAGCTTATTGGTAAGAAATAGCAGCGGATGGTAAGCCTCTTTGAGGAACAACTCCCTATTATCCGAGATTTCTGGTAAAGTAGCATTCATTTCGTCTGCATACTTAGCTTTTGCTGCTATCATATCAATTTCCGTGAGAAATTCCTGATAGGTTATCAATAATGGTTTAAAGGGTCTTAAAAAATCGGTTAATACCCGTAAAATGCGAATTACTTCTTCTCTTTCCTCAAATTCAAGCTCGCTCAGTTCTCTTGAATATTGTAACGTAACCTCCGGTTCAATATAGACAATGCTTCCGGTTTTTGAACTTCCCATCATTGCACCCTTCACCTTTCTACGATGCATTGCTTTTACTGCAAGTACACGGCGGTTATCAACAACACTTTCGCGAATATCGTCTAAAAAACCTGATGCGTGGTATCTGCTTAAAGCGCTACCAAAGCTTTGGTTAATTTTAGATTTTATCCCTACCATAGATCTTCTAATAGTTAATAATGCATTACTTGCATTATCCTTAATCTCACCAAATTTATCCACAACACTTTCAATTTCCTGAATAATTGCTTTGGTATATTCAATTTTAACGGCCGCTTCATGGAGCGAAGGATAGTAATCTTTAAACTTTTGATAAAATTTAATATGTAAATTAACGGTCGCAGAAAGCGCAGCAATTTTTCGAAAACCACTAATCTCGATTTGTGTATTTTCAATACTTAATAACTGTAGCTCTTTAGAGATTCCTTCAAAACCATGATTGGGAATCTGATTGTTATTGGTAAAAGAAGATAAATACTCGTGGGTACGTTTCAACGAAGTTAGTAGTACTTCCTTTTCTTTATAAGGAGTTAACTCCAATACCGCTGTCTTACCCATTTCTGTATTGCAGCGAATGGATAAATGATTAAGTACGGTGGCATACTCCAGGTCTTGTAAGCTTTTCTGAGGTATATTGTTCATTGCAATTTTATATGCTACATTTGAGCAGTGCAAAAATAATGCTTTTTAAATGAACGTAACAATTCACCAAAGCTGGAAATCAAGACTCCAACACGAATTTGAAAAACCATATTTTCATTCGTTAACAGAATTTGTTAGCGCAGAATACAAACAACATACTTGTTACCCAAAGGGTTCTAATATCTTTGCCGCTTTTGATTATTGTGCATTTGAAAACACTAGGGTTGTTATTATTGGCCAAGATCCATATCACGGCGTAGGACAGGCAAACGGATTATGCTTTTCAGTTCATTCAGGAGTACCGCATCCTCCCTCTCTAATCAATATTTTCAAAGAGCTTGAAAACGACCTTGCGCTTCCGTATCCTAAAAGTGGAGATTTAGAAAGATGGGCAAAACAAGGCGTATTATTGCTCAATGCTACGCTAACAGTTAGAGCTCATCAAGCAGGTAGCCACCAAAATAAAGGCTGGGAAAAATTTACGGACACCGTGATTGAAACCATATCACAAGAGAGACAAGGCGTTGTCTTTTTATTATGGGGCGGATATGCAAAGAAAAAAGGAGCTATTGTAAATAAGCAAAAACATCATGTACTTACTTCGGGGCATCCTTCACCATTAAGTGCAAATAGAGGTTATTGGTTTGGAAATAAACACTTTAGTAAATGTAATGAATTACTAGCAGAACAAAACCAAGCACCCATAAAATGGTAAAAAAAATAGTGTAGCCCCTTGAAGGTAACTACACCATTTTGTATAAGTACATTGATTAATAGCAAGGTAAATCTAGTGAAAACCTCATAGGTAGATCAAAATATTCGATGAACTAATTCATTTTTCGGTTAACGGCATTTTTAAAGTTATTTTAGCACTTTTTACGGCAATGCCATAAGTATTTTACGGGAATTTTCCTTTTTTTCAAGTAGGTTTAGATTAATTAGTTGGTTTTGTACCACCTCTAGCGTTGCTTCCGGTAATTGTGATTGTCCCCATTTTGTAAGGGATAACCATGTTTTTACGTCTTCTAGTTTTTGTTCATAGCGATTAGCTATGGTTCTGTCTATACTTGGAATTTGTTTAAAATCTTTGGTATAGTTGTTAATAATTTCCAGTATATGTTTAGCAATGGAGGAATGGTTTTCAAGAAATGCATCAGAAATTGCAATCACAAAACAAGGCCATGGAGTAGGGCAATCGCCCACTCTTCTAAAAATTCCATTATCAACCAAAGGCTTGGTAGTGAATCTTTCCCATAAAAAGTAATCAGCCGCTCCATTAGTTAAGGCATCTATACCTCCTTGCAAATTATTTACTATTTCAAACTTCAATTGGTCCAGATTCCAGCCCTGAGAACTGGCGTTTACATAAGACATTAAATGACTCCCACTACCAAAACGACTAATTGCAGCTTTGCTATTTTCTAAATCTGAAATTGTCTGAAAATCAGAATTAGCGGCAACATGTACTCCCCAAATAAGAGGAGATTCTACATAGGTCTGAATAATTTTAGAAGGATTTCCTGCTGCGATATCTTTTACAATTCCTTCCGTTAGAATAATAGCTAAATCGGTTTCATTGTTACGCAGCATAGTACACATTCGTCCTGTTCCTTCGGGTACCTCCGTCCACTCCAATTGAATACCACGCTCATGGAAAGCACCTTCTTCAATGGCCATATGCCATGGCAAATTAAAATGTTCTGGAACACCAGCTATACGAACTTTTATCATATAAGAATTTTTAAAACAACTATTTGAATTGGTTTTAAAGATAGGTAATTAGGCCGTATTGAGATATAAGTGCTTTGCTATTTATATTAGATTTTTTTGAATATTAATTAGTTTTTTAAATTTTCATATCCCTGATTTTAAGTTAAATAAATAATTTAACTTAAAGTACAAATTTAATAAATAATATAGTCTTTGAAAACACTCTTTATTTGTCTTATAGAAACTTTAAGCTCAAAAAGCGGCTCTCGATTTGAAAAACAAGATCGCTAAAAACAAAACGTTCTAAAATGAATTGATTGTTAACAATTAAGAAAATGCAAGCCGGTCTAAAACAAATTTAATAAGGCGATCCATAGAAACCTCCCCATTAGAAGAAAAAGTTCTATTAGGGCGGTTGGCAAGAATACAATTTAGAGAAACCGCATGATGCCCTAAAAGCAATGCTAAACCATAAATTCCGGCTGTTTCCATTTCTAAGTTTGTGATCTGTAATCCCTGATAGTTAAAAGAAGTTAGTTTTTCATTTAAAAGGGGATCTTGAACTTCAAGTCGCAGTTTTCTAGATTGCGGGCCATAAAAGCCTACAGCGGTAGCAGTAAACCCTTCATGTACATTTTTATGTTTAAAAATGCTTGCAAGTATAGGGGAACAAATGACTACGTAAGGTTCAGATTTTTTATAAAACCAACTGGTATGTTTTTTAATAGCTTCCTGAATATTAGTGTTTTGTATTTTTTCACTATCGTAAAAATGTAATAAACCATCAAAACCTACTGCATATGAGCTCAGAAGAAAATCATCCACTTTTATTTCCGGTTGCAAAGAGCCACTTGTGCCAATTCTAATGATATTTAAAGAGGTGCATTTTTCTTTAACTTCACGCGTGTTAAAATCAATATTCACCAAAGCATCCAACTCGTTAAGTACAATATCTATATTATCTGTACCTATTCCAGTAGAAATAACGGTTAATTTCTTTTTTTTGTAAAAACCCGTATGCGTTACAAATTCGCGTTTTTGCTTTTTAAGAATTACTTCATCAAATTGATTTGACACTTTAGAGACTCTTTCCGGATCTCCCACAACTATAATAGTTGTGGCGATGTCTTCAGGGAATAAGTTTAGATGGTAAATACTACCATCCTTATTGAGAATAAACTCAGATTCAGGAATACGCATTCTACATTATAACTTTAATAATCCACCTGTAGGCTCATTAAAAAGAAAGTCATATTTAGCCGCTCCGCCAAGATAACTTTCTGTGTTTCTAATGATAGGGTAGAAGTTATTTGATTTTTGAAGAAGCTCTTTTGCCAATTTTTTTAAAGTCACGGGTTTCATAGATCTGAACAATGGTTTTAGTTCCTTAATGATCTGAATAAACTGTAAATCTCCAAAACCATAAATACCTTGATTTTCAAGTGCAAGTTTCACCAATTCTTCTTGAGATTTTGGCTTATGCGTAGCGGCAAGATCTAATACGATATTTTCTAATTCGTTAAGACCATTACCTACGGAAGGGAATCGCCTTAGGTGCGCTTCTATGGCATCTGGAAGATATTTAAACGTAGATGAACTAAACTGCGCAGAGCTTTGCATCCGTATAGGGTTTTCTTCGCAATATAAATGCCAAATATAATCAGCAAACTCTATATCGTCTTGAGATAAAGCTATGCGATTATGATACATCTCATTTAATTTGTCTTCTGATAATTCGGCTAAACCATATAATTTACCAGAACTGTCTTCCTTACCACTGCAAATAAGTGAAATAGAAGTTTGGTTCCTGTATTTTTTTAACCAACTTATAACAGCTATCATATTGATTTGGCAAAACAAATCATATTCAAACCAAAGAACAATTTCATCATGCATTTTATAATTACAAAGAGATCTATATTCTTTGAGAGTACGATCAATAAAACTCCGTTTGGTTACTTTGTATACTTTATTAAAGAAATCAAAGCGAACTTTCCAGAATTTCTCACTACCTACTTCGGTAATGGTTCTTCCTTCACACAACATCTCACGCCATGTAATCAGATCACCCTTTATATCGAATTCTTTGAGCTTGGAGGTGAAATTATCTCCATTTGTGATGTGAAGTACTTTGCTCATTTTGCTGAAATAATTGGTTAGGTAAGTTAAATTTAAACATTTAAACGGATAAATAATATGTTTAACCGTTAAATTTATCCACCAACCCGTTTTACATTGTAGGATAATGCCTTTAAGATTTCAATGATCCTATTTCGGTAATCTCCTTGAATAATGATTTCGCCTTCTTTTACACTACCTCCAACACCAAGTTTTGTTTTTAGTGTTTTTCCTAAAGATTTCAAGTCTTCATGAGAACCCACAAAGCCTTTGATAACGGTTACTGTCTTGCCTCCGCGACCTTTATTACTAAAGTGCGCTTCAAGGTGTTGTTGAGATGCAGAAGGAGTTTCCTCTTCACTTTCAATAGCTTCAGGTTTAAAATCATCATTTGTTGAAAACACAAAACCTCCAAGAGATTCTAAACTATTTAATTTTTTCTTACTCATTTCCCTATTTTTTTATCAACCCAAGTTCTATAAGCCTTTCGTGCAAAAAGTCACCTGCTGTAATATCTTCAAATTGTTTGGGATGTGATTCATCCACACAACTCTCCAGACAATCTAACGGCATGCTACTTACCGGATGCATGAAAAAAGGAATGGAATAACGCGATTTACCCCAGAGTTCTCTAGGCGGATTAACTACTTGATGAATGGTAGATTTTAATCGGTTATTTGTGTGTCTGGAAAGCATATCGCCCACATTAATCATTAATTCATCAGGAGCCGCTATCGCATCTATCCACTCTCCTTGATGATTTTGTACCTGGAGTCCGCGACCTTGTGCCCCCATTAGTAATGTAATTAGATTAATATCTCCATGAGCCGCTGCACGAACTGCGTTTTTAGGTTCAGAAGTTATAGGGGGGTAGTGAATAGGTCTTAAGATGGAATTCCCATTTTTAATATACTTATCAAAATAAGTTTCTTCCAGATCTAAATAAAGAGCAAGAGCCCTTAATACGTATTTCGCAGTTTTTTCAAGCATTTTAAAAGTAGTTTTACCCACTTCATTAAAAGATGGAAGCTCTTCAACCTTCACATTGTCTGGATATTCTTTTGCCAATATTTCATCGTCTTCTACATATTGACCAAAATGCCAAAACTCTTTTAAATCGCCTTCTTTTTTTCCCTTTGCGTGTTCCTTCCCAAAAGAGGTATAGCCTCGCTGACCGCCAATGCCTTCAATTTCATATTTAGATTTAACTTCATCTGGAAGATCAAAAAACTTTTTTACTTCGTTATACAAATCAGACACTAATGAATCATCTAAAAAATGACCTTTTAGTGCTACAAATCCAATAGTTTCATAGGCATTACCAATTTCATTGACAAAACGCTCCTTGCGTTCTGAATCTTCACTTAAAAAATCATGCAAATTTACACTTGGTATCTTATTCATCTTTAAATTTTTCCATTAATATTAAGGCAATTCCACAACTAAGTTGTATAAATACAAAAATAATCATTTTGATTTTTAGATCATACTGGCTATAAATTATAATCGCACAACTTTAAGTTTTAATAACTTATTTCCCTAATTTTGATATACAAATTACTGGCATATGGCAGAGGCTGCTTTTCAACATACACTCAACTATTTTAAGGGAGATTTAACAGAGGAAAAACTTCTTTATCTCTATAAAATAATGCTCAAACCAAGAATGATAGAAGAAAAAATGTTGATTCTTCTGAGACAGGGTAAAATATCTAAATGGTTTAGCGGTATTGGACAGGAAGCCATAGCAGCTGGGGTGGCAGCAGCTCTAAATACCGAAGAGTATATTCTGCCTATGCATAGAAACCTAGGCGTTTTTACTACCCGAAACATTCCATTGCACCGGTTGTTTTCACAGTGGCAAGGAAAGGCAAATGGCTTTACAAAAGGAAGGGATAGAAGTTTTCATTTTGGCACCAAAGCTTATAAAATAGTGGGGATGATATCCCACTTAGGCCCCCAGTTAGGAGTAGCAGATGGAATAGCACTCGCACATAAAATTAGAGGAGAGAAAAAGGTATGTGCCGTATTTACGGGTGAAGGCGCTACTAGTGAAGGAGATTTTCATGAGGCGCTTAATGTAGCTGCTGTTTGGGATCTTCCTGTGCTATTTTGTATTGAAAATAATGGCTACGGACTTTCCACTCCTACATCTGAGCAATACCGATGCGAAAACCTTTCAGATAGAGGTATAGGATATGGTATAGAAGCTCATATAATTAATGGAAACCATATTTTAGAAGTGTATACTAAACTCAGTGAGTTGGCCGAAAGTGTTAGAAATAACCCAAGACCTATTTTAATTGAATTTCAAACATTTAGAATGCGCGGGCACGAAGAAGCAAGTGGCACTAAATATGTTCCTCAAAAATTAATGAATGAATGGGCACTTAAAGACCCTATTGATAATTACAGGCAATTTTTAAAAAAAGAAGGATTCTTAACCGAAGAAGAAGATAATGAAATTCAATTAAAAATAAGAGCCGAGATAGAAGCACATTTACAAAAATCATTTGAGGAACCCCCGATTGAATCTACTGAAAGTAATGAGTTAAGTGATGTTTTTCAAAAATTTGTTTATAAAGCAGTTAACCCTTTACCCTCAACAAGAAAAATACGTTTGGTAGACGCTATTTCTGAAGGACTCAAACAGTCCATGGAGCTACATGATAATATGATGCTTATGGGGCAAGATATTGCAGAATATGGTGGAGTTTTTAAAATTACAGAAGGGTTTGTTGATCTTTTTGGTAAAGCAAGAGTTAGAAATACTCCTATTTGTGAGTCCGCCATTATTTCAGCGGCGATGGGTCTTTCAATAAACGGAATGAAAGCGGTGGTGGAAATGCAATTTGCAGATTTTGTTTCTTCAGGATTTAACCCCATTGTTAATTACCTAGCTAAATCTCATTATCGTTGGGGTGAAAATGCAGATGTGGTTATCAGAATGCCTTGTGGAGCAGGTGTGCAGGCAGGTCCTTTTCATTCTCAAACCAATGAGGCCTGGTTTACCAAAACTCCAGGGCTAAAGGTAGTGTACCCAGCATTTCCATATGATGCTAAAGGCTTATTGGCAGCTGCTATTAATGATCCAAATCCGGTATTATTCTTTGAACATAAGGCTCTTTACCGCAGTAGCTATCAAGAAGTGCCAGCGTCTTATTACACGCTACCGTTAGGAGAAGCAACCATTTTAAGAGAGGGGAATGAGATTTCCATAATTACCTATGGAGCGGGTGTTCATTGGGCTTTAGAAATATTGGACAATAATACAGAAATAAAAGCTGATTTAATTGACTTAAGATGTCTTCAACCATTAGATATAGATAAAATATACCATTCGGTACAGAAAACGGGTAAAGTAATCATTTTGCAAGAAGATTCTCTTTTTGGCGGTATTGCAAGCGACCTTTCAGCACTTATTGGTGAACATTGCTTTGAATATTTAGATGCTCCTGTTAAAAGAGTGGCAAGTATTGAAACACCTATTCCTTTTGCTGGAAATCTTGAAGATTTATATTTACCTAGGGAACGATTTGAAAAAGAACTAAAAGCGTTACATACATATTAAAACCAGTATTACCTATTCTACTCAAAAGTACTTCTGAAGCTTACTTATATTACTTTGAATGCCTAGAAAGTCATGAACAGCAAATACCTATACATTATAATAATAAAAAATCAATGACCCCCTAACTTTAGGCCAAGTTTTACATTGACTAACATGGAATTTCATTGTTTTTTGCGGTAAAGTATATTATAAAGTGATAAATAATATGCATCACTCCTAATAAGAAAATGATGGGGCTATTTTATAGGTTATCAATGCCTTTAGCGCCTTTACTCATAGTTTTAAATCAAGTTGCTTAAATTAATCCAAACCAGATACAATATATTCACGAATTAGCGTTATTGTATTAAAGAATATTGAAAAAATGCCTCAAATTAAATTCAATTATTTCCTTTTGGTTTTATCTAAGAACAACCCATCCATTTTTAGGCATTTTATTTACTAAATATGAAAAATTAATTTTCATATAGTTAAACGCTACAGGCGATATTTGATTTTTAATCGTATTCGGCTGTAATGAACATCACAGCAATTAAGTAGGTTAAGTTGCTTAAAGGCGGTTACTAGGGGCATACGTAACCGCCTTTATTTTTTTATTCAAGTAGGGCTCCAGTTCTTGAGGAGTGCACATATTCTAAATAAATTACTCCGGTCTAGCTAGAGGAAAATCTATATATACATCCATTTTATTTTCATAGCGTTTTTCAGATAACTCAATTCCATAATCCATCAGATTAATGGAACCAACCCCCACAATACTGCCTTGTGTATAGCCTACATGGAATACCGTTTCTTTTGTAATGTCTTTAATGGTAAGTTCTCCGGTGATCAAATAACCATTACCAACATCTTTAATTTGTAAACTTTTAAATGAAATAACAGGGTGTTTTTTTTTGTGAAGGTATTTTCTAGATCCGAACTTAATGTCCCTAACCATATTCCCCGTGCTTAAAGTGCCTACCTCCAAAGTTGCTCTTATAATAGATTCAGAAAGATTTTTAGCGTCAAAAAGAACCTCCGTTTCTAAACCATTAATTGTTCCTGAAATACGCTCTGAAGCCAATTCTAGGCGAATAGACGCTTGATTATCTAATACTTCTATTTTGGGAGGAGATAGAAAGAAAATAACTAAAATTCCTAAGCCTGCAATAGCAAGCAATTTTTTTGCAAGTAGCATAGTTTTAAAATTTAGGGCACTTAAATATACTAAAAATCTGATTATCAGTCAATAATCTTCTATATTAAGTGTTTTCAACTAAGTTTTATCTGTTTTCCAAACCCTGAAAAAGCTAAACAACATAAGAAAAAGGCTAAAGATGCCTGATATATATCATTCTTTTCTAATGATTTCCACTTTATTTTTAAAATTATAAAATTGAATCTTATGAAAAGAATTGTCATTCCTACCGATTTTTCACCTAACGCATACAATGCCATCGCTTACGCATTACAATTATTTTCTGAAGAACATTGTTCATTTTATTTATTGCATGCGTATTCGCCCCCTATGCCAGAACCTAGCAATACAATGACATCTGCCATCACGGCGAAAAGACTCATGGAAATATCTCAAAAAAGTGCTGAACAAGGACTTGAAGAAGTTTTAGATCAAATTAAAAGTTCTTTTAATAATCCAAATCATTCATTTGAAATTATAGCTACATATGGCTTTATAAAGGATGTTATTGATGAAGTTGCAGAAAATAAAAAAGCCGATTTAATCGTTATGGGAACCAAAGGAGCTAGTGGACTTAAGGAAATAGTGCTAGGAAGCAATACAGCTAGGGTGATTGCTAACTCTTCTTATTCTTTGATAGTAGTTCCCGAAACTGCCATTTATGAACCATTTAAGGAAATTGCCTTTTTTACAGATTACGATTACTATTTTGAAAGATCTGAATTAAAGCCATTAGTAGATTTAGTACAACAAACAAAAGCAGAGCTTCATGTAGCGCATATATTAACAAAAGGAGACAAGCCTATCCCAGAAAAAGAATTGGTAAGAGAGCATTTAGATGATTTAATAAAAATAGTAAAACCGCAGTATCATTTACTTACTGATCATTCTGTAGAGAAAGCTATTCATATTTTCGCACAAAGCAGAAAAACGGCAATGCTTTGTATGCTCACCCAAAAACATTCTTTTTTAGACAGACTCTTCAATACCCATCCTACTAAGAATATCAGTTATCATACCAAGATACCTATGCTTGTTTTGAGAAAAAGTCTTTAACCAAATCGAAAAAAACAGTTTATCATTAATTTGGAATATAAAGAGCCCTAATCTTTTCGTCATTGAGTTCTGCTTCAGAAATAAGCATAGACTCTATCTTTTTTGAACTTTCTGCTACTATAAACCTTTCATCGGTAAAGCGATGGCAGCTCTTTTGTTGAGAATATGTATCTCTTGACTCTTGCGGTATAGCTGCATAAAATTGACCCGTAGCCTCTTTGTTCAACCACTGCCCGGACCTCTTCTTCTTTTATTAGAGGTATCACTCTGAGAATTGCTTCTGGCTTTTCTTATTCTTGAGCTCCTGCGTGGAGCATTTTCCGGAGGACTTTGCGCTTCATTAGAAGCAATCATTAAGCCTGGAAGCGGTATTGTTGCTTCGCTTGTGTTTTGAACAATCTCTGGTGCTTCTGCAATACCATATTCTTTTCTAACTTCTTCCATCTTAGTTAAATACTCTGTACGATTTTGATCTATTACGGACTCAATTTGATCATCAGGTACGGTTCTCATCGCAAGTCTCAAATTATCTTCTATTTTTTCAAAATCTACTAAATCTAAATCTACAGACAGATCTCTGTTATTAGGTTCTTCCATGAGTTGTGTTATCTCACGGATGTATTTTTTTCTGGCTTGCGCTTTGGTATCTAAAATGCCTTGTTTTTCTATGTATTTTTGAGTAACGGTGTAATACTTATCTGGATCTAATTGATACAGACCTTGATGATCTTTAATAGGATTGCTACTATCATCGGTTTTACAACAGAGTTTGGCAAACTTATCTCTAAATTCTTCCTTTATCTCCTTAAAACCAACCTCTATAAAACTAGTTTTAGCGGCTATCCGTGGTCTATCGCCTTGAATTTTTAAAGTGTTTTCTGCTCTTGTTTCTGCGTTTTCAAGGAACAATGCATTGGTAAGACCTTGAACAGCTTCAATATGTTCTTTTAAATCAGAAGGAACCATACGTTCCTTCTTTATCAAGGCCTCAAAAGCCTGTCTATGAAGTATGGTTTTTAAAGTTGTACTTATTTCTTTAGCTGATCCTAAGGCTAATTGAACACCCGTTTTTTCCATAAGATCCATTACTGGTGTGGGGCAATTACCTAGCGAAGATGCTAACTGGGTGAGCGCAGCATCTGAATCAGTAGTATCTGTGCCAAGAGATCTTTCAAGAAGGTGTGTTGTAGCCCCATGATAGAGTCTTGTAACATCTGCCCCCCCATGATCCACTTCTAATCGTGCAAGAAAGCTATCTACTACTTCACTACCTTTTAGGCTACTCGGTCTTAAATCATTTCCATCCATAAAACTAGTGTCTCTACGATTTAAACTTCCGATGCGCAAGTCTTTTTGAGCTATTTGTTCTTTTGATGCATTAGGGTATAAAATGTTTAGTTTTCCAATGCTGTCAGATTCTATATTTACGGTGATCTCCTGCTCTTCAGGGAAACCGTTGCTAAGAAATGTTAACGTTTCCTCAGAAAGAGGATTCCTCACAATTTCCAATCTTTCAAGATTTCCAAGCCCCGCAATTTCTGAAGGCAAGGTAGTTATAAGGTTGTTTTCTAGTCCTAACCCTTGAAGACTAGCGAGTTGCCCAAACTCCACAGGCAATACTGTTAGCTGGTTGTCGCGAAGCCCTAGTACTTGAAGGCTACTAAGTTGTCCTATTTCTGTGGGCAAGGTTGTTAAACGGTTTCCGCCAAGTCCTAGCAACGTTAGGTTATCTAGTGCTCCAATTTCTATAGGCAATGTTGTTATTTGATTGTTGTCAAGTCTTAATGTTTCAAGGGTACTCAGCTGTCCCATTTCTGGAGGCAATGCTGTTAACTCATTATTACTAAGTCTCAAGGTTGCAAGTTTACCTAGCTGTAAAATCTCTGGAGGAAATACTGTTATCTGATTATTTTCAAGCCCCAGCTCTACAAGTTCTCTAAGCTGTACAATCGCTGCGGGTAATCTAGCTAACTGATTATTATCAAGTCTTAATTTGGTAAGCTTAGTAAGCTGTCCTATCTCTGTTGGTAATTCTGCTATCTGATTATTTTTAAGCCCTAGCTCTACAAGTTCTCTAAGCTGTCCCATTTCGGAAGGTAACGAAATTAACTTATTGTTTTCAATCTCTAGTCCTGCCAGTTTACTGAGCTGTCCAATCGCTGCAGGCAAGGTAGTTAACCCGTTATTGGTAATCCTTAACATTGTAAGGTTATCAAGCTGTCCTATCTCTTCTGGCAATGCGGTGAATTGGTTGCTGGCAAGGCCTAGTTTTTTAAGCTCCTTAAGATTTTTAATCTCTACTGGTAATGTTGTTAATTGGTTATTATTAATTGCAAATGCTTTAAGCTTACTAAGCTGTCCAATTGCGGCGGGCAATACCGTTATTTGGTTATTACTAAGTGATAATACATTAAGGTTACTAAGCTGTCCCATTGCGGCGGGCAATACCGTTATTTGGTTATTATTAAGTGATAATACATTAAGGTTACCAAGCTGTCCTATCTCTTCAGGCAATGCTGTTAACCGATTGTTGTCAAGTTCTAGTGTTATAAGATTACTAAGTTGTCCTATCTCTGCTGGTAATTCCGTCAACTTGTTACTGTGAAGTATTAATCCCGTAAGGTTATTGAGTAGTCCAATCGTTTGAGGCAATGCTGTTAATTGGTTATTATTTAGTGATAATGCTTTAAGATTAATAAGCTGTCCAATCGCCTCGGGCAATTGGGTTAACTGATTTTCGTGAAGTGTTAACCCTGTAAGGCTTTGCAATCCACCAATCTCTACTGGTAATTCGGTGAGCTCGTTATTGTCAAGTTTTAGCATGGTAAGGCTACTTAGTGCTCCAATCTCCGCAGGTAATTCGGCTATCTGGTTGTTATTAAGCACTAGCATTGCAAGACTAGCGAGTTGTCCTATCTCTCTTGGCAAGGTGGTTAACTGGTTACCTTCAAGCCCAAGTGCCGTCAGATTACTTAACTGTCCTATCTGTACAGGTAATTCGGTAATCTGATTGTTGTTAAGTGCTAGGCTTTTTAGGCTATCGAGTTGTCCTATCTCTTCAGGCAATGCTGTTAACTGATTGTTTTGAAGTGCTAGGATGGAGAGGCTGCCTAGCTGTCCTATCTCTGCGGGCAATGTCGTTAACTGATTGTTTTCTACTCCTAATCTGGTAAGATTGCTTAACTGTCCAATCTCTGCAGGCAATGCTGTTAATTGGTTGTTTTGAAGTCCTAGTGTAGAAAGGCTACTGAGCTGCCCAATCTCTGTTGGCAAGGTTGTTAGTTGATTGTTATTGAGTAATAATCTACTAAGGTTGTTGAGCTGGCCTATCTCTGGGGGCAATGTTGTTAACTGATTACCTTCAAGCCCAAGTGCTGTCAGATTATTTAACTGTACTATCTCTGGGGGCAATGCCGTTAACTGGTTATTATCAAGTCTTAGCATTGTAAGATTGTTGAGTTGTCCTAACTCTGGGATGAGAGCTGTAAGATCCTCATTCGTAAGACCAAGCCCGGAAAAAACAAGTGGTTTTGGTTGAAGAGTTGAAGGAGGATTTTGTGATTTCCAAGCATTAATCTGTTCTCTTGCTTGTCTTAAAGCATCTGAAACTGGAATATCTGGCATAGGCTAATTTTTTTTATAAGGGTATGTCCTGTATAATAAAAGTATGTGTTCTTTTGAGTGCTTTGATAGTAAGACTTGCAATGCATAATACTGAATTTCATGCTTTATTAAAAACCTTCTTAGCGATGTATTGTTGTAGCACTGTTTTATTTTTCAATTATTTCTTCTACTTATTCTAGGAGTAGTACTTCTGTTTTCATTCGTATTTGCATTCCTATTTCTTCTATTGGTTGGTGTTCTAGTACGTTGTGCTTCATTACTAGGAATCACCATATCTCCAAGCGGTAGGCTTGGGCTCTGTGCTTGTTGACTACCTGCATCTTGAACAACTCCAGATGCTGGTGAGAGGTCGTATTCGTTCCTAACTCTTTCCATTTCAACCTTAAATTCTTCACGATTTTGATCAATAATCGTCTTAACCTGATCATCAGGAGCTGTTTTCATAGCCAGTCGCAAACTATCTTCTCTTTTTTCAAAGTCTATTAAATCATTGTCTATGGCAAGTTCTCTATTCTCAGGTTGTCTTATTAATTGGGTTAGCTCCTCTATGAAGTGTTTTCTAGCCTGCGCTTTAACATCTAAAATGCCTTGATTTTCTAAATACTTCTCCGTAATTGTAAAATATTTGTCGGGGTCTAATTGATACTGCCCCTGAGCATCTTCAATGGGGTTATTACTGTCATCGGTGATACAACAACTTTTAGCAAACTCTGCGCTCATTTTTTCCGTGATTTGCTCAAAGGCGAATTCTATATTTTCAGTCTTAGGAGTGATCCTTGGTCGATTTCCTTGAATTTTTAACGTATTTTCTGGTTTTGTTTCTGCATTTTCAAGGAACAACGTATTGGTAAGCCCTTGAACGAATTCAATACGTTCTTTTAAGGAAAATGGTACAATACGTTCCTTATTTATATGAGCTTCAAAAGCTTGTCTATGCAGTATGGTTCTTAAAGTTTCACTTATATTTTTGCTAGAATCGAGGGCTAATTGAACCCCTGTTTTTTCCATAAAGTCTATAACTGGTGTGGGACAATTACCCAACGAAGATGCCAGTTGGGTAAGTGCAGCTTCAGAATCAGCACTGTCTGTGCTAAGTGCTCTTTCAAGAAGATAGGTTGTAGCATCATGATAAAGTTTTGTGACGTCTGGCCCTTCATGATTTGCTTTTACGTGTGCAAGAAATATATCTACTACTTTATCTCCTTTTAGCATACTAGCCTTTCTATCATTACCATCCGTAAAACTGGTGCCTTCACGATTTAAGCTTCCTATACGCAAGTCTTTTTGAAGTATTTCTTCTCTTGATGCATTGGGATATAGAATATTTAATTTTTCGATACTATCAGATTCGGTACGCAACATTGTTGACCCTCCCGCCGGAAATGTATCTGTGAGTAATTTTAATGATTCCTCATTAAGAGGATTTCTTGCGGCATCTAATTCCGTAAGGTTTTGAAGCGCCAAAATATGCCGTGGTACTTCAGTTAAAAGGTTATTTCTAATTCCTAATTCCTGAAGCTCGCCAAGCATCGCTATATGCGAAGTTAATTTTGTTAATTGATTGTTATTTGCATCTAGTTTTAAAAGATTACTGAGCTTTCCCACCTGTTGGGGAAATTTAGCCAACTTGTTATCGCTAAGCAGCAACATTTCAAGCTTAGTAAGGTAACCAATAGTTGACGGTAATTCTAGCAATTGATTATTTGAAGCTGATAGTACCTGTAGTTCACTAAGCCGTCCGATTTCTGGAGGCAATCCTGCTAATTTATTATTATCAGCCTCCAACGTGTTGAGCTTACTGAGACCTCCAATCTCTCGAGGTAATATCACTAAATCATTATTATCAGCCTTCAGCACTCTGAGCTTACTGAGATTTCCAACCTCTGGAGGTAATTCAGTTAGCTGATTGTTGCTAATTAGTAGATTTTCAAGATTAGTCAGCTGTCCAATTGCTTTCGTTAGTGTATTTAGTTGATTGTTACTGGCATCTAAATCAACAAGGTTTTGGAGTTGTTCTATCTCTTGCGGTAATGCTGTCAACTCATTATCGTTAATTTTTAATAATACAAGCTCCGTAAGCCTTCCTATTTTGGAAGGTAATTCTGTTAATTTGTTATTATCTGCTGCTAATACCTGTAGGTTGCTTAACAATCCTATCTCATCGGGTAATTTTGTTAACTCGTTATGACTAATTATTAACATGTTAAGGTTGCTGAGCCCTGATAACTCTGGTATCAGGTCTTCAAGGTCTTTGTTAGTAAGCCCCATTCCCGAAAGATCTAATGCCGCTGGGGTCGTTGTTGTAGGTGGGTTTTGTGATTCCCAGGTATTTATTTTTTCCAATGCTTGCGTGACAGCTTCTGAAACTACTATGTCTTCTGGCATAATTCTAAAATTTTAAGCGTGTTATTCAAACCATTGGAAAAATACATATTTATTACAAAACTTAAACAAGCAATGTAATAGTTGGTAAATCAATAGTATATCTGGCGCACCTATATGCTAAAAACTAGCCTTAATAATGTTTCTTGTCTAAAATGAAACTAAATCAATTATTAAGCTTTCATGGGCTTCAACGTATTAAAAAAACATCTTTAATCTCTTATCAATAGTTGGTTTTAATAGGTTCAAAATTGTATCAATCAATACAGAAATTAATTTTTGATCTTAAAACTGGTTTAAGAAGTGGCTTAACTAGTAGCCAATGCAGTTATTAAAATTCTTTTGTATCTGGTGTTTCCATCAAATTTAGCACATCTTTAAATTCATAAACAAATAGGTATTAGGCATATAAAATCCTTTGATCGGGAGTTCTCTTCCGATAAACGATTATCTCCATGTACGATTGTAGTTTTTATGAATTTTAAATATTTTTATGTCGGAATAAAGTAAGAAAAAGCCCCAATTTTATCACAATCGTAATCATAGCTTAATATACTGTTATCCTTTGGTTTAAAACAGCATTTTAATTTCGTAACCATTATTTATTAACAGAAATAAATTGTATCAATCCAATTCATATCCCTTTTATGAATAGGTGTAGTTCGTTTGTTTCAATATACTAATTAGTAACCTCAATTAAATTCTAATTAAATGAAAGTAAAATTACTTTTTTTGTCAGTCTTAGGGCTGCTCTTGTTTTCGGTATTGCCGATAACAGCACAATCGGTTTTTATCAATGAAATTCATTATGATAATACTGGTACAGATGTAGACGAAGCTATCGAAGTAGCAGGCCCTGCAGGCACAGATTTAACAGGATATACCTTAGTGCTGTATAACGGATCTAATGGGTCTGTGTACAACACCATCACCCTATCTGGAGTATTAGCAGATGAACAAGGCGGTTATGGTACATCGGCAGTAGTGCTTCCTTCAAATGGTATCCAAAACGGATCGCCAGATGGAATTGCACTTGCAGATGCCTCAAACAACCTCATTCAGTTTTTAAGTTATGAAGGCACACTTACCGGAGTAGGTGGGGTAGCAGATGGTGTTCTTAGTACAGACATTGGAGTCGCCGAAACCGGAAATCCTATAGGTACTTCGCTTCAATTAGCTGGCGAAGGTACCGTATATGAAGATTTTACCTGGAAACCTCCCGTGGCGAGCAGCTATAACGCAGTTAATGTTAATCAGGTATTTGGCACCCCAGAACCAGTAATCAACGAATTTGTATTTAATCATACCGGATCTGATACGGATGAGTTTGTAGAAATAAAAGGTACACCCAATACAGATTTAAGCAGTTATACATTAATAGAAATTGAAGGAGATAGCAATGCTCCCGGAATTATTGATGAAGTAATTGCCCTAGGAACTACAGACAGTAATGGTTATTGGACCACCGGATTTGGATCTAATACCTTTGAAAATGGTACCGTTACCTTGCTACTGGTAAAGAATTTCACTGGAGCACTTGGTGATGACTTAGATACTGATGATGACGGAACGCCAGATGTAACTCCTTGGGAAGCTATTATAGATGGAATAGGAGTAAACGATGGCGGTACTGGAGATTTTAACTATAGCACACTTACGTTGGTACAAAGTTTTGACGGAAGTAGCTTTACGGTTGGAGGTGCCTCACGAATTCCTGACGGCACAAACACAGGGAATACAAGCGATTGGACGCGTAATGATTTTGACGGACAGGGGTTACCTAGTTTTCCAACGGCGGTTGCCGAAAATGGAGAAGCACTCAATACACCTGGTGCAGAAAATGCTTTGGCAAATGTAGTCGCTCCAATAGTCTTAGTAATCAATGAAGTGGATGCTGATACCGCAGGCACAGACACCCTTGAGTTTGTAGAGTTGTTTGACGGAGGGGTAGGAAATGCTTCTCTAGACGGGTATGTATTGGTTTTTTATAACGGGTCTAACAATCTAAGTTATGCTACTTATGATCTAAACGGATTTACTACCAATGCAAACGGTTATTTAGTACTAGGAAATGCAGATGTTGCCAATGTATCTATTGTTTTTGGAAGTAACGGACTCCAGAATGGAGCGGATGCGGTAGCACTTTATAAAGCGAATGCTAGTGATTTTCCAAATGGAACAGCAGTTACCTTAACCGGACTAGAAGATGCGGTAGTATACGACACCAATGATGGAGACGATGCAGATTTACTCATATTGTTAAATGCAGGTGAGCCTCAGGTAAATGAAGATGCTATTTCAGGAAAAGACATCCAGTCTATTCAACGTTTTCCAAATGGAAGCGGTGGATTGCGAAATACAAGCACCTATGTAAATGCAATTCCAACACCTGGACGTGCAAATACCAATGCAACCGAAGAAGTTAATCTGATTATTAACGAATTAGATGCAGATACCGCAGGTTCAGACGTGGAGGAGTTTGTAGAATTATACGATGGCGGAAGCGGTAATACTTCACTATCAGGCTATATTTTGGTATTGTATAATGGAAACGGAGACACCTCTTATAATACGATAGATTTAAGTGGATTCACTACCAATGCTGAAGGGTATTTTGTGGTGGGAAATGCCGGCGTAGCAAACGTAGGCTTAGTAGTACCCGGAAACACTTTTCAAAATGGAGCAGATGCAGTAGCCTTGTATCAGGCAGATGCCGCAAGCTTCCCTAACGGAACAGCTGTGACCACAGAAAACCTGATTGATGCGATTGTATACGATACTAATGATGCAGATGATATAGCGCTTTTAACTTTATTGAATGCGGGAGAAGCACAAGTAAATGAAGGTGGCGGTGGTGATAAAGATGGACAATCTTCGCAACGTATTCCAAACGGAGAAGGGGGACCACGTAATACAACTACGTATACACAAGCCACACCTACACCAGGAACAGAGAATGGAGGTACTGTAACACCAGGAGATCCGGTTACTATTGCCGAAGCTAGAAATGCGGTTTTAGGCACCACAGTTACTATTTCTGGAGTACTTACCGTAAGTGATCAATTTGCAGGTTCTGCATACATTCAAGATTCTACAGGGGGTATCGCCATTTTTGATGCAACGGTGCATGGAGAAGGTATTTTTGCTATAGGAGATTCCATCACGCTAACAGGTGTTAGAAGTGCCTTTAATGATCAAATACAAATAAGTCCTGTAAATGCGGTAGTGGCAAACGGATTACCAAATGAACCCATCCAACCCAGAACTATTACGCTTGCAGAGTTGGCAAATTACCCAGGGGAGCTTGTAAGAGTTATAAATCCGGTATTTCCAGATCCAGCCGAACTTTTATTTGGAAATTCAAATGTGATTGTATCTGATGCTAGCGGAAATGGAGAAATTAGAATTGATAATGATGTTGCTGCATTGGTAGGCTTGGCGCAACCAGAAAGCTGTGCAGAAGCAATAGGCGTAGTAGGTAGGTTTAGAGAATCCTATCAATTACTACCAAGACAATTTTCAGATCTTTCTTGTGCAGTTCCATATGAGAATCCAGCAAATAATTCGCCAGTATCTAAAGACGATAGTTTTGATGTAGTTTCATGGAATATTGAGTGGTTTGGAGATGAGAATAATTCGCCAGCTGCCGGGAATCCATTATCAGACCCTATTCAAAGAGACAGCGTTAGAAGTGTGATATTAGCATTAGATGCTGATGTAATTACGGTACAAGAAATAGCAGATGATGCTTTATTTGCAGAATTGGTAGCAGGGCTTCCGGGATATGACTTTATTTTATCTGATGCCTTCTCCAATCCGCAAGGAACGCCACCTTTCCAGAAGTTAGGCTTTATTTATAAAACCAGTACAGTAACTCCTAAAGAAACACGTGCTTTATTGAAGACTATTCATCCACTCTACAATGGGGGAGACGATACTGCTTTGGTAAACTACCCGAGTACTACAGATCGTTTTTATGCAAGCGGGAGGCTTCCGTTCTTGATGACGGCAGATGTAACTATTAATAATGTAACCGAGGAGATAAGCCTTATATCACTTCATGCAAGGGCAAATAGTGGCAACGCATCGCAAAACCGATATGACATGCGTAAGTATGATGTTGAGGTATTAAAAGATTCATTAGATGTACAATTTGCAGATAAGAAGTTTATCCTCTTAGGAGATTACAATGATGATGTAGATGAGACTGTAGCCGATATTTCATCAACTATATCCAGTTTTGAAGCTTATGTGAACGATACTGAACGGTATCAAATAGTTACAGATACCTTAAGCGAGCAAGGTTTCCGTTCCTTTGTATTCCGTGAGAATATGATTGATCATATTGCTGTATCTAATGAATTATTTGATGCATATTTAGATGGATCGGCTACTGTTCATTATGAATTCTATGACAATGATTATACAAACACCGCATCCGATCACTTTCCGGTATCTGCGCGTTTAATTTTAATAGAACCTCTAGAATTAACGGTTTCTGCTACAGAAATTCTGTGTGCAGATGAAACTGCAACAGCCACAGTAACTGTAAATGGAGGGGCTGCACCTTACACCTATTTATGGAGTGACGGACAAACCACTGCGGAAGCTATAGAGCTAGGAGCAGGGGAGTACACTGTTACAGTAACAGATCAAAATGGAGATTCTTTAGATGCGGTAATTACTATTAGCGCACCAGAAGCACTTTCTATAGAAGTATCGGAAGATGCCTTGGTGTATGTAGGGTATGAAGCTGCTGAATCTTGTGCAGATCTTTCGGTATTAGGCGTTACAGGTGGTACCGGAGGCTACACCTATGAGTGGAGTACAGGAGCAACCGGAGCAACTCTTAATGTATGCCCAGAAGAAACCACTACGTATACGGTAACCGTAACAGACACAAACGGTTGTACTATCACAGCCGAAGTAACGGTAGAGGTAGTAGATCTTGCTTGTGGAAACAATCCCAGAAACCCAAGAGTTCAATTGTGTTACAGAGGTAGAGAGTATTGCTTACCGCCATCTGCTGTACCTACATTCTTAAGAAGAGGTGCAGTACTAGGTAGTTGTGATCAAGGTGTAAACAACCCAATGGTAGTAACTGGTATGAGAATAGCACCCAATCCAGTAGCAAATTATACTACGATATACCTAAACAGTGCGGTGGGTACTTCTGTTGCCATTAATGTATATGATTATACGGGGCAGCTTGTATTACAGACTTCTCACGCAATAGCAGCCGGAAGTTCTTTAGTTGATTTAGACTTAACCGGACTACGTAGAGGGTTCTACTATGTAAAACCTACAGTAAACGGAGTGGTACAAAAAGTAAAAGTGCTAATTAAGCGATAAATTATTCACACAAAAACACTAGTAAAGCCCGGCATGTCCGGGTTTTTTTTTAGACACAATTCAAATTATGCACCCTTAACTACCTTTTTTTTGATTTTTTTGGAGGCGGCTTTAAATCAGGTTTTCCGTCCCGTACCTGGCCTTTATTTTCGTCTTGTTTCCTCTTGTGTACGGACTCCTTTTTGGTATGGTCACTGCTGGCCTGTGCGCGAGCTGTATGCGGAGTAAGTCTTGTTAAAGCAGAAAGGTCTGGTCTTGATTCCTGAGGCACACTGGATATTTTAACATTTTGATACAATGAGGGCTTTCGTTGCATTAAGTCTGATTCCAGTTTCAACACCTTTTTCTTTAGTGGTTCCGTGCAGGCTTTGAGAATCCGTTCTTTGACCTGATCCTCTTTTCTCATCCTACAGGCTGCCAACCCCATAGCGATACTTTGCTCCTTCAATGCTCCTTGACATGCCTGGAGTACCTTCTCTATTCCCTGAGTTCCTAAGTGATCAGTTCGTTTAGCAAAATTGTACAGCACCGTGCCAGCAACCTTTGCATTTAGTGATGGGTCTGGACAGGATTTAAATAGCCGCTCCATGGCTTGGACATCTCCCTTATTTGCAAGGCTGTACAATACTTGAGAGATAACTCCCGTTCTATTTGTTTCCGGGCATATCTGCATTGCGTGTTTCAAGGATTCCAGATGCTCGAGTTTTGAACATTTAAAAAGTGTATTGACAATGACCTGATGCCTTGTCGGCTCCGGACAGATGTTAAACAGTCGCTCCATGGCCTGGACATTCCCCTTATTTGCAAAGCTGTACAATACATGAGAAACAACTCCCGTTCTATTTGTTTCCGGGCATACCTGCATTGCGTGTTTTAAGGGATCTAGGTTCTCGAGTTTTGAACATTTTAAAAGAGTATCGGCCATGACCTGATTCCTTATCGGCTCCGGACAGATGTTAAACAGCCGCTCCATGGCCTGGACATTCCCCTTATTTGCAAAGCTGTACAATACATGAGAAACAACTACCGTTCTATTTGTTTCCGGGCATACCTGCATTGCGTGTTTCAAGGGATCTAGGTTCTCGAGTTTTGAACATTTTAAAAGAGTATCGGCCATGACCTGATTTCTTATCGGCTCCGGACAGATGTTAAACAGCCGCTCCATGGCCTGGACATTACCCTTATTTGCAAAGCTGTACAATACATGAGAAATAACTCCCGTTCTATTTGTTTCCGGGCATACCTGCATTGCGTGTTTCAAGGGATCTAGGTTCTCGAGTTTTGAACATTTTAAAAGAGTATCGGCCATGACCTGATTTCTTATCGGCTCCGGACAGATGTTAAACAGCCGCTCCATGGCCTGGACATTACCCTTATTTGCAAAGCTGTACAATACATGAGAAATAACTCCCGTTCTATTTGTTTCCGGGCATACCTGCATTGCGTGTTTCAAGGGATCTAGGTTCTCGAGTTTTGAACATTTCAAAAGAGTATCGGCCATGACCAGATTTCTTATCGGCTCCGGACAGATGTTAAACAGCCGCTCCATGGCCTGGACATCTCCCTTATTCGCAAAGTTATACAATACATGAGAAATAACTCCCGTTCTATTTGTCTCCGGGCATACCTGCATTGCGTGTTTCAAGGGTTCCAGGTTCTCGAGTTTTGAACATTTCAAAAGAGTATCGGCCATGACCCGATTCCTTATCGGCTCCGGACAGATGTTAAACAGCCGCTTCATGGCCTGGACATCTCCCTTATTCGCAAAGTTGTACAATACATGAGAAACAACTCCCGTTCTATTTGTTTCCGGGCATATCTGCATTGCGTGTTTCAAGGGTTCCAGATGCTCCAGTTCAGAACATTTCAAAAGAGTATCGGCCATGACCTGATTCCTTATCGGCTCCGGACAGATGTTAAACAGCCGCTCCATGGCCTGAACATTCCCCTTATTGGCAAAGTTGTACAATGCATGAGAAACAACTCCTGTTCTATTTGTTTTAGGGCATGCATCCATTATCGTTTTGAAGGAGGCACTATCATCATTTTTATTTTCGTAGGACAATAAAAGCCAAATAATAGACCGTTCACCTATCGGGATACATTCCAACCGTTTTTCAAGTGATACCTCCAACTTGGAGAGTGCTTTTAGCGACACCTGTTCAAAACCAGTCATCTCACATATTGAACCGGCGACAATTTCCTTGGCCTTTTTTATTATAGTGTCGGATTTTTCGAATCTTGAATCTTTCCCGTCCTCTTCGAAAACAAAGACGTCGTTCATGAACCCTTCCTTATTGTCTAGCCCCCTCCATGGGGTCAAAATATCCCTTTCAATGTGGTATACTGCCCTGTTCTGTTCAGATAAATCTTCCAATTGGTCAAAACCCCTCATTATATCCTCGATGCTATTATCCAAATTAGTGACCAGCCATCTTGGAAAATCGAAACATCTTTCTATTACCATGGAAAGACAATCGTTGTCTAGACCAATTATCCCGCTGCCAAAACTCTTATCATGAGCCTCGATAAGATCTGGCGATACACCAAAAATTCTATCTGCAAAAAAGGGGAAGTGGAGTTGATTTCCTTGCTGTATCCTTTCTGAAATGGAAGGGGTTCCTTCCTCGGGAGCCTCCTTCATAATTTCCTGTACATAAAGGTTCCAATAGGCAACAAGGGTCTCCTTTGGTTCGGTCGCTAGCAAATTCTTTGCAGACTTTATGCGATACGATTGTTCGGCCGGGCATAAACCATAAAAGCTCTTATTCATCGGGAACATTTCTTTTAGGGCCTGCTTTGCCTTTTGGGTACCTTCTGCAGTGTTCCTTATAGCGAAGATCTTTTCAAGAACACCCGACAAATTCCGCATAAGCCGTATGTGTGCCCCTGGATCTTTCCAATACAGCTTATTAAAGGTGAAATCACGTATCAATAACCCTTCCATGTCCGATGGTTCCATAGAAATAGGGCTTAGCGATTCAGGGGTAGCCAAGACACGCATCAGGTCTTGGTATTCTCCATTTTCCAATGACTTCTCCTCTTCGGTAAAAATTTCGCTGGCAGCAATGGCCTTTACGAGATTGTTAAGAGTTTCCCCGATAGCATTTATCATTGCCCTTCTATATTCGATATTAGGCACTCCGGTGGCATCATCTTGAATAGATGGTGGCCATTCACGGTCTTCGTTCCAAGATGAGGATTCCGTTAAGAATTGGTTCACATCAGGAACCACGTCACTTGGCGTACGACTTATGGAAGTATGGATGTAGTTGTCGGAAAAAATTTTCAAGAGGGCTTCATGTAAACTATCCCCATGTAATGTTTCCTTTGGCATATTTCAGTTTTTAACCTTATGTATGATTAAATAGTCTGAACCCCCAAAATGCTAGATAATACTTAGTCAACCCTTAAAAAATTGATGAAAGTCTATCTTTTACCTGTACGTAATGGCTTCGATATGACAAATTTTAATGATAAAATCACCTCCATTATTGTATCGCCAAGAAGAAATTGAGGTCTGTAAATTTTAAACAATAGCTTGTCTAAAGAATTCTTAAGACAAGCTAAAAACACAAAAAGTCCAGCAAATTGCTGGACTTTTATCTAATATATACATTTTATTGCCTAATGTGAAGACATAGAAGCCTTCCGTTTTTTGAGTTGTACTTCCAAATCGCGAACCGTTTCATGCATGGCTGCTTCAAAGCTTTTTTCGTCAGACTCTGCAAAAATGCGAGGTCCGGGTAGACTTAACCTGATATTACATTTTTTGCCTTTATCTCCAACCGTATTTTCTTTTTTAAAGAATACATCTGCACGAATTAGAAAATCATATCTAACTGCTAATTTGTTCAGTTTTTCAATAGTCATTTCTTCAAGTCGATCGCTTTGCGTAAGGTCTACAAATTCAAAATTTATTTGCATAATCCAGTAATTTAGTGTTTGATTAATTTATTGGTTAAAAGGTACGAACTGCGCATTTCATAAAAAAAGATATTTGTCAGTTTTAAGAGAAATTTAAGTTTGACAGCACCAGCATGTTTTGGGAAAGTTTTAAGGATTCTTGGCGAAGCTTTAAGATTTATACCTGTTAAATACAGCTATCTTAGCTGTACATCAATCAAACAAACAACACCAATCATGAAAAAGCATAAACGTTTCCTTTTATTCTATGTATGTTGGGTTTCTGGTATTGTATGGGTTTTAAACAGCCCTATGCAGCAAACAACTACCACGAATACGGTAAGGCCAAAAAGCAGCTGTTCAAAACAAATCAAAATAACTATATCCCAGCAAACTTATAAAAATCAACTAAGAAGCCCTTGCAAATCACAAAGGAGTTAAGTAAGTTTTGCAAACCATCATTCGTATTTCTAAAAGGTAAAACTACGTGTACCCAAGTTGTATTTTAGCTTCAATGTAAGTAGAGAAAAATGGTGAGATTTTAGCAACTAAAATTAGCAGATTATTTTAAAAAGCAGCTAGGGGATATGGCTTGTTTACACCACCTTATGGTAAACAATCCATATGGGAAATATACCAACTAAATCAGCACAACTCTCAGAGGCGATAAGAAGAATTAAGGAGGCAAAATCTAAAGGGAGTGATTTACTCATTTTATCGGGCATAGGGTTAACTTCAGAAGACCTTAAATTATTAATTCCCCGAATTCGAAAAATGCGAAAGCTTAAAAAACTGGCGCTAGGCAATAATAAAATACGCATATTGCCTAAAGAAATAGGTACCCTAAAACAACTTACCAACCTGATTTTGTTTAAAAATCTGCTCATTGAGCTTCCGGAAGACGTTAAGACCTTGAAAAATCTTCAAGTACTGGATTTAACTGATAATCCATTAAAAAAAGAAGAAATAATACGCTTAACAGCTATCTTCAAAGGCAATGTACTTAGAACCAATATGGCGGCTTATCAAAGAACCCAAGATCCTAAAAAAGTACTGGAAGCTATTTATGGTGAACCTAGAGCTGCCGAAATGGCAATTGAACTCAACGCACTTGAATTGGGCTTTTTTCAAATTGAAGGAGGCGATTTTAAAAGTGCCCCAGAGATTTTTCAGGAGTTTTTAGAAAAATTTCCTGAAACCGATGAATACTCAGAAAAGATCTATTTTCCAGCCGCCAGACACCTTTTAGATAATGCATTAAATACCCATTTACCTGAGGAAGAAAGAGGCCTTTTTGTGCAACAGATAGCCACTTCGCTAAATGATTGTCCTACGCCTGTAAAAAGCTTTTTGGTGCAAGCTTATATTGGTCAGTTTTTAGAAAAACAAGAAGAAATTCCAGATTACCTGTACACTTTTATAGAAAGAGAAGCCATTGAAGAACATATTCTATCGCAGCTTGCCGAGGATATTTTACGAGATAATGAACTCATTGAACAAGTACAAGGATTAAGCAATAGTTTGTATTTGGCAGATGCTGAAAACCGTGAAGACAATAAAGTACCTATTACAGGGGATAGGGACAGACTACCAACAAAAACCGATAATTTGGAGATTTCGTTTGGATTGATCTCAGAAGAAGCCGCACTTGCCTTTGTACAGTTAGTATGTAAGACCAACGACAAACAAGAAGCCATAAAAAAAGACGGAAAGTATGAGTTTGATCTGGCAAAGGTAAGAGCAATTGCAAAACCCTATTTTTCAAGCAGACATATTCTGCCATTAGCCAAAAAATATGCCCAGCAATTTAGCGAAGAAATGCAGGTATTTATACCAGCTAAAAAAAATGCGCCAGAGCATACAGAGGTGCGTTTAACCGCAGCAAAATTACAATTGCAGTTAGAAGGTCTTAAAAATTCGGAGATGGCAGCATTCTATCAAAACTTTGTAGCAGCACAAAAAACGGTATTTAAAAAAGTCTCCAGAGACGATAGCTTAACAGCCTTGACCACTGCATTAAATGAAGACCATCGTTTACAAGGAGGCGAGGTATTTGGCACAGAGGTTAAAACAGAGCGTAAAACCTCCGTACAAAAACAAAGTATGTAGCGCATAGTGTATTATAATAAGTTAGAAAGAGCTAGTAATGTTATCAGTAGTTAATTATTCTATTTTACATAATATAAATTATAGGGCAAATAATATATTGTAGCAATTTGCGTATAGCTGTGCTATTTTAGCATAATATCAGATATAACGTCTTTAGACTTATATCGGCACAGATATTATGTAAAAGCAAATTGCGAATCTAATTTTGTAAATATTCGTAAGCTATCATGTTCCCAGCCGCAACATCTCGCAGCTTTTTAAAAATACTTCACTGGATTAATTTTAAAAACTCGCGTAAAATATTCTAGAGACTTTATATTTCCAATAAATGCTTTATGGTATTTATTTTTAAACATAATTTCGAGCCGCTTGCCTAAGTTTATACTGAGCTTGTCGAAGTACCAAAATAAAAACTAACCTTCTTCATTAATATTGTTCTAGACGTGTTCGTGAATGCTGCGCATGTCTCGTGGATTGCCACAAGAGCATAAATTTTAAGAAATCGACTTTTTAGGAGATTCACGAACACATTTGAAGTTTTTGCAAATAATTAAATATGTGAGTAAAAATAAAATTCTAAGCACTTATTCTATTCTCGATATTATTTAAACTTTTTTTTATTGTAACTTCTAATATTATGTAAAATAGAAATTGAGTTTTTTGAACTTCTAAAGTTTTCATTCTTATCTTTTTTTCTTGATAAAAAAAGAAACAAAAAAATCAAGACTGCATAAACTTTTGGAAACAATTACGGCTCGTTACGCTATATTTTAGGAAACATTGGAACTCGTTAAGATTGTTTTGAAATCCTTTGTAAAAAAGAAACTCTTAAGAAACTGTATTACTAAACCCCTAAAATATGGAGGCTCATTTCTCCTATTGTTTTAACCAAAAATTTATGAGGCCAAGTTTAATATCGAGTTTCTATTTTACATAATGTTAAGGAAAAATACTCTTTTTACCTCAATCTAACACCTACAATTCTTTCAAATTGGTTATTATCTATATAACCATATATTTTACCTCTATTACCTATAAAGTTTATGGCATATTCTCTCAATCTGGTATAAATATCAGTTTCTTGTCGATAAATTCTTAATTCATATTCACTATCTCCTATTCTGGATAAAGCCATAATATCTCCTTCACTAGCTAGCCCAGTTCTCATTAATTTTCCTGTCCCTAATCTAAAATCTAAATTATTTTCTGCTTCAAATGTTACACGACAATTATCATCTATTATATCTAAGTCTTTATAATGAAGTCTTATTAAAGCTGAATAAGTTCTTTTTCGTCCCCTATTATTGAGTATAGTTAGCGCAGGAAAAAAATCATAAGAATATTTACTTAAAAAAAAGTATTGAGTACCAACAGTTACTCGCCCTTCAATTCGAGAAGTATCATTCGCACTTAAAGTCATAATTAATGTACTACGTTGATCTTCATCAATAACAACTTCTCTTCTTAATTCATCATATAAAAGTGACCATGCTGGAGCTTCTAAATTATCTAGTGTTGGTTTATGATAGTCCCATCGTTGATTCAATAAATTTCCCATCAAATTGTCCCATGTAAAATTCATTTCACGTGTGTGTTCTCCAGTAGCTATTAATGAAGATTCAATATTTGCAGACATTCCAGGACCAGTGAAATTACCAGAAGAAATAATAAGTGATTCATTTTCTTCACTACTAACTCCATAGCACTTCATATGCAATAACCTGTTTCTATTTACTAAATGGACATCAACCCCAATCTCTAGTAATTTTTCAACGACCTGTTTACTTGATAATCTTTGAGAAGTTTTCCCTCCTAAAACAGCAGTTACTTGACCACCAGCATCGATATGATTTTTAAAAGTATCATAAAATCGTATACCTCCATTATAATTTGAAAATCCCGAAATAAGAAACATCGAACCAGTTCCTGGAGTATGGTTTCTTACCCATACATCTTCAAGCATGTTGATTAACCCTTTGTAATTTCGATTTGTATGATATACTTCAGGATGAATTGTATAATTAATCATTATTTTCTAAAATTATTAAGGTTTCAGAATTTATTGCATTAGCACTATGTAATTCATAACGTTTGTAAGTTTGAAGAGGAATCATTTCTTTAATTTTCCAACCATTTTGTTCTGCAATTATTGCAAGGTGTTGTGGTGTTTCAATATGGAAAGTTGTACCTCCAAGTGTAGTTTTATTATGACCTACAATAAGTGCATAATATCCACCAATTTTCAACTTTCTTTTAATTGATATAAAACTCATCTTCATATCAGAAAAATACTTATATAATAATAAAGGTACTGCTCTTCTTCTGAATCCATCATCAATACCGATTGATTTTTCAAGAGATAAACAATAATGATGGGTTTCCGTTGGAAGTAAATTACTATTACTTTTTAAATTATCTAAGGCTTTTTCTTTTTTAGCTTTTGTATTCAGTTCTCTACTTCCCGTTAAAGAGGCTTCTAAAGACTTTATATCTGATGCTTTTGATAATCCAAGCCAAACTAAACTAAGTCTTTGAGTATCAATATATGGAAGTGCCATTGCATATGGAGGACTTGTTATTGCTAAATCATACTTCTTAAAGTCTTTATTTAGATGTAAAGACTCTTCATAAGTTCTATTATCCTTCAGTAAAGCAAAACTATCAGTATTTAATACTCCTGTAATTTTCTGAGCATTTTTTAATACTGTCAAAAACTTAAAAACTTTATCTTCTATCGCTTTTTCAAAAGGAATATCTGGCATTGGAGATTTTCTCTTTCTAATTCTTAAATCTCTAGGTTCTTGAAGAGAATACTCTCGTAACATATCACTGACCAGAGCTAAAAAAATTGTAGAGTGAGATTTAGGCAGCTTATTTAAGTAGATCTTTATTTGTTCGGCTTTAATTAAAATATCTCTGGGAAACCATTTCAAAAGGTATTTTATTCTCTCATTCTCTTCATTTAATTCAATGTCTTTTTTATTCCATTTCTTTTGAATACTCAAAAATGAAGTTTCAAGATCAATAGAATTTGTATTCAAAGCCGAAATTTTAGCATTAGACAAATAAACGGCCATTGGGTTTATATCTGTTCCTTCTGCTTGAATACCCATTAAAGAAGATTCACATAGCGATGTACCACTTCCACAAAATGGATCTAGAAGCCTATCACCTTTCTTCGCATCAAAAATATTTAATATTGATTTTACTATTTGTGGGTTAAACTTTCCTTTATATTCATGTAATCCATGAACTGAATATCTAGTAAATTGACGTTTTTTTGACTCAGAAAGCACTTGGCTTGATTCTAATTCTGATTGAATTGTATCAGAAATATTCTCTTCATTATTAATTTTCGAAAAGTAAACTAATCGTTTAGCTAATTCTGCATCAAAATTTCCAATTAATTTAACTCCTTTTTTGGTTGTTATAATTTCTTTTGGACATAGTAAAGTTTCAATTTCAGAATAAGCCAACTCTTTTTCGTATTCAAAATATTTGTATTTATGCCATTCTAATTCCAATTCATTCATACTTTTCTTAATATAACAATATGCTCTTGTTTGATTCTGGCATGATTTAAATTAAATGATTTTCTATTAGAGTTCATATTTCTTGTAATAATATCATCTAAAACAAATCCATTCAACTTTCCTGCATTTGCAATTATAGTTTCATTTGCTATTATTTCTCCATGAATTTTTGAATTACCAGTTACCATAATAACTTTACCATCATTAACCACTAGCTGACTCAATTTATAGAAAATTTGATTCATTTGTGTTTCAAAATCAGCGGCTGTTTGATGATTTTTTTTAAAATAATGAGCTCGTGCTCCAATCTCTTTATTTTTAACATCAATCGGATCATAACCCAACCACCACATTCTATATTTATGATATAACCAATATTCATAGGCATTTGGGTATGGCGGAGAAGTAACAACTAATCCGATTGGGCGATTTATTAATTTAACATCTAATTCTAGGATATTTTTATTTAGTATTGTTGATTGCTGTCTGTTCTTTTTATTTTTCGGAATAAATTTTATTAATCTATCTATACTATTTAAAAATAAATCAAAAACTAAATCATAATCTACATCTTTACTTACTGCTGCATATCTAGTATCACTATCTTGATTAGATACTTTAACAATTATACTTGAAACAGCAACTTTATAAATTTCTTTTAGAGTTAGATCTTTTGTTTTAAAAATCTGATCAGTTAAAGTAGCTAATGCTAATTGCACTCCTTTTTTAAACCAATGATTAAGATTCGGAATATCTGGGATTTTAACGTTTTTAACGTTCTGTTTTGAATTGAAAACTAGCTCTAAAGATTTATTTTTTAAGTTTTCTGGTAAAGAGTTACCGGTTTTAATTTTTGAAATTAGACAAGCAATCGGGTTTAAATCAACACCAAAAGACTCATGTCCTGCAATTTGCGATTCTAAAAGAGTAACACCACTTCCACAAAAAGGATCTAATATTGCTGTTCTATCTGGAAAACTTATATTTTCAATAATTGCTCTAGGTATCTCAGGAATAAATTTCGCTGGATAAGGATGTATAGAATGGATACTTAATGATTTATTCGAATTTTTAAAATCCCAATCAATCTGTCTTAATGGATGTTCCTTTATTTCTTTAGCATTAATCATTTTGTAAATATAAATTGTTTGAATTCTTTTTTCTAACAATTTTAATTAAGTTGTAAAATAAGTTATTAAGAATAATTTATCCATTTCACACACATTACGCTTCCCTCCTACGTCGTCGCATAAAGAGTGTTCCATTAACATCCTAGAAGAAACTTTTTAGAATAAATTTTTTTCAAGAAACTGTAGTAAGAACTTTTCGCTTTTAACCAAAGCTCAAGTTACATAACGCAGAACATTATAGTACAAATGTCATATTTTATAATTTATGGGTTTTTGCCAATTGTAACTCGTTAAGATTGCTTTGAAATTCCTTGTGTATTTAGAACTCTTAAAAAGGCTTATTACTAAACTCCTAAAATATGTACGCTTCACTCACCTATTGTTTTGCCAAAATTTTATGAGATCGAGTTGAAATCAAATTTAAATTAATCTTCCTTTACTTCATCGTTATTCTCTTTTTTAGTAGGAACAACTAATTTAGTTCGTTCAAAAATAGAACTTATAGTTTTAGGTTCAATTAACTCTCTTTCTCCAGCAGAATTGAACATCTCTGATAAATCTTGATTATAGAGTCCTTTTGATGAATTAAGAATTTTAATTAGTTTTTCTAAATGGTCTTGTAATATAAAAACAAATAAGTCGTCGTCATCTTTGAAATGAAGAATAATTTTTCTACAAACTTCGTCAGCTTTAGAAACAATATTTGATGAGTATTTAAAAAGGCCTAATGCAAAAAATTTGATATGACTAGAAGAAACCTCTGTTTGATTAATTATTACATCTAAAATGTCATTAAATATCCTGTTTAATTTTCTTCCATCTAAATAATCATTTTCTAATAAGCCATTCCAAAAATCAACATCGTCTGGAATACTCTTTTCAGTTTTTGCTATTGATTCAAAATACTCATCATAAGCACTCATAAAGAAAGTGTTTTTAGTAATTTTTTTATCTAAAAGTTCATTTTCGGTAAGACCTTTGAAAGCAAAATTCAAATTATTATCTGTATCAAAGTTTTCTAGCCAAACTTCTTTTGAAGTATTATTTAGCTCACTTATAATTTTATCGTGTATATGCTTAATAGAGTTAAAACTATGATTGTCTTGAGAGAACGTTAATTCTATGATAGATGTTCTTAAATCAAACACATCTTCTCCTTTAAAGTTTTTTTCAAATTTGGGATTCCAACTATCAAACCTATTTAGGAAGTCATTAAAATTATTTGGAAAAATTTTAGTTTTGATTTTGTCTAAATTTTCAAAAACCCACTTTATACTTAATGATTGAGTAAACCCGAATTGATTACGTGTTACTATATTAATTATTTCATTAAGTAAAAGATGATTTCTTCCTTTATCTATAACTAATTTAAGTAACGAACCATAATCAATATAATAGTGTATAATTTCAGCAATTCTTTCCGCTTTATCTATTTTACCAAGCTCTGTTGTGAAAAATGAACTTCTTGGCACAGTAGTTTCTAGATGAGCAATTTGATTAGCAATTACATCAAAATAAGGATTTTCATCACTACTTCCATTATGGTTTAGATAATTTGTTGCAGTAGCTTCAGGTATTAATTTTAAAGCTTTTTTCCCTGTCAGTGTTTTAATAATTTCTATTAAATATTCAACGTCCTCTATAGAGGTATAACCTACAGCTTGTAGTTTTGTTTCAATATGTTTTCTGAATTCTTCAAAATTATAAGACTTATCATTTTTCTTTAAAAACTTTATGACGTGTAACCAATTATGGTTCATAGGTATTCCGTCTTTATGTTCAATATAATATTTGTTTAATTCTTTTGAATTTGAGTAGATTTTCAAATCTTTAAAAGTACATTTCCCTTCTTTAAAAAGGTTTTCCATATCATCTATGAAATAAACAAATTGGTCAGATGTAAATTCAACTTTATCTAAATCTATATTTATCTTAATTGAATTTTCATTTATATATTCAATTAAATCATATACAGTTGAGTAATAATCACTTCCTTTTTCAGATTTTTTAAATTTTTGTTTGCTATTATAAGCAATTTTGTCAGCAAGTTTCTTTGACGTCCCTTTTGAAGTTTTTGCTAAAATATTTTTGTGCCAATCAGTTAATAATTGGAATTCTTCTTCTGGTCTTCTATCTAAGTTTTTACCAAATTTTTCCCAATAAGTAGATAAAGATTTCGAAGAGACTACATCTTTAATCTCATCTAATATTTTTGCAGTATTCTCTGGTCTCGAACTTGGAAAATCACCTTTTTGAATTACATTGTCAAAATATGTTTTAAACTCACTGTGCTTTTTAACCTCTTTCAGAACATCGAAATTAGCTTTGAAAAATATATCTTCAATATTATTTTTTAGTAGAATTTCACTTGATTTTTCTTTATTAACATTATATACTATAGCAGCTAGACTCTCCTCCAATTCAGCGTTATTACTAAACAGATATGATTCTTGTTTTAGGAATTGTTTACTTGAAATAGTAGTTAGAGGGTTTGATAAAATCTCTTTCTTTCTTAAAGAAAAAAGTGCTAAATATTTAATGTCAATTGAATTATTATGCTGTAAATAAAGAGAGACTAGGTTGTTAACAAATGTTATAATATCTCTTGGCCTTCTATTATTTGTATCAGTAACTATTTCATAAAGAGATGAAATAAAATCAATATCATCACTATTAATAATTTCCTTAAAAGATTCTTTAAATTTTAAAACAAAGAATTTTTTCCAATCCGATAAAACAGGCGGAGAAATTCTAAAAATTGTTGAAAAAGTTTTACCTATAAAATTATCAATTATATATGAGTCTTCATTTTTATCAAAATGACTTGATAAGTGTTCTTTATCGTAAGGAATAATAACCCAGACATTATCAATTTTTTCTTCCGCAAAGAAAGTGTGTATCGAAGACCATAATGACAGTACTTTTGCACTATCTGATAGCCTGTCCATATTATCAAAAACTATAACTAAACCGTCTGATTTTAAATCTTTAGTAATTTTTCCAAAGTATTCCTTAAAGCTCTTAACAGATGGCTCTTCTTCTAATGTGTGTTCTAATTCTTCTGAAGTTAAATCTGAACCACTAAAAATGTAAAACAACTGTTTAAATCTATCTTTAAAATTTATATTTTTTGTTTTTTCGTCTTTATCAAAATCTTTATATTCTTTCTTTATTTCAATTAATCCCCAAACAAATAATATTACAGGTAAAAAATATTTTACTAGTATAAGTTTTAATATTGGAGATTGAAAAGATGGAATAAAATCTTTTGTACTAAAAAAGTCTTCATTTAAAATATCTAAAAAAGAAAATAATAATATGGAAGCCATTATTAAAATCCAATAGAATTTTACTTTAGGGAATTTTTCTGTAGTTTTTAGTGAAGTTTTGGAAAGTAGCTTATTTAATTCTTTATTCCAATCAATACTGCCTTTAAACTTATCTTTTTTCTTAAGTTTTGAAATTAACTCTTCTAGAAATGTTTTTCTTGTTAAATCTTCTTGATGTCCCCAAGCATCATAGGTAAAAAAGAAATAATCTGAATCTAACTTATCGAATTTAGAATTAAGTATGCTGACTACATTTGATTTACCTGAACCCCATTTACCTTGAAGACCAATTATATTATTAGGCAAAGATTTATCTTTTATAAGCTCAAAGATTGTATTTGAAATTTTTTCGTGCGATTTGCCTTCAAACAAATCTTCTCCTGATGGAGAACTAGAAATATAAGTTGGTTTTGGCTTAATGGATGGTTCACTCATAAATAGATTTTAAATTGTTAAAGGTTTACTAAATCAAGAGTTGTGCCGTTTGGTAATTCATATGTTTTTAAGCAAATAACTGACAAAAACAAAAGAATTATAATAAAAATATGACAATAATTCATTGATTATAATTGCTATACGGTTCATTAATCATTTTGTTCAAGTCAAAAAACAGGTTTTACGATTAAATTAATCACCCTTTTTGTGTTTATGTTTTTTAATGGAGGATAGTCTTTCTTTTTGTCTGGACTAACTCGTCTTCTTTTGTCTAACGAACCATCATCTTTTTTGGTTTTGAACCAGGTTTAATAGCTTCAATTTTCATTATGATATTTGGTTTTAAATATTCAAGTATAAATATATAGAAGTTAAAAGGTAATAAGTTACGGTAAACCATAAAGAAAGTAAGGGATATTTATCCCATTCCATACACATTCCCCTACTCTCCTACGTCGGTTCGGGCAAAGCGTATTCCATTACATTTTTAAAGAAACTTTTAGAAAGAAAAAAATGAAGTAACTGTTTGTGTATATAAACCGCTTTTTCCAAAGCAAAGTTACCCTTCGATAAAAAGCTCAGGGCAGGCGCCACGCAGAACATTATAGGGCAAATATGTTTATACGAGTAAAACGGCGAATACTGTGTATTTGATATAAGATCAGATATAAGTACGCGCAAGCGTATTATATCGATAATTTTGCTTTTACAATTATGCATGAGTTAGGTCATGTCTACAAACACCTCACAAAGCCGAAGTAAAAAAATGCTAATTTTTTTCTAAATAATGCAAATATGAAAATGGAGGAATTTGAAGCAGATAACTATGCCCAAAGTAATTTAATAGAGCTTGATATATGAAATGAATTTTATATGTCTAATGAAGAATTTGATGATGAAACAATTATTGGTTTTGCTAATAAATTAAACATCCATCCAGGTATAGTTAGAGGTCGTATTTGCTTTGAAAATCCAGAATATTATAGAAAAAGGACTATTTTTAATAGAATGAATATTTTATCTTAAAATTCCAGTAGGCACTATAATTTTGGATATCTTACTCCCAAATATTGATACAATCGCCTTAATTTCATACGCCAATTAATACTTGCCATATGCCAAGATTTACTTCCTTCAATATTTAAAATATTATCGTGAGAATGACGCATTTTTTGTTTCTTAGCCATTCTTTTGTCAAAAAGCAGAAGTAAATGAGGATTATCAATTGGGTCTGGGTCCTCATCTAAATCAAATATATTTCTATCTGTATCCTTATTAAACTTTTCTTTTTTTGATTTTAACATGTTATATAAATCAGATAAATCTTCTGATTCTGTGATATATTCTAAATCATAAATGTCTTTTTTAGCAGGACGACTGGCACAACTCACTAATTTGAAAAGCCCTATATCTTTTACATCAAAACAACGTACTCCTTTAATGATTTCAAAATCATAAAGCGCTTTCATATTCTGAATAATATCCACTTTTATTGTAGCATTCTTTTTAGCTACATAAAAACGTATATCTACAAATTGGTCATTCTCTTTTATAGGATATATTATATTTAATAATTTATCACCATAAAATGCTTTTGCTTCTGATTCAATTTGTTCAAATCCTTTAATACCTATGATGTTGGTAGAAAACAAGTCAATGTCTTCGGATATTCTGTGATTAAAGCGCAATGCTAAATTTGTACCACCTGCCAATGCAAAATCAGACAGACTAGGTAATTCCTGCAATTCTCTAATTGTTTGCAAAAGTAATTTGGAAACCGCTTGCATTATTTATACTGCGTAACGGTAGAAAGGCTTTGTATTATATCGTTTACTTACTAGAATACATACTTGATTACTAATATTCTCTTTAGTATGTTTTAGAATCTGTAAAATATCTTTTTTAGAATAATATTCTTCTAATAATTTAATGTCTTTGGAAAAAGAATCTTTATTAGTAGCATATAAAGCTCTTGGAATAATAATATCTTTATCTCTTTTAATAGATAATTTGCTACTATCCATATCCCAAAACACATGGTTAGGGAATACTTTAGATATGTCTACTCTTGTTTTCAAAACTTCTTATAATAACGTTTAATACTTTTATGTATTATAGTCTACTTAATACAAATATATGAAATAGTATATAAATAAGTATTTAAACTAATTGTTCTATTATTATTATTAATAGAACTTATATATCTTAGACGTTTATTAGAGTAATATATTACATATTTACTAGTGAAATTATTTAAAAAGTCTTTAAGTGAGTAATTAACTCTTTAATAACAATACAATTCAAATAAGCCATTCCACACACATTCCACTTCCCTCCTACGCTTCGACTATGCTCACCACGGGTTTGCCGCATAAAATTGTTTATTCGCAAGGTTTTCATTATTTTTTGATGGAGTTTATGATTCTCGTAAAAAAGCTTAGTTTCATTAACGTCTTAGAAGAAACATTTGTCAAGAAAAAATAAAGAAACGGTAGGATGCCAAAGCGCCAGCTGGCTCATTCGCTAAAATAGTCCACCGGACTATTCTTTAACACTCTACCCTGTTTTAGCCAACGTTTTCTGTGGTCAGGTTAAATTCGAGATTCTAATATTTTTAACTTTTCGTAGTCAAAACTTTAATTATAAATTTTGAGGTAAAAATCTCCCGTAAATCTTTCAGTATTAATTACATCCTGACTATTATCTTCCTTTTTAAAAATTCTTTTATAGGTATATTGTGCAGTTCCTATAAAATAACCATTTGTAGAATCGTAATAACCCGAAAATTGAGAACTGTTTATAAAAGTAATTCTTTGATTTACACTACCGCTGGTATTTCGATCGATGTAGCTCTCACTGGAAGTGGTAAACTCTAAAAGGGTATCGGTTAAGGAGAACTCAGAGAAAGTACTTGTAACAACATACACTTGTTGATTAGCAAATTCATGCGGCTGATTTGTTGTATTATCTTCAAAAAATTTGATTGAACTTATCCAACAATCATCTTCATTATATTCCGTAATTGTATTTAATAACAAATCTTCAACAATAATATTTCTTTTGCAAAGCTTGTTTTCATCAGGGTAAATTTCACTAGCAGGTCTTATTAGCCATAAATTTGCATTCGTCAGTAATTCAAATAAATCATTTTGCCTTTTACTACCAAAATAATTTATTTTTAAATTTTCTTTTCCGTCAATGGTTTCAACTGAAATTATTCCTTGAATTGCATCTGAAGTATTTTGAACTGGAGAAAAAACAGCATTTATAATTATAGAATCTCCCGCATTAATAATACCGCCGTTGCCCCCATCTAAAGTTACTTCTGAATGCGCTGTTGATAATGGTTTAATTTCAATAGCTGTATCTGAATTATTTTTAATTATAAAACTTTTCACTGGTGAATTTTCTCCTACAACTATCTGTCCAAAATCTAGGTCTTCTCCTATAATTTCTAATTTAGGAGCATAAATACCTATGCCTGTTAACATTACTAACGTATCATCAATAACCGCGTCATTCTTTACCATAATTTCACCCGTATATTCTTTTTCTTCAAACGGGCTGAAAGTCACTAATATTTCTTGTGAAGACGCTAACGGAATTAAACCTGAACTCCAATCAACACTAAAGCCATCAGGTAATACGATGTCTAAAATATTTATTTCACTTTCCAGCGTATTCATCAATGTAAAAATTCTACTTTCCGAAGTACCTACTCCAACTTCACCGAAATCTGTATCCCCCAATAAGCTTAAACCATCGCAATAAAACACTTCTTGATTATCCTGAACAAAACAGAATTCTTCCTGATTGTTATATATAGCTAAATCATTAAAAAACATGGCAAGTTGAACAAAACTTTCAATCTTATCTACCTGAGAAAGTCGGGCAAAAACTACCCTTATCTTTCCAAATAAAGTACTTGTTCCAATTGGTTTACCGGAGCAGGAATTAACTATACCGAACACATCATTAGTTAATCCAGAAAATAGTTTTAATGTGTTTTTTAATAAAGACTTATCATCTCTGTTTAAATAAAAGTCGTTAAGTAAATCTATCATCTGACCAGACATATATTCGCCAACAGCGGTTAAACAATCGCTTAATAAAAACAGTCTTTTTAGCGAATATGAGAAAAGCCCAATAGTGTTTGCAGTAAATCTACCAAGATTATTCCATCTTGCTTTGCTATTTTCTTTTGATTCATCTGCCAGGGGTAGCCCATTCTTTGCTTTTAGTAACCACTGGCCATCTGTGGGTATTGGAAAGTTTATTTCTGTAGCTTTAAAAGTTGATGAAGTATTGGTAAATACTTCTAAAATTCTATCAAACGAAGTAATTTCCTTTTCTCCTTCTAGAAAATAAACTTCATCTGTTGCCTTTCCCTCTGTGTCGTATAATCTTAAACCATACCCATTTATATTTCCATTATTAGTAACATTTACAACTCCATTGGTTATATCTGCTTCTAAAGGTTCTTTTTTAATATTTAACTGAGGTCTTTTACCAGATTCTTGTTTTTTAATGATAATATTTTCAATAATATCATCTACATTAAGGGAATTTAAAGTTCTGTTTCTTATTCCGTTTTCAACAACAACAATAAAGTCTTTAAAAATATCAAGACCTTTTATGTATGAAATAGCTTCTGATTTAGTATTTGGAGCGAAGTTTATAGCCCATGGATGTGTCATTATTAAGGCTAGAGCTGTAGATTCTGAATTTATAATCAATTTGTTACTTCCTGAAGGAGCTATAATTCCATATAAAACAATATCTTCATTATTGTCTTGAGCGAAAACAATTTCATAACCTTCAGACTGATAAATATCAATATCCACATTTCCATCTTGCGGGATATCTTTTTCATCTGCAAATGTTGCTAAGGTTAAATCTTCAATCGAAAATGAAGTATTAGATGGTAATTTAATATCAATATTTATGGAGGTAACTGGCAGTTCTCCTTCTGCGATTTCTTCTTTAACTAAATTGTCATCGTTCTTTCCGCAAGCAAGTATTAATAAAAAAGTAAGTAAACAAAATATAGCATTTCTCATAAGTTATTCTTAAACAAGAAAAGTACAAAACTTATAAACAAAGAAAAGGCTCAATTGCTTGTTAAATAACTGATAAATAATACGTTTTGGCTAAAAATCAAAAGAAATAATTATAAGGAAGCTAAATCTTTGTTTTATTAGTTAGAGTTAAATTGCCATTCCACTTCCCTCCTATGGTTCGACTCCGCTATTAAAACAAAAAATGCCCATCATAAGCCTGAAACAATAATTACAAACATCAATTGTACCGTAAAGGTCCCCCACATTTTATGCTACCTTTCAATTGGAAATGTTTTAAAAATGTACACCGCTGCCAAATTTTGGAGACTGGATTGCTTTTTAAAATCAAAATGTACGTACGTATTTTATTGCATACTAACTGATTAATATCATTGCCTAAAATCTATTCGTTACCTAAATTAATAGTCGCTCTAATTAATAGTTAAAATAGATACGTATACGAATTATAAAAAAATTAAATAACCAATTTCTATCGTCATGAAAACAGCTTATTTAAATAAAATCAAATTTTTTACAGTCATTTCTATATTACTCATTTCTATGTCGATGACTTTTACTAGTTGTGATGCACTTAGAAGATTTCTAGGTATAACAGATACCATTAGCATTTTAGATAATACCAATAAAATTCTGGATAAAGCCGTAAATGATTTAGCGGGTAATTCAGAAAATTTCAATTCAATTATTCAAGAAGCAATAGATGATATTAAGGACGCTCATATAAAAGAACAGCTTAACGACGCATTATTTATTGCAACTAATAATGTAAGTGCTGAATTAAAGTGTACCATTCAATTTACAGCCGATTTTTTAATAAAGAAAATAAGAATTATTAAGGCCGAATATAATGATGAACCCATCCCTTTACAAGAACCCATGATTTGTGTTATACATCCAGATGGGGTAGACATGAATCTGCCACCAAATCTAAGGAACAACATAACAATATCTGGATACTTCTTAAAAGAAAATTATAGAAATTTTGAGCTTTACCATTATGCTTCCAATGGTATCAAAACGAATAAAACTTCTCATTTAAGTATGAGTACCGATTACAAACTTAAAATAAATCTAGGAAGTAATGGGATTACGTTGAATGAAAACAGTAGTAAATTAGTCTTGGAATTGGAAGATGATATTGTTTCTGAAATAGTGGTATTACAGGTACAGCCTGAACCTTGCGAAACTAAAACATGGTCTTATACTAATTTGTCAAATTTAGTGGTGTATCCTGTTCATAAAAGATTTCCAGGAAAAAGAAAAGGAGACAATGATTTTGATGATAATGGGCCATGTGTTACAGGAGACGTAAGCGTTTTTACTAAAAATAATGGTCGTGAGCTTTGGGCTTATTCTTGGGTTCAAATGTGGGAGTGTCCTGATAATTTATCTAAATCAAGAAGTGATTATACCTATGGGAATGCATCAAAAGAAATGAAATTAGCCACCGTAGAGGAAGGGTTCAGAATTCAAAGGATTAACATTGCTACTACAAGTAGTTTTCAATATATTGATAAAGATCACAGCACAGAATCAATATCTGGCTCCGGACCTGTATCGCAATATAGAATACACGGCGATACAGAAGGAAGCGATTTAGGAGCTAGTAGGGTAGAAATTTCCTTTAAGAGTATTAGCGTTTCCTTAATTGAATTGGGCGATTGTATTTCAAATTAATTAGTGCACAATGCCGTTCCATTTAGTACACCTCCCTCCTATGCTTAATACAGGCTTAATGAATACATTGTTGTCTTAGAAGTGCTTCCTCGCTCTACTGCTACTGGGTATTTAGGTGCTCATGAAAGTATAGAAGTTGTTGATCTTAAAAAAGAACCAAAAACACAGGCATTTGCCTTACCAAAGACATGAAATCACTTCACTACGGACAATAGTGTACCATATGGTAGCCATGAACCACGATATGGTATCCCGTTTTGTAAAGTGCAGTTTTTACGACCTATTCAAAATGAGATGCTAAATTTTCCATACTCTTTAGGTCATTCTTAGTGTCCTAACCCTTTTTACGCCCCCCCTTTTTCTTTTTTTTGTTCGGTCTGCGTCTCGTTGCTGCCGTATTTGCCCTTTGGGACGATGTTACGGAGTCTGTTACCCCGCTATTGTCTCTTGGGCTTTGGGCTAAGGATTGTAAAGACTCTAATGAAGGAATCTCTGCTGCGCTTTGTGCCACTGCGGATAGCTTTCTTTCGGTTGGTCCTCCTTGTTCTCTCCATAAGTTGGCAAGTGCTTCGGCTATTTTGCCGTCCCCAAGTTGGGTATCAGGTCCTATTATTCCCCTATTCCAAAGGGTTTCCAAATCTTTAATTTGCTCTTCCGTTAAATCTTGCAACTGATTTTCTGGACTTTGAGCCACCGATCTCGATGTATCGGTCGAAAGGGGCTCCACAGCCTGTTCTCCTACACTAGAAACTGCTGTACTTTGCGAAGCCGCGGTGTCCGGTCTTGGTTCGCCCATTTCCAAATTTCCTCTATCTAAAGGCATTGAACTAATGGCAAACTCTACCTCAGCACGGGAAACTGCTGTACTTTGTGAAGCCGCGGTGGCCGGTCTTGGTTCACCCATTTCCAAATTTCCTCTATCTAAAGGCATTGAACTAATAGCAAACTCTACCTCAGCACGGGAAACTGCTGTACTTTGCGAAGCTATGGTGTCCGGTCTTGGTTCGCCCATTTCCAAATTTCCGTTGTCGTCCAGCTGCAACCGCTGAAGTGCTTCTGCAAGGGGTATTTCGGCTTCAGTGGTACCTCTAAGCGGTTCCATTGCCTCCATAAGCTCGTTAATGGGTCTCTGATCGATTTCCAGTGCCTGACCTTGTGGCGTCTGGGCAAAAGCACCCATAACTTGATCAAACGCTGTTCTTTCTTCAAGGGGTATCCCCGGAAATGGATTCTCGTTAGATGTTACCTCATTCAACAACCTTTGATACTGTTCATTTTTTTCTTGCTCTCTTTGTTTTCTATTTCTTTTGCTCATCTCTTAAAAATTTTATATCGTTACTAGTTAGCCAGACAAAAAAGGCCTGTTTTTCCAAAAGCAATAGGCATTTGCCTAACGACACTAAGTAAACTGAAGTTCCAAAAACCCCCAACCTGATTAAAAGATATTTGTTCTACAATGACAAACGAAGGAAAGTACGTCCCTATTCCCCTTAGTATTCTAGAAGAAGTTCCTGCAATCTTTGTATGCTATAATCCGGTATACGCTCAAACGTATCCTTGAGCCGTGTACCAGAGAGTTATGCACTGAATCTTGCTCTCATGTTAAGTCATCCTTTATATGATTGCAATTACATGTTTGTCAAATCTTCATGTGGATTATGACCTATATTACGGCTACTCCTCCACTGGATGAACCAGGCAATTGTATTTCAAATTAATTAGTGCAAAATGCCGTTCCATTTAGTACACCTCCCTCCTATACTTAATAAAAGCTTCGTGAAAACATTGTTGTCTTAAAAGTGCTTCCTCGCTCTACTCCTACTTTGTGTTTAGGTGTTTATGAAAGCATTGTGTTTTATGAACCTTGCAGAAAAACTTTGAGATAAAATTTTTAAGGAAGTTATAAGGAAGTCTCCTTACTCTAAGCCAATAATCTTCAAAAATTTATTTGAAAACAGATGTTGCATTTCAGCTGATACTAATTTTTTGCGTTGCGCTATCCATTTTTCTGCATTGTCGCCATACATATGAGTGACCAATTCTGGAAATTCCCAATCACTATTTTTTCCCCAATGAATGGTAAAAGGAATATTGTTTTTTTTCAACACTTCTATCATCCGTCTTGAATATTCTTCTAGACTCATTATTTTTTTGGTTTTTTTCCAAAGTACCCCATCAATCTCAATCACACAGGTAATTGGAAATTTGGTAAAACCAATAGTAGCTTTGGTCTGCTTTACAAAACGCAATGCAAATATCCCGGGAATTGGGCCTTCCTCACGGGTTAATTTACCCAGAAGATGCATTACTTTTTCAGCATTTTTATGGTGAACCCCAAAGGAACAAGCAAATGCTGGTCCTTGGTAAGGGGCATCCCAAAAAATCTCTTTGAGCATCCCTGTAGTTTCTTCATCAACTTTTGGTAGAATTGTTTTACGTAAACGTTTAACCAACCAAGGAATACTCTTTGGAAAATTTTCAGCGAGTTTTACAAAGAGGTAAATTAAATCTCGATATAATGATTCTTTAATTATTGGAAAAGGATCTGGATATGATTCATGATACGGCTTTTTATACATTACTTCTACCACACAATTGGGATCATCACTATATTGATTGATAAAGATTTTATAGTGATAAGGGCGATTGCCTTTTCCTTGAGCATCTGTCTCTCCTGGGATGGTAAATGGTGAATTTTTAAAATCCATGGTATTTGCAAGTTCAAACGCTAAGTGCTTACTTATATTTTTCACATAACGCTTTAAAAGAAATACGGGTTCTGCCTCTATTACTACCCCGTGAATAAATCCAAAACTCCCCAATCCAACCAAGGCAGCATAAAATAAGTCATCGTCCCTTATTACCCTAGAATTTAAGGCATGCCAAAAGTGATCACTCAAAGCAGGTTTAGATTTAGGTTCAAGATAGACAATATCATCAGTATTTGGACCAATAATAAGGTTAAGACCCACTACAAAATCCTGCACAGCCCCAACGTCAAGACCCGCACCGTGAACGCCTGTAGAAATACAGCCTGCAATTGTTTGCCCATTACTGGCTCCACTTGTTTTAAGCGATTTTCCATTTTCAGCTAAAGTTTCAGATATTTCTTTAATGGTGTTTCCGCATTCAAATAGGAATAAATTTGTTGGATCATATGTATTGTCTGGGTGACAATCTTTAGCGTGAATGGGCATTGAAAGATTCATAAATCCATTGTAATGCATCCTGTCTTTATGGCTTGCAATTCGATTCATTGACCAAGCAGATCCATAAGCCCGAAAACCCTCCCCTGCATCTTGAGTTTCTTTTATTAATCGCTGTATTTCAAGTGCTACATCATTATAACGTTCCACTTTATCTGGCATTACTCTTTCCCCTTCTAATTTTGTTTGGTACAACAATTTTAAAGGAAAAGGACCATTTTTATGTAAAGTATTCCACTCGTTTAATTGTTTAGATTTTGTGGTAGCCATACTAATTTAGTTTTGAAGTTTTTCACACACATATTTAATTTTCACTTTTCTCTTTCTCCCAAAAGTTATCGCACTTAGTAGTATCCCTCCTAATGTATTGCGATATTCAACAATATTTAATTTACCAGATTCACAAGAATCACTTTCTTTAATGAGGTAAGTAAAGTCTTTTGAAGTCAATTTCATATTAATAACGGTATCTATTTCAATAACCGCCATTCCACGATAATAGTCATCTCTATCTGAAAAAGGATCTGGTTGCGGCGTTCCATTAATATTTCTCAATCTAACAGAATAACAAGATGCTAACAGTAAAAAACTAAGCAGGAGTAGCAGAAGTCTAATTTGTTTCATATTTTATTTATTAAAGGTTGTTTTATGAAGTTATTTAATCGTAGCCATTAGGGTTTGTGGGGACTGTAAGTCAATAACTAACTCTTAACAGTTTGCAATGAAAGATGGAACAATTACATTCCCAGAATTCCTTAATTTGCTATCCTATATATTCTATGATTAAATAATTTATGCAATACACCAAGCAATACTAAGAAATTTGCTAATCACAAACTATACCCACTCATGGGTACTATTCATACCTTAAAATATTTTTACGTTTTTTAAACAGGGGGCGTTTAATAACTAATAATAAGTTCCTTATGTTAAGGTATGAAAAAAAATTAATTAAAGCCATTCCTTAAATATCGCCGCTTCAGGCAAAGAATATTTAACGTCAGTTCAATGTAAATAAGAATTAAAATCGAGTTCGAAATTGTCTTTTTCCGCTGTGTAACAAGGTTTTCCGTTAAGAATCTTCGTAGCCCTAATCCTTCGGGGGAGAAATGTAAATTCATGAACTCCTTTGAAGAAAATAGAATTTAGTGAACTAAAATTTAGGAAAGCCTTATTATGCTGCAGAAAAGAAAAAAATCCGTAGAAAAAGTAGTTCTTTTTACATCGAACTCAGATTATTTAAGATTAAAATGCAGTTAGGGTCTGGATTGGAAAAGTAGCTTACCCCTATTAAATTTTGCTTAAATTACAGTCAGTATATTTAGAGGTCTAAAATCTTTTAAAATAGGGTAAAGAGCCTGAACTATAACAATCGTTGATCCCAAATAAACGGACTATTGGATGCAATGCGTACTTTGCTAAAGTTAGGATGATTGGTGTTGATTACATAGTTGTATTCTCCCGGAATTAGCACTGAAGGCACTTTTAGAATCAAATATTTTTTTTCCCGATACCAATCGCTTCCAATGGTTTGAAGTTGACTGTAATGTTTTAATAATCGCCAGTCTTTGGGTAAAGAAGCTTCTACTTCTAAGTAGTATTTTTTATCGGAAGGAACCGAGATACGCAGCAGTTGGTAATCGAGTTTTTTCATTCGAGCATTTCGGTGGGCTACCATTTCTAAAGTGCATAAGGCTCTGCTTTGAGAGGTATAAATTACATACTCATTATCTTTATTCCAGCGGTTTGGAGCACCGGAAGCACTTAATTTATCCGCATACCTGGTCTGTGAAATTCGAAATACGTCCATTACTACACGTTGTCACCGTATTCCATGGCGGTAAGACGGCTGTCTACGAAACGAATACCACTTATGGTATTTAAAAAAGAAATGGGCTCTTTGTGATCAAAAAATACATTAGGTGATTCTAGCCACTCGTTAAAATCTTGCGTATCTCCAAAAACTTCTGCTCCTTTCTTTAACAAAGAAATTAATAAAATAATGTGTTCTTTAGTATCAATTTTAATCTTAGAAATATCTTTGGTGTAGGTGGTAAATGTTTTTGGATTAATGTTTAAGATTTGTGAAAGCTCTCGAATATTGATGTGACTCAATGCTTTAAGTGCACGAACGTGATTGATAGTAAATTTCTTATCTTGTAAAAAGCTAAGCATCCAAGCGGGATCTGCCTCGGTGGGAATTAAGTCTATTACTTTTTGCCTTGCAAGCATCTTTGTGGTATTTTTACTTTTTTACAAACGTAAAATTACGCTTTTTTATGCGATATACCAAATAAAAGGCCTAATTTCAAGCCTTTAGATTCTTATATAAACCTGATTTTTATACTCTGTTAACAAACTATGTATATTGACTTGGTTGGCAATAGCAAACAATCCTTGAGATCACTCGGCTCCTTATTGAATATATAATTGATAAATCGCAAAGGGCGGCCACTAGGAATTAAAAGCATAAGTTAACGCTAAAAACTTACTTTCCAGTCTTTGAAAGTCTCAGATAATCTTATCACAGGTTCGCCGCTTAGATCAATCTGAGTGCGCCAATTGATACCACTTCGTAAACGTGCAGTTATTTGATTGATACTCCAGTTATCAGGATCCAACACTACATTATCAATCCCTGAAGTATGTCTTACTTTTATATAAGCGAAATTGCGCAAAGATATAGACGAATCAAAGGTATAATTAAAAGTGTTTATACTGCCATTTGCAAAAGACTCCCCACCATCATTTAATTTAATCTCTCCTAACAAATCATCATTGCGATCATAAATCTCAATAAATGCTCTATTATCTCCTCTAAGATCATCTTCTCCTGTCGTGATGCGCACAGAAATCTCTTCCACCATTTCGTTTGTTTTCTCAAGATAATTACTAACAAGTACGTGTTTAGCTTTGGAAGGAATAAAGTCTTGAGGACAGATATCCTCAGAATCCTCTACGATTTCTTTTAACACAAAGATCATATAAGGTCCTGGTGGTATATAACTTGCATCGTCGGGCATTCTGGCAGTTAAGCGAATCCGCCCGTCACTCAAAGTAGTTTTTACAGCCGTAAAGTTTAGCAAACGTTGATCTGTATCTAACGAATGTGTTCTGGAACCATGTCTTACTAGTACAATTCTGGAAGCTACATCAGGATCGTTTACCGTAACCGAGAATTCCTGATCTAACTGAAGGGTTTCCGGCGCATCAAAAATGATAGGTCTTGTAAGCAAAGGATTGTCTATATAGGGCGGAGAAAACACTTCTACTGATGTGAGCTCTTCCTCGGGACCATCCATTCCTAACCAATTTCCATTACCTCCAGAAACCATAACACTGGCATCGGGCAGTAACAGCGCAGAAGCATGGTAGCCGCGGTCCTCCTCAGCATCTGCTAAATCTCTGTAACCAGCTACGCGTTCCCCATTAACTATTTTTAACAAGGTTGCCTTTAAAAATCTGTCTTGGTTGGTATTTGCATACCCTGTTTTAGCACCTCCCACAATGAGTACATTTCCATCCGGTAACAAAATACCGTCTCCCATGAGTCTTCCTGCACTCTCGAACTTTTGTGTTTCACTAATGGTCTGGGCATTCACATCGTAGGTGAAAATCTTAATATCTGAAAGTGCGGGAACATTCTCATCATTTGTTCCTTTAGTTCCTCCACCAATCACCATTACTTTTACGGTATCTGGAGGATTTCCATTTTCATCAATGGGTATGGGAAGTAATACCGAAGACCCCTGCGTCCACCAGGTGCGAAATCCACCTACATCTATTTTAGTATTGATAATACGGTTCGTAGTAGGATTGTAAAGCCGTAAAAATGATTCAGTCAATACAAATAAAATCCCATCAGGAGCACTTCCATCGTCAGGTTTCGGTAATAAATGTGTAAGTGGGTAAAGTCCTGCAAGTTTCTTTCCGGAAGCTACTTCTTGACGTTCATCATTTGAAGGATAATTGAAAGCCCCGTCCTCCGGATAGTCAATAGTAGTAATATTTTTGTTAACGTAACGGTCATTTAAAAGATCATAATATTCATAATCATCATTCGTTCCCGCCCAATTGTAAGCCAATATAGGAGAACTCCCTCCTATGACCTGTGCATTACCATTTGCAAGCGTTACCACCGTAGGATACCATCTATTATTCCCCATAGCCTTGAAATCAATATCCCAGTTGGGATTGCCTGATTCGTCCAAATTAATAGTTGCAACATTTTCTGCACCGGATTCACCTGGCCAGTGCACATGTCCACCCGCAATAAAAAGTCTTCCATCTCCCAAAAAACTATGCCCTGAACAAAAGGGATTCCACCCTTCTATATAGGTGTTCTCTCCCTCCGGACTTCGGGTTTCAGGGTTCCATATTTGATATTTTCCTTCGCTCTCTTCTAGTGCATTACGGTCATTATAACTAAAGGTTAGTACTTTTCCATTAGGTAAAAGGGCAGCATGCACTGCTACCAGCTCCATCGAATCTTCTGTTGTTTCCCAACTTCCCAGGTTCTCACAGGTATCATTACAGCCAGTTAAAAAAAACATCGAAACAAAAACTATGACATAATTTCTCATCTATACAGAATTAAGGTGTTTAAAGATGTTAAATTTTCAATTCCGAAACAAGGGGAAAATCCCTGATTTATAGATACATAAATTAAATTTAAAAATATTGAACATTAAAAAAGCCGCTCTTTAGAACGACTTTAATTAGCTCTTTTAATATATATCTGACTCCGATGTTAGTACTACATCGTACGATGATTCCTAGTAGATTCTTCTAACTGCTGCCTATGGAGTTTTTAATTCAAATTCCTGAATTCTCTTGGATAATTATTTCAATTTGGCGAAGGTTGATCACCAGGTCACAATCAAGGACACAGATAGGCTTACGTACTTTTATAGCTCTTTCCTCAATAGACGCTTCAAATACCTGAGCTGCCAATTCATCAAACCCCTTTTGTAACAAATAACTTCTGGGTTGAGTAATGTCTTTGGGCTATATAATACTGCTAACCAAGTGCCTAAAACACAATAGCTATCGTTATAAAAAGATAGACAAGCCTTTTTTTACCTAGCTCATTAGGTTTGTTCTTTTAAAATAATTAATCGGCAACACAACTTAAAGACCTTGTTTTTTTGGGGGGTTTAAATTAGGGGTGATTACTTTTCTTGGTTGGAGCCTAGGAGCCGTTCTTTCCTTCCCTGAAGTTAAACTAAGTCTTTCCTGATTTAAAGGCACTGTAAATGCTTCCTTTTGGGCTTCTTTGGTGTCTGAAAACGTTTCAGACTGCTGCTTTTGTTCTTTCTTGAAAATATATTTGTCTCTCAAAGCATAATCGCCTTCATCATTTACATAAAAGGAAGTAAATTTTTTCTCTCCGTTTTTGTTCTTTTTCCAACCTTCAAAGGCATTTTTACCATCTGGAACGGTCAATACTGTTATTTGGGCATTCTGGATATAATTAGGAGCTAAATCAATAAACAGCTGAGCTTCGCAAAGGTTGCAACTATGTGATGATATTTTGATGTCCTCAATACCTTTATCGATTAGTAATTGCAAAATGGCCTTGGCTTCTTCTTCTTTTATTTTGATATCTGGGTTAACTCTATTGCCGCTGTGTTGATTAAAGGCAAGACGAAAGGATTTGGTGTCTTTTTGTGTTTCCAACAATGCCTTAATCGCATCTAAAAGTTCCCTGCCATTAGCAACCACCGCAACTTTAACTGGTAATCCTCCTTTTTTGTGTTTATGAGCCTCGTATTGCGCACTTCTGTTTTCTTTGACCATTCTATTAGATCTGACCACCATAGTAAGCACTGTATTTGGTTTCATTTGGTGTTCCGAATCGTCAAACACTATTTTACCATTATCAAAAACGCCTTTTAAAACTTCCCCACTGCTATATCTAGAGGTACCCCATCCATTGATTTTTCCTTCTACAAACGTTCCTTCATGTGAGTCTCCTCCTGCATTTTTAAATACCCCTTGCCCATGGTAAGCCCCCATTTTAAATGCTCCTTCATAAGAATTACCATTGGCACGTTTCAAATTTCCTTGTCCGTTAAACTTATCACGTGTAAACTGCCCCTCGTAAACATCTCCATTAGCAAAGTTTCTAATGCCTTCTCCGTGTAACTTTCCGAATCTAAGATCTCCATTATAGGTATCATTTTCGCCATAAGAGATGTTTACCTTTTGGGTACCAAATAAATCTGATAATCCAAGTTGTTCAATAGCCGTATTGTTCAACGGTATGTCTGAAAGGTCTAATTGATTTAGATTGCCTAGCAGATGAATTGAAGGCATAAGTGTCTGCAGATTCTCCTCCGTGAGGCCCAGCCCTGAAAGATCTAGTTGGTGTTGTGCCCAATTATTATCAAAGGTTTGTATTCTTTCCCTTGCTTGTTGTAAAGCATCTAAAACAGGTATCTCATCCATTGCAATAACGTTTACTTTATTTTAAGGTAACAAAAAACATGAAATACCCTCAATTGGAGGCATCATTTAATCTAAAAAAAGAGCTATTTTCACCTTATTGCCATTTGCTACTATTTACTGGCTTTCTTCTAAGTTTAGAAAAATATGCACACGCATCTCTTCAATAGTTTTACTTCAGATTTTATAAGGTTATGGTGAACATCAATTAAAATTACCCCACCATTCATCATTTATACCCAACTTATTTTTCAATAAAACAGGTGCTCCAATTTTTGGCACTACAACATTCATATTTAATTCTTTGGACTTTATCAGAAGACGTTCTATTGGATCTGTCCAAGAGTGCATTGCCAACTTAAATGCTCCCCAATGTATAGGCATTATTCTTTTTGCTTTTATATCTATTCCTGCTTGTACGGTCTCTTCGGGAAACATATGGATATCTGGCCACATTTCATTATATTGACCGCATTCCATCATCGCAAAATCAAAAGGACCATATTTATCTCCTATTTCCTTAAAATGATTCGCATAACCGCTATCTCCACTAAAGAATATATTTTCTGTGTTTGATTGTATGATCCAAGAACTCCATAAGGTATTTGTTCTATCGGTAAGACCTCTACCCGAAAAGTGTTGCGCTGGGGCACACTTAAAATTTAATCCTTCAAATATGGTTTCCTGCCACCAGTCTAACTCTATAATTCGTTCCTTTTCTATTCCCCATTCTTGCAAATGAACTCCCACACCTAATGGTGTAAAAAACATTCTGACTTTATTTTTCAATACTTTTATAGAGCCATAATCCAAATGATCATAATGATCATGTGAAATAAGCACTGCATCAATTTTTGGTAATTTTTCAACTTCAATAGGCAACTCTTTGCTAAAGCGTTTACTCCCTAGCAGAGGATGTGGTGCCGGCACCTCTCCAAACATTGGGTCTATCAATATGTTTTTAGTATCAATTTGCAGTAAGAAGGCCGAATGCCCAAACCAAATAAGTCGTGTACTCCCATTGTATTCTTCAATAGTTAAAGAATCTATGCTCACAACAGGGATGTTTCCTTTTGGAAACGTATTAGGTTGTGATTTTAGATACCTCATTAAACTTTTTACCATATCACCCAGACTCATATCTAATTTTACTTCATTCTTGTTAACAAATTTCCCATGTTGATAATTATCAGATTTTGCATAAACCGCACTTTGTTCGGCAGTAGGTTCTCCTCCAAATTGAGGACTTAAATGCACAAATAACAATACCGTTATACTAATCGCAACTATAAAAACACCTATAATTAGCGCTATTCGTTTTAAAAATTTTACGACCCTATTTTTCATATTTCTTAGTTATCATATAGCTAATATTGCACCTGTTTATTACATAAAACAATAACAAACTTATTTTTTAACAGGTACTATTTTGGAAGCTCTAATTGCTGTTTATTTGTTAAGGCTTTATAAATTGACCAAGAAAATTACGCCCGTTGTTCCTCAGTCTGAGCTGTATTAATAACTCATCGTTTATTGTGAGTTGGGCAGAGACGCTCTCTACTAATTGGAGGTAGTCATTTTTAATAGGTAGTAAAGAAAACTCTAGTGGGTTTTCTAAATAACTATGTATGTTTATATGAGCATTAAATTTGTATTGTTTTTCTTTTAACAAACGAGTTTCAAGCTGTCTTTGAGAAGAAATATGTAGATAGTTTTCCTGTCTTCTTGCATACATTTTATATACTGGTATCCCTGCAAAAAGAGTATCTCCTTCCTTAATTTGAATTATCTTATGAGTGTAAAAATAACCATAGAGATTTGCATCGTTTCCTAAGGTGATTGTTACATTAGGTATATTGGTTTTTTGTACTGATTTTTTCTCTATTTTGTTGAAATCATCATCGTACTCGTACGTGATAATAGTATCTGTTTTTGTGTCAATATTTTTTAGATTAAATACTACACTTCCATTCCAATTGTTTACAATAGAGTCAATAGAGAGTTTTGTGAAATCTTTGAATTTGGTCTTATTTTTGTCTGATATAAGGGATCTGAAGATGTGATGATTTGTGTTTACTTTAGTCGCTATAAATCCTATAAGGTTTTTGGAATCTGCATTGTAAGCATCCGCTACAAATAGTTCAGATTGAACCTTGCCTTTAATTTCAAAGAGTCCTTTTTTAAAATCTGCTTCTAAAAAATCAGACTTTGCATTAACATATGTAATATCACTTTTAGAATTCTTAATTGACTTGAGTATATCTGTTTCTTTTTTATAAAAACTAGTTTCATTAAAAACAGTTTGAATAGCAGCATTTACAGATAGGCTTTGCTGTTTTTTGTAGGCAATTATCCCCTTTTTACCAGCTATAGCGATAACCACTTTACCTTTACTAAAGAATGTTATCTTTTCATCAGTAAAGTCATTAAAGCCTTCTTGTAACAAACAATTTCTAAGCTCAACAGAGTCTTTAAGCTTTATGATAGTACTAAACCATCCCCCTTTAAAATTATCATTGTTGGTGAAAAACAACAAATTCTTCGGTATCACTATTGTTTCAATAAATGAAGCGGTGGTATCTTTCTTTTTACTTTTAAGGCTTATATATTTAAACGGATTCTTAATCCCATCAACTAACAAATGATGTTCTATTTGACGGAGATTAATTTGTACAATCTCAGTAGCAGTACTAGGGATTTTATTTTCAATAGTTAAAGCACTTTTATACCTAAAAAGATATAACGTGATTACTACAATACTGATAATTACAAAAAGATAAGTAAGCTTTTTTCTCATCTATCTTCAGTTTGCTAAAACCTCGATATAGTCTAAAAATACTTTGAATGAATTTTCCTGAGAAGTAGCCATATTAATCTTCATTTCTGATTGCAATTTGTTGCCCTTCATTTTAGACGATTTAAAATACACATCTTTAAAATGATCATTGGCATACTTTAGATATTCTTGCTCCTTTTTATTTAATTCTGAAGCGGGTATTTTAGCCATCATTTTTTGCCCATTCATATAAAAAACAGCACTATTCTTACTCATAAGTTTTTGATGCTTTCCTACATTTTTAACCACACGATTATTTACAATATTTGAAATTTTTTCCTTTGAAGTAGTAAAGAACAAAATGTCGTTTTTTACTGCGGTATATAAATCCACAGGAATTTCATTTTTAGGTGCATTTATCTTGTAGTAACCTTCTTTATTTTCAAAAAGTTCATACTTAATGGCTACAAGAGCCGCTTTATTGAGCAGTTTCTCTTTCTTGGATCCTATCATGATGGTAAAATCAGGCATTACCTCTTTTTTTGTTTTGGTTACTTCTTTTCTTTTATAATCCTCTTCATCATATTCATAAGACAAATAGGTTACTTCTTTCTCTCCAAAATCGTTCAATAGAAGTACCATATCACCGGTTATTAATTCCCCTATTGCTTCTTCATCTAATACAAGAGACAAGAATTCACTACCTAGCATCATCTCTTCCTTATATTTTGGCATAATTTCACCATACACACTCGTTATAAAAGTAGGATATTCTTCCATAAATGCCTGCATATCGGTAGAAAAACTCATGTATGCTAAGACATCATTCTGATTAAAATAGTTGTAAAAATTCTTATCTAATTTAGAATTGTAAACATTTTCAAATATCTTACCCCAATCAGAATTCACTTCCATTTCGGTGGTCATTCTGGCATTATTTTCATCTAAATATAAATTAGCAACAATACTCTTGAATCCAGCTAAATTAGAAGAAGATTTCAATGCCCCAAGCGATGAAACACCCACCATGTCATATATGCCAGACATGGCTCCTTCCATTAATTGACCATAGTTACGAACCCATACAGATGCTACTGCATTTTTATCTTTATTCGCTCTATAGTTTCCATCGTTTAAAATGGAGGCTTCATTTGTTCCTTTAAAAATGCTTAGCGCATATGCTTTTGCCCATTTGGAAGTTATTCTTTTCTTCACTTCATAATCTGATAGCTCTTTATTTTCTGGTTGAGCCATAAAGCGTTCTATATTTTCATTAAGGTAATTATATGTTTTTTCGTACCCGGAAAACAAAAGCAAATTGTCATTCCATAGTGCAACACTACTATTATCTGCCATCATACGTATTCCATCTTCTGAAATTATTTTTTCTCTATCTCGCTCCGAGATCAAGCTTTCAAACTTATTTTTATCGGTTAACTTCACTAAGAAATTATGATAGTTGATACTATCTGTTGTCTTATAAAAATAAAATGCCTTTGAGTTCAAATTAAATCCTAAGTCTTCAATACTGGTGATAGTTAACGAAGAGTCTCTTTTTCTATTTAACTTATCAAACATTTCTTTGGCAAAGGTATAGTCATCAAATTCTGCAATAGAGACTAAATCAATCAAGCGATCTCCATTTATAGAAATCACCGCTTCTGCGCTGTTTGGTATTTTACTTTCAATGTTTTGAGCTATGCAGGTAAATGATATAATTACAGCAATGAATAGTAGGTTTGTTTTCATAATAATTACTTCTGTAGTTTTATTTGATTTTTGATTGATGTTCTATTGGTAATAATATCTTGAGCATTCACTCTTAACATGATTGCTTTTTTACTTCCAGCTATTTTAGCAGTAGGGTTTTTTGATGAAATAATTGGGGTTTCAAAACGATAAATAGTGGTCATTGTAGCGGTTTCAAAAACCTTGCGATCTTCTATGTTTGTTTTTTTGAATTCTTGAGAAAGATTATAATGATAGTTTCTCGTAAACGTATTTTGAGATTTATTGAAACTAAAATGTTGTTCTTGTTTTATAATGGCCGCATCTTTTTTGGTGCTGAAATGTGAAATTACTGTATTCAATGATTCTACATTCGTGAAATCACAAGAAATGGTAAAAATGTATTCTTCAAAATCAGAAGAATTTTTAACACCCGAAATGCCCTCAATTTGCGCTATCTTTTCAATTGCTTGAGCGATTTTATGATTAATTTCTGTTTTGGAAGGTATTTTGTAGTTATTAATGCTATCGAGCAACATTATAGAGTTTAATTTGGTCCTACTCTTACTTAAATTCATAGTAAGTGATACATGACCCGAACCCTCTTTGTTAAAACTAACTTCTTCTATAATTTCGAAACAGCTAGTGCAAAGAATGAACAATCCTAAAAAAAGAATCTTGACTACTTTTTTGTACATTTTTACTTTTGAATTGTAAATTTAGTTGAATTATTACAATTAGGAACTTTTTAAAATATAATTATTTCTTGCAAAATTTGAATAAATATAGCTTTAGTTGATACCCTTTTCTTAACGGAAGTAATACTTATAGCTCCTCCTAGTCTTTCATGATTTTAGGCTTTATGAGCAGTAAACACAAGCTTGTTTACTTTAAACATGTGCGGTCCTAAAAAGCATATGGGAGAGCGTTCAAAATTATTCGCTGAACTCTATTTTTCTTAGTGTTTTAATGAGACTCTTTAATCTAAGGCATTTTATAGCCTACAATGAGTGGCGGGCGATCATATTGTCCTACCTGTCCTGCTTTTCCCAAGGCTAGATATAGTAGTCCCGATGAACTATCAAAAGAACCACCAATAATACGATGACTGCCATCGTCATCAAAAGGAATCGAAAATTTCCCGTAGGCATAAGGACGTGGACTAGACACATTTTCGGCATTGAGAATTTCTTCCACATCAAAAAACCAATAGTAATTGTAGTAGTCTGAAGCCTGATAGGCGCAATATCCGCCACATAGATTTCCATTATCCTGAGTAATTTTATAACCTATACCACTGTCTATACCTCCGGCTGAACCAAAAACCGCAAAGGTACGGGTGCCAGGTACAATAAAACCATACATGCCTTTGGCGAGATAATTCCAAACTGCTTCTCCGGGGTCATTGGAAGGTGGGGTAATATAATTTTGGTCATTAAAACTAAAATTCATGAAAGGCACCGTTTCTATAGAGCCACTATTTGAAGAAGTGTTCAACAATCCGTTAAGATCAAAGGTGAACAAGGAAGGTCCGTAACTATATCGGGAAATTATAGAGTTTACAGAAGACCACCCGGTAAGGTATTCTGCATTAAAACGTTCGTGCCATTCGTTAGGAATTGGCGATAAATATCCAGCCGCATGCGCAGCACCGTCCATTTGATAATATCCATCTATTTGTGAGGTGCCAATGTTATTTGCATCACGAACTACCAAACTGGTATTGCGATTTCTTCCACTGGCATCATACCACACCTCTGCGTTTATAACCAGTTGCTCATTTTTATACAACATCCCATTTATCCGATTGACATTACTAGGGTTGTCTACAGCATTCAAAACGGTATGAAAGTCTTGCAAGGGTTCAGAGACGTTTAGCGCTGTTATATCAGTCTCATCTAGTAACGCCGGTACAGGAAACTCTGCAATCGCATTTACTTGTGCATGCCCCACTATGTAAATGGAGTGATTATCGTTATTATAAGCCATGGCGCCACTGGCGTAATTTATACTTGATTCACCATAGGTGTCTCCTGAAAGGCGAAATGCCCCTACATAATTAAGATCTGATATTTGAAGTAAATCAGAATTAGTATTTTCCGCTTCCTTCAAAAGATCTATATCATCTTCACAGGAACTAAGAAATGCTGCTGCAAGTAACAAGTAGCATAATTTTAAGAATGTAGCTTTAATACTCATAATAAGATATAATAGGTTCTTAAATTAACACGATATAGATGTTATTATTGCAGCGCATCCGGCAAATTTTTGATGTTTTGAGATTTTCACGTCGTTATCGTATTCAAATCAGCAAGGGTAGACAAAGCTATTATCCCACGGCATGTTCCTTAAAAAAATCCTCCCGAGAAGGAGGGTTTAAATGGTTATATTTTCTAAAGTCTATTTGCCAGCTGGCTCTTCCAAGGTGCCATTATTATAATCATTAACCATTCTTAAAAAGGCCGCTTCATATTCTTTATTGACAATAACTCCAAACTTCTGGCGCTCTGTAAATTGATTTCTGAAACCATAATGATTAGCATCGTAATTGGTTTTTACACGTTCATTATCCCCTATATAATTTAGCAAATTTATTTGCATAATATTGCGTGGATTTTTAGTGTTTTTCTGCACTAGTATCTGGAAATTATCTTGAATATAATCTATTAACATTTGCTCCCCTTTGGTACGGCTATCCATAAAAATATTAGCCAGTTCTGCGGAAATTTTTCCTGTAGTCCTGCTGTACATTTTAAAAGCATTTATTTTACCCTCTGCGATTTGCTCTAAACAAATACGCTTAGGTAACATTCCCAGTTTCTTTTTAGTAAGATCTGCATACTTCACTACCTGAAACTTTTTTCCGTTTTCCAGAGTAAAACCTTCAAACTCTTTTAATTTTAGTTTGACCTTCTTTTTATTCTTTATTTTTCCTTTTTCAAGGTACTTTGCAAAATCTTTAGGAGTTATGTAAGTGATCGCGTTTTGAAAACGTTGCGGAAAGTTAAAATCAATAGATATATAGGCTTCTATACTCTTCCTTTTAGTAATTTGAATATTTCCTTTTTGATAGTGACGCTGTGCGTTCACTATACATGTCATACTCAAGAAAAAAACAAGGCCTAAGGAAACTTTTTTAATAGTATTCATAGATAAAACGGTTAAGATTTAGGAATAGCTAGAACGAATAATATTTAAAAATATTTTGTCATCGACTCCCAAAAGCATTAAAATTTTTTTCTCTTTCCTTTTATACCGTGTGCCTGAGTAATCGTCTTGTAATTTTTAAAACAAAGAAAAATGAAGAAAATGCTTGTATACGATTAAAAAGCATTCCATAAAGACTTTTAATAATGTTTTTATTTCATTTAAACGCTGTCTGCCATTTTCTACCACTGCTAATTTAATAGCTAAGTCTTCTTTTTTATATTTATGGTATTGTGCAACGCTGTTCTCTTTTACTATTCTTTTAGACGATATTTACCTGCTTTTGCATTTTATTTAATTAGGGAGGAGGCATTCATCCTGCTATATTTTTTAAATAGGCCATTCTAAAGAAACTACGGTATATTTGCCTTTTAAGAGTATCTATATTTTATAATTTAATTTCAGCAGTAAACGCTATGTCATTCAAAAAATTGCACCCCTATTTGCTTGAAACATTACAACATTTTTCTATAGAAACCCCTACCCCTTTTCAAAAAAATAGTATTCCTGTAATTAAAAGTGGTGCGAATGTATTTTGTACAGCGCCAAAAGATAGTGGAAAAACGACTACCTTAATACTAACCACCCTTCAGAAACTCAATTGCCAGCCTGAGGGAAACGCACCAAGAGCAATTGTTATGGTTGAAAATAAGACAAAAGCACTAGAATTATACAATGCATTTTTAGCCTATACAAAGTACAATTCACTTAGGGTATATGTAGGATACACAGAGCTGCATATTGATATTCAAAAGTCGGAGATTTTTGAAGGAATAGATATTCTTATTACTACTCCAAAAAGCTTGCATAAACTATTTTTGTTAAATGGCGTAAGTACTTCTCAATTAAAAATATGTAGTATAGATGATGGGGAATTTTTAATTCAGAAATCAGAATATGCAGCTATAATTGCAATTACGCAAAGTATCAAAAAATGTCAATACGTTATCTATTCAGAAAATCTGCACCCCACATTAAAACGTTTTGAGCAGTACTTTATGGAACACGCCAGACGGGTTCAAGAGTAAGAAACTCATTGTATTCTGATTCATATCAAGGTGCGACATCTAAAATTTTTGGTAATCTCGAGTCATAATCAACCCATAAATTACCATTATCTAAGAATTTCCTGTGAAGTTGAATTAATTCTATTATTTCTGATGGTTTTATGAATTTCTAGTGATCCCATGAAAATGTTTTTAAAAAAAAATCAAAGAAACCTCCATTTTACTAGGAATTCTGTAAAAAAAGTTTAGATTGTAGTAAAGAATGTTTAATTAAAATAAATATATGAGGCAACTTAAGATCACTAAACAAATTACAAACAGAGATACCAAGTCATTAGAAAAGTACTTTCAAGAAATATCAAAAATTGATTTAATTACCGCAGAAGAGGAGGTGGAACTGGCAAGAAGAATACGTGAAGGAGATCAAATTGCCCTTAATAAGTTAGTAAATGCAAATTTACGTTTTGTAGTTTCGGCCGCAAAACAATATCAAGGAAGCGGCATACGGCTTTCTGATTTAATCAACGAAGGAAATATTGGGTTGGTGAAAGCAGCCAAACGTTTTGATGAAACCCGTGGTTTCAAATTTATCTCCTATGCCGTATGGTGGATAAGACAATCAATATTACAAGCGATGTCTGAACATTCGCGGATGGTTAGATTACCCTTGAATAAAATTAGTGAAATTAGTAAAATAAAAAAGGTATATTCTTCTTTAGAACAGACCTATCAACGACCTCCAAGTGCTGTTGAAATTGCAAGAGAACTTGATATGAGTGCTGCTCAAGTTAAACTTGCAGTAAAAAATACAGGAAAGCATTTATCTATGGATGCCCCTTTTCAAGAAGGGGAATCTTCTAATTTATATAATGTAATAAAATCTACAGGAGCCATTAGTCCTGATGCTAAAATGATGCAAGATTCACTTAGAACAGATATCCATCAAATGTTGAAAGTGCTTCCAAGTAGAGACAGTGAAATTATACGCCTGTATTATGGTATAGGAGAAAAAAGTCCTAAAACCTTAAGTGAGATTGGTGAACTCTTTGATATCACCAGAGAACGGGTAAGACAAATTAGAGAAAAAGCGATCCGGATTTTAAAAAACAAATCACATAACGAAGTTTTAAAAGCTTATTTATAAGCTATAGCAGTATTTGATATAATTGCAGACAACACAACACCCAATCAAGTGTATATCTGCAATTATATCAAAGTTATTGTATTGACTAAGTTTCTCTTCTCAACACCTCTAATGGCGAACTTCTTAGAACACTCTGAATATTGCTTAAGCCTATGGCTAGTACCAAGAGTGAAATGCCGGGTAAAATTACCAGAAACGGAATTACTGAAGGTACAAAAGGTTCTTTAAAAACTAATATCGCCAACAGTAAACTACTTATGAGTGCCAAAAGAATTCCCAGTAAACTGCCTAAACTACCTAAAAACAAATACTCTAACGCAGAGATTTTTAGTATTTGAGTATTCTTAGCTCCCAATGTTCTTAGTAATACACTTTCTTTGATACGTTGATATTTACTATTGCGAACAGATCCTATTAAGACAATAATACCGGTAAGCATACTAAAGAAAGCCATAAAGTTAACAATCCATGAAATCTTGTCTAAGATATCTTCTACGATGGTATATACCTGTCTAAGATCTATAACAGATACATTTGGAAATTTTGACACCAAATCACGTTGTAAAACTGCAGAACTTTCTTCATTGGGTGCATAGGTGGTTAATACATTAAACTGGGGTGCATTTTCCAATACTCCTTTTGGAAACACAATCAAAAAATTAAGTTGTAAGCGAGCCCAATCTACTTTTCTTATACTGCCTACCGTAGTTTCCATTAGTACACCTTGCACATTGAAAACAACAGTATCTCCAACCGCTAGATCTGCATCCCTAGCCAAATTATCTGAAATGGATATTTGAATAGTCTCTTCCGGCTTTTTAACCGGAATCCACTTCCCTTCTATAAGCTCTTCAGATTCAATAAGGGTATCTCTATAAGTAGTTCTAAATTCATGATTTAAAATCCATTCTTTAACTTGCTTTGTACTATCCTTTCGTATTGTATTTGCTAATTCTCCTTTAATACTGTGAATACGCATAGTAACTAAAGGAATATTGTCAATAATAGTTAAGTTATTTGCTTCAAAGGTTTTTTCAATATCCATACGTTGGTCATTTTGGACGTCTAATGCAATAAGGTTTGCGTTTACAGAAGTTTCTTCAAGGTCTGTTTTGGCTAGTAAAATGTCTTTGGTAAAATACAACGTACTTATTAGAAAAGTACCTAAACCAATAGCAACTAGTAATACCACAGTTTGATTATTTGGGCGGAACAAGTTTAATAGACTTTGACGAATGGTGAAACCTGCATTTTTTGGAAAATAGGTTTTAACAGCCTTCATTGCTACTAATGCAATACCTCCCAAAATACCAAATGTCACTAAAATTCCAATTATAAATGTAAGCGCAAACAGTGCATCTTTAAGTAACCAAAATGAAAATAAATAGAGGAATAAAATAATTATTGAAAAGACAAAAAATCTTGCTTTTTTAGGTTTTTCTAAAGAAGTTCCTCCTATGCGGAGTACTTCTAAAGGAGAAACATACCAAGTACGCATTAGGGGTAATAATGCAAACAATACAGACATAATAAAACCGAGTAAAACACCCATAACTAAAGGCTTTAACGTGATACTGATTTCAATATTAAACGGTAAAAATTCCTTTAAAATGTAGGGAAAAAGCTCTTGAAGACCTACACCAATAAAAGTCCCTATAAAACCTCCTACGATACCAATTCCTGAAATTTGCAAAAGAAAAATTAAAAAACTTTGTTTTCTTGTAGCTCCCATACATTTTAATACAGCTACCGCTTTTAATTTTTCTTTGATATAAATATTCACAGAACTTGCAATACCTACACACCCCAGTAATAAGGCAATAAAAGCTGCTAGATTTAAAAACTTACTCACATTAGCATACCGCTGCCCTAAACGTCTACTAGTGGTTGTATGGGTATCTAAATCGGCTTTTTCTGCATCAAGCATAGGCTGTAACCGGTCTTCTAACTGATCTAAATCTATTCCTGGTGCTTTGTAGAAAAATTGATACTCTTTACGACTACCGAATTGCAAAAGCTTCGTCTGCTTTATATAACGATAGGGAATAACAATTGTGGGGGCTACTGACGTAGAAATAGCGGTACTGCCAGGAATGGCTTTTAATGCCCCTGAAATAGGTAAGGTCACCTCACCTATTTTGATAGAATCTTCCGGTTTAATACCAAACTGTAACATTAAAGTGGCGTCTACCAATGCGCCTCCAGATTCTTGGTAATTAGCAGCAGCAGAGATAGGCTGGGTATCAATAGTACCATAAAACGGAAAATCACCTTTTAGACCTCTAACACGTGCCAATTTGGTACCTCCATTCTTTGGAAAGGCAATCATTGAGACAAAGTTTATCTCAGAAGCATCTGGTTTTAAAGAATCAATAATCACTTGCGCACGTTTATTAGGAAGTTGCCTGCTGTCAATAATAAAATCGGCACCCATCAAAGCTTTAGATTGTCGCTGTATATTATCTTTTAAATTCTCACTAAATAGTTGAATAGATACCACGGCTGCAATTCCTAAAATAATAGAAGCCATAAAAAGAAGTAATCTTATCCTGCTCGCCTTTGCATCACGCCATGCCATTTTAAAAAGCCATGCTGTGCTGCCTTTTGATGTGAAAATTGTTTTATTCAAAATAGTACTGTGGGTTGATTCGTAATTATTTGCCCGCCTTTTAATCGTAATATTTGCTGGGTTCTTCTAGCTAAATCTAAATCGTGAGAAATAATCACTAAAGTAGTTCCTGCCTCTTTATTAAGCTCAAAGAGTAATTGAATTACTTTTTCTCCAGTTTCTTCATCTAAATTTCCGGTAGGCTCATCAGCAAATAAAATAGAAGGCGTATTTGAGAATGCTCTCGCCAAGGCTACACGTTGTTGTTCTCCTCCTGATAATTGAGAAGGATAATGATGCAAACGATCTATTAATCCTACTTTGTCTAGCAATGCTTTGGCTTTTTTAACTGCATCTTTCGCACCTTGTAATTCTAACGGTACACTCACATTTTCAATTGCGGTAAGAGTTGGTAGTAATTGAAAATTTTGAAAAATAAAACCCACTTCTTTATTACGCAATTGTGCTCTTTCATCTTCATTCAACGTATTTAAATCATACCCACATAATTCTACTGTACCAGCATCGGGCTTATCTAAACCAGCGCATAAGCCCAGTAAAGTTGTTTTTCCACTTCCGGAAGGTCCTATTATGGAAAAAGTTTGTCCTTTTTCAACTTCAAAAGAAACATTTTGTAAGACCGTTAATTGTTTTGAACCGCTAGTATATGTTTTTTCTAGCCCGCTAATCTTTAATATCTTTGGCATATAAACTTAAAATTATTTTCAACTCATGCATAAGCTTAAAAATATACAAACGTTTTTAAATACAGTGCATTCTATTCAATGGAACTTCTTAAAGTTTTGTTATTTTACCATTCCTTTTGTTTTACTTTCCTGTGGCAATGGAACTAACTCTAAAGAAAAAACAGCACTGGATACCCCAACAACTAATACTTCTACGATTACTGAAGCAAGTACAAAAAAAACGATTCTTTGTTTTGGAGACAGTATTACAGCCGGCTATGGTCTGGATGATAGTAATGACGCATTCCCTGGTGTACTGCAATCTAAACTAGATTCCTTAGGCTTAGATTATGTGGTTGTGAATTCAGGATTAAGCGGCGAAACTACCGCGGGTGGTAGAAGTAGAATAAAATGGGTACTAAATCAAGATTTTGATATTTTTCTTTTAGAACTAGGTGCTAATGATGGATTACGAGGAGTTCCTTTAGCTGAAACCAGATCCAACTTACAGGCTATTATTGATGCGGTACGCGATAAAAACCCTCATACTACTATTATTTTAGCGGGTATGGAATTACCTCCTAATATGGGACAGGAGTATACTTCTGAATTCAGATCAATTTTCTCCGACCTTGCTAAAAAGAATGATTTAGCGTTTATTCCATTTATATTAAAAGATGTTGGTGGTATTGCTGAATTAAATCAAGGGGATGGTATACACCCTACTATTGAAGGTCATAAAATTGTAGCAAATACCGTTTGGGAAGTTTTAGAAACGGTAATCAAGCTATAAGGAAAGAATATAAATGAGTTAACTGAATCTCAGATTACCATAAAATATCTTTAAGTTATAGAACTTTCACCCGAATTTTTTTCTTTTTTAACCGGGTATTATTCAATTTTTCTACCAATTCATCAGCAATAGTTAATGGAACTGCAACAAAGGCGCAATCTTGCTTTAGCTCAATAATACCAAGTTGGACTTTTTGAATTGCACCTTGTTTAAAAAATAGCCCTGCAATATCACCTTTGGAAATTTTATCCTTTCTACCTCCAGATATAAATAAAGTTTCCCAATAGGGTTCTTTATAGGTTGCTTTCTGAGTGATATTGACTTCTTTAATATTTTTAATGAATTCTGGTAGCAGCTCTTTTTCCCATTTCAAAACGTAGGCAGTACCGTGGGCTTCCACTCTAGCTGTTCTTCCATTTCTATGAATAAATTCTTCTTCATGTCTTGGTAGCTCATAATGAACAATATAATTTATTTCTGGAATATCAATACCTCTGGCAGCCAAATCTGTAGCAAGTAATACTTGAGAGGTACCGTTTCTAAATTTAATTAAAGCCCGTTCTCTTTCTTTTTGCTCCATCCCACCAGAAAAGCAAGCGTGACTAATTTTATTGCGTTCTAAAAAAGTACTAACCTGATCAATACTATCTCTTAGATTACAGAAAATAATTCCACGTTCAGCACCAATATGCAGTACCAATTGCAATAAAGTCTTTAATTTGTTCTTGTCTTTAGAGAGAACGGTTTTAACCGTAAGTTTTGAAGGTGTTTTTTCTTTTAAATAATTAATGATAGTTGGCTTATCTAACCTTACAAAACTAGGAATAGTTACGCCTTGAGTCGCTGAGGTAAGAATTCGTTTATTTATGGTTGGTAACTGACTAATAATGCCTTTCATTTCATCTTCAAAGCCAACCTCTAAAGACTTATCAAACTCATCTAGTACAAGCATTTTAATACCTGTTTTAGAAAACCGATTACTATCAAAGTGATCTAATATTCTGCCTGGTGTTCCTATTAAAATAGCAGGAATATGTTTCATTTCAATTTTGTCTTTAGACATGGGCCTGCCGCCATATACGGCATTCACTTTATAACCAGATCCCATGGAGCGAATTACTTGCTCAATTTGAATGGCTAATTCACGTGATGGTACCAGAATTAATGCTTGAACCTCTTTAGATTCAGAATCTAAGGATTCAATTAATGGTAATGAAAATGCCAATGTTTTGCCTGTTCCGGTTGGTGAAAGCAGTATCGTATTGGTGCTGCTTTTAATAACAGAAACAGCTTCCTTTTGCATGGAATTTAAGGCGTGAATATTTAACTTTGTTAAAATATCCTGTTGGTTTTTAATACTATCTGCCATGCTGATTATTTCTTTTTAGAATCTTCAGGTTTAAGATTACCCGTACGAGCTTGAGCTAAGTAATTTGCTAATATTTTATCTACTAGCTCCTCTTTGGTTAAGTGATGAAATATAGTTTTAACTTTAGTTTTTAGGTTTTCAGAAACTTCCCGATCCGGTTTTGTTTTAAAAATTTTTCGAGCCCAAAGCACTGCATTGTTTTCTTCAATAGCAAGGGCATCAGCTTTGGTCATTTCAAAAAAAGTAATGCCTAATTCCTTTTCTAAATCTGGAATCTCGTTTACTTCCTCTTCTTGAATGATGCTTAAAGAAAGCCCCTTAGCTCCTGCTCTAGCCGTACGCCCACTTCTATGCACATAGGTTTCATAAGTGTCTGGCAAATGATAGTTTACCACATAAGTTATTTCTTTAACATCTATGCCACGCGCTGCTAGATCTGTAGCTACTAAAATTTTAATATGTCCATCACGAAATTGGCCCATAACCCGATCTCTAATTCCTTGCGATAAACTACCGTGTAATGCTCCAGAGGAAAATTTATTTATTGCTAGGTTTTTGGCAAGTTTATTAACAGCCGCTTTTGTTTTACAAAATATAATACCCTGTTTTCCTTCTTTTGTGTTTAAGAAGTGCATTAAAATCTCTAATTTTTCAATGGGCTGTACCACTAGATATTGGTGATCTATACCTTGATGCCCAACTGTGGCCATATCTGCTTCTATATGTAACACATTTTTTGACAGATAGTTTTGAACTAATTGTTTTATAACCCCTGGTAAGGTAGCCGTGAAGAGTAAGGTTCTACTAGTTTTGGGAATCTCTTTAGTAATCGTATCTAGTCCATCTTTTAAAGCAGTGACCATTTCATCTGCTTCATCCAACACCAAATATGAAGTGTTTTTAATAGTAATTGCTTCTCGTTGTATTAAATCAATCAAACGCCCAGGTGTAGCTACAATTATGTGAGTGTCCTTTTTTAAACGTTCTATTTGAGGTTTTATAGGAATACCCCCGCAAACAGAAGCTATGGAGATTTTTGGTATGTGTACTGCAAAATCATTTAGACTCTTATAAATCTGTTGTCCTAGTTCTCTTGTAGGTGCTAAAATAACTGCCTGAATAGTGGTGTTATCTACATCAATAAGTTGTAGTAATGGCAACCCAAATGCCGCAGTTTTACCTGTACCTGTTTTTGCTAATGCTACTAAATCTTCTTTTTGATTTAAGATAACAGGAATTACCTTTTCTTGGATGCTTGTAGGTTGCTTAATGTTTAAGGTTTCTAATGCCTTAATTAAAAAAGCATCTATACCTAAACCTTGAAATGTATGCGCCATATTTTTAACAATTCAATATTATTTTTTTCTTATGAAATCCGTATTTTTTAGTTCACTTCTTGAAATATTCGTTTAGATTTTCGGAAGCTATATTTTTGGTAAATAGTACGTTTTGCTAAACGATTCATGCTTCCTGCATTTATTATTTTGAGATAAACCCGTTTAGTGCCCCCAAAAAACTCATAGATTGTTCCATTTGTAAAGCTAATCTCTAGTAATAAGCCTTTATGCTGGTGATCTACAATTGATGCATTTAACATGGTCGCTGTATGCTGGTAATTTTTTTCCATTGTCTCCGAAGCTACACGAACCAAAAAGTGATAACCATCTATAATTTTACGGCTTTGCATTTCTTCCTCTTACCGCAATGCATCTTCTTCTTGAAATTTATCTGGATTCTATTTTTTTATTAAGTCTCTATAACTCTTTTTACGTAGTTTAAGATCAATTCCTTTTCTACGCCAAATAATTTCTTATAATTATGAATTCCTTTTAGAATCAGAGCTTAGCTTTATGCGCAAAACTACCTATTTTTAATAGATCTGATGGGTTTATTAAGCAATAAAAAAGCCCATCAATTAAGATGGACTTTCTTTAAAAATATCAGGTATGTATTTTTAGCTCACTTTTACGTTTACTGCATTCAATCCTTTATTTCCTTCTTGTAGGTCAAATATAACCTCATCACCTTCTCTAATTTCGTCTATTAATCCCGAAACGTGTACAAAGTGATCTTTTTCAACTCCTTCTTCCGTGATAAATCCAAAACCTTTAACATCGTTGAAAAATTTTACTGTTCCTTTACTCATTTTAATGTAATTTAATTTATTAATGTTTAATACTGTGCAAAGATGATGCCAATAAATCACATTACAATGAATTATTCTATTTATTATTCATTTTTATGATCTAAAAAGTAATATTTCATAAAAAACTAGACTCAATGTTCACCTTTTTTGATTCTATCAGTTCAATTGTGTAAATGATAGCGCTTTGAAATCGTTACTAGAAATGATTAATAATGGTTCTTTTGTGTAATAACACAATGTGAAATTTAACAGAATTGTGGGAATATATACTAAAAAAAACCTTCAAATAAGATAGATTCCATCTTATTCTAAGTATCTATTATTACACCAAACGCACTCTTACAGCACTTAATCCTTTATCACCTTTTTCTATCTCAAACGCTACTTGGTCTTTTTCTTTAATCTTATCGATGAGATTTGTTGAATGTACAAAGATCTCTTCTTCCGTATCTTTAAGTTTTATAAAACCGAATCCTTTGGTATTATTGAAGAATTTTACGGTTCCCTCTTTCATTTGAGTTACTTTATTAGGTTTAAATAACTTATTTATAAATTGTTTTATCATGAGTTGTTTATGCTTAATTAATAAATAATAGTACGAAATTTACTTTTTGCCCAAAATACGAAGCATTTTGGTGTGATCCCAAATAGCATGAACAAGGGATGTTTTCACGTGATAGGGCATTCCGAATTCTTGCGCAGTTTCCGACACAATCTTTGTTAATTTTTTATAATGCACATGACATACATCTGGTAATACATGATGCTCAATCTGATAATTTAAGCCTCCTATAAGCCAAAATAAAAGATTGCTTTTTGGAGAAAAATTACTGGTGGTAGCCAATTGATGCCCATACCAGTTATCATTTATCAAACCATCTCCATCAGGTAACGGAAAGTCATTAACAGGCATAATATGTGCTATCTGAAAAACGATGCTTACTAAAAGACCCGTAACAAAGTGCATGCATATAAATGCCAACAATACAAGCCACCAAGAAAATGATAACATAACCATAGGAAGTATAAGTGCATAGGAATAATAAAATAGCTTCCACATAATCATGCTTATGAGTGTTTTGTTGTATTCATTTTTTTTGCCTAAAAACCCCATGTTTTTGTAGCGTTTTAAGCGTACAAAATCTTTTGTGGTAATCCATGAAATTGTAGAAATTCCATAAAAAAACCAGATATAAAGGTGCTGAAACTGATGTATCCAATAATGTTTAGCATGTGGCGAGAATCTCAGAAAAAAAGGCGCATTTAAATCATCATCAGCATTGTCAATATTAGTATAGGTGTGGTGTAAAACATTATGCTGTATTCTCCAAACTGTTGCATTGGCTCCTATAAGATTAAATGTATAACCTAAAAGAATATTGATCTTCTTATTTTTTGAATACGAGCCATGAATTGCATCATGCATAACCCCCATACCTATTCCAGCCATTCCCAATCCACTTAATATATAGAGTAAAAAAAGCATCCATACATTAGTGACTATCCCAGATGAAAGTATCACTAGTGGTAAAAAGAATAATGATAGCATAACCACCGTTTTTACGACCATAGTTGCATTGGCGTTCCGACTCTTGTTATGGGTTTTGAAATATTTGTTTACCCTATTTCTCAACGTTTTTGAAAAGTTAGGATTTATGTCTCTTGAAAATTTTGGAGTATCTATACCGTTATTTTTTTATATTATTTATTCAACTTCAAATACAGTACGTCATTTAAAGTAAAAAGAAGTAGTCCTTTATTTTTAAACTGCTAACTTTTGCTTCGAAGCTTTTTTGACAAATCAGACTAATATGACTGAACTCTATCTATTAAAAAAAGAAGAAAGCAAAAGATTATTTAAGATGGTAAGAAATTAAAAAAATGAAGAGCTATCTAAATAATTAATACTACAAAGGTAGGTTAAATTAATATTAGTTTTTCCTAAAATAAGTTAAATAACTGATAATCAAATTTATATGTATGCCTGGAGACTTAATTGACGTGAGTTCAATCTAATTTCAGTTTATATTTTAATCTTAAATAGGGTCTTTGAATTACAATAATAAGGGAACCAAAAGAAAAGACAATTTCAAACTGAGTTTTTAATTCTTATTTACGTTGAATTGACGTTAATTATTAACTTTCATTAATAGACTAACGACTAAAAAAATTAGTAGTGATTGTTCAACCAGTTCAAAACGAAGATAAATTTGAAAATTTTAGGTATCAATAGACTCAAAAAGTCTATCAAAATATTGATTTATGGTTTAATACAAATCTGAGATTTAGTTTTACAATTCTATATTAGAACAAAACATTGAGTAACCAGCGAATATTATAGGATTATCAAAAGTATTTTAATTTATAAACCTGCAATCTCAGTATCTAACCAACTAAGCCTGTCTTTTATCCAATTTTTAAGGTACTCTTCTTCTTCTTCATAGGTGTTACCAACAAAGTTATTAGGAATTATATATGTTCCTAGAACAACCCATTTTTTAAAATTTTCTTTGATCCCTCCAGACAATGTAAGCGTTTCTACATAGGTATCTATCCTTTGTAAAATAGCAGCCTCAGAAAATTCGCCACCTCGCAAGTCTGCCCAACGAGCTTTTAGTTGCGTAACAAAAGCGGGGTCTTGCAATAAACGATCCCACCAAAAAGGAAGTAACCAAAAATCATTAGGGCAACGTTCATTAAATTTATAAGTCCAAACATTAGTTAGACCACCACCACAATAATTTGCATTCCCAAAAGCTATATTAAAATCCCATATAGGGCCCATTTTAAGCTTCTCGTTTTTATCTTTAACCAACCACGTACTTAGTCTATAACCGTCTACATTATTTGACAACTCATTTAATAAAAAGAAATCAATAAAACTTTGGGTGTCAATATATGCGGCATATCCTGTGTCTGGATCTTTAAAGTCACTGCTAGATAATGCATTTTCAAAGGAAGACATATAGTTACTTATATATACTCGCTGTTCTGTTGTAATATCTTCCTCGTCTGGGGTATCATACGAAAATCGTATTTGTTGTCCAGAATTCGCGTTAAGAGGTTCATAATTAGATATGAAAGAATTTGCAGGTGTATATGAGAATGGAGCAGAACCATCCGCTTTATCAAGCTTAAGAATATATCCCCCTGTAAGGTCTTCTCCACTATTCTCATCTTCTTTTAGCTTGTTAATGTCAATGCGATTATTGTCTCTTTTCAGTTTTTCCATTAACACATAAACTCCGTTGTAGGATTCATTAATATAGACATCTACAAATTTTGTTCTACTTGTATAGCGCCCTATTGCTCTGGATAAATCATAAATAAGAACATTTCTTATTAACGACTTATCACTATAAGGGGCATGTAATATCCAATCTTCTTCTTCGGGGAAACCAAGTAAAGAAACGTCTATATCTTCGTTGGCTGCATCTCTGGTTTCTAATCCAAATTGTTTTTTAGGATAAAACTGCGACGTAGCTCCTCTTATTTCTATCCCTATAGCTCCTTCATAATCTATTTCATCATTTACGGTAATAGTCATTTGAGCATTGATCTTTGGTTCATCAACAATTACTCCTCCATTTGTATTTATAGATACCCTGGGAAGTCTATTTTCAGGGAGTATTTCCTCCTCCGGAGGATCTGTGATAGTTGTTTCCTTTGAACAAGAAAAAATTACAAACATCAATAAACTAAGCAAACACAGATTTGAAAAACTTCTCATTAAATTAAAATTTTGATTGACTAAAACGTTAAAAATACCCAATACGGATTTTGAGGCTAAATAGAAAATGTTATTATAAAAAATCTTACCATATTAGTATGAAAATTACAAAAATAATTTAACAAACAACTCGTATTATAAGAATTTTTTAAGCTATAATAGATATTTCTTTAAATTAAGAAAGTTTAATCTTTCATAATTTAGGCCATTTTAGATTACGATTTTGCTCTTTATCAGTTGTTTTTGTGCGCTGACGTATGTTTCTCTGATTTTCTATTGCACGCTGATTTGTACTACTGCCTATGTTGGTACTTAGCTCCAGAGGTAAGCTAAATGCCTGTAAGGATCTTTCAGAAATAGGAATAATTCTTGTTCCTGCTTGATTTGTACTTTGTTCAGAAAATAATCCAGGGACTATAAGAGAATCATTAGGTTGTATTCCAACGTGATTTATGCTTTGTTGCTGAGATGAGTTCAATCCTGAGAAATACTGCCCAGCTCTTGGGGCGAGTCTTATTTTTCTAGAACTTTCAGGTGAATTTAAATCTAGGCTTTGATTTAAGGGTATACTAAGTGCTTGCAAAGACGCTTTTGTAATTTGGTTAAAATTCTCCATTTTTCTATTTAAACTCGGTGCTCTCATGGATTTATAATCTTGAAAAGCTCCTCCAAGTCTTACCCTATTCTGCCTCGTTGTTTGTTGAGAAAGGAAACCTGTTCCCTGTAATGATTTCTGAGGTATTGGTGCCAAAATTTCTCTTTCTTGATTTGAATCAGCAGCTTGAATTTTTCTTTTTTCTGGAGATTTGCTAAGCGATTGGAAAAACCGGTCTGGTCTATATATAGGTGTTGTTCTATTTTGGGCTGTTCCTTGGTCTGGAGGCAAGCTAAGCGCTTGTAAAGTCTCCATAGGGCTCGCGGCCAGTGTTACTCTACTTTGATCTCTAAACGGTGTCTGTCTTGTTTCTCTTTTTCTCATCAAAACTACTTTCTTTTTACAGAAGTATCAATACAGACTCATTTCCCCCAATAGAATTCATTAACTAAAAAATATATTGAATTTGCTATAATTAGACGTAGCTTCTAAAGAATGTATGATCTGTAAAAATCATTTCGAATCTAATTAAAATAAGTGCCAGAGCAGTAGTTTCAACGTTTGAGAGTAATATGCCCCGTATAAACCTGCCCTTCAATTAGAATACGGTACCAATAATCAGTTGATGGAAGCTTTTTATTATTAAACGTACCATCCCATTTAAAAGGAACATTATTTGCTGATTTTAAAAGTTTCCCATAGCGATCAAAAATAAAGACTTGTGAAGAGCCATAGAATTCAATATCTTTTAAATTAAAGGTGTCGTTAATCCCATCATTATTGGGTGTAAAATACTTAGGAATATAGAAATGTAGGTGTCGTGTGCTCACTTCAAAATCACACTCCTGCTCTTTTACGTAAATGGTATACCAACCTGCTTCTATAGCATAAAACACATTGTTAGATTGAAAGCTAATTCCATCCAAAGAATATAAAAAATCACCGGAATTCGCAGTAAAAACTATCATATCAATTCCATCTGAAACTACGGATTCAATAATAGGTGCTTCTGAGATAGTCACCGTGTAAATTATCTTTTCAAAAGAACAATTTCCATCAAAAATCTCTACAGAATACTCGCCCAAGGTATCAACCTGAATACTTTCCGTTATGGCACCTGTACTCCAAAGATAGGTAGGTGTTTGAAAATTGGTATCTGCTTGCAATACGAGTTCATTACCACATAAAATACGTGTCTCTTCAAAAATAGTTTCTGGTTTAGTGCCCGTTACCTCCCAACTACAACTGCTGTTGTTAAAGCTAGCGGTTTCCCAACATTCAACGATAGGAAGCGGTGGTTGCGTACCTGTCACTTCCCATGCACAGACGCTGTTATTAAAAGTAGCGGTTTCCCAACACGCTGTCAACGGAACCTCAGGTTGCGTTCCAGAAATGTCCCAAGAACATGTTGCATTATTAATAGTTGCTGTCTCCCAGCAAGCCAAGGATGGTGCGGGTGGCAATTGGTTGATTATAACCTGATAGTTATCTGAAAACGAAATACATTGAGGATTGCCTATATTGATAGCAAATTCAGCAACTTTTACTCTATAAAATCTAGAAATAGTAGTAGAAACGAATAAATTTTCATTTATTTCACCAACTAGATCTGTCCAGTTAATACCATCTGTACTTTCTTGCCATTGATAAAAATGGCTACTGTATACAGAAAAATCAGGGGTTGCCGTTAGGGTGGTTGCAAATGGAGTTTGCGTGCTGCACAATGCTGTAGTAGTTATGTTTGAAGAATCAGTAATTATCACCTCATCTCCGCAAGATTTAAACTCAATATCATCAATGGCCAAATCGTTACCGCAACCACCACTACCATTATTAATCATTTTTAAAATCACTTGATTTTGTCCTGCTAAAGTTTGAAAAACGAGCCCATACTTTTCCCATTCTGGAATTGCATTTTCCAAAATATCACCTGTATTACCACTCGCCAATAAAACAATATCTGTAATATCCCAGATTTCAAAACTTACATTAACGGGGATAGCAATCCCTTGATTGACGCAAAAACCAGGTACTTTCACTAAATTTAGCAGCCATGCAGAAAATTCATAGGTTGTAGCTTCGCAGAGTCCAGAAATAGTTGTTCTATAAAATTCTCCCGGGGTAAATCCAGCATTTACAATAAGACATTTTCCGTTCACGTCACCCGGTGTATGGTCTTCAAGTTGATGCCAATCAAAAGCATTTCCGAAAGTACCATTGGAGACTGTATAAAAGCCATCATCAGGAAAGGCGTTCGTATAGGCATAAGTAGTTGTGCCTGATGGTAAAGAATTGAACCCAATGCCAGTTCCAAAGGTTTCTGTAAAAATAGCATCTCCTGAATTTCCATTACAAAAACCTAGTTGCCCGTGTACACGCACGAGTACAAAACATGATAAAACAAACGATAAAAAGAAGCTTTTTTTAACGATATCGAATTTATTAAGTAGAATTTCTATAATTAAATACGATATTACTAAAAAATATCAGATATATTGGATTATTACATAAATTATATACCCATACAAAAACTATACAGGCTTTAGTTACTTTCTAATATATTGAATTGTAAAGAAAACCTATTGTCAATTAGAGACAATAGGTTTTTATATGACATTATTTCCTTCAACAATAAGAGTTCCATTCAAAATTGAATGATGCTCTATCAAAATTATGGTATCACTTTAATAATCAATAGTAACGCTAATTTTAGATTTATTATCGATTATTTTCACTACTACTTTTTGGTTGGTAGCATCATAGCAGTATGCATTGGTTTTAGAACTTTCCATCTTTTGTTGCGTAACAGCAGTTAGCTTTTTACCATTTACGGTGATCCCTGCATTTGCATTAGTGATGCCAAGAAAAGAGGTATAAAAGTACTTTTCTGTGGGTTTAAAGTTGTCATACGTTCTATTAAAAATAACCTCTTTACCGTTTGTATTGTTTTGAGATGTAATAGTGGTGGTTCGATAAGCTGGATTTTTCAGGTCTAAAGCATCCATGGTTGTTTTATCATCCAAGTACAGTTGATAACTGCTATCTTTTCCTGGATAAAAATAAAAATTAAGATAGTTTTCTGACAATTCTCCTACGTATTGTTCTAACTCTCGCACTGGAAGAATAGCCCCTTCCCTAATATAGATAGGCACCAAATCAAGTGGAACATACCATGAATACGCTTCACCACCTGAAGTAGGAAGAGGAAGTACTCCTCCTTGAATATCAAAAACATACCATTGGCTGTTTGCTGGTAAATAGACTTCTTTATCCCAATTCTGGTCAGTCACCGGTGCAACTAACAGGTCTTTTCCAATAAAAAATTGTTGATCTGCATAAGAAAAGACATTGATATCTTCCACCTCATTTAGGAATAGAGCCCTTGCAATTGGCATTCCGGTTTGGGTATTTTCAAACATGCTATCGTAAAACAATTGTAGTAATTGATACCGGATGTTAATATATTTTCTACAATTGCTAGGGACTGGTTCTCCATATCTAAAAGGCTCTTGGAACGCTTTCGTATATCCGTCATAATGATTTCTATACCAAGGTAAAAAAGCTCCCATAGTCATCCAACGAGTATAGAGTTCATATTCTGTAACGCCTTGTCCTACACTACCTGATCCATTAGCAAAACCTCCTATGTCGCATCCGGAGATAGGCATTCCGGTGAGCCCAATGTTTAATACTTCTGGTATATTTATTTTTAAGAAATCCCAGCTTGAAGCAGAGTCTCCTGTCCAAATTCCGGCGTACCTATGAGCCCCAGCAAATCCTCCACGAGAAATAATGAAATTTCGTTTGTTTTCATTGTAAAGTCCATTATAAGCATTACTGCTTTTTAGTTTAGTCAAACCTTCATAAGTAGCTTGTACCAAATTAAGTGAAAATGCATTATGAATCTTTGCATTAGGTTGATATTCCTCGGTTACCTTATCATACATCATTAAATCTAAAGGAAGGGTTTTGTCTTGATTTCCATTGTCTACATTAGGTACTACTGCTGGGCATGTCATATCCTGCCAGATCATATCTAAGCCTTGGCGTAACAGATAGTCATATTGTTCTCCCCAATATTCCTGAACAGCTTCCTGACCCATATCAGAATAAAACCCATAGGTGCCGAGTGCATTTTGACCATTAGGATATCCTGGTGAAGGGTAGTTTTTCTGGTAAGGGTTAAAACCATTATTCTCTCCGTAACTTTCATTAGCTAAAAAGATGGCCGGGTCTTCCCCTCCTCCATAGCGCGTATTAAAGATAAAGGCTTCTAATGCTCCGGGTTTGTAGGTAGATTGTGTAGCTTGATTTGGATTGAGATTTAAAAGATTATCCCTAGTTGGATAAGGCGTATCTGTATTTCCATTTTCATCATACGGATTTGCAGTGATGATTCCAGTAATATTGGTACTACATTTAAAACCTTGTTGATGTAACTGATCAAACATTTGTTTCACATTTGGAAACTTTACATCACTACTGGTGAAAGTACGGTAGTTATTTTGAAAATCTACATCAATATGGAGTCCGTCTATAGGAATTTTTTGCTGGCGATACTCATTAGCAATGTTTTCTAAAATACTTCGGTCGTAATATCCGTAACATCCTTGCTGATAGCCAAAGGCATACATTGGGGGCATGGCAGAAGCACCTGTTAACTGAGAATATTGTTTTAAAACACTCGCAACTATATTCTGACTGGCATCATTAGGATTTCCAACCATAATGTAATAATCCAATTCTCCATAGAGTGCTCCAAAATAATATTTCCCATCCATATCTGAATAATCATTAGAGCCCATATTGAAATAGGATTGCGAAACATTGTCAAAATAGATTCCATAGGCATATTCTATACCATCATTTCCTTTTCCAAGAGCTAATGTATAAGGCATAGAATTGTATAATGGACCTGTTGGATTCAAAGGGCCACCGTCATTATTTTCTGGAACTACCTTACTGCCATCGGCGGCGATATCATTATAAGTAAAGTTGTCATAATTGAAAAAAGTCATCGTGAATTTTTTCTTGTCAATTTGCGATCCTGCCTTTTCTCCAAATCCAAAATAACTTTCGTTATCTGGAGATTTTTTTAGGTTGGCAACAGCTTCATTACTAAAAACAATATTTTTAGCATAGGTGTCTTCTGTAATTACTTTGCCATCTTTTTGAACCGATATTCCGTAAGGGTTGAGACCTACAAAAACATCTATATCTCCAGTTGAAATCTGTAATGTACCTCCATTATCTGATAGTTTTTTAATGATAGGAGTTACAGTTCCTAAATTTCTATCCACCACAGCATAAGAATTGTCTTTGCTGTAATCAGGATTCACTACAGGATTAAAACGCACCCGTAAAGCCGTGGTAGATAAAAACGAAATTTTAATTTGATACCCGAGGTCGTTCGTTAATAGAATGTTTTGATTATCTAATTTTTGATAGGAAACAGCGCCTATTTGATTCCATCCACTTACATTAGGTTGAAATTCATCAACCTGAACAAATTTGAATTGTGCCATGAGCTATTTGTATTGGTAGTTTAGTTATTTTTTAAAACTTGCTTTTTGATTAAGTAACCAGCTAAAATCTGCTGATGTAGGCAACCCAAATACAGGTGTTTTCACTCCGTTCTGCTCTTTGTAACCAGTTGCTATAGCCGAAGAAAAGTGACAGGCAATACAGCTCTCTGTACCAAATATTATTTGCTGTGTGTTTTTGGTATCTGTACCCATTGGGAAGTTATTCATCTGAAAATAAGCGGGCTCATTAGCTAGATATACGTTATACCCATCTAAGGTATCTTTGTATTCAATTTTACCATCTCGGGTATATTGTTGAATAATTTTATCTGAACCTGCCGTAATGGAACCACCTTGAAAATAGGTCTCCATCACCATATTAGTTAAATAAGCTGGTGTTGGATTACCTCCTGATTTGTTAGTAACTGCTTGTGGTAAAGTATATGCGGTAGTATCTTTTAAAGTATATGGTGGTACCTCTGGTGCAGTTGGCCATTGGGTACCTATTTGTTGATAGTACTGTAATTTTGATCCTGCCGCTCTGAGTAAGTTTTGAACACTAGCATTCAATTCTTTAGTGGCACCAGAAATGGGTATGATACGCTGAATCTGTGTTTTAACTTTAGGATTATCTGCTGATACAACGGTATCCCCAAGTACATTGATAGGACATATTTCACAATCAGGATCATTATAAGAAGGGCGTAATGGTTTTCCATCTACTTCATCTAATAAATTCACTTCCAGATTGTCTACATGTTCAAAGGTAGTCCAAATCCATTGGGGAGAAGATTCCGTCTTAGAAGAGATATGCATTCCCACCATACCTACTTCTTTTCTTTCATAGGTTTTATCTTCATTAATAACATACCCATAGGTGGTAAAATATCGAGATTTAATATCGGTGTCTTCTAATATCTTCCATGCTAATTTTATTTCAATAGCACCTTCTTGAGTACGATTTCCTTCCGGGAATGTAACATTACTATTTTCTTTAGAAAATACAATCTGACCGTCATAATTGTAAAGTTCGTTTTTTACCACATAATCAAATTCAACCTCGTTCATACGTATTTCATAACGGGTTATATTTCCGTTTTGATCCCAGATGGGAGAGGTAAAAGCCTGATTCACTTCGTCTTCAATATCAGGATGTGCAAAGTCTACTATTTTATTTGATCTAAAAAGAATTTTTTCGCCCTTATATTCAATAGATTTTGGAAAATGATCTGGAGGAGTAAAAACACCCCAAGGGGCTGGTTTTTGACCATTTGGAAGAAAAACTTCGTAGCTTTCTTTCCATCCAAACCAAGTTGGATTCCCTGCATCTGATATAGCTGGCATAGGCTCCCCTTTATCGTTTGTTGGCCAATTTAGGGCTACAAACCATTGCCATGACAAGATTTCAAACAAGCGTTGTACCTGCACAAATTTACCTTGATTGGTAAGTTCTGCCTGTAGATTTCTATCTACATCCCAAGGCGTGTCTGGAGATAAAGGTGTAGGGAAATTTAAGTAGGGAGCCCTTGAAGAAGTAATTTCTTCAATAGTCACTTTTACAATATCTTCACTGGGTTTCTTTTTACATGAATTGAGTAAAACGCATAAGCATGCGAAGTAGATTAGTTGGTTCTTTAGTTGAATGAGTTTGGATTTCATAATTAAATATTTGGTTTGAAGTTTGAGTGAAATTTCATAAAATAGGATGCGCATCCATTGAATTATAAAATAACAGATGCTTAAGAAATCTACTTTCTTATTAACAGGATAGATTTTTAATCTATATTGATTTATTGAATCGATAATTAATGATTTAAAATAGGGATTACTGTCAAATAATATCAATGAAAGCAATACCTACATTCGTTTATTAAATCATTGGGGTAGTTTAATTACGTACGAATTTTAGGATAAAATAACAGGTCAAATCTATAAAAATTATAGCATCTCAACATCGTTTACAACTCTTTTTAATCCATTTTTGAGAATTTGAAAAAAAAGAGCATCAAACATTTTTAAATACCTATTTAGCAATCCTTAATTAGAGAAAAATGTAAACTAATATTTTATAATCTCGTTGTGTTGTGCATTAGGATGAAAGCTTTATACTTTTAAGTAAGTATAGTCCTAATTAAAAAAATGCAGGAAATTCGTTACAATTTATCCCTAATTTATCAGAGAATCTTATTCACCATCAAATTAGTAGTCTCTCTTTATCATTCGTAACTAATCCATTTTGTAATCAGATTTTTTTGATTAATTTAGAGAAAATAAATAACTTTTAAATACTTAAAAAATGAAGAAAAAAAATCTAAAATCGCTAAATTTAAATAAGAATTATATTTCAAATTTTGAAACTGAAGACATTAAAGGTGGTGCCATGTACTCAGGAGTCCAAACCTGTGGAGGTCAGACTTCTAGTTATCCTCCTAGTGTGAGTTGTCAGCTATAACAATTTTGAGATCAAATCTTAATTTAAGAGCTCCTGTTTTAAAAACAGGAGCTCTTGTCTTATATAATAATCTTTCTCTGTCTTTCTCTTTAATACTAGTTTACCAAGTATCTTTTCTAAAAAACGCTTTGGGTTCTGCAATCCAAATGGTTCTTGAAATTTTATCTCAAAAAATTTATGTGATAAGGATACTAAAATATTTAGTTGAAAATTATTTACATCGTATGAGACAAATCTATGATAATCGTTAAAACATACTTTAATAAGAAAAAACCACATTATTTTAAAGGTTTTTCCACATTGTAAATTCATATTTTATCCCTATTTTTAAGGAAGCATGCATGCCACAATTTTAACCATTTAAATCATTTTATTATGAAAAAATTAAAAATGTTGGTTGTACTTGCTATTGCTTTTGCTTCTTGTACAACAGATTCAAACCAAACACAGGAAGATCTTACACTTGATGCGACTACCAGAAATGCCATCTTATCTGAGTTAGAAACCCAGTTGACTATTGAAAAAGGAGTGCCTATTAAATACGACTCCTATGAGGTCATGCATATTGATGAAAATTATTATCTCCGAGCCAGAAGTGGAGCCTACGTAACTACTACCCTTTTGAAAGAAAATGCAGAAGGAATATTAGTAGGACTTGGCGTATCCTGTACATCAAGCTCTTGTGCTGGCAGTACTACCGAATGTTACCCTAAATGGGTAGATGGTGTGAGACCCACATGCACTCCTTGCACTGCTGGAACAAAAGACTGTAAAAGAACCATCACAAGCGGATCGGTAGCGATAGATCAATAATACATAGAAATTTGAGATATTGAATGAGGCTGTCTAAAAAGGCAGCTTCATTTTTGTTTAATTTTAAAATTCTAAAGCTAGAGGAAGAAAAGAAGTTTGTTCAGTTTATGAATGCTGCCGTTTTATTTCTTTTTTATGTATATTCCCAACACACATCATAACAATCCTTTCTTGATGCTAAAAAATACCTTTTGGAAACCGCAAAGATTTAACTCTGGACAGATTTCTATACCTTTATTCACGAAACATCTTTTTGTGATTCAATTAAACTTCTCATAGCCTTATCGGTTAATTAAACTATAAGAATTACTCATGAAGGACATCGTAGAATCCTGTAAAAAGAAAATATCTAGTATTATACTTCTTTCTTTGGCTATTATTTTAGTGTTGATTACCAATACGAAATCAAAAGCATATAGAAATACTTTTGAAGCCCTAGATAGACTTGTGAATATAGATTATGATTCATGGCGGAGTGACCTTCTTCTAAAATGGGAAAATGAAATGGAACCTTACCAAGATTCCATAAAACATAGCATGGATACTTTTATTATAGACAAAAAGATTTTGAAAGACTCCACATCTAATCCATTTTATCGGATTTCTTATTCCTACACGAAATCTAGAAGCAAAGGGTCTTATTTTACACCAGAGTTCTACTCATTGGAATCATTATTGAAAGAAGAGGGTGAACCATTTTATACTTTTGTGCCTGATTTAACATCTTTAGGTGATTTTTTAAATGCCAGCCATCAGAAGGCTGTTGGCATAAGTCAACTAAAAGAAAATAAAAATCTATTAATTCTTGAAGATGCTGTTATCAATTCTAATTTAAACAAAGGCGAGTTGTATACAACGCTTAATTATTATTTTTACAGAAACGGTTCTAAAATATACACTAAAAGTGATACCCTTAACTTCATGGGAATCAAAACTTCAGGAACATTTCCTTCCTATTTAGATTGGATCATTGATCAGTTCTCAAAGGGTTCTGAGACTGGAAGTTTTAAAAAAGGATTTGACCCCCTAAAAATAAAAGAAGATCAAAGCCTTGGTGATTATATCTTTGGTGACCATGAGCATTCCTATGAAATATGGATGGAAATTAAGGATCAGAAAATAGAAGAAGCATTTTCCGTTGTAAAATCAAACTATGAAAGGGAAAAGAAAACAATCTCCATCTTTGGTCAAGAATTAGATAATACCATCATTGCTCTGGTTGTACCTGTTATATTCTTATATTTATTTCTACTGCTTTTTGTTCATATTACCGATTTAAAGAAAGCGGTTTCTAAAAAGAAAAGCACCTATTATTATTGGGTATTAATGCATCCTAATTTGTTGGGAAAAGGCATCGCTTTTTGTGTCTTTTTTATTCCGATAATTATTGAGGGATGGTTATTAATTGAATACTTATCAATGCAAACATTACCCATTCAAATAATAATTATGGCTATTTATATTGGCACCACTGCATTGGCATTCTTAGGGTTTATAAAAACACCCTACATTCGAAAAAAATACCATAAACTCTTAAAGTCCCATGTCTAAAAAACATGTTCATTTTAAATTATATAAGCCTTATGGCATGATAAGCCAATTATTTTCTAATGATGCAAAACAGCGTCGAAAAAAACAATTTCTTAGCGCGCTATTTGACTTTCCAGAAGGTACCATGCCAATAGGGAGGTTGGACGAAAAATCTGAAGGTCTTTTGTTAATGACTACAGATGGAAAGTTAAGTGATCATATTAATCGTTCTGGTATTGAGAAAGAGTATTATGCCCAGTTAGATGGCATTATTACTCAACAAGCTATTGATATATTACAGAAAGGAATTGAAATAGGCTTCTACGGCAAGCGATACATTACTAAACCTTGCTTTGTAGCTCTTATGGATGCTCCTTCCCTGCCTCCTCCTGATAAAAGGTTACGAATAGAAAGACACAGACCGGCTTCGTGGATACGCCTCACCATTACAGAAGGCAAATTTAAACAGGTTAGAAAGATGACCGCCGCAGTAGGTTTTCCTACCCTTAGATTGATACGAGTACGGATTGGAAATATTACTCTTGAAAACTTAGAACCGGGCAATTTTGAGCCTATCAATGCACTAACTACCCATAACTGAAATTCTAAGATCTTTTAAAATTGTTTAGATGAATTTTTTATGGCATCATAGCCATGGCACCAGTAACATCAATATCCAGTTTTTCTTTAGGGTCTGTGTTTTCTGCAGCTTGAACTAGTTTGCACATTCTTTCAAGGTCATCTTGAGTAATCAAACTTACATCAAAATCACAATCTGCATGATTCACTTCTTCTGTAAGTTTCCAAATATCAGGCATACGGGCATCGCGACAAATCAGGTAATATGCTTTCACAGGATGAATCTCAAAATATTGACCATGCTCTTCATCCATAATCCAGTCTCCGTAGGTAATTACAATATCACCTCCCTGCGTGGTGGTGGTACCTACAGGATCATCAAAGTTACCCTCTTCAATGTCTACCCCTATTTCATCTGCGTTGCCATCTTCCCAATCATTCACCAGCCAAGAAATCAAAAAGGCTAGTAATGCTACTATTACAGAAACCGCAGCACCTATCCACCCACATAGAAAATCAAGTGCTCCAAGACTAATAACATCACAAGCAATACAAATACCTAATGCTACTATTAATCCCGCTAAAGCAGAGCCGTAGATATTGTTTAAGAGTATCATTAATCTGTTTCCTTCTACTTCTGTATGCAAGTAGGGAACAATGGTAGTATTTGCAGAACCTCCATTGTCATATCTAAATTGCGGATTTGGATCTTCATCTGTAATAAGGTCTGAATCTGAATTATCAAAAGCAGGTTGTCCCATTATGGCTTCATCCCTTCTGTAGAGGTGTCTTTGAAAACCTTTGTTTGGTTGAGACATCATCTTTTCATCCACTAGCCTTATATAGAATTTATTCTTAGTAATGGTGTCCATTCCATTGAGATACCCTACCAGAATCTGACGGTTTTGAAGATCTATTAAATCGGGTACATTAGAAAGTTCTCCTCTCATTTCATCTAAAAGTTCTGCAATAAGAGCTTCCGTTTCTTTAGGCGTAAATGGAGCTAGATGTAAGTTTATTTTACGATCTCCATCAGTCGCAGCAGTAGGATTATGGGTGACTGTACCCAGAGCGCATCTATCTTTCACAATACACATTAGCCTGTGATTATTATACCAGTCTTTGAATTGAATAAACCAATAGGTAAGGACTCCTATAAATGCAGCTATACCGCCACACCCCCAAGCAAATCCACTAGCAAAAACAGCCATTATTCCGCCTAGAATAATACCAAAACCTGCTCCTGTTAAAAGGCTCAATCCTACTTGCGCAAAAATATTACCCACGGTAACATATGGGTACGAGTCTCCTGGACTAGCACAACTTGTAAAATGTTTTAAATTTCTCGGCATCTTTTTTTATTTTACATTGATTAAAAGTGTAACTCCTCCCGCAATCTTGCCGGAAGGTGCAATTGCGATTACGTTAATTGGCATTTGATCTCCAGGTACCGCATTTATGGGTACTTTCACTTGAAGCTCTACATCTTTACCTTCTTTTCCTTGCAAAAACATGGTTTGCGTATTGGTAGCTGTATTTAATCCATTGATAGCAAGTTTCCATTCATCAGGAAGAGGAGCATTACCTCTTCTGTGGTTTTCCTTAAATTCATCCCATCCTTTGTATTGATAATGGGTGTATTTAGGCATATAATTATCTCGTGTTTTAATACTTCGTTTTTTTTCGTCTACCGTTAATAAATAGTTCCGAAGGTTTTGAAAAATTGGTTTTCTTCCAAGCGGTATTTTTTTGGTTTCAAGCCTAAGACGTACCCCTTTACCATCTATTTTATAAGCATCGGCCATTAATTGAAATGTGCGCTCTCTATCTTCAACATTCATTAAAAAGGCTGTTGTTTCAACGGTTTCTCCAGGAGCTGCTGAGAATACATTTGTATTTTCCTGACCTAGATTATTATTAGGGTTTATATCGTCTTGGTGAAAGCATTCTACTTGAATGCAATAATGTGCTGAATTCACATTTGGTGTATGCCATTTAAATTCTGCAATAGCTGAAGACCAGGGAGCAATATCTAAAAATACCATCTTTTCAGTCCCGTTGGGATTTAATTCTATAGGAATCTTATCTGGACTATTAAAACTCCATGGCCTATAATAGCACCTCACGGCAGTTGCTAAAGAAGGATCAAAGGCCGAATTGGAGATTTTAGCTCTTAGCAAATAATCAGTATTTGCATTTAAATTTGAAGAATCTGCCAATGTTCCATTGGTTTCATATATTTCAATATCTGGATTATTCCATGTCACAGAAAGGCCTTGATTCATTCTATAAAACTGACTGTATATACAAGGATTTGGCTTTCTAGTAACATGTGGCGGTATTTTATGGCAAACTTCTGGTTTCTTTTCGTGAGGTTTTTTCCTGCGTTTACGTCGTTTAAACAACCAATAAAGAATATATAATAACAACAAAAGAATCAAAAGCAGAATTCTAATGATTGCTGCTAAGATTTCCTGAGGCATCTGGACTAAACTTGCTAAAAAACGTCTTATAGTATTCATTATTATGATTTTTTTAGACCTATTATTTTAATCTCTAATGAGATAAGACTTCAGTTTGTAAATAAAATAACCCAATACAAAAAAGGTAGAAAGAAAGGCTATACACTCCAATGTAAAACTTCCAAATTTGTAAAAGGATTCTGAAATGAGTAAAGAAATTCCGATAGAGGGAATAATTTCAGTTATCGTATCTTTCATGGTGAGGTGTTGAATAATCTTATACATAATGTTATTATATTTTAAAGTGAGAGAACAGTGTTAATCAAATATAATAACCATTAAATCAAATATATAGGAGGTTTTTACCCATTTTAAGAGGGGGTTTTTACCCATTTGTTGCGATATATGTTTAATCCATGAAATATAAATTCATCTTTTTCTAATGCATGGTGCTGCTTCATATTCCACTAAACTTTTTAACTTTATTTTATGTAGGTTTATTCTTAATAATTATTAAGTTTGATAAACTAAAAAACATGAAATGAAATGAAAAGAAAAAAGATCACAAACCTCGTTTTGAACAAAAAAAGAATTGCAAATTTTAGCTTAAAGAATCAGATAATTGGAGCAGGTAGTAGAGTTCCCTGTCCTGAACCCGATACAGAAGGAACTTGTGCTCCTACTGCTGATACAATTTGTCAATCAATATTTCCGCTTTGTTAAGCACTTTACATACTGAATATATTGAATCCGCCAAAGTTATTTAACTCTGGCGGATTTTTTAACTGTATCATTCTTGTATTTATCTTATGTTAACTGCCTGACTTTTATAGTTATTTGCTGCATAATTTAGCAACACACTACCTCCCTGTCTAATTCTCCATTTATGGGTATTGTAGGTAGATTGTGTATAAGACCTTCCTGAAGGTAAATCATAGTATTTTACCTCTACTCCCTGAAAGTTAATCCAATAAATTTGAACAGCAGCACCAGTAGAATTCGTAAAGGTTACTTTCACGCTGCCGTCTACCGATTGATCGCTAGAAGTAATGTTGGTACTTCCATTTGAAGAAATTACACCTAAATTAGTTTTTGAAGTACCTTCCCAGGATTCATAAATATAAGCAGAAACTCCCATGCTGTTATGTGCGACCTCTAATTCTACGCGGTAGGTACCTCCTAAAACAAATTTGAAACGCACCATATTAGAAGTTATCAATTCAACACCTTCATAAACAGGCGGGTACGAATATTCATGCTTGGTATACGCCGCACTAAGATCATTATTGTTTCGATAAATGGTTAATTGAAATTTACGCCCCTTATGGTTATAGTTATAAATACCTGGTAAATTTGAAAGCACATAATTACTCATTTGAGGACTTCTTACGCAGCTACTGCTAAGCATTTTAAGCCTTTGTATGCGGTCTCTGGCAAGGTCAGCTATAGTTGGGTTTACTTTTTTGTTCGGATAAATAACCGTATAAGTCCATTTGTTGGGTATCAGGTCTTTAGAACTTAGATAAGGCTCTAACTTAGAAATTACACCAGTGATACTATTACATTCTGCTGTAGTTAAACTTTGTTTTCTGGGAGCAGTCAAATAAATATTTTGAACTGTATTGTATCGTTGCTGTGAAAAATAATTACCCGAATTAACACAATTTTTAAAGCGGCTTTGAACCCTTGCTACACGGTCTTCTGCCAAATCCCCTATAGTAGGATTCGTAACCCTTCTTTTAAAACTTACAGAATAGGCTTTGTCTGCTGGTACACGTTCTGTATAGTTTTTGTAAGCACTTAAATCATTAATAAGAGTATTCACCCTGTTGCAATCACTTGAAGAAATATTGTAATAGCGCCCATACATATTTTGCACCTTATTATAGAGTTCTACAGATCTTGGGCTGCCTGCTGTAGTAAGACAACTTTTAAATCTACTCTCTAATCTGGCAATGCGATCTTTGGCAAGATCGCCTATAGTTGGATTGTTTACTTTGTTAGGAAAATTGACAGAATATGCTTTATTAGCAGGAACTGCCTGACGATATCCTTTATAACCGGCTAGTTTTGCTATGTAACTTTTTGCTTGAGAACAGTTACTACTATTTGTGGAAGTACCTGAAATATAAATATTTTGTACCTGATTATACAGTTGTGCAGAGGATTGTGCATAAATACTCTGAGACCCAAAATAAAGGTAAAAACAACTTACTAATACGATACATTTAAGTAATATTCTATTCATAATGAAGTATTTAAAGGGGCTATTTAGTATTTCGCAAGTATAAATAGTACCCAGTTATTAAAGTTTCTGTTCGATTAATTAGGTCATAATTTGAATACAACGTTTTTACGGATGGTGTTAAATTTACATTATTAATTCTTTATTTGAATCAAATTTATATCATAATCAATAAATGAGTAGAGATCAACAAAGCCTATTCATTCGTGGTATCAAAAGGTAAATAGAACTAAAAATATCCTTATTACTACTATATTTATAGTTTTATTACTATAATTATAGTTATACTGCTATAATTATCCTATATTTGTTTTCTCAAAAGGTTTTTAGCTATTTAAAACAGATCGTATACATGAAGGATTTAACAAAAGCGGAAGCACAAATTATGCAATATTTATGGCGCTTAAAAAGTGCTTTTTTAAAAGATATTGTAGAACAATATCCCAATCCCAAACCAGCTTACACTACGATATCCACTGTTATTAGAGTATTAGTAAAGAAAAAGTTTATTGATTACAATACATATGGTAAAACACATGAGTATTATCCGCTTGTTTCCAAAGACACTTATTTCAAAGACCGATTAAAAGGGATGATACAAAATTTCTTTAACGGCTCTATTAGTAATTTTGCACACTTCTTTACAGAAAATGAAGAAATGAATCTGATGGAGTTAGAAAAGATGAAGCAATTTATAGAAGCAAAAATTGAAACTTTAAAAGAAGAAAATGAGTAATTCTGTTATTTATTTGCTAGAAACTGCTATCGTTTTCTCAATTCTATATCTTTTGTATAAGTATGTCTTGCAAACACTTACATTTCATACTGCAAATAGAACTTTTCTTCTTCTTTTAATTCCAGTTTCTCTTTTATTACCCCTATTTGATAGCTTTATTCCTGAATTTTACACAAATAACTATAGTCTTCCTATTTTTTACCAATGGATTCCTTCCCAAAAATTGGAGACTACTTCTTTGAATATTAAAGCTGAGAATATTAGTATAGATTTTGAATTTCTTGGATGGATGCTCTATTTGATAATATCTGCCTATTTCTTAATGAGAATTGCATTAATTCATTTACACCTTTATAAACTTCAAAAAAAAGGAACGGTACTACAGACAAATGGAACTACCTTTATTTCAACAGACGTTTCTACCGTTTTCTCCTACTTAAAGTGGATCTTTATACCAGCCAATACTGATAAACTTCCAGACACTTTAGTTATTCAACATGAAAGGATTCATATAAGACTTATGCATAGTTTAGACCTTATTCTAGCTGAGGTGTATTTTGCTTTTTTCTGGTGGAATCCATTAGTATATTTCTACAAGACATCACTAAAGTCTGTTCATGAGTTTCAGGCAGACTCCTTAGTTTTAAGCCTCAAGAATGAAAAATCTTATTACCTGAAATTGCTATTAGAAAATATAGGGCTTGAACGTCCTAATAATTTATTTCATCAATTTAATCATTTAATCATCAAAAAACGAATAGACATGATCATGAAAACCAAATCATCAAAAAAATCAGTAATCCGTTATTTTTTAATCGTTCCTTTAGTTGCATTGCTTTTAATGGCATTTACTAAGCCATTAAGCAGCTATGAAGTTACATCCTCTTCTCAAATTGACTGGACATTAAAAGCTACACCTCCCAGCCTATTCCCTTTAAAAAATAGGTTGAAGAAGCACATTACAAATTCCTTTGGGAAAGAATTTAAACATCCAATTACCAAAAAGAAGGTTGTACATGGAGGTATTGATATTAAAGCTCCAATGGGTACTCCAATTGTAGCAACAGCAGATGGAAAAATCACCTTTTCCTCCTTTAAAAAAGATTGGGGAAACCTTATAATAATTAACCACTCTGATGGTTATGAGACCTGGTACGCTCACATGCAGGGTTTTGAAGTAGCTAAAGGAGCCAGCGTAGAAAAAGGAGCTATTATTGGTTACGTAGGTTCAACCGGGCAATCTACAGGACCACATTTACATTATGAAGTACGACGGAATGGAAAAAGACTCAATCCAGAAGATTATTATAAAAAATAAGTTCATGAAGTGTTATAGTTAAAAGCATCTGCGAAATTACAGATGCTTTTAATTTTGATTTTTGTCTTATTTATTTACTGATTATCTTACTTCTAGAAAGCTTTTTACGGGTGTTAATGAAATACACTCCCGTGAGTAATATTACCGCAGCAATAATAGATTGTTTAGTTATTTCTTCATTAAGAAAATACCAGCCTAATAACAATGCTATGATGGGGTTTACATAGGTATTTGTAGCAACTTTTTCTGGGGAAACATATTTTAATAGATAGTTAAACGAGGTGAAAGCAACAATACTCCCAAAAATTATTAATAATAACATAGACCATCTTACAGGGTCACTCCATTGTTCAGGATAGGTCCACTGTTCTCCTAATAAAACACTAGAAATGAAAAGCATAATTCCTCCCATTAGCATTTGATAGCCGGTATTAACAAAATAATTTGTTGGCATCTCTGCTTTTCCCACAAACAGACTGCCATATGCCCAGCTAATCATACAGGCAAAGATCATCAACATACCAATAATACTTCCTTCCCTACTAATTACTTGCTTTTGGCTTACTAATAAATAAATTCCAATGATTCCCAGTATCACTCCAACCAAAGACATTAGTTGAATTTTTTTTCCTTGTAGTATTCTCATAAGCAGTAGTACTACTAAAGGTTGTGCAGATATTTCAAGGGCTGCGAAGCCACTGTCTACATACTTAAGTGCCCAAACTACTACTCCATTACCGAAAGTTAAAAAAAGGAATCCTGCAATTATGGTATTCTTTAATTGCTTCTTCGTGATCGCTATCTTAACGCCTATTAGCTTGCAAATGATAAAGATTAAAAGTCCAGCAGTAATAAAACGAATAGAAGCCAACATAAAAGGTGGAAGTTCCTTTACTGCTATTTTATTCAATAAATACGTAGATCCCCAAATAACATAAATGGAGAAAAATGCTAGCACAATAAGGAAGGTATTTTTAGAGGCACTCATGTGAATTTCTTCAGTTTAAAATCGCACACAATAGTAAGCATAAGTTTTGATATGTATTTAGTCATACCTCTTAATTAATTGTTCGGCTTGTCTGATGAAAGAACTACTGTTACTAGTAAGCATTGTATTGATGTGAGTAATTTTGTTGCATAGTTATAGAATTATTTAGTTGAAATTTGATTATTTTTAATTAATCACCGTCTTCTACCTTTCTTTTTTCGATTCTTATTTGGTTTATTTGCGGATTCTTTGGATTCGTTGGATTCTTCGGATTCTGCAAATTCTGAAGATGGTCTTCTTGTCATTTGAGCACTAGGAGGATTAGGTTGTATAAATCCTTGCCCTTTCCAATATTCAATAGCTTCTTGGTTACCCGGTACTAAATCAATTGGTTTTCTTGGGTTTTGTTTTCTGCTAAGCTCTAATACCCATTCTGTCATGGCTTTTCCAGCACCCTTTTCTACACTAACAACATCGTCAATATAATAATTTTCAGGCTCCATAAGACCTAATGTACAAATTCCTAACCCTACAACCAGATCATCTTTTTCAACAATTAAAAAATGTTCATTTTCTGCTTCAAACTGTATCCTATCTTTAATATCTAATAAGACCTTACGGTGGGCATCGGTTACATTTTTATGTTTGTCAATGCTTTCTATCATTTCACTAAATTCTTCCTTATTTACTTCTCTTGCTTTCATATTTACTTTTTAAATTTAAATCTTTTATTTAGCTGTGATAAACTTTAGTAAGTTCAAAACAATAAAAGAGAGAAAAATAGCTATTATTCCAATTTAAAATATCATAACAAATTGGAGAAGACTTAAGAGCTTTGAAATAATTCCTTTTCATAATTAAATTAGTTTTCAATATAAGCATAATGTTTTTATACTTGAAAACGACTACAACATGCTGCATTCAATTGACAAAAAAGGGTTAAATAGTAACCTATAATTAAAGGTCTTGTTGTTTATTCTTATCTTCTATAAGATATCCTAAAACTGTTTAATGACAATTTTCGATATGACTCTTTGGAGAAAATGTTCTGTTATTAAAACAGTAAATGATAAACTTAAGAATATTAGTCAGGCAAAATATTCAGGACATAGAAGTTTTGGTAATTTCCTTAACAATTATCATAACTGGATTAATTGCATATAATTTCCTCTTTGAGAAACAACCAAATCTATTTATTCTGATGATCGAACTAAGAGTCTTAATTAAAATCAGATTCCCTTGAAACAAAATTGGAAAGCTACAAAAGCTTCTCTCTTTTCCTGGTTCAAATAGGATTTCTCTAGTTCTCAAGTCTAATAAACGTTTCAATTTATACCCTTAATTATAACCTTCTCCAAACCTAAGGCTTAGTACTAGGCCATGTGTATTGCCTATAGGAGAATTAGCCGTTACTATATTGTATTGATAGATAAGTCTGCATAATTTGAATACATACAAGCCTGCTAAAATATTAAAAGAGGAATTTGATCTGTAGCCTGCACCAAATTCAAATTGATTTTTAAAACTTACCGACATATTAAAATCAGCTAAGAGCGGTGCGCCTTTTTCGTGCTTCACAAATACACTAGGTTTCAACATCAAATTTTGAAAACGATTATTATAAAACCGGAAACCTACATAGCCATAAAAAGGGAACTGAAGTGATAAGGCATCATCGTTTGAAACCAAACTTGTTCCTATAAGATTGGGCGAAGAAATGCCTACGTAAAATAGTGAATGATTAAATAGAATCCCAGCTCCAATAGTAGGTATCGTAGAATTAATATTTTCACTAAACTGTATGTCATCCATAATATTAAGATCCAATAAATTATTCTGATATTGTTGTAATCCTGCTCTAATACCAAATGATAAAGTACCGGGTTGGTAATTTTGCCAGTATGGACGATTACTTTTGAAATCAAAAAATATTTTATAGGAATAAGCTATAAATGCATCAGTAGTTGTTGTTACACCAATTTCGTCTCTAATAATTGCAGCTCCTAGCCCCATTTTCCCCTTATTTACAGGGGAATTAAAACTTAAACTAAAATTTCTCGGAGCGCCATCAATGGAGCTAAATCCTGTATTAGCTATCGTTGCTTCTGTGGTTGAAAGCATTCCTGTAAAGCCTGAATTGATAATAAATGGATTGTAATTATACTCAGGAAAAGAAGCTGTTTGCTGGCAGAATAAAATACTGTATGTTAAAAATAGTATTAATAAAAAACCTAATTTCATACGGTTATACTGTGTTCTCATTTTCATAATTTTAACGCTTTATAACAACGTACCCTTTTGTTTTTCTCAAGTTGTGATTACCTTCAATCTGAATATCAAAAAAGTAAGTTCCAGATGGTAATCGGCCTGCGCCCATGTTCGTTTTTTGGTTTGCATCACCTCTAAATACTCTAGAACCGTTGTCATAGCCTTTCACTTTAAAAACCATATCTCCCCAACGATTATATATGGTCACCACATTGTTTGGAAAGTTCTCAATACCTTTTATTTCCCAAAAATCATTGATACCATTATTATCAGGAGAAAATCCATATTTGGTTTCATCTGCTAATGTAAATTCAATAGTAAAACTTTCTTCTACGCATCCTGTGGCAGCTCCTACTCCATTGTATGGAATGATGGTGACAAAGATTTCTGTGTCTTCTGGTAAATCTATAGGGATATTATAGCTGGTAATATTACCCACATCCAGATTATCCACAATATCATTTCCTCCAGAGGTGGTGCCAACGGTTAAGCGATAACCATCTACATTACTAATGGCGTTCCATGTCAAGTCTGTGCTAATTGACACATCAATAGCTCCGTCTAATGGGGTGGTTAATACGGTACAGCTAGGTACAGTTAAAATAGTTTCTGTGGTAAAACTTTCTTCTACGCATCCTGTGGCAGCTCCTACTCCATTGTATGGGATAATGGTGACAAAGATTTCTGTGTCTTCTGGTAAATCTATAGGGATATCATAGCTGGTAACAATACCCACATCCAAATTATCCACAATATCATTTCCTCCAGAGGTGGTGCCAACGGTTAACCTATAACCATCTGCGTTACTAATGGCGTTCCATGTCAAGTCTGTGCTAATTGACACATCAATAGCTCCGTCTAATGGGGTGGTTAATACGGTACAGCTAGGTACAGTTAAAATAGTTTCTGTGGTAAAACTTTCTTCTACGCATCCTGTGGCAGCTCCTACTCCATTGTATGGGATAATGGTGACAAAGATTTCTGTGTCTTCTGGTAAATCTATAGGGATATCATAGCTGGTAACAATACCCACATCCAAATTATCCACAATATCATTTCCTCCAGAGGTGGTGCCAACGGTTAACCTATAACCATCTGCATTACTAATGGCGTTCCATGTCAAGTCTGTGCTAATTGAAACATCAATAGCTCCATCTAATGGGGTGGTTAATTCGGTACAGCTAGGTACAGTTAAAATGGTTTCTGTGGTAAAACTTTCTTCTGTACAAGTGGTCGCATTTCCAAAAGTATTATATGGGATAATGGTGACAAAGATTTCTGTGTTTTCAGGTAAATTAGCTGCTAAATTGTAGGTTATTACATTGCCTACATCCAAATTATCTAAAATATCATTTCCTCCAGAGGTGGTGCCAATGGTTAACCTATAACCATCTGCATTAGGGGCTGCGGTCCAGCTTACATCTGTATCAATTGCAATATTGCTTGCACCATTAATTGGAGTTGTTAAGTTAGTGCATGGCGGTGGGTCATTTAGCGTGGATGCTCCTGTTCTAAAACTTTCTTCTAGACAACTTGTAGCATCTCCAATATCATTATAGGGTATAATAGTAACATAGTGTGTTCTGTTTTCCTGAAGATCAACGGGAAAATTGTAGGTGGTAACATTACCAACATCAATGTTATTAGCAACTTCAATACCACCTTGAGTAATGCCAACAATTACTAAATAACCAGTAGCACCATCAACTGCATCCCAACTCAAATCAGTATCAATAAGAACATTGGTAGCACCATTTATCGGATTATTAATATTGGTACAAAGGGGCGGTACCGGAATCAATTCTGTTGTAAAACTTTCCTCAGTACATCCCAAAGCACTTCCTTCTTCATTATAAGGAATTATTGTGACAAAAATTTCAGTGCTCTCTGGTAACTCTGTTGGCAGATCATAAGTTGTTATATTTCCAACATCAAGATTATCTATAATATCATTTCCACCAGTAGTTGTTCCCACGGTGATTCTATAACCATCTGCATTTGCTATAGGATTCCAAACTAAATCAGTAGCTACACGTACATCAACCTCATTTGCAACCGGTGTAGAAAGTTCTGTACAATCGGGTACATTAGCTGGATCATTAGATATAGTGAAACTTTCTTCTATACAGGGGCCAGTAGCATCTCCTTCATCATTAAACGGAATAATAGTTACAAAAACAGTCTCACCTCCAGTAAAATCAGTAGCAAACTCGTATGAAGAAGCGTTATTTATTACTTCATTAATAATGGTTCCACCGGGCTGAATTGTGATCGTAAGTCGATATCCTCTTGCAAACTGTGCTTCCTCCCAAATAAGGTTTGTATTTACGGGTACATCAGTAGCCCCGTTTAGAGGAGATATTAATTGAGTGCATTCCGGAACAGGACAATCTAAAACATCACCAGAAATTGTCCATTCATAAGTATCAATTATAGATTGTCTTTCCTCCAAGGCATCACAATAGGGCAAACCTAAAGCTCCTAAAGTGATCTCATTAGTAAGTGATTGTTCAGACCAAGCAATTAAGGTATTATCATAATTTTCCCTAATAATTGCAGTATTGTCTAGCATATTTTCCATATCAGACACGTTGCGAATATTCCAATCTCCTAAATATTGATTTAATGAAGATGCATTTAGAAACATAGAACGCATAGAAACTGAACCTAAATCCCATTGATCCATATTTTGATTATAGGCAGATGCATTTTGGAACATAAAATTCATGTTTTGAACACCAGTAACCCTCCAGCTATTTAAAGGTTGATTAAAAGAGATCGCTCCTTGAAACATACTTTGCATGGTAGTTACTCCTCTTACATTCCAACTATCTAAAGAACGATTGAAAGAGATAGCGTTTTGGAACATTCCGTTCATGGCTGTTACGGATGCTACATTCCAAGAAATCAGATCTTGGTTATATGATGATGCATCTCTAAACATTTCTTCCATGGTGGTTACAAAAGACACATTCCAATTCTCAATATTTTGATTAAATATGGTTGCTCCTCTAAACATTTCTTGCATGGTTAGTACTTCTCCAGTGCTCCAATTATTTAAAGACTGATTAAATGCTATTGCCTCTTTAAACATTGCTTCCATATTGGTAACTACTGAAACATCCCAATTATTTAAAGGTTGATTAAAGTCTTGAGCCGCTTCAAACATAGATTCCATTAATGTTACCGAACTAACATCCCAGACATCTATGGGTTGATTAAAAAGAATTGCATCTTCAAACATTGAACTCATATTAGCCACGGCACTTACATTCCAAGTATTTAGAGGCTGGTTGAAACTATCTGTACTTCTAAACATAGAAGACATATCTACTACAGAATTCACATCCCAACCGCTCATAGGTTGATTATATAAAATAGCAGAATTGAACATTAAACGCATGTTTGTCACATTAGTAACATTCCATGAATTAATATCTTGATTAAAGGCTAAAGCACTACTGAACATGGCAGCCATGTTAGTTACTTCAGATACATTCCAATTATTTAGTGGTTGATTGAATAGAGGTGCACCAGAAAACATAGAAGACATATTTTCCACAGAAGAAACATCCCAAGAATTGAGCGGTTGATTAAATATTAAAGCGGATTGAAACATACCTTTCATAGTGGTAACATTACTCACATTCCAACTATCAATATTTTGATTAAAACTGTTAGTGCTTCTAAACATCTCCTCCATATCAAGTACATTGCTTACATTCCAATTGTCTAATGATTGATTAAAAATTTGAGCCCTATTAAACATTTGGCGCATGTTCTCTACTGCAGAAACATTCCAGTTGTTAATAGGTTGATTGAAAGCATCTGCATCTTCAAACATTCTTGCCATATTGGTAACATTACTAGTATCCCAATTATTAATATTTTGATTAAACGCATCTGTCCTAAAAAACATCAAAGACATGCTTTCTACATTACTTACATCCCAATTATCTAAGGGTTGATTAAAAATGCTGGCTACTCCAAATAACGCAGTCATATTTGTAACATTACTAACATCCCAAGAGTTGATATTTCCGTTAAAATTTCTACAAACAATAAACATGCTACTCATATCCGTTACCGCTGAGAGGTTAGGTATATCAGTGGCATTATATTCCATGTTTTCACAACCGGCAAATGCGCTTTGCATGCTTTCCCAAGTCTGCGTACCCCACTGATCTATGGACAATAGTTTAAAAGAATCACTATTGAATTCTGCATGTCTGGGCGCAGGAAAAGCACCAATAATACTAATGGTATAGATTTCTGGAACTAAGTAAGTATGAGTAATTTCACCGTTCACATTATTATCATATTGACCGTCTCCCCAATCAATAGAATAATTATAAGACAACCCAGATATTGTTTGAATTCTTAACTGATTAATAGGTGTCGTCTGATTTGCTTCTTGAAGCCTTGTATCATACGTAAGTTTAAAAGCATTAGGACTATTAACCCAGCTCTCTACCACAGTAAAGCTAATTTCCGGGCAACCGGTTGCAGGTCCTTCATCATTGTATGGAACTACTGTTACGTAAACCGTATCTCCTGGTGTAAACTCATTGGTAAAGTCTAAACCTATTACATTACCAAAATCCTGATTGTCGTAAATAATCTGTGTAGTGCCTCCGTTTTCTCGTCTTATGCTTACTCGATACCCTGTTGCATTTGGTGCAGGTGCCCAACGTATATCAGAATTTGCTGGTACATTCGTATCACCATCAAATGGTGAGGTTACCTGCGTGCAAAATACAAAAGAACAATTAACAATATCACCCGTAATATTCCAGTTATGGTTATCAATTAAATCTTGCCTTGCGTCCCTCCCATCACAATAGTTGATGTTTGTAGCACCAAGATTTACATTATCCGTTACAGCTTGAGCCGCCCAGCCAATCAAAATATTATCATAATTTTCTTGAGATAATCCGCTATTAGACAACATGTTAGACATATTAGTTACCCCAGAAATATTCCATGCAGCCAAATTTTGATTAAATGAAGTTGCACTTAAAAACATAGTAATCATATTGGTAGCTGAAGTGGTATTCCAATTACTTATATCTTGATTAAATACTGCTTCCCTAAACATACTTTGAAAGTTAGTTGCGGCACTTACATCCCAATTATCTAACGGAAGATTAAACTGAGAGGCTCTAAAAAACATCAAGGATAGATTTGTTGAAGCTGAAACATCCCAAGTATTTAATGGTTGATTAAATGCATTAGTTTCTTGAAACATGCCGCTCATATTAGTAACATTACTCACATCCCAACCACTAAGGTTTTGATTAAAGACCAATGCACTATCAAACATCAGATTCATATCAGTAACATTACTTACATTCCAGTTATCTAGTGGTTGATTGAAACTTTGACAGTCTCTAAACATCTTACTCATACTAGTAACATTGCTAACGTCCCAAGTATTCAATGGTTGATTAAAAATCATAGGGATAAAAAAACCATCAAACATGCCACTCATATTAGTAACATTACTAACATCCCAATTAGCCAAAGGTTGATTAAATAGAGAGGCTCTAAGAAACATATCAGACATATTAATAACAGAAGAAACATTCCAGTTATTTATATTTTGATTAAACCTACTAAATTGAGAAAACATACCGCTCATATCGGTAACACTACTAACATCCCAATTATTCAAAGGTAAGTTGTATTGAGAGCCTTGAAACATGTCTGACATATCAACTACCGAAGAAACGTTCCAGTTATTTAAAGGTAAATTGAAATTGTTGGTATTACGAAACATACCACTCATATTGGTAACTAAGCTTACATCCCAATTATTGATATTTTGATTAAAATCGGAAGCATTAGAAAACATAGAACTCATGTTAGTAACAGAAGCCGTGTTCCAATTATCAAGTGGTTCATTAAAATCACGCGCCTCGCTAAAAGTTTCTGTCATATCAGTTACAGAAATTGTATTCCAGTTGTCTAATGGTCTATTGAATATTATTGCCCTGGCAAACATTCCAGATAAATCTGTTATGTTATTTACATCCCAATTATTTACTATCCCATTGAATGTGGCGCATAACCTAAACATATTACGAAGACTGGTAACTTGAGAGAGGTCTGGAGCATCAATAGCATCAAAATTTAAATTTTCACATCCATGAAACGCATTTTCCATACTCTGCCATTGTATGGTACCCCAATTAAGAATTTCTATGATTTTATTTCTATCTCCGGTATTGTTAAAGTAAATGGCTGGAAAACTTCCACTTATTTGAATGGTATAACTTCCAGCAACTGCATATGTATGCGTAATATCCGTATTTATTCCTGTATCCGTGTTTCCATCGCCCCAATCAATAGAATAATCATACGTGAATGCAGGATTTGTTGGAATTGTAATTTGATTAGCCGCTGAAGAACCAGTACTGGTATTGTTAGTATTCCAAATGGAAGAAAAGCTTTGAGAATAACTTTTAGAGAATAAAAAAAGTACTCCAAATAGCAGTAAATATCTGAACATAATTAAATTGTTTGGGGTTAAATTAATCAGGCTTGTATAGATATGGGCAATAATAAGCTTTTACAAACATTATTTTGTACCATTCAACCGAGTGGAACCTTTTTATAAGATATTTTAAATATTGGAGTCTATTTTTTTCCTGAATTCGGAAGGAGTCATGCCGGTGTAGTTCTTAAAAAGTCTATTGAATGATGTTTTACTTTTAAAGCCAGCGTCAAAAGCAATTGAAATTATTTTAGCGTCTTCGTAGTCTTTGTTTTTTATTAATTTTTGGGCCTCCATAATTCTATACGAATTTATAAAATTATAAAAATTCTGTTCCATGTTATAGTGTAGAACTTCAGAAAAATGATGACTACTTATATTTAGTTTAGCAGCTAGATCTGATTGTGTCATTTCAGGATCAAGAAACGGTTTTTCATTTTTCATGAAATCTAAGATGTCTTTCTCTAGTTCTAAACGTTTTTTAGCTGTTAATGATGAATTTTTATAAGGTTTAAGTTCACTTTTACTAGATTCATTCTTCTTTGCTGGGATAGATTTTGAAGATTCATCTATATATTCTTTAAAGTCATGTTGCAATGCTAGGTATTGGGTTTGTAGCTTGGATTTTTCAAGTGCCAACTTCTTTTTCCGACGGATGTAGATATAAAGTAAGGAGCCAAAAAACAATATAATACCGCCACCAAAAAGTGCGATTCTATTTTTCAAATTAGTTGCTTCTTCTAATTCTTCATTACTTTCTGTTATCTTCTTACTTTTTAAATCTATTTGTTTGGCTAAATCAGTATTAGAGGCAGCTTTCTTATCCTTATAAAAGATATCTCTAGCTGAGGCATATGCTTTTTGTTCTCTTAGAGATGCTTTAAAATCTTGATTTTGTTCGTATACCTTTGCAAGGAATTCGTGCGCATACATTTTAATTTCTAAAAGATTCTTTTCTTCTGCTAAGTTTAAACACATCTGTAAATATTCTAAAGATTTATCCAACTTATTTAAATGGAAATTTGCAATTCCTATGTTAAGTAATAGCCAAGCCCTTCTTTTCGTTGGCTTTTTAGCGATAGATAAATTTAAAGCAGCTTCGCCTACCTCTAAGGCTTTCTTATATTTTTTAAGGCTTATGTAGGCATTACACAGGTTAATACTGGAAGATGCAATAATACTTTCACTCTTTATATTCTCTCCAATTGCCTTAACCTGTTGTGAATAAGCAATTGTTTTTTCAAAATCTTCTAATTCTGCGTAATTATTAGCTAACCCTGTTAATGCCGCGGCCCTAATGTTATCTGAGTTTTCATGAAGATCAAGTAAAAAAAGTACTCTCTCCATGTATTCAATAGATTTTTCATAGGAGCCAATACTATTATATGTATTACCCATATTGACTAATACGATAATCTTAGATTTAAAATCTTCTGGAATTAATTCACATTTCTTTAGTGCCTCGTGGTATAATTCTATTGCTTCTAATCTTTCACTTCGGCTATTATGGTATACAGCTTGATTATTTAAAGCTAGAATATGCATTTTGGTTAGTCCGTATTCTTTAGAAACCTCTAACAAAGAATCACTGTACTTTTTGTGCAATACATATGCACCATCATCGTAGGATTCTTGTAATCGTTTTAAATAGTATGTTGCTTTTTCCTTAGAAGTTTCTAGGTCTATTTTTTGATCTGCTTGCGAATTGGTTTTTGTAGGCGTTATTAAAATTGAAAAGAAAATTATGAAAAGTAATAGTTTATTCATTTTCAAGGCGATACTTAAGATATTTATTTTTGGATTAACAAATTTAAATTATTTGATTTTAGTTTCTAGTATTCTAACAATAATTCTAAACTTCTAGCTTGATTTATACTAACTTCATCAGAAGCTTAACTAAGATTCAAAAAAAGTCCCAAAATTAATCTAGCAAAACAACTAATAGCATTGTTGCTAATTTCTATCATTGTAGGTATAAAGATTTTTTCTATTTACATAAAGCAAAAAATAGTATATCCTAAATTACATACACATAAGAACTGAAGAACCTCCAGATAGGATAATATTTCAAAAAGACCAAAAGGTATATTATATTACTTTAAGTATTTTATCACCGCTTCAGCAGCACGCTCACCAGAAATCATTGCGGCATTTAAAGAACCATTTAATAATTGGTCTCCAGCTCTAAATACACCTTTGCTAATACTAGTTGCTTCTGGTTTAATATCATAAGTCAGGTTTTTTAAATCTGGTAACGCCTTTTGTATAGGAAAATGAGAAATACAAGAAGTCACCTCTATCCCACAATATTTTTTTAACTCTTCAATTACTTGTTTCTGCAAATCTTCTGATGAAAGTTGATGCTCTTTTACAACGGTTACAGAAATTATGCCTTCTTCTTTCTTTTTGATATTTTGTACTACAGATGGATAATGAATATTATTAATGAGTGCATCAGCATCTGCTATAAGGCCAATGATGGATTTTTTAAGAATGGGCTTACCCGTTTTAAAATATAGATTATCACAACTTTTCCAATGTATTTTATGCTCGCTGTCCTCAGTAATAAGTCCAGAGTCTCCGCTAGCTATGATAACCGCATCGTATCCTATTCTTTTGGAATTTTCTAGAAAAATTTGATCTTCTTCAATTCGCTCGACTTTTGAGTTGTAATGAATTTCTGTTTTTTCTAATTTGTTTACTAATTGATTTGGTATGGCTCCAATACCATTTTGTGGAATCACAGCCAATCCTTCCCCAAACATTTTGTAAACAAACTCAAACATTCTGCTAGATGTTTCCAAAGTTGTTTCCAGAAATATTCCTGTAAAAAAAGGTTTAAAAAAATCGTGAATCATACGCTCGCTAAAACCTTTTTTTTGAAGATAAGATAAAGTGGTTTGTTCGCTATCTTGAAAAATAGCTTCCAATGATTTATTTTTAAGTGTAAAGTTAAGATTAAGCACTTTCCACTTATCACTTAAGTTTCCAATTCCGGAGAGTAATGTAGGCCATGCTAAAGATATATCTCTAATGGGGTCACCTATTATTTTTTTATTACCATTTAAAAAAATAGCTGCGCCTGGAACAAACTTTTTGAGTTCTAATGCTTCATAATCTAAATATTGTTTCGCTTTTGGATACGCTTCCAAAAGCACTTGAAATCCATGATCTAATGGAAAGCCATCTTTATATGTAGTTTTTACGCGCCCCCCCGGCCTATCTGTTACTTCAAATATTTTAGGGGAAAATCCGTTTTTCTCCAAAACCAGAGCAGCTATAAGGCCACTTATTCCTGCTCCTATTATACAAACCGACTGTTTTTTACTATTCATAATACAAACTGTTAAGTAAAAAGCAAAAATACACAATTCCAAAGAGCAGCTTTATCATATTACATAGGTATTTACAGTCGTTCAAATTTTTAAATTTAAGGTCTCTGAAACTATTTTTATTTTAAGATTTTACACTAAATTGCTTTCTCAAATAGTAAAAATGCCCACAACAAACTTATCAGAACGTTTAAGAATCACTTTAAAAAAGTTTTTTGGCTATGATCATTTTCGGGAACAACAGGAAGCAATTATAACTGCGGTTCTCAATCAACAAGATTCTTTGGTAGTCATGCCTACCGGAGGAGGGAAATCACTCTGCTTTCAACTTCCTGCTTTATTATTACCTAACGTAACACTTGTGATTTCTCCATTGATTGCTTTGATGAAAGATCAAGTAGATGGTCTTAATGCCAATGGTATTGAGGCTGCCTATTTAAATAGTAGTCAGTCATCAGTAGAACAAAACAAGATTATAGAGCGTATTATATCAAAAGAATTAAAATTAGTTTATACCGCTCCAGAGAGTCTTGCAGCATTTAAAGAAGTTTTAACCGCTGCCCATGTTAGTTGTATTGCAGTAGATGAAGCCCACTGTATTTCTTCTTGGGGGCATGATTTTAGACCTTCATATCAGCAATTGTCTTTCTTAAAAAAAACATTACCACAAATTCCTATTATTGCGCTAACTGCTACTGCCGATAAAGCTACGCGTAATGATATCATTGAGCAGTTAGGAATATTTTCTGCTAAACAGTTTATTACTTCATTTGACAGAGCCAATATTGAACTTGAAGTGAGAGCTTCTCATAAAAGGATAGAACAAATTATCCACTTTCTAAAAGAACGAAAAGGTCAATCAGGTATCATTTACTGTCTTAGCCGTAAAACTACTGAACAACTTTCTGAAAAACTAAAAGACAAAGGTATTCCTGCAGAAGCATATCATGCTGGGCAGAGTTTTCAGAAAAGAACCAAAATTCAAGAAGATTTTATTTATGACAAAATTCAAATTATTTGCGCTACTATTGCCTTTGGTATGGGGATTGATAAATCTAACATACGTTGGGTAATACATTATAATATGCCTAAAAATCTTGAAGGCTACTATCAAGAAATAGGTCGCTCAGGAAGAGATAGTGAAAAAGCGCATGCCTTATTGTTTCATAGCTATGCAGATGTAATACAGCTCAGAAAATTTGCAGAAGGAACTGCCAATGAAGAGGTGCAATTGGCCAAATTGGAACGCATGAAACAATTTGCAGAAGCCACTAGCTGCCGTAGAAAAATTCTTTTAAGTTATTTTGGAGAATTTAGGGAAACAAATTGTAATAATTGTGATGTCTGTAAAAATCCGCCCGTATTTTTTGAAGGCACTATCATTGCACAAAAAGCACTTTCTATTATTGCTCGTTTAAAGGAGATGGAAGCTCTTGGTGTAGTTATTGATGTGCTAAGAGGTGCTCAAAACGCTACAATTTATGACAAAGGATATCAAAATATAAAATCGTACGGGATTGGTAAAGATATTTCTTGGAAAGACTGGCAACATTATATTATTCAATTAATTGATCAGGGATTTTGTGAAATTGCTTTTCATGAAAACAATCATCTAAAACTTACGGAAGCATCACGGAAAATACTTTTTGAAAATCAGAAAATAGCTCTGGCGAAACCTATTGATATTAAAGCAAAATTGGTTGGTTTGGAAACAGCGGATAGAAAACAGAAAGCATCCATATTATTTGAAAAGTTAAAATTCCTGAGACATCAAATAGCACTTCAAGAGAATATTCCTGCTTATTTGGTTTTTAGCGATGCTACACTGAGAGAAATGGAACGCAAAAAACCATTAGATGAAGTTTCTTTTCTTAAAATAAGTGGTGTTGGACAACGCAAACTAGAAGTATATGGAAAACAATTTATGGATGAAATTAAAGCTTCTTTAAAACCCGTAAAGACCAAAGAAGACACTTTATTGATTACCTATCAGTTATACAAACAAGGTTTATCTATTGAAGAAATAGCCATAAAAAGAGCATTAAAACCATTAACCATTTATGGACATCTTTCCAAACTCTATGAAGAAGGAAAAGAGATAAAATTAGATACGCTTGTTACAGAAGAAGAATTAGCTCTGGTTAAAAAAGCTTTTTCAACTCTTGAACAGACTGATACTCTTAAGCCCTACCATGAATATTTAGAAGAAAAAGTACCTTATCATGTTTTAAAACAGGCGTTAAACATTTTGAAAAATGAATTCTAGAGCTAACTTCACGATAGAATGAAAGCTTATTTTTTCTTGGGTGGCATTGGCCCTCTTAAATGAATTATTAGTCCATTTAAAAAATTTCTAAGAATTTGATCACCACATTCCATATATTTTGGATGATTTTCATTTCTGAATAAAGCATTTAATTCACTTTTTGAAACTTTGAAATCTACCAGTTTGCAAATTTCTACGATGTCATCATCTCTTAATTGATGTGCAACCCTTAACTTTTTAAAAATATCATTATTTGTTAATCCCATATTGCAAATTTAATTGTTTTTTTAAGGTGTGCATATTTTAAAATTAGAATGTTAACACCTGCTTTTGAATGAATGGGTAATCGATCGTATTTTGAAAGCTGACAAACATCATTGTAACCTCTTTTATAGTACCTTATTTTCAAGTAATGTTAAATGTAGGCACTAATAAAATTCATCAAACATATCCACATCGGTTAGTTTTAATACTTCCTATGGTGGGAATGGTGTTTTTTATAATCTTATATAGCGCCGCGGCTATAGACTATTCAGGAGGCTCTTATAAAATGCCAACAGCGAATCACTTTAACTTTTGGCATAATTATCTTTGTGACCTTTTAGATAAGAAAACGTATAACGGCTTAGCAAATTCTTCAAGATACTATGCACAGGCTGCTTTGGCAACTTTATGCTTTAGTTTGATGATTATATGGTTCTACGTTCCATTGCTTTTTTCTTTGAAAAGCTTTCACAGCAGAATTATTCAAATAACAGGAATACTGTCTATGACCACAATACTTTTTTTGAGTTCTGAAAGGCACGATCTTATCATAAGAATTGCTGGAATATTGGGCTTGGTAGCAATAACAGTACTTGTAAAAGCTTTAATTGACTTTAAGTACTACAAATTAGCCGTTGGAGGTTGCTTTTGCATTTTAATCTTTCTACTTAATTATATTATCTATGAATCTGGGCTTTACATCAAGGCATTACCCGTTATTCAAAAATTTACTTTTGTTTCATTTATGGGGTGGTTTTGTCTTATTGATATTGCGCTTTACCTATATGTCTATAAAAAAAACATTAGAAAGAAGCTAAATTAGCGAACAGTTATTAGTTATCATATCCTATAAATTGCTTCTAAAACTTTTACGTATGGCCTGCAAAGTATCATCAATCTCAGTAGAAGTAAGTCCTTTTATGGAGGCAATTTCATCGTATGTTAATCGCCCAAAAACATAAAAATCAAAAATATTGGAGGTTTCAAAAGGCAACCAATCATATATTTTGTGAAGTATTTTTCTTTTGGCCGTACTAAGAGATCCCCTAGAATCTTGAATCTCTAATGCCTGAATAATATTCTTTTCGGCATCATCATATAGAAATTCAGGTTGATGCTGGTCTTTTTGATGGTAAGATATATCGTCTAACTCCTCGTGCATTAGTAAATCTTTATCAGCGTCAATTTCAAATTTTTCTTCAAGCATCTCTAGCTCTCTGCGAAGTATTTTACTGGTACTCACGGTGTCTTTATGAAACTCTTCATCTCTAAAAAGTTTATTTAGCATATTGTCTACTGTTCTAAAAAGCTTCAATTTAAGTTCTTGAGCATTGGTGATTTTACCCTCAAATTTTTCATAAATCTCTATAATAGCTTCGTCTATAATACCGTTGGGTTGATACATGTTTTTAGGAATAATACCAGAAGTTTCAGCAATATAGAGTCTATGCCGTACGTAAGGAAATACTCTGGGAATAGCACTCAACACTTTTTTGCCAAATTCTTGATGTGCATCGTTGAGAAGAGAAGAATTTTTCATGATATCCTTATTTTATGTTACTTATTTGAAATTAGAATAAAAGAAGTGCTTTTAAAATGATATTAGTCAGCTATACTAATTAGTGCCAGATATAAGAAAATTAATGACAACTAGGGTTGTATTTGTGCCCTTACCTATCGCTTCATGGAATCTTAAAAGTATTTCTAGTATTACTGATATCCATCTAACTAGAACCAAATTAATTGTTTTTGCCGGTAACAAAAGGAAAATTTATACATCAAATAAGCATTTAAAAAGTGATCACAATCATGGGGCTTAAATTTCTTAATTACACCTTACCATTGCATTTGAAATAAAATTTATTTTCACTCATTTATATTTTAACTGCAACACTTATATCTTTCCAATAGCTGTTTTTAATGATTAGTTCTTACTTTTTAACGATAAAATCGAGTGAAAAAAACCGCAAAGCATCATAAAATATATGGGAGAAATAGAATGGGCTCTTAGACGTATAAATGCTAACATAAGAGAAAAGGATATTTTATTAGATTTATCCAGATTAAATTTAACATCCGCAAATGTTAACCAATTAATCCCAAGTATAAGAAAAAATAAAAATCTCCGCACGCTTCTTCTGAATGATAATCAGATTCAAAACCTACCTGAAAGCTTGGAAGCATTAACAAATCTTACGCATTTGAATTTAGCAGATAATCTATTAGAAAGCATCTCAGAAAACATATTAGAACTAACTAATCTTAAGTCATTAAATCTTCAAAACAACCAAATTCAAACACTTCCAGAAGATTTAGGGATGATGCCCAATCTTGAAGCACTTATCTTAACGAATAATAAACTTCAGACCCTTCCGGAAAGTCTAGCAAATCTTACATACTCCAACTGCTCTATCCTATCGTTAAATAATAATCCTTTATTGGAAGAAACAATGATATGGGTTAATAGTGCGTTACCCGATATTGCCATATTTGATATGGCTGCTCATGATGAAGATGAAACGGAAAATTATGAAATAGTATTAAACAAAATATTCGGGACTAATATCCAAAGAGAGAAATCTAAAATGAGCGCATTAAACACAGGGTCTTTTAAACTCGGTGATGATATTTTGGGTCATGGTAATCTTCCGAGTATCCCTGCTCCAAGAGCAACCGGGCAAGAAGTTATCAAAAAATTCTTAGAAAAAATACCTATCAAAAATACTTTTGATCTTGCCATTTATATACCCGCAGCAAGAAATCTATTAGAAAATGTTTTTAATGACGATGCTTCAGAAGACTCCAAAAATACAACTTTATCTATTATGGCGTCCTCATTAGGTAATTGTCGAACTCCAGTAAAAAGTCTTTTAATCCAAAAGGCTATCGGTTTAAAAATGGAGGAAGGAGGCGTTATTCCAGAAAGATATTACACCATCGCAGAACGGGAAGCATTTGAAGAAAAAATTCCTCAAATGCTAGGAGACCAATTGAGTGAGAATGAAAAAATTGAACAGGTTCAAGGACTGCTTAACAGTTTATTTCTATCCAATTCTGAACTAATGGAGGAAAATAAACTAAAAATATCAGGAGATAGAAAACGACTACCCTCAAAGACCGGTTATGTTAAATTTGCATTTTCAGCAATAAAAGAGGAGGCACTTAAATCTTTTGCTAAATCTTGTTGTAAAACAGATTCTGAAAATAATCTTTTGCAAGATGATAGCGGTAGGTTTATTTTAGATATGAATAAATACAAAAGAATTACAGAACCATTCTTATCAAAATTAGGAATTGTAACCAAAAGCGATGTGGATGTTTATATCCAAAACTATATTGATATCATACAAAATTCTATATTAAAATCAGGAGTTATATTACTTCATATGGAAAAAGAGGAAGTAAAGGCATTATTTAAAATAAATAAACAAAAGGATGAATTAGCAACTCTTCTGAATGAATCTAAAAAAGAAGATCTTCAAAACGTTTTTGATAGCTATGTTGCACAGAAAGAAGAAGAAATAAAAGAAGTGGCCAAAATATGCGAAAAGGAACAACCTGCAGAAAGTGAGCAAAATCCGGGCAATAATTTAAGTGCTCTTACGGTTGCTCAGATGCCTATTGTTACTAATAAAAGTGATAGCGATGAAGAACGAAATTCAAGAAATAATGTATCTTCTAAAAAAAGGCCATTTGAAAAAAAGGAATCTTTTAGCAGAAAGAAAAGATAATTTGGTTTATTATTGATCTTACTAACCTGATGCTGGAACCACTGAATTAATTACTACTAGTCTTGCCACAGTATCTTGTCCCATAGCCTTATGGAATTTTTTCATTGTATTTCTGCTATTACTAACGTCTAATAAACCGTCAACATCCAAATCTACCCGTTTCTCACCAAGGGCTATGCAACCATTAAGTTGTCTTACGAAATTGGCAGCATGAAATTTACACTCTCTTCTATTAGGAACACCATATATTTCCCATAAGTCTTTTTGAAACCTCGGAGACCATTCTAACTTTAGATTGTAATTGCCAGCAGGGATACATGAAATGTTTCTAGTATTATTTAACCAACCCCTTTCTAAGCTTTGTGAAGTAAAAAGAACCTTATTATTAGTATCTCTTATTAGGCAAATACCAAGACTTTCTTTTCTTCCCACAATATCTCTTATTACAAATACAGTTTTCATAAAAATATAATTTATCATAAAACGATCAGGTTATATGAAAAACAATTCATATACCTGCAAATACGTCACCTATAGTTGCTTGGTAAATAGAATTTTTAAAACTTAACCTATTAAAGATAAGAAAGAAATTGGGGCTAATCAAAAACTTTCTTACAAATAGCCACCTTGATCAAGCTTTGTTATATTTTGATGTCAAATTTTATATCTTTACCTTATAACCAAAATATACCCCCTATTTTATAGGGTTATTTTTAAAATAATACTATGAAATTAGACAACACCCTGCCTATTTTCTCATCATATCAAAAAAATAATAATTTTTTTGATGAAGTTTTTGATGATCAAAATAATTCTAGGGAGATTTATAAAACGCTTTTAAAAATTTATGGAGAGCAATCTGTACAAGATTATATAAATCTTAACAACAAGGCAAAAGCCTCTTTTTTTAATCAAGGAATTACATTTCAGGTTTATAATGAGAATGAGGCGAAAGAAAAGATTTTTCCTTTTGATCTTTTTCCAAGAATTATAGACTCAAAAGAGTGGTCGCATATAGAGAAAGGTGTTTTGCAACGTAGCAAGGCGCTGAATTTGTTTTTATGGGATATCTATCACGACAAGAAAATCATTAAACAGGGTGTAGTTCCCTTAGAATTGTTGAGTTCATCTGATAATTACTTAGATCAAATGATGAATCTTGATCCTCCTGGTGGAATTTATAATCATATTTCTGGAACAGATCTTATTAAGCATTCTGATGGAAAATATTATGTCTTAGAAGATAATATAAGATGCCCATCTGGTGTGAGTTATGTGATTTGCAATAGAACAGCCCTTAAAAGAGCGTTATTTGGTGTTTTTGATCATTACCAAACACATACAGTTACAAATTATGCTCAGCATCTGTTAGAAATTATGGAAACTGTTAAACCTCATGGAGTTGATAATCCCAATTGCGTAGTTATTACCCCAGGAATCTACAATTCTGCCTATTATGAACACTCTTATCTCGCAAAATCAATGGGAGTAGAATTAGTAGAGGGTAGAGACTTATTTGTAGAAAATGATTTTGTCTATATGAAAAGAATCAATGGACCAGAAAAAGTAGACGTAATTTATAGAAGAATAGATGACGCCTTTTTGGACCCTTTGGAATTTAAACCAGATTCAACCTTGGGAGTTCCTGGTCTGTTTGCCGCTTATAAAAAAGGAAATGTATGTCTTGTTAATGCTCCTGGAACTGGAGTGGCAGACGATAAGGCAATCTATACCTATATGCCGGAAATTATAAAATATTATTTGAATGAAGAGCCTATACTTAATAATGTTCATACCTATAAATGTAGCAAACCTGATGAACTCCGTTATGTATTAGAAAATATAGATAAGTTGGTTATAAAACCGGTAGATGAAGCAGGTGGATATGGCATTTCTATTGGAAATAAGCTTACTAAAGCGGAAATTGAAACCGTTAAAAAAACAATAAAAGAAAAACCCCGAAAGTACATTGCACAACCCATAATGTCCTTATCTGTTCATGCAACTTATACAGAAGAAACTTCTTCTTTTGAACAGCGACATATTGATCTGAGAACTTTTACGTTATTAGGAGCTGATAAAGAATTTGTGCTTAAAGGTGGCCTAACCAGAGTTGCCTTGCAGAAAGGCAATCTAATTGTAAATTCTTCACAAGGCGGAGGTTCAAAAGACACCTGGGTTTTAAAAAAATAAAAATATTTTATGTTAGCAAGAGTAGCCAATAATCTTTTTTGGATGGGGCGTTATATAGAACGTGCAGAGCATATTGCAAGATATATGAATGTAAATTATTTTAATTCATTAGACGCTCCTAACGATCTATCTCAATCGAGACAATTTGTTTTAAGGTCGATGCTTTTTATGACTGGTGAACCAGTTCACGATGATACGGTTATATTAAAAGAAAATAAAGTCCTATACGATATTGCATTAAATAAAGAAAAACCTTTTTCCATCATTAATTGTGTGAAAAATGCCAGAGAAAATGCAAAGAGTGCCAGAGATTTAATCTCAACAGAATTGTATGAAGCTTTAAATAAGTTTTATCACTATGTTATTGAGTATCCTGAAGATTTTTTCCTTAAAAACGGATTGTTTGAATTTACTGTTTCAATCACAGAATCTACAGACATCTTAAGAGGTAAAATAAGAGGTACATTACTTCATGATCAAGTGTATGCAATTATTATGATGGGAATTAATATTGAAAGAGCAACTCAAATCATTAGAATAATTAATACAAAATTCAATGATGCTGCTGCCTGTGTAAATCATTATGACAATACCATTAGTGACAGTCATGAATGGAGTACTCTTTTAAAATGTGCAGAATCTTATGATATGATGCGAAGGTATTATAAAAAAGCCCCTACAAATATCACCACATTAGAGTTTTTAATTCTAAATCCAGATTGCCCAAGATCTGTAATGAATAGTCTGAATCAGGTTTTTAGGCATATCCAAGTAATTAATAAAGACAAGCACTTTTCTAAAAACTCCGCAGCTTTTTACATTGGAAAGGTTAGGGCGCAATATAAATACATGTTAATTCAAGAAATTGAGGAGAATCCACAGGTGTTTATTGAAAGTATTTTGTCCTCTTTAACAAAGATTGGAGAAAAAATTGAAGGGGAGTACTTTACCTACTAAAAAGTAACTTACTTTTATATTTATCAAAGCCAATCATGTTGCACATCTATAATATATCGTATAAAACGGTAAACCACTATGAACTTGGAACCAAAGGAGCTATATGGCAATTTCTTGTTTTACCTGAAACAAATAGTACTCAAAACATTCAGTCGGCAAAGTTTTCTAATTCAGAGAATGAAACCGTTGAGCAATCCATTAATGGATATGGATTTTCTACCTATAAAATTCAATCCAAAAAGCTAATTTCTGAAATTTCATTTTCTGGAACTTTTGTGTTGACCAAACAACAAGTAAATCCAATTAAAGAGTTGGTAACCAGTAATAGTAAGGAAACCTTTGAGTGCCTGCAAAGGCTGGATTTTAAAACGGACTTTGAACCTTTTTTGAGAGAAACCCCTCTTACTTATTTACCCGATGACAATCGTGATTATTTTACTTTAAATGAGTCTATAAGTATCTTTCAAAATTTACAACAGCTTAATGAAAAAGTATTCAAGACTATTCACTTCAAAACAAATATTACAAATGTTAACACCTCAGTTTCAGATGTCCTCAAAATAAAGGCAGGTGTTTGTCAAGATTTCACTCACTTATTTTGTGCAGTTGCGCGAAAAAATGGCATTCCCTCTAGATATATTTCGGGATACTTACATCAAGGGAAAGGCTATTTTGGTGATTCTCAAATGCATGCGTGGGCTGAAGCTTATATTCCTCATATGGGATGGGTAGGGTTTGATCCTACAAATAACATACTAGCAGACCACAATCATATTAAAGTTTGCCATGGCAAAGATTATAACGATTGTTCACCTTTGAAAGGCATTGTTTTTAGTTCCGGAACTAACGACACCAAATATCAGGTATCTGTGCATTCAGATCAGTAAAAATTTGATTTAATGAGTGGAGTATGGATTGTTTATAAACTTGTTAAGCTATGATTTAGTCTATTTTCTTAACATTAACGGCATTCATACCTTTCATTCCTCTTTCAAGATCGAAAGTAACTTTGTCATTTTCGGCTACTGGCTGAAGTAATCCATTCACATGCACAAAATACTTTTCTCCAGACATGTTTTCTCTAATGAACCCATATCCTTTAGAATCATTAAAGAAGGCAATTTTTCCTTCCCTAATTAAAGGTTCTTCATCTCGGTCTTCTTTTTTTGGAATTCCAATTACGATATCTTCTGCTTCAATAGCTACTTTATTAGCAGGATCTGGTGGGGTATCTGTTAAATGCCCGTTCTCATCAACATAGACAAGCATATTCTCCAATCCACCACCCTTAGAGTTGGCACGTCTTTCTTCTTTGCGCTTTGATTTTAATTCACGCTTTTTTATTCTTTTTTTCTCTTTTTCCTTTTTACTGTAGCTCTCTTGAGATCTCGCCATTAACTGTTTTGATTTTAATTTTTATAATAGATTACCTGTTATATTAAGCATTTTTTTTATAGATACACCAGACATTATTTTGCTCTCTCTGAGTTTATCGCTTGGAGAAATAAAAAATGCGATTTAGAACTTTATGAATATAGTGCTTTTTGTACAACACTACAAAGGTACAATAATTCTGTAAAAACTTCTTATTGATTATAGAATAATTCTATTTACTCTTTAACTACAATTAGTGTTGCTTTTACTCCTGTGGTAAGATTCCATTGATTAGCCGAAATAAGCTTTCCAGTATCATCATAAACCTTAAACTCTGCGGTATTAGGGCCGGAGCTTCCTTGATTTAATGCTTCAAAATCAATTTTATTAAATCCTTCTTCCAAAATAATGTCAAAACCTGTATAATCGTAATTAAGCGTTATTTCATATTGAACTATTTGGTCATTATGATATACCATTACTTTATCTCCATCTACAAATTCATGATCTCGACAAATAATTTTTACATAATTACTTTTGGTTTTAAAATCTCCTAGATATTGCGGACTAGCGTAGGATTCTTTTACTTCCTTGTCTTTTTGCCATTCTTTAGCATAAATCTCTCCTGGATCTCTTAAATCTTGTCCTGCTGTGATGTCTACCTTTTTGCTTCTTGGCTTTACACTAATTGAATCTCCAAAATATTTCTTAATTCGTTCTCTGGTATCATCTTTATTGAGTATGTCAAACCCTATTGGTTTATTGATGGATTTTTTGTTAGTACCCATTTCTAAGGGCCTTCTTCCCCCATCTTGCCCTATCGTATTATTTGTTCCTGCAATAAGCACAAAAACAAATATGTTGAAGTAGCATAAAAACTTAAAATTTATCATTTAATCCTGTAAGTTTCTCAAATATATACAATAGAAGTCAAGACAATTGCGAATGATTTGTTAAATCGTAAAAGCAAAAGCACACTCTTCATTAATTGACCAAATTGCGTGCCAGAATGAAAGTGTGCTTTAGAAAGTTTTACTATTCTATTTTGAACGTTGCTCTTTTCGCATCTTTCTTTTTATTTTATTAATGGCAGATTCTATAGATTTTTCTGGTTCAATCACGTTGTACTCGCCCCAAAATTGTGGGTCTGAAAAACCTGAAGCTTCATCCGCTAAAACCACAGAAGGTCGTAGTCTTTCTTTTCCTGAGATCGTCTTTTTTTCAAGGTTAACCGCCCAGTCTGTAACCGCCATTTCACTATTTAAGGTATAGTTAGAATTGAATAGTTTATTTTTCCAATTTACTTTAAAGCCCAATTGTAAATTACTATACCCGTAGTACCACTTTCCATTCTTTTCTCTGTAATCTACTCGATACGCCGCTTCAGTAGGCATCACTTTTACATTTGTAGGCTTTCTTTTAACAAACCAACGACTAACTTCCGCTTTATTTTCAAGATTTAATTTATACACCGCACTCATTAAAGCAAGTGTTTTTGCATTTATGTAGAGTTTTCCATAATATCTTGGCTCGGTAACATCTTTTCTTTGGTTAAATTTAATCACATATACCGGTTGGTTATTCACACGTGTAGATCTTTCAAAACTAAAGACATAATCGTTTAAAAGTTCTTCAGTAAAAATATACTCTGGATATTTCATTACATCTAAATAAAGAGCTGAGAAAGGACCTCCCTGTAATTTCAGTGCTATGGTATCCAATTTTGAATAATCTGTACTTTTACGAGATTTATAAAGACTCACTTGATCACTTCGGGAGGAAGGATAAGGTTGTTTGTAAATGTTTACAACAGCCTCCGACAGAGACACGTTTCTTCTTCTTTTCTTTATGGTTTCTCTGTAAAAAGCAGTCATTACCAAAGCATCATCAAAGTAATTATCTTTACGTTTGTCAATGACTTCACGTACCAGTGCCTCTGCATCTTTCGGAATTTGAATATTGACTTCTCCAAGCATTATTGCTGCAGGAGTTAACTGTATTTTGTTTCCCTTTTCTTTAAGCTCTGAAAGTTGAATTACTTCATCTTGGTAGCCTAAAAAAGAAATAACTACTTGGGTTGCTTTTTGGTTTTTAGGAATTTTAAGTAAAAATTCTCCTTCGGTATTAGTAATAGAACTAATGTTGGTTCCTGTAACACGCAGTACAGCAAAAACCAAGGGATCTCCAGAATTTGAATCGGTTATAGAACCTGCGTATTGTTTAAATTCAGTAAGTTCTAATTGTTGTTCAAATTCAGCTGCATTTACAATTAAATTTCCTGTGGCGAAAAGCAACAAGAAACTAAGGATGCTAATGAAAGTCCTTTTTCTGTTTTTAGATTGATTCGTTTTCATCTCTTTATATCTATTTCCACTTCTTAAAATACGAAATTTTTGGACATAAAGGGACTTCCAAAAAGTTAAAAAGTCTTAAAACACTATGGTGGGTTTAAATTGTATGTTATTTAAATATAGATTGATACAAAGATTGGTAAGCAGTCATGGTATCTATATCTGCAGTTGGGGCATTAGCCTTAATACAAGCTGCATTGCCTTTAAGAGAATTCAATAAGGCTTTGGCTCCTATTTTACTATTTAATTTTGTTAAAGCTTCAAAAACAGAAATATCAAACACTGCTGGTACTCCTAGGCTTTGGTTATAACAAGTGGCCATAGCAATTTTATCACTCGTAGAGAGTGAATGTATCAATTGCCTATAAAATTTAGCAAGAAGTAATGGTTGATCACAAAGTGTAATTAACAGCCGTGAATACGATTTTTTGGATTTTTGGATTTTTTGTACTCCTATGGCAATAGAAACTCCCATACCCATTTCCCATTGTTCATTCGTAACAATACGAATATTCTTTTGGATTAATGTTTCTTGAATTTCCTTTTTATAGGCACCTAAAACTACGTAAATATCTTCTATACCAGCTAGTTTACCTTGTTCAATGGTATGGCCCAACAAGGTTGTATTATTCCATGGCAATAATTGTTTAGGTTGCCCCATTCTTGAAGAGTTTCCAGCAGCAAGAATTAACATGGCTGTTTTGGTCTTTGCTAACATCTAATATCCTTATGAATAGGTCCTTTTTTGTTTTTTAGAGATTCTACTGGAAGCACTCTTCTTACTACAGAAAGCATTTCTGCTAAAATGGAAACTGCAATTTCCTGTGGTGTTTCAGCACCCAAATGGAGACCTGCGGGTCCATAAATTTGATCAAAAAAAGTAGTTTTTTCTTCAGGATATTGTTCTATAAAATGGTCTAGTAACTTCTCCCTCCGAGCCGAAGGCCCCAAAAGGCCCATATAACATGGAGCTACGTCTTTTAGCTTATATAAATACTTGAGATCACTTACAAAGCTATGTGTCATTAAAACTACAGCGGTTTGTTGATCTATTATAGAAGCTTTAAATGTTGTTGCATCTGTATTAACCAATTTAGAAGCTCCTGGGAAATTTAGCAGGGTTCTTGGGTCTTGTTCTGAAGCAATCACCCAAACTTCCCATCCCATAAGGGAAGCCATTGAACATAGCTGCACAGCATCGTGCTCTGCTCCTATAATAACCAACCTTAACAATGGCTTAAAAACTTGTGAAAAAGTTTTATCATTAGTTAGGTCTGGATTAAAATGGATAGGAGCTACAGGGAAAATACCTGATTCATCAAATTTAAATTGAGTATATCCCTCTCCTTTTTCAGAAAGATTTAAATTGTAATAAATCTGTAAGCTAAAAGCTTTTCTGTTTTTTAGGAAGTCATCAAAACAAGCTAAAAATCTATCAGAAGGCTCAAATGGTTCTAAAAGAATATACAAGATTCCTTCACATCCTAAACGATATCTACCATCATACGTCATTATCACCGATTTTCCCGTAGAAAATACATGTGTAGTTTGTCTTATAATCTCTTTTTCTACACATCCACCACTCACGGCTCCAGTAACCGTGCCCTTCTCTGTAATTAACATTCTAACGCCCGGTCTTCTATAGGATGAACCTTTTAAATCTACTACCGTTGCTAAAACAGTTTTTGTTTTAGTCTCCTTAGCTATTTTATAGCTTTTAATGATCTTAAGAAGCTCATGAGTCATACAAATTGCTTAAAAATTTGGTGGAAATAAAGGGTACTACCGTTTCTTTAGGGTATCCATCAGTTTTTGCATCTAATCTCACAAATCCATCTGTATGTGTTAGGCTTGTTAAATCTCCTGAACCATTTTGATAAACTTGTTCAGCAAAAATTTTTCCAGAAGTAATTCTGAGTTTAACAGGCACATATCGGGTTAGTGTTGAATGGGCATTGATCTTTTCTGCTAGAATTACGTTGTTTTCATTTATAGACAGGCCATAGCTTTTTTTTAACCAGGGTATAAAGTAAATGTGATAGTTTGCAAAGGTTGATACTGGGTTTCCTGGAAAAGAAAATATGGTCGTGTTGGAATTGGTATGTTTACCAAACCAAAATGGTTTCCCTGGTCTTTGTAAAACACGATGAAAAACCTTCTTAACGCCACATGAAGTCATTGCATCTGGTAAAAAATCAAACTTACCTTTGGAAACACCTCCGCTAATGAGAAGTACATCATAGGTATCTAACGACTGTAACACAGCTTTTTCTATACTTATTTTATCATCCTTTAAATGAATGGTATCTGCGCTAATTTTTAGGGATTCCAGTGTAGCCTTTAGGCTTAAAGTATTTGATTTACGAATCTGATAAGGTTCAGGTTCTTCTTCTACCTCCACAAGCTCATTACCCGTAGAAATTACCGCTACTTTTGGCAATTTTTTAACCCATACTTCTGACTTTCCAACCGAAGCGAGTATTCCAATTTCTGAGGCTCCAATTAGTTTTGGGGATTTTATAACCAGTTCATTTTTTTTTAAATCACTCCCTTTAAAATGAATATTTTGGCCTTTTTTTATCTGTGATGGTAAAACTACGTACCCTTCCTGGAATTCCAATTCTTCATACATAATCACTGAATCTCCATTATCTGGAACCACTGCACCTGTCATTATTTCAAAAGCACTTTTATAATCTGGAATGTTCTTGGTTGGGTTTCCTGCAGAAATAACGCCAGAAACCTTTAAAGAACTAAATCCTTCTTCAATAGATTGGTAATTGCATACAATACCATCTTTGGTGGCTCTATTAAATGGCGGAAAATCTCTATCTGCCAAAATATCCTCCGCAAGAATACGATTGCAAGCATCCTTTAGAGCCACTTTTTCCCTAGTGAAAGAAGTAGAATTTGCTAATACTAAATTGTAAGCCTCTTGATATGTAATCATTTTAATAGTGGTTAACGTATTTTGTATAGCTGTTAGCTACAAATACATTATCTGTTCTTCTTTAAACTTCCTTATTCCCCCATCCACTTCAAATATTTCTAATTCTGGATTTAAATTACTTAATATTTTTAAAGCTTTTGCACTTCGTACGCCAGATTCGCATATTAGATATACGGATTGGTTACTATTTATTTCTTGAAACCGCGCTGTGATTTGATCAAGCGGAATATGAATACTTCCGGGAATTGCATAGTTTTTATACTCATCGGTATTTCGTACATCTACAAGCTGTAAAGAAGGTACGGAACCCATTAAGCTTTTTAATTCTTTAGTATCAATCACTTTATTTGTAGCGCTACAAATCAAATAATTAGAGCTTTTTGTAAGTTTTTGAATTTTAAAATTTTCCAGATTCACTGGAATATTTATTTTTCTAATTTGCTGTTCCAAACCATCATAAATCATTAATTTACCCGAAAGAGATGTGCCAATTTCTGTAATCAACTTTACTACTTCCAATGCTTGAAAATTTCCGATAATTCCTGGGATTACTCCTAAAACCCCATTGGTATTGCAATCGGGAATTTCCTCGGCTGTTGGAATATTAGGAAACAAACAACGGTAGGTAGGACCACTTTTGTAATTAAAAACACTCAAATGCCCTTCAAAAGCGTGCAAAGCTCCATAAACAAAAGGCTTTTTTAGAATTACGCAGGCGTCATTAATTAAGTATCTGGTTTCAAAATTATCTGAACAATCCACAATTATATCAAAGCCTGATAGTATTGATAATGCATTTATGTGATTTAAAAAAGTATGATACGTTTTAAAACTAATCTCACTATTTAAAGCTTTCAATTTTTTAAGGGCAACTTTGAGTTTAGCACTTTTATTGATCGCTTCTTTTTCCGTATAAATTACTTGCCTTTGCAAATTAGTCAAGGAAACAGTATCGTTTTCAACGATCCCTAAAGTTCCTATTCCCATTCCGCATAGATATTGTAATACGGGTACTCCTAATCCTCCTGCTCCTATCACTAATACACTCGCTTTTTTTAGGAGTAGTTGTTTTTCTACTCCAAAACCTTTTAGCTGTGTCTGCCTTATATACCTATACATGCTGTTCTCTAAATTTTTGAAAGTGCCTCTTGATAGTCTAATTTAGAATTTGCATTAAATAGTACCTTATCATTTTCTGGAAATACCAGTTTTGTATCTGAATTGATTAAAAACTTTCTTGGACAGCTTGTTTCTGAAGTTTCAAGCCATTTTTTAACCTTTTTTAAGCCTTCCGGTTCCCATAAAGCACATAGAGGTTCTGGAAGTTTACTTTTAGTAGTGGCAAATACGCTAGCAACTTTTTCTTTATCGCGATTTTCAATCAATTGAGAAACTGCTTTTTGATCCATAAAAGGCAAATCACATGCTAGCACTAACCATGAAGCCTCGGGAAATAATTGATGTGCACTAAGTATTCCATTTAAGGGACCTTTAAACTCATCAGTATCAACAATAAACTCTTGATTTTGATTTATTTCTGTCTGCTGCGATTTGCGAATACTCAAAAAGCTGCGTTCACAGAACTTATTCAATAGATGATATAAATAATCTCGATGTGGCATTCCGTGATATAGAAGTTGTCCTTTATCTCTTCCCATTCGGGTACTTTTTCCTCCAGAGAGCACGAGTCCGTATAAATTATCTTTTGTAGTCACTTTTCCCTCCTGATTTTTGTTCTAATTGTATTTGAGAAATCTCTATGTTTTGAGACAATGCTTTGCACATATCATAAAGCGTTAGTGCACTAACGCTTACCGCTGTCAACGCTTCCATTTCAACACCTGTCTTACCGCTACAAACCACTGTTGCTTCTATCCATAATTCTGGTGATACAGGCGTAATTTCTATGTTCACTTTAGAAAGATTGATTTGATGGCAAAGAGGAATTAATTCTGCGGTTTTTTTAGCCGCTTGAATCCCCGCAATTACCGCAGTTTGCGTAATACTTCCTTTTTTACTTGTAAAACCTTCCTTCTCTAATTGATTAAATATATGTTGAGGAAAAACTACCTTTCCCGAAGCTATTGCGACGCGCTGAGTGTTGCTTTTGCCAGAAACATCTACCATGTTAATCTTTCCCTCGTCATCAATATGTGAAAGCATATTGTTCATGTTTATTGATTTTTTACCCTCCAATGGAAGTCATTGAGTTTGAAAATACGGTCTTGTGCTTTTCTTGCGCTTCAAAACCAGTTTTTGCTTTTTTACTTACCGCATTTAAAATAAGTGCTTCTATGCTACTTCTCTGATTTTGACTTCTGAGAATTTCTCGAATATTAGCAGATGCTTTTGCATACAAACAAGTAACTACATCACCCGTAGCAGTAATTCTCAAGCGATTACATGTGCCACAAAAGGTGCGGGTAAATGATGGTATAAGACCTATCGTACCTTCAAATCCTTTCACCTGATAATTAAGAGAGGTAGATGAAAACGGGTCTTCTAACTTTTCTATATCTGGATAAACTGCTGTTATATGTGAAAGTATTTTTTTGTAATCCCAAGTTATGGATTGAAAATTTTTGGTCCCACCATTAAACGGCATTTCTTCCAAAAAACGAACGGCAACATTTAAATGTCTTGTCAACTCCACCATTGGAATAATTTCTTGCTCATTCTGGTTTTCAAGTACAATACAGTTAATCTTTACATCAAAGCCTTCTGAAATTAAATGAGTTAAATTTTTATGAACGGTATCATACTGTTTTCTTCGTGTAATTTTTTCAAAGGTGGCTCTTTCAATAGCATCCATGCTCACATTCACCTTTAGAATGCCTAATTGTTTTAGTTCTTGAATGTAGGGTCCTATAAGTGTTGCGTTGGTGGTAACTGATATTTCTTTTAATCCTTTTAAAGACGCTAAATGACGCATCAAAATCATAATATCTTTTCTTACAAAAGGTTCTCCTCCGGTAATTCGTATTTTATCAATCCCCATATTCACCAACATTTCTGCAAGAAGACAAAGCTCTTCAATACTTAGGAGTTTATCGTTTGCTGCCCATTTAATTCCTTGCTCTGGCATACAATAATTACAGCGCAAATTACAACGATCTGTAACAGCAATTCTTAGGTAATTAATCGTTCTGTTGTGATTATCTACTATCATATTTAGTATTATGGATGGGCTGATACCCAAACTTCTTTATTCTTAAAAAATTCTTTTTTCCAAATGGGCACTTTTTCTTTAAGTGTATCAATTAAAAACCTACATGCTTCAAAACAATTATCGCGATGAGGCGCTGAAGCTCCAACTAAAACTACCGGCTCTCCTACTTGTTTCATCCCTGTAACATGTTTTATCACAACTTTCTTTAGCTTCCACTTTTGCAAAGCTTTGTCTGCTATTTTATGCATCTCCTTAAGTGCCATTTTATCATAAGCTTCAAAATGAAGTTGATTAACCTCTTCATTATTAGTTTGACTTCTTACAGAGCCTATAAAAACACAAATTCCTCCACTATCCGGATCATTCAGATCTTCATAAGCGCTGGAGCAATTTAAATTTGAAACAATTTCTATTATTTTTTTCATGGTATACTAACCTCCGCTTACTGGAGGAATTATGGCAATTTCATCTGATTCAGTTAAAGCTGTTTCCATTTCTGCATAATTACTATTTACAGCAATTGCTATAGAACGTAATTTTTGAAATTCTGGGTATTTATTTTTAAGAAAATCTGTTAACTCTTTAACAGTTTTAATATTTAACGCTTTTTCAAGCCTTAGTTCTTGTGTACCAACAATATCTTTGGCTATTCCAAACAGGAGTACGTTCATTAACCTAATACTTTTTTATTTTTAATACTATTCACAAAAGGCTGTTTGTAATAACGTTCTCCTGTTGCAGCGTAAAAGGCGTTAGCAATCGCTGCACCAGCTGGCGGCAGAGCAGGTTCTCCAAGACCTGTAGGTGCCAAATCGTTCTCTACAAAGAATGCTTCTACTTCTGGAGCTTCTTGCATACGAATTAAACGATAGCTATCATAGTTATCTGCTTCAGGAACGCCATCTTTAAAACTCAAATCACCATACATAGCATGACCAATTCCATCTATTACTCCTCCTTCAATTTGATTCAACGCGCCTAATTTATTTATTACAATACCACAATCTACAGCGCAATATACTTTTTTAACTACTGGTAAACCATCTTCTAATTGAACTTCGGCAACCTCAGCTACATGGGTATTATGACTATAGTAGGCACTAAAACCTTTATACACCCCTTGTTTGGGTTGATGCCAACCTGATTTATCTATCACCAATTTAATGGTATTTTGCATTCTTTCTGGGGAATATTGAATTCTTTCATCAGACGTACCTTTTGCGTTCTCTAAAAGATCTAATCGTAATTGAATCGTATCTATTTCTAATTTCTGCGCAAGCTCATCAAAGAAAGTTTGCTCTGCGAAGGCAAGAAAATTAGTATAAGGAGCACGCCATGCACCTGTGGAAATTTTGCTATCAAATTTAGCGACGTCCACCTGATAATTGGCTATGGCTCCTGCGGGGAAAAAATTAGGGATCAAGCCATACATATTAGAATTAATGGAAGCTTCTTTTAAATGATAAGCTGTGATTTTACCATTCTTTAAGGCTGCTTTTATGCGGTATTTTATAGAAGGTCTATAAATTCCCGCAGTCATATCGTCTTCTCTTGAATAAACTACTTTTACTGGTTTTCTAGTTACATTTGATATTTCTGCCGCTTCTACTACAAAATCCCCATATAATCTTCTACCAAAACCGCCCCCCATTCTGGTCATTTCTAAATGCACCTCCTCTTCTTTGCGTTCTAATAATTTCGCCACATATCTTGCAGTACCTTCTGGCGTTTGAATAGGGCCTACCAATTCAACCTTTTCATCTGATACATGTGCAAAAAAGTTCATGGGTTCCATACAGTTATGTGGAAGAAAAGGTGACTCATATGTTCTCTTCACTATTTCATCTGCATCTGTAAATGCTTTATTAATATCCCCATCTGTACGTAATGTTTCAAACTGGTCACCATCCAGTAAATCTGTGAGTATTTTATCGTGATCTTTACTACTTTCTAAAGGTTCCTCTGCATTCCATTCGGCATCAAGCGCTTTCTTTCCTTTCATAGCAGCCCATGTATTAGTTGCTAACACGGCTACTTTATCACCAAAACGAACAATATCCTTTACTCCTTCTATATTTCTTGCTTTGGAATCGTCAAACGAAATGAGTTTTTGACCAAAAGCAGGAGGTCTCAGTACGGATGCATATTGCATGCCTTCTGTTTTAAAATCAAGACCAAACAAAGGTTTTCCAGTAATAATATTATCTATATCTACATTCACAATACCTTTGCCAATAATCTTATAATCTTTTGGTTCCTTCAAGGTAACTCCTTCTGGAATTTCCATTGAAGCGGCTTCTTTAACCACCTCACCATAACCCAATTTTTCACCTTTAGCGTTTGTAATGATGCCTTGGCTTGCAGAACATTCAGATGCATCTACGCCCCATTTTGCTGCTGCAGCATTTACTAACATTTGTCTTGTTGTAGCACCGGTTTGCCGTAACGCATCCCATCCTTGACGAATGGATTGACTTCCGCCAGCCACCTGTCTGGTGTAATTCTTTGCATCTAAAGGTGCTTGCTCTACATATACATGTTTCCATGGAACTTCTAATTCTTCCGCTATAATCATTGGCATTGAAGTTTTAACTCCTTGCCCGATTTCAGGGTTTGGCGAGAAAATAGTTACCATTCCATTATCTGCAATCTTGATAAAAGCATTAAAATCATTAAAATTTAATTTAGAGATATCAATTGGAGGCACTACTTCTTTTTTACAAGCGGTAAAAAGGTTAAAACCAATAAGGATCCCCCCACCTGCGAGGGTTGATGCTTTAATAAAAGATCTCCTGCTGAATGTATTTGGTGTTGCTGCTGACATCTTACAATTTTTAAGTTAGTTTCTCAGCTGCCAATGCCACAGCCTTATGAATTCTATTATAAGCCGCACATCTGCAAATATTACCATGCATAGCACTTTTTATTTCCTGTTCCGTTGGGTTTGGATTATTTTTAAGAAATGAAGAAGCGGTCATAATTTGTCCTGCTTGACAATATCCACATTGAGGTACATCCACTTCTTTCCAAGCCTCTTGTACCGGGTGTTCTCCATTTTCAGAAAGCCCCTCAATGGTAGTAATTGCTCTTCCCGCTAATTGAGAAACCTGCAATAAACAACTTCGTGTTGCTGTACCGTCTATATGAATAGTACAGGCACCACATTGGCCTATTCCACAACCATATTTGGTACCTACCATATCAAGATGATCTCTCAATACCCATAAAAGTGGTGTATCTGATGCTACTTCTACAGAATGGTTATTTCCGTTAATTTTTAAATTATAAGTTGGCATAAAAATTGGTTTTTACTGAAAAGACAATTAAAAAAATGAGGTTAACATCCTACTATTTTATCAAAGGACGCCAAATTTGCTGCATTTGACTACAAGTTACTAAAAAATAAAAATACATTAGTTATTTTAACAATTTCCATTTTACTAATTATGTACTCCTATTATATAAAACAAAAAAAGCTATCCTTATGGATAACTCTTTTAAAATGATTTATTTTAAACTCTACTTAATTGTTAGTCAGTTCTTTATATAAAATCAAAAGTGTTTTAAGATTTTTAGAAGGTTTAAAGATTACTTTATCATAACCGGGCATAGCCTCTCTTTTTTTCTCTTTAACAACAATAGTACTTCCCGTTTGTTCTAATAATCCAGAAATCACTTCCATATAATTTTCATCAGGATATGTATATGAATAATCATTTTCAGTAGTCCTACCACAGTTAATGAAAGCTCCCAATAAGAAATACAATTTTTCATTTTGAGTTTTAAAGGCTTCCGGTTTTAATTTTAAGACCACTATTTCAAAATCTTTATCTAGGGTTTCATCATAATAAAACATATCTGCTGATCTTTCTTCTTCAAAAAATCGTAAAAATGGATTTTCCTCCCCCTCTTCTCTATATATTTCAACAAAATCTTCTTTTTTAATGATAAAATTTAATCCAGATTGTTTTTCATAAGATGCTAAAGTATCTAATACCACCTCAATAAGTTTTTCTTTCCCTGGAAATAAAAAATTAACACGATTCTTTAAAACTGGATGTTCCTTCACCCAGTTAGTACCACTAGAAAAATTGAACATCCCCACCAGAAAAGCTTCTTTTTCTGGTATAGACAATTCTTCGTGCTGACCTTTACAACCAGCACTTAGAATCATCATTAAAATTACTATTACTTTTCCTATTTCCATACGCTGAAAATCTGGTAGATATTTTTAAATGTTGCTCTCACTCCATGACCACCAGGATCCATTATAGTGATTCTATATTTTGAAAAATCTGCAAGGAATTGAATTTTAGTAATTAGACTTGCGTGCCCATATCCACTTTTTGGATACCAACCAATCTGTACAATTCTATTTGCTTTCATTTCGCCTAACATCCAAGGAAGTGCATTTTTGGGTGTATAACTTCCATTGTATCCGTTTCCGAAAGAACTCACATTATAACCAGAACCCTTATAGTACCCTTGTATAAACGTATTTTTCATACCATTATTAGAGTTTACATATTTGAGCCATTTGCTATTAATAGACGATTGACCGCTGGTATTATAATATTTATCTACAGATAATTTAGTGGCATGCGTACAATCCCACTCTCCTTTTTGTAGCGTTCTACCTATTTTCATTTCAAATTCGGTATCCCATTTTTTACCTAGATCAAAGTCTTTGGTAAAGCCTGAAGTTCCTTCCCCTCCATATCCTAAGGTTATTTCCTGCCATTTTTCACCAGACCAAAATTCCCTACCGTTTTTCACTGCATTAATTCCGCCTGAGATTCCTCCTGCTATTCCTCCTGTGACACCACCAATAAGTGCTGCTTTAATACCTGAGACGAGTCCTTCTCCAAAACTTGAACCGTTGAGCCAGGCGTTTCCTGCCGCACCTACAAAGCCGCCAGCAAAACCTCCGGCAGCCCCTGCTGCGGCGCCAGACCAAAAGCCCATGGTAGAGGCTACTGTACTTCCAAAGAATGAGCCTCCGGCGACGACACTTCCCACGCCAGCTCCTACTAATCCTGCCACAGCTCCTATTAATGCTCCTCCAAGTATGGACCCAAAGGTGGCTCCTGGTTTTAGTGCCTGACTAATAGCACCAATTGCAGCACCAATAATTACTGCAAACCAGAAAAATTCACCGTTGGGATCTGTATATTTTAGCGGGTTATTAAGTACATAAGCATATCTATTAAAATTTTGTGTATTAAATGGGTCTTGCATATAATTATCAGGACTCAAGAACCGATGGATCTTAGCATCATATAAACGACCATTCATATGTACCAACCCTACTCCCTGCAAGTGTTCATGACCGGTATACCCTCTATCTAGTACTGCAAAACTGGAAAGATTAGCTCCGCTCCCATTGGTAAGTTTTATGATATTACCCCATGCATCAAAATGTCGCTTTTCTTTAAAAGCACCCTCTTTATCTGTAATTGCCAAGATACTTCCAAGGTAATCACGATGTAGGTAATAATATTTGTTTGAGGTGGTTGAGCCTTGCTCAGAATGCCAAATAACTGGGGCAGTATATGCGTCTCCTCCAATATATGCTACAAAAGTAACTTTGCCGGTTTGTTTATCATAAGTAGCTTCCATACTTCCATCAAAGGAATAATGCTTGCGATACCTTCGTTGTAGTTTGTCTGATTGCGTTCCTCCGTAAAACATATTGGAACGACTCATAAAAGCATTGTACTGGAATGAAATACGATCTTTACCGTGTTCGTAAATTTCTACCGGGCTTTTAAAAGCATTGTACGAAATTTGCTGCCTTGTATAAGTATTAAAATAATTTTGTCCAGTCCCGTTTAAAGTAAGTGAGGCAAGCCTATAAGAATTTCCATTATACACATAACTTCCTACCCGGCTTTCAGAGGTAATTCGCCCTCTAGTATCATAGGCCTGTGATTGGTTTCCGCTATTATCATTAAAGCTAATTAGCCTATCCATACTATCATACTGGAAATTTTCATTCCAATTAAACAAGCTGTTAGATCGGCTATTAAGCAAGCCCCGTTGTGTATTGAAATTATAACTAAGCTTCATTAATTGCTGTACCCCGCCAGAAGGATCACCAATAGGCGCTAGGGTTACTTTATTGGTTATAGCCTGTGTTAAATAACCATATGAATTATAGGTGTTGTTCTTGGTGAGTCCTACGCCACCTGATGATGAAACTACTTGCCCTCTGGCATTTACACTATTCACAGACCATAAGAGCTCATTTGAGCTGTAATCTCTTATATTTCTTATTTCTCCATAGGTATAGCTATTTTTAATTTTACGAACCGTGCTCTTATTATTTGCCAATACCTTCCCGTCAAACTCCTCGGTGTATACTCTTCCAAAAGAATCGTAAGTATATCTCTTAATAAACCTAGCAAATGCATTATTCTCAATAATGGAGGTGACTCGTTTATAAGAATCATACGCATAGGTATAAGTACTGTTATTCCCATCTGAATTGGAAAGGTTAATTGTCTTGAGTTGTTTTGAGGTAGAATCATACGTATACTGCATGGTCATATTAGTAAGATCTCCCGAAACTGTTTTTTGAGTAAGTTTACCAACGTTTGTATAAGTGTTTACAGTATTTCCTTTTGGAGTTGTTTCTTTAATAGTGTCTCCAAATCCGTTGTATTCAAATGTGTAGGTTCCTGCGGATGGATCTATCAATTTGGTTCTTCTTCCCCATCCATCTTGTTCCATCCTTAATAGTACTCCTCCGTAGTTTGCAGTTTTAAGTGCTCCGTTACCAAAATAGGTATATGAAACTGTTCCTCCAGGATCTTGTACAGATACTGTTTTACCCATTGCATTTTTGGTAGTTACTACTGTCTTAGTTCCATCATTAACCGTAGATGTTAGTCCGGAATAACTAATGTTTGTGATTTTTCCAGTAAATGAGGTGAGCTTTACTACTCTTCCATAAAAATCATATTCTGTATCATTCCATTGCGTAGCACTGCTACTTGTATACGGTTCACTTTCTCTAATGGTTCTATCAAACTTATCATAAACGTAGCTTTTCTTTACCCATTGCCCAGTTACATTTTTTTCTTGTTCAAGAATGAGTCGTTTTAAAGGGTCGTAGGTTGAAATTTTAGAGGCTCCATTGTCTCCATTTACAGTTACGGTATATTGATAATTGGACTCTGCATAGGCTGTAGTTACTTTTTTGCCTAAATAATCAGTAGCTCTTGTCATTCTAAACCAGCTATCGTATAGATAATTGGTGGCATGCCCTAATGTATTGACTTCGCGAGTAAGCGTTCCATTATTAATATTATATTGATAGGTTGTAGCTAAACCTTCAATATTGATAGATTTAGTAAGATACCTTCCAGAAGAATCATACTCAAATTTTACTTCTCTGGATGTTGATCCATAAGGTGTGGTTACCTTTCTAATAATATTACCAAAAACATCATAATAGTAGTAATCTATATTAAAATTGGTGCCGTCGCCTTTCGTTTTCTTTTGAGAAACATTCCATCCACTATATACATATTGCTCTTCACTCCTAAAGGTTTCTGAACCTATGCTAGAAGTTTCTACTTTTTTAGTAGCTCTACCAATATAATATGTACTACCTGTACTATTTGCATAGGTTACATCAATTACTTTTGATGCCTGTCCAGAATAATTAGTGGTAGACTTAGTAGGATTATTGTAACTATCGTAAACAAAACTTTTAGTTGTGGTTGTATTCTCCAGACGGTTTTCCTCTACAATAGAGGTGTTTGTAAGTTTAAAAACTTTGCTTGATGATAAAGAAGATTGATAAGAATAGGTGTTTTTGGTTGTGAAATTAGACGGTACCGATGTAAAGTTTATACTATAGGGGGCTTGATATTCTAGGGTAACGGCTCCTCTCAAAGCGGCACTATGCCGTGTCATGGTGAATAAACGATCACTATTACCAGTGTGCCAATTACTCCGTGCAACCGCAGAAAAACCTTGAAATCCTAGTCCACCCAAATGCGTAACTGCTCCTTTGTAGGAGTAAATCTGCTTTAAGGTTGAGGTACCACTCCTTATTCTTTGCAACGCCGTAACTACTTTTGTGCCAGGTGCAATCTGAATATCCACATACGGATATGTGTTATCATAAGTATATTGATATACGGGCATATAGTCTAACCCTTGCTCTGAAGTATCTAAAGAATTGTAATTGATGGTATGCGTAACTCCATTAGAAGCAACAGAGCGCAATAAAACATCTTCTCTATGGTCTTTTGTAAACCTGAAAGATGATACCCAACTATTACTAATAGAACCAAAGTCAAGATTAGCGTTTGCTTTGTCTTGTGATATAAAAATAGGGATTGGAAAATGTTTTAAATTTCCATATTTTGAAGCATATCCACTATAATTAAATGCTGGAGTTCCGTTAGTTGAAGTAGTATATGTATTATGATATACACGCACGTATTGGGTACCATTACTACTACTATTGTAAGTAGTAGTTCTATAATCTACAACATCTGTACGTCCATCCCCATTAATATCTACTGGGATTAAATTATATCCATACAAGGTTCCATTTTGTCCGTTCCAGTTGGTTTCTTTATACTGATACGGCATGGAAGATTCTCTTTTTACAAAACCTGTTCCTGTTGAAAGAAAGGTGGCAAATGTATAAGAGTTGTTTGCGATTGGAGTCATGAAATCTGTTTTTCCATCGCCATTGTAATCACCTATCATGATAGGTCTTGTGGTGGTAATTCTGGAATCTGGTGTAGACCATAACAATTGAATATAATTGTTACTTTTTAGGGTATACACATAAATTCTTCCTGACTTGACCTGAAGAATATCTGTTTTTCCATCTCCGTTTACATCTGCTGCATAAAGCTTATCGCTAGATCCGAGAGAAGCGGAAAGATATCCTGCCGAATTCGCAAATCCGCTAGTTAATCTTCTATCCAAATTAATAAAACTAACTTTTGAAGAACCAGAACTGGTAGAAGTACATTGACAGCATGTTCCGTCTCCTCCTCCTATCGGAATACGAGATTCTTCTCTTGGAGGTCCTACAGTTTCCGTGTTTGGATTGATTTTGCTTTCTTCTACCCCAGTTTTTTCATAATTAGACAAAAAAGGATCATCAAAAAAACCACAGGGATTATTTGGGTCTGGTAAGGTTTCATAGCAATAAGAATATGAATAAGGCTTACTTATTGCAATAACATCTGAGATGCCATCTCCATTAAAATCTCCCGAAATATACTTTTGGTTTACCCGATAGGTATTACTACTTCCGCAAGAATAACTGGAAGTGTATGTTGGGGCATTCCAAAGCTTTTCATATTGATAATAAATAGGATTTACCGTTCCGTTTGAGTATACTTTAAATTTTACCTGAGTAGACCCATAATTTTGGGCAATACCAATACCTTGCCCTGCTAAAATTTTATTATTATGAGTTAACCAATTTACTGGAAACAAAGCTTCAAAGCGTCCGCCTGTATTTACTTCATACGCATAATTGGGATACCCAGATTGAATTTCCTTAAAAACCCAAAACTTATTTCTAGCTGATGACGATTTTGGAAAAACCGTAAAATCCATTTTCCCATTACCAGTGAGGTCTAAAGAAACTGCTTCTGCATTTCTTTGTTCTATATTACCTACGGATAATGAATAGGTTGTATTTACTGAAGTTATGGATGTAGCGGTATTATTATAATTAAAAGTTATAGGCGAATGACTTAAGGTATTATCTCCGCTTTTTTCTTGAATACTTATGAGTCTGTCATACCCAAGAGAGGTATAATTATGATTTAAAATATAATTTCTATAACCAACTCCATTGCCTTTTACTCTTACTTCTTTGAGTAAATTTGTTCTCACAAATGCTTGTCCGCCAATATAAGAATGTTCATAACGCTTACGGGTTCCATAAACAAATTGGATCTCATTCATATGCGCTGAAGAGCTTCTACCTCCCCATTTTATTTTACTAATAGAGAGCCCATTACCACTTGTAGTGTAATTATAATGGATATATACGCCATGCGGACTTCTCCAATACGTAATTGCATAATCTGTTCTTGAACGAGCATCTCCTCCTAACCCATAATAGGCATATGAACCATCTGGATATTTTACCTGAAAATAGCTAGGGCCATAAGCCGCTCCATATATAGAGGTTCCATAAGCTGTAATCTTTACATTTGAATACCGTTCTGTTTCATAAACAGCCCCACTGATTCCATGAGTACCACTTTTTAGAATCATCCGCTGACCTTCAAAAGCAAAGCGGTCTTTATTATCAAAATCTACTGGATCAATTTCATTGTCATGAAAATTACTTGAAGGGATTCTGGTGATTAAAGATACACCAGAAACATTCCAACCATACCCAGCCAGACCGCTTCCTGCTTGACTATTATAGGTAAGAGCAATTGAAGGTTCTATTCCGTTAATCCCGGGAGGAACAGCAATAGGAACTCTGTAACTCGCACCGCCAGATAGTGAAACTGAAAGCTGGCCTTCTGTTTCGTTAATTCCAGATCCTCCTGTAGACATGGAGGCAGTAGCGTTTATGGGTATTTCTTGAGCGGGTTGCTCTGATGCGCCTGTTAATTCAAGTTTTTCTTTATCTATATCTGTGCTTTTTATCTTTTTATAGGTAAAAGTATCCTGAGCAGTTATAAGGTTTAAAGCAAAACATAAAGTCAATAAACAAGTAATTTTTTTCATAATGTTGGAGGGTTTTTTATGAGTTATCTTGGAATTACTAAGAGATTTTTTAATACATCTGATAATCCATTTTTATAGATTTTAAGATCTATGATTAATTATTGCTATTTGAATATTCTTTTTTGCGTGTATTTAATTATTCGCTTTTTGCTTTAAACCGATATCTATACCTGTTTTTTTGAAGATTCATCTCTAGCGTTAATTCCTCCCCTATTCGGATATTTTTAAATTCTTCTTCTGAAATGTCCTGGTTTAAATTATAAAAAACGGTTAGGTTCACGCTATCCTTTGCTTTAATTGTAAAAGGAAGCATATTCTGATTCTTATTATTTGAAAAAACCGTAGTTCCTTCACCCGGTTTTTTAAAATCCTTTGAATTATTAATCACTTTTGACCATTCATACGTGAATATGGTACTGTTAATTTTAAAAGAATAATTAGCAATTTCTAAGGGTATTTTCTGAGGATTTACGATCACTAAATTCTGAGAAACACTTACTTTATTCCCTGGAAGATGCATTGCATAAAAAGCACCGTCTTTAATATTGATGTTAGTTTCATTATTAATTATTGATTTTTCCAATAATTCAAAATAATAATAATGAGGTGCACACCCATAAAAAAAGAGTGTGCACAACATTAGTACATTGAATCTTATAAATCTTTTCATATTAAAAATTAGTGTCCGTGAGATCGTCCTCCTACAGAATTCACTAGCGCCTCTGCTCCATATTCTTGGAAACCTGGAGTACTATAAGCCCTAGGGCCTATAAAAAATTGTTCAAATATACCCGTGGCTTGAAAATCAGCCCATCCAACTAATTTCATGCTTTGTATAATATGCCCAAATTCATGCCCCATAGTTCCTGCGGTAGTTTTATTTCCAAACGTTACTATGCTTCTTCCCCAAACTACTTCTCTACCACCTTGGCCTTTTGTAAGTAAGTTCCAGACGCCTTGATAGGCACCTCCTTTTCTATACGCAACGTCTTTATATGAAACACCATATTTGGCACTCATAAGCTTTACATATTTTAACTGTTGATCTGATGGTTTATAGGTAGCTCCAAATAATCCTATCATCCCTATTGATTGTACTGCGGCACCCATTGCCCCATTTTTTGCACCGGTCTTAAGACCATCAATAGCATTTTCTCCATCTATTAAGGCTCCAACAAAACCATTAACACCACCACGAACGGCTCCTTTAAAAGAGTTAAACCCAACTTCAAAAGCTGCGTTTTTAAACCAACCTCCTTTAACTCCGCTCCAGTTTCCTAGTTTGGCTCCTGCAAAACCTCCTGCAAAAGATCCTAATATAGTTCCAAACGTGACATCTTCTCCAAATGCAAGACTAGTTCCTACCTGAGACGCTACTTCAGACAACATATTCATGGTGCCACTCTGGACAAATGCACTCGACGAACTTATGAGCTGGGACCCCAGCGAACTCAGGCCACCCGAAATGGCTCCGCCTACCGCCCCCATGAGCACGGCATTACCAAGACCACTCAAAGAGAAAGTGCCTGTAATTAATGATATAGCGGTATAAGTGACTGCGGCAACTGCCGCTCCCACCAGCGCTCCATAAAGAACAGCACCTAAAAATGCTAAGAAAGCAAAATTACCGGAAGGATCTGTGTACATTAATGGATTGTTTAATACATATCCATATCGATTGTAATTTTGGGAACTAAATGGATCTTGAATATAATTATCGGGCCCTAAGAAACGGTGCAATGTAGGATCATACATTCTTGCATTCATATTAACAAGACCTACACTTTTAATATGTTCATGCCCCGTATAACCTCTGTCTGTAATGGTAAAAGCATTTAGGTTTGAGCCAGAGCCATTAGTTAATTTTACAATATTACCCCAAGCATCAAAGTGGCGTTTTTCTTTTACCACACCATTGGTGTCAGTAATAGCCATTATACTTCCTTGATAATCTCGATGTAGGTAATAATAATTATTAGTTGCAGATGATGTTTGACTGGAATGCCAAATTACATTTGCCGTGTAACCGTCACCTCCTAAATAGGTTACAAAGGAAGTTTTACCTGTATTTTTGTCATAAGTAATCTCCATGGAACCATCCATAGAATAATGTTTACGATACCTGCGTTGTAATTTATCTGTTTGCAGGCCACCATAGAACATATTTGATCTTTTAAACAATGCATTGTACTGAAAAGTCACTTTATCCTTTCCGTGTTCTGTGATTTCAAAAGGCTTTCTAAATGCGTTATAAGATACTTGTTGTCTTGTATAATTATTGTAATGGCTTTGTCCTGCACTATTTAAACTTAATTGATATGGTTCATACGCATTACCACTGTAAGAGAATGTACCGAGTCTGGAGGCTGTCGTGATTCGTCCTTTAGTATCGTACGCCTGAGATTTTGACCCACTACTGTCGTTAAATGCCGTTAATCTATCTTGACTGTCGTAACTAAAGTTTTCATTCCAACCAAACATGCTATTTGTTCGGCTAGTAAGCGTTCCTCTTTGCGTATTGAAATTATAGGTTAGATCCATCAGGTGTGTTGTAGTTCCAGGGTTTCCTATAGTGACTTTGTCTACGTCAATTTTAGTGAAATAACCATAGCTATTAAATGTAGCTTTTGTAACAAGACCTGTACCTGCAGAACTATTTGTAACTTGTCCTCTAGCATTTTGTCCCGTAACCGTCCATAAGGATGCTCCTGTAGAATGATCTTTTATTCCTCTTAACTGCCCATACGTATAATAGTTTCTAATCTTTTTAATACTAACCTTGTTATTAGAAAGATATCTAGCTTCACTCTCTTCTGTATAGGGTTGCCCATGAGAATCATAGGTATACCTTTTGATAAATCGAGCATAAGGATTGTTCTCTGTTATGGTACTGATTCTTTTGTAACTATCGTAGGTATACGTATAATTTGAATTATTCCCATCACTACTAGTCATTGATGTATAAGATGGGAGTTTAGTAGCAGAATTGTAACTGTAATTGACGGTCATATTAGTATGATCACCAGAAATAACTCTTTTAGTTAACCTCCCTAATGAATTGTAGGTGTTTGTAGTGGTTCCTTTTGGTGTAATTTCTTTGGTAGTTTCACCAAAACCATTGTACTGATAATCATGTATGCCCGCTGTTGGATCAGAAAGTCTGGTTTTTCTACCCCAACCATCTTGGGTAATTGTAGTTGTTAAACCTCCATAATTGGTGGTTTTTAAATTACCATTCCCATAATAGGTATAGGTAACGGTGCCGCCAGGATCTTGTACCGAGATCACATTCCCCATTCCGTCTTTTCGGGTAGTCACAGATTTAGTTCCATCATTAACCGTCACATACAATCCTGAATAAGTAATATTCGTAGTCTTTCCTGTATACGCAATGGTTCTGATGATTCTCCCATAAAAGTCATATTGTGTTTCATTCCATTGGGATGGGGAGCTACCTGTATAGGGTTCACTCTGTTTATAAACCCTACTAAATTTATCATATAGGTAACGTGTTTTTACCCATTGCCCCATCACATCTTTCTTCCAGACCTCGCTCTTTCTTTTTAAGCGATCATACTTAACAATTTCTCCACTTCCATTACTTCCGGTAGTAGTTACTGTATATAAATTAGAAGATTCTGCATAGGTAGTATTCAATTGTTTACCTAAGAAATCTGTGGCTCTTTTGAGTCGGTTCCAACTGTCGTATAAATAAGTAGTTGTTAAACCATATGGGTTTCTTTCTGTGAGTTTACTTCCCGTACTGCTGTTGTATGTAAATATGGTTTGTAAGCCCTCTGCATCTATAGACTTGGTTAAAAACCTGCCTGAAGAGTCATACTGAAAATTAAGAGTACGGGATGGTGTGCCATAAGGAGTAATTACTTTTCTGGTTAGATTTCCATAAATATCATAGGTAAACGCTTCTGTATTAAAATTAGTACCATGCCCTTTATGTTTACGCTGTGTTATTAAAGCTCCTGAGTAGGTAAACTGATCTTCTGTCGTAAACGTATTAGATCCAATAGTATGACTTACGATTTTCTTCGTAGTTCTTCCTATATAATAATTACTACCTGTGCTATTTGCATAGGTAAAGTTTTCCACCTTAGATCCTGATCCAGAGTAACTGGTAGTTATTCTTGTAGGATTATTATAACTATCATAAATAAAACTTTTGGTGGTCGTAGTTCCCTGCAAACGATTTTGTAATACTACGGAAGTAGTTGATAATTTAAATACTTTATTTGAAAGGGTGGTAGAACTGTTTGTATAGGTTGATTTATTTATATAATTGGATGGAATGGAAGTGAAATTCATATTATACGGAATGGTATAATCACTTACAGTGGCTCCCCTTAATTGTGGATTATGCTTAGAGATGCTAAAAATCCTGTCACTACTTGAAGTGTACCAATTACTTCTGGCAACTCCTTCAAATCCCATAAATCCAAGACCAGATACATTTGATACCCCTGCGTAATATGAATATGCTTGTTTTACCGTGGTTGTCCCTGAAGCTGACCTCGTAAGACCCGTTACTACTTTAGTACCTCTAGCTACTCCAATATTCACATAAGGATAGGTTTGATTGGTGTTAGTCTGATATACTTGTTGATTATCTAAACCTCTTTCTGCGGTATCTAGTGCATCATATGTAATACTATTAGTGACCCCGTTATTACCTATAGATCGCAATAGAACATCTTCCCTATGATCCTTAGAGAAACTAAAGGAAGATACCCAGTTATGACTTACAGAGGCAAAATCAAGATTGCTATTGGGTTGACTCGATGACATAAATATGGGAATAGGATAATGTTTTAAGTTTCCATATTTATAAGCGTAGCCACCATAGACAAACGCTGGTGTAGCAATACTAGAGGTAGTATGCGTATTATTATAAACTCTTACGGTTTGATTTCCATTATTGTTGCTATTGTAAGTAACCGTTCTGTAATCAATAATATCGGTTCGGCCGTCTCCATTAATATCAACTGGTATTAAATTATATCCATACAAGGTAGCGCTACTCCCATTCCAGTCTATTGGCTTGTATTGAAATGGATAGTTCACTTGTTGTCTATAATAAGTAGTACCTGTAGATAAAAATACGGCAAAAGTATAGGTGTTATTTGAGATGGGTGTCATAAAATCGGTCTTTCCATCTCCATTATAATCACCTGATAGAATTGGATAATCATTTTTAATACTTGAATTACTGTAGCTCCATAACTGCTGTAAAGTATTGCTATTACTTAAAGTATAAACCGTGATTTTCCCAGCTGTAATATGAATAATGTCTGTTTTACCGTCTGCATTTACATCTCCTGTTTGTAATCTATCAGTAGACTTTAGTCCTCCTGATAAAAAACCAGCATATGTAACAAATCCAGAAGTTACTCTTCTGTCAAGATTAATAAAATGTACTTTAGAAGAAGTAACGGTATTGGAATAGCAATCACAACAGCCAAAGGCTAAGGGTTGATCTATCTCATCAATTCTTTGATCTCTAACAGGTCCAACAGTATTCTGTCTATTAGAGTTATTGTCTTCACTATAGGCTTCTTCTGTAGGTGCCAATATATCTTCTTCTTCTTTCTCATATGGGTCAATACAGGGACCGCCGCCTCCAAAACCTTGATTACAAGTTCTTACGGTATATCGTTTTCCAATGGCAATTACATCTGATAAACCATCACCATTAAAATCTCCTGAGATGTATGATTGTGGCACCCTTTTAGGAATACCAGGATCCCAACAGTCAAGCTCAGTGGTATAAGTTGGTGGGGTCCAGGCTTTTTCATATTGATAATATATGGGAGTGGTTGTACCATTTGAATAAACTTTAAACTTAACTTGTGTTGAGCCTGAGTTTTGAACTAGCGCAAGCCCTTGTTGTGAAAGTAGTTTATTGTTATGCGTTAACCAGCTTACCGGGAAAAGTGCTTCAAATGCACCCGTATTTACTTGATAGGCATAGTTTGATGAACCTGATTGAATATCCTTAAAAACCCAAAATTTATCTTTACCATAGCCTTGTTTTGGAAAAACCGCAAAATCCATTTTCCCATTTCCTGTAATATCTAGTGGAATTGCCTCTGCATTTCGTTGTTCTAAATTTATAACAGACAGGTTATAGGTTAGGTTTGTAGAAGAAACCGAAGAGGTTGTATTGGTATAATTAAATGTGATAGGACTATGTGTTAATGTATTGTCGCCACTTTTTTCGGTTACGCTAATTAAACGATCATAACCAAGAGACGTATAATTGTGTCCTAAAATGTAAGTTCTATAACTTGCTCCATTACCAGTAACCCTGATTTCCTTAAGTAGATTTTTACGCATAAAACGTATACCGCCAACATAAGAGTGTTCTGTTCTTTTTCTGGTTCCGTAAATAAACTGAACGGTATTTATTGGAGCCGCTGTTGTTCTGGTTCCATATTTTACGGTGTTTATTCTGAGTCCATTGTCACTTAAAACATAATCATAACTTATTCTAATCCCTTGAGGGTTTTGCCAGTATGTAATGGCAAAATCCGTTCGGGAACGAGAATTATTGGTATATCCGTAATATGCTATAGCTCCATCTGGATATTGAACTTTAAAGTAAGAAGGTCCATATGCAGCACCAAAAGGAGATACTCCATAAGAGGTGATTTTTACATTAGAGAATTTTTCTGTTTCATAAATTGCACCGCTTGCTCCATAGGTTCCACTTTTAAGCATTAGTCGCTGACCTTCAAAAACAAAACGGTCTGCAGTATCAAAATCTACTGGATCTATATTATTATCATGGTGCTTAGAAGACGGTATTCTTGTAATAACAGATAAGCCGGATACGTTCCAGCCATATCCTGCAAGACCATTCCCTCCTTGACTATTGTAGACCAGAGATAAATCTGGCTGCACTCCAGAAATACCAGGGGGCACAGTAATGGGGACGTTATAAATAGCTCCTCCAGTAAGAGAAACAGACAAGTCTCCCATAGTTTCGCTAATTTCCTCTGTACCAGAACTTCTGTTAAGCCCTTCCTGATCAGTAATACTCATTTTTTCCTGAGGAGCCCCTTGTAATTTTTCTTCTTTTTGTTCTACAGAGGTGGTTTTTATCTTTTCATAAGTGAATGTGTCCTGCGATAACGCCAAATTGGCCGTAAGCACGGCTATTAGCAATAATAGATATCTATTTTTCATTGTTTAATTGGTTATGTAGATGATTGGTTGTAATCTATTTTTTTATAATCTTATAACTTTCTGTGCTTCCATCGGCAAAATTCACCAGCAACAGATAAAATCCAGAAGGATAACTCCCAAAATTAAATTCTGTGCTATTCATTTCATCAGAAATATCCAACGTAGACAAAAGTCTATTTCCATTGCCAAAAAGCGTAATTTGTTTCACGGGGTTTTTAGCATGATAAATCCATTCTACGTTGAGAATATCGGTTACCGGGTTAGGTGCTGCTAAAAACCTATCTTTTGAGAGGTTTTTAGAAGTTACATCTTCAATAACTGCGGGTAAGGAGTCTTTTGCAGCGTCTATACTTACTGCACTGCAATTCAAACAAATGCGATCTCGAAGTGTTTGATTTCCAGAGGTGTCATAATTAAAGACTAATTTGTCTTGTGCGTATACCATAAAAGTAAATAGACACAATACTGTACTTAGTAGTTTTAATTTCATTGGTTGCTATTAATTGGTTGGCTATGTACTAAGGTCTTTGCTAAGTATATGTTTAATTCTTATAATTGGTGTAAAGAAAATAAACAGTAAAACTTAAACATGTATGGCTCTATATTTGTTTTCTAAATCATAGGTTTCATGAATTTGTATTGAAATTCTTAAATAAATGTGAAAAAAACAAAAAAAACTGCCCTGAATTCATGAATTCAGGGCAGTTTTAATAATCGATCTCCATGTAGCTATCGTCTTACTTCAAAAAACCGAAGCGTCTTGAATAATCTAACATTTGAAATTCAAAATTTATAGGCTGCTTTACTTCTATAGATTTAATATTTCCGTTTTCATCCATCTCAGGAACTAAAACCGGATTGACAAAACCGCTATATGGTGCAGATGTGAATTGTTTATTTCTTTCTAATACTTCTTTATGAAGTGCTTGATCTACTTTTACACCATATCCTTCCACAAGTGCTTGTGCCGCTTCATAATCTCCTTCAGACTTAATGCGTTGTGTCTCTTTTAGTAATTCACCGAACAAAGTTCTCAAACGCTCATAATCATTTATTTTAAAATATGTTTTTCCTTCTTTTTGAATTTTTTCTATTACATTTTCATCCGCACCTTTTTCAAAAACCCAAGCAGATACCCACTGCCTGTTCCGCATATGAGACTCTTCTACATCTGCTCCTAATTCTAGCCTAATTAATTGTGTTATTAGTCCATTTCGGATATAATTATTGTAAGCCGTAATCCCAAGCTTTTGCGCATCATCTACCAATCCTAATTCCTCTAACTTAGCATCCATTAGGTAATAAAGCCCCACCAAATCTGCTCTCCCCTCTTCTAAGGTTGAAGAATAATTTTTAAGGGTTTCTTTGGTTTCTCCCACTCCCGGGTTCAATTTGCCCGAGGCATGCCCTATTACTTCATGAAGCGCTGTGTGCAATTTTGAAGATAATTGCCCATATTTTTTATTTAACTCTAACTCTTCCTCGCTATACGCAAATTCAGCAGTTCTGCCTGTATTTCCTGCATTGTTGTAAGCATCAATTATATTACCTAGAGATACTGATTTAGAACCAACTGCAGCCCTAATCCAATTCGCATTAGGTAAATTTACTCCTATAGGTGTACTTGGAGAAGCATCTCCTGCTTCTCCTGCTACCGTAACTACCTTATAACTTACACCTACCACATTTTCTTTCTTATGTGCTGGCATAATGGTAGAATTGTCTTCAAACCATTGCGCGTTTTCAGAAAGAACAGACATTTTATCAGACATATCAAAATCTTTTATCTGAACAATGTTTTCATAAGAACCTTTGTATCCTAATGGGTCGTTGTAGACCTCTATAAAGCTATTGATGTAGTCAATATTCCCTTCTGTTGCAGCAGTCCATGCCACATTGTAATCATCCCACACTTGTAAATCACCTGTTTTATAATATTCAATTAATAAACCTAACGCTTTTTGTTGGGGTTCGTTTTCTGCAACACCCTGAGCCTTTTCAAGCCACTTAACAATTTCATCTATAGCAGCTCCGTAAAGGCCACCAGATCTATAAACTTGTTCCTTAATTTCCCCATTTTCCTTTATAAGTTTAGAATTTAGACCGTAAGAAAGCGGTTTATCTGGATTTGGAGATACTTTTGACTTGTAAAAATTAGCCACATCTTCATTGGTAATGTTTGGTCCATAAAAGTTAACCGCAGACAATGCCACATTATCAACTCCTTTAGCCTGATTGACTTTTTTTACATCCACATCATTAAAAAGTACTTCAAAAGCTTCTCCTTCTAATTTGACACCAGTTTCATTTAATAAATTGCTAAGATAATCTGAACTGAATTCTGGCTTGATCTTGTCATTTGAATAATGATGATGTATCCCATTTGAAAACCAAAAACGCTTTAGATAGGTTTCAAAGGCTTTCCAATTGTTATTAGTTTTATCCCCTTTATATACCGTATAAACACTTTCTAAAGCATTTCTTATTTCAAGATTATGTCGGTAATTCTGATCATACATAATATCTCTCCCGCTAAGACCTGCTTGAACAAGGTAGTAAACCAGTTTTTGCTCTTTTAGTGTCAATTTTTCCCATCCTGGAATTTGGTAACGCAAAATTCGTATATCCGCAAATTGATCTACGGTATAATCTTTTAATTTTCCATTCTTAATAGCCGCGAACTCCACCAATGTTTCTTCACCTTTAGTGGGTTCCTTTTTTTCAGCACATGCAAAAAATAGCAACGCTATCCATAATAATGTTAAATACTTTGTAGTTTTCATGCTTTAAATTCGTTTTTTAGTAATTGCAAATGTAATTAATTTAGAAATCTTCAAAATAACTAAAGAAAGTTAATAACCTTCACCTTATTAGGTCAATAAAAAATCAATATGAAAAAAATACTTATTGTAGGGTTTGTTTGGCCAGAACCAAATTCTTCTGCAGCTGGCAGACATATGATGAACCTTATCCTTTTCTTTAAAGAAATGCTATATCAGGTAACCTTTGTTACAACAGCGAAACATTCAGATTTTATGGCGGATCTTTCAGGATTAGATGTTCAAACTAAAGTTATAAAGCTCAATGATTCTTCTTTTGATGATTTTGCGATGGAGCTAAATCCGCATATTGTTCTTTTTGACAGGTATATGACGGAAGAGCAATTTGGTTGGCGAATTGCTAAGAATTGTCCTAACGCCATTAGAATCTTAGACACCGAAGATCTTCACTTTTTAAGAAATGCCAGAGAAACCTCTATAGAACAAAACGGAACTCTTGAAAATGTCCATTTAATTACTGATTTGGCTAAGCGAGAAATTGCAAGTATCTACCGCTGTGATTTAACGCTCGTTATTGCTGAATATGAAATGGAACTGCTTAAATCAGAATTTAATATTCCAGAATACTTACTGGTATATTTCCCGCTTATCTCAAGTAATACAAGGAATTCATCAATTTTTAAATCAAAAACATTTGAAGAAAGAAGACATTTTATATCCATTGGAAATTTTAGACATGCACCAAATAAAGATGCCGTTCTAATCTTAAAAAATCAGATTTGGAATCAGATTAGAAAACAACTTCCACAAGCTGAACTGCACATTTATGGGGCTTATTGCAATGAAGCAATATATGTTTTAAATAATAAAAAGGAAGGGTTTATTGTAAAAGGAAGAGCTAAAAGTGTGCAAGAAATAATGCAAAATGCTAGAGTTTATTTGGCTCCTTTAAGATTTGGCGCTGGTATTAAAGGTAAATTATTAGATGCTATGGATTATGATTTACCTGGTATTACAACTTCCATAGGCGCTGAGAGTATGCAAGGCTCTTTTGATTGGAATGGTGCTATTCATGACGATTTTGATGCATTTGCTACTGCTGCAATTAATTTATATCAAGATGAAAATCTTTGGAATAAATGTGTTAAAAATGGTCGTATTCTTAGACAAAACAGATTCGATAAATTTAACGCATTTCAAAGATTGGCTGCTGCTATAGAACGTATAACTGTTGATCTTTCATCACAGCGCAAAAAGAACTTTACTGGTGCAATGCTTATGCATCACACCTTACAAAGTTCTAGGTATCTATCAAAGTATATTGAATTAAAAAATAAGAAAGAATAAAACCTTCCTATACTTTAAATCCATGTGGAATTACTGCTCCTTTTTTAATTACTACGATGCCGTCCTTAATGGTGTACAATTCATTATCTTCAAAAGTTTTATGGGGTCCTCCTTCAATTCGCACATCGTTACCAATACAGCAATTTTTATCTAAAATTACATTGTTGAGATAGCAATGTTCTCCTATACCCATTGGTATTTTTAAAGGATTAGATGCTTGCAGCTCTTCTATCTGCTGATAATTATCACAACCCATCATATATGAATTGCTTATAGTAGTTCCCTTCCCTATTCTTGATCTAATACCAATAACAGATCGCTCAATGCGACTTGCATGAATAATGCATCCCTCTGCAATCAATGCTTTTTCTAATGTTGTTCCCGCAATTTTTGAAGGGGGAAGCATTCTAGCATGTGTAAATATTCTCCTTGATTCATTAAAAAGATTGAATGCTGGCAAATCATCCGTAAGCCCGAGGTTTGCTGCAAAAAATGAATCAATATTTCCAATATCCGTCCAATAACCTTCATATTGATAACTAACTACTTTATGCGTATCAATAGATTGTGGAATAATCTCTTTTCCGAAATCCATTGTATCTGGATTCTTCATTAAATCAACCAGTAAATCTTTATTAAAGATATAAATTCCCATGGAGGCAAGATAATGCCGTTCTTGGTTTTTCATTTCCTTGCTTACATCCGATTTCCATTTTGGTAATTCTTCTGCTGAAGGCTTTTCAACAAAAGAAGTTATACGCTGTTCCTCGTTTGTTTTAAGTATTCCAAATCCAGAGGCATCTTTGGCGTTTACGGGAAGTGTAGCTATTGAAATCTTCGCATCATTTTCAATATGTTGTGATAGCATGTGATTAAAATCCATCTCATAAAGTTGATCTCCAGACAAAATGAGGGCATATTTGAAATCATGATTAAGGAAATGCTGCATACATTTTCTTACCGCATCTGCTGTACCTTGAAACCAATTTGTATTCTCCGGCGTTTGTTCTGCTGCTAGAATATCAACAAAAGCACGACTAAAAAAACTAAAATGATAGGTGTTCTTAATATGTTTATTTAACGATGCCGAATTAAACTGTGTAAGCACATACATTCGGGAGATATTAGAATTCATACAGTTAGAAATAGGAATATCTACCAAACGGTATTTTCCAGCTATGGGCACTGCTGGCTTAGATCTTGTGCTTGTAAGAGGGGCTAGTCTAGACCCTTGTCCTCCACCTAAAATTATTGCTAAAACACTGTCGTCACTCATTATTTATTTTTTATTGATTGGTATAAATTTATATAATCTGATGCCGTATGATCCCAGGAATGATCAATGGACATAATTCTTTGTTGAATTGATTTCATTTCTGCTATGTCTGCACTTAATTTTACTGCCCTTGCCATTGAATAGGTTGCATCCCATACCGTATTCTGATTATGGCAAATTCCAAAGCCACCAGTTTCTCCCAGATCTATTACGGTATCTTTTAACCCCCCTGTTCTTCTTACTATAGGAATAGTGCCATACCTAAGTGCATACATTTGATTGAGTCCGCAAGGTTCTACCCTAGATGGCATTAACAAAAAGTCTGCACCTGCATACATGATATGAGAAAGTTCTTCATTGTATCCAATATACGTATTATAGTTACCTTGAAACTTTCCTTTGAGGTTTTCAAGATCGTTTTCTATTCTTTTATCTCCAGATCCCAAAACAAGGAGATTCATTTTATTTCTAAATCTGTTTAAGGATTCGTAGATAATGCCCGATAAGAGGTCTGCACCCTTTTCGTAAACGAGTCTGCCTATAAAAACAAAAAGGGGAAGGTCTAAATTGAGGTTAAACTTCTCACAAAGAAATTTTTTATTTGCTTTCTTTCCGTTTTCCATGGTTTCTTTTGAGTACTGTTTAACCAGCATTGAATCTGTTTCTGGATTCCAAACCTCAAAATCAATGCCGTTCAATATTCCATGGCTTTTAGCTGCTTCATTTCTCAATAAAGATTCTAAACCACCCGCAGATTGTGCAAGTTCTGTAAGATATGTTTTAGATACTGTGGTAACTTTCCAAGCTGTTTTAATAGCTGTTGCTAAAGAGTTAATACTGCCGTTCCAATCTAGTAAGCCGCTACTATTATGATCAAAATCGGGCAAATAATGTAACTTATCATAGCCAAAATCACCTTGATATTGCGCATTATGAATACTAAATACGGTAGGAATAGCAGCCAACTTTTTATAATTAAAGCTCTGAGAAAGCATAAAAGGTATTAATCCTGTATGGTGATCATGGCAATGCACTATATCTGGTAAAGAAGTTGAACTGGCAAGCCATTGCAGTACTACTTTTTGGAAAGCGATAAATCTTTCTATATCGTCCCCATAAGAGTAAATTTGAGGACGATCTAACAAGCCGTCAATTTTTACTAGAATTACCTCAAAATCTAGATTTGGCTCCTTTATTTGAAGGAGACTATACGAATATTCATGAGGTCCTAGCCAAACTGAACCGGCACCTACACTTTTTAAAATGGCTTTTTCAATAAATTTGGTTTCATAATATGGCATCATCACAATTGCTTGATGCCCTAAATTATTTTGGTACTTAGGCAAAGCACCTACCACATCAGCCAATCCACCCGCCTTCGCCAGAGGGTAACATTCAGCACTAACATGAAGTATTCGCATAAAAAATGTTTAAATAGAAACAATATTTAAATATACCCATTTCTTTATAACCCTAAAATAAAAAAACCTCATAATATTTGATTATGAAGCTCTTTATTTGGGTATTCTTTTAACTTAATTATTTACTAATTGGTACCTAGAAAAGATCCAAGTGAATAATCGCATTGTACAACACAGGACATCACACCGTACAATGAATAACCACAAGCTAGATAGGTATTGGGAAGATACGATGTACCTCCTTTTAATTCACCCTTCATCTTATTCAATTTGCTAATGGTTTTTTCATTTTTAGTTAATTTAGATCGTTTGAGGATTTTTGCATAAGTTAAGAGACTTTATTAACAAATATAGTATCCATTTGTATCCTGTTCATTAGTTTGTAATGGGCAGCCTCCCCAATAATTGGTGTAATTACAGAAACAGGTATGATGAGATCTGGCTGCTCCCCCTTTAATTTCAGCTTTCACAGTATTCAATTTGCTAACTGTCTTTTTTTCTAGGCGTAATTTCTTAATACTTTTTTTCATTTTACTTAATTTTAGTTTATTTAAAAATTTTTTGGTTTGCGTATAGCATCTATTAAATTAAATCATTCACATCTGCTTTTGAATACGTATTTCACACTTTTGTTTTAAAAAATAAAGCCCTTTTAAAAAGAGCTTTAAATGTTCTTAAATCAAGATTTTATTTTAAAATATAGTGACTGGTTCTTCCGGACAAATATAACACCAGGTGAGCGCAGTTGGATCCGTAGTTGGCTTCAAAATAGAAGCGGCGCGCCCCCCTTTAACGTCTTCTTTGCTTTTGTTGAGATTTGCTATTGTCTTTTTCTTTAAATCAAAAATTCGTTTTGTTATTTCATTTTAAACTGTTTAAATTAAATATTATTAAAATTTATTGAACGTATCTGGCGGACAATCAAAGCAACCTGTTTCCGCAGTTAAATCTGTAGTTGGTATTTGTATGATTGACCTAACCCCGCCTTTTATGGACTTCGCATCTTTATTCAGGTTTGCTATTGTCTTTTTATTTAAATCAAAGACTTTTTTAGTAGTTTTCATATTTATCTTCTAAATTTATTAATTATTAGTACATCGTATCTGGCGGACAGTCAAAACAAAGAGTCTGTGCAGTAGGGTCATCTGTGGGATTGTCTGTAAACTCCTCTTGAAACTTAGCAAGTCCACCCTTCATTTTATTTAACTTGCTAATGGTGATTTTTTTAATCTAAAATTTTCTGTGCTTCTTTTCATTTAAATATCATTTTATATTTGTAGTAAAAATCTTAACTTAAAGATACTTATAATTTTTTAAAATTTGGTCTAAATTCATGAATCTGGCATACTACTTTACTTTCTTTATTGTTTTATTGGTTAAAAATTATTCTATGGGAAGTACCTTAGGCCTAATTCTTCAAGTTTCCAAATCAAGACCAAATTGTCTCAATATTTAAAAGTGAACAATTTTACGACACCCAATATGATTTGTTCATTTAGTGCTGCATCTAAACATTAAAATTCTAATTTTTTGTATCTTCCAAAACAACCAATCCTATAAATTTCATGAAAAAAAATAGTTCAATTTTATTAGGCATTTATCTTAGTTGTACTCTTTTAGCCTGTAAGAAAGACATAGATACCATAAAGCAAGTTTCTATCAATGACTCTATAGCGCTGGTTAATGAAGCAAAACTTATTCATGAAAAAGTAATTACTATAGACACGCATAACGATATTAATGTAGCGAATTTTACAGATTCTATTAACTATACTCAAGAGCTCTCTACACAGGTTACTTTACCAAAAATGAAATCTGGCGGATTAGATGTATCATGGCTTATTGTATATACAGGTCAAGATTCGCTCACTTCAGAAGGTTATGAAAAAGCAATGGATAATGCGATGTCAAAATTTAATGCTATTCATAAACTTTGCGAAGAAATTGCCCCTAGTCAAATAGAATTGGCCTATACTGCGGGAGATGTGGGACGAATCATTAAAAGCGGAAAAAAAGTAGCCATGATTGGGGTTGAAAATGCATATCCAATTGGGACAGATTTAAAAAATATAAAGAAATTTTATGACCTTGGAGCAAGATATATGTCCTTGTCTCATAATGGCCATAGTCAGTTTTGCGACTCTAACACGGGTGAAGAAGATGGTATTTGGATGCATAATGGACTAAGCGAATTAGGAATAGAAGCTGTTAAAGAGATGAATAAATGGGGAATCATGATAGACGTTTCTCATCCCGCTTCTTCTTCTATAACACAAATGATAGCGCTATCTAAAGCTCCAGTGATTGCTTCACATTCTTCTGCAAGAGCATTATGCGATCATAGCAGGAATCTAAAAGATGAAGAGCTGTTATTGATTAAAGAAAACGGAGGAGTTGTTCAGACCGTAGCGTTTAGCTCCTATCTCAATACTGAAAAGGATGAAAACTACCGTGCATTTTTGAAAAAAACGCGAACTAAAATTGCTGACTCCTTGGGCGTGAAATGGTTTGAACGGAAAGAGTTTCGTAAACTTTCTGCTAAAGAGAAAGAGAATTTTTTGACTTACAGGTCAAGAATTATTGAATTAAGCGATTTGAAACTGGCAAAAGCTAAAAATATTCCTGAACAGGTTTCAGTAAAAGACTTTGTAGATCATATAGACTACATGGTAAATTTAATTGGTATTGATCATGTTGGAATTAGTTCTGATTTTGATGGCGGTGGCGGTATCAAGTACTGGAATGATGCCTCTGAAACATTTAATGTTACCCTAGAATTAGTAAACCGTGGCTATACAGAATCACAAATTGCCAAGTTATGGGGCCTTAATTTACTAAGAGTCCTAAAAGATGTTGAAAACATTGCTAAAAGTATTCAATCAGAAAATTGATTCTCTCTCTTTCGCATTTTTTTTAGGATTATAGCCTACTTTTGTAATCAAAATTATTTTTACGGTATGATTGAAAAATGGAGTAGACAAATATTTGATTTACTTATTTCAAGAGGGGTTTCTGAAACCATTGCGATCTATTTGAATTTACTTACTAATATAATTCTTTTAGGAATTGTCATTTTTATCTTTGACCGATTTCTTCGGGGTTTAGTGATTAAGGCTTTTAAGATTTTCTCAAATAAAACCAAAACCACTTTTGATGATTACTTGGTAAAGAGCAAGTTTCCCAAATACGTAGCACATATTGTTCCGTTTATTATCATAGAACAAGTAATTCCTTATTTATTAGTTGATTTTCCTAAGTTTGAAAGATTTTTTCTAAAGCTAACTGACGTTTATCTTGTTTTTCTTATTGTTTGGATTCTTAGAAGTATTTTAAGATCCACAAGAGCATTTTTAAAAGCACAAGATAATTTTAAGGATAAGCCCATAGACAGCTATAGTCAAATTGTAATGATTATTCTTTGGTTCTTTGGAATTACCGTTATGTTTTCAGTCATTTCCGGAGAATCTGCATGGAAATTCCTTACTACCCTAGGCGCTGCTTCTGCTATTTTACTTTTTGTTTTTAAAGATACCATACTTGGTTTTGTGGCTAGTATCTCAGTTTCCGCTAACGATATGGTTCGTATTGGCGACTGGATAACTCAAGAAAAATATGGTGCAGATGGTGATGTTGTTGAAATTAACTTAACTACAGTGAAGGTTCGAAATTTTGATAATACCATTACTACTATCCCAACCTATGCGCTTATATCTGATTCTTTTAGAAATTGGAGAGGAATGCAGGAAAGCGGAGGAAGAAGAATTAAACGAGCGCTATACCTGAAAGTTTCAAGTGTGAAATTTTTAACCCCTCAGGACTTAAAAAGGCTCTCTAAAATACAGATCATTTCGCAATTTATTGAACATCGGCAAAAAGATATTGATAAATTTAACTCCGAGAATGGATACGATAAATCTTTAATAGTTAATGGAAGAAATCAAACAAACTTAGGACTCTTTAGAAAGTATTGTGATCTTTATTTAAATAACCATCCGGCTACTAATAAGGATTTAATGATTATGACTCGCCATTTAGAACCTACTCCTAAAGGAATTCCGTTAGAGATTTATGTATTTTCTAGTGACAAAAGATGGGGAAATTATGAACGTATTATGGCTGATATTCTTGAACATCTCATCGCTTCCGTTTCGTATTTTGAGTTAGAAATTTTTGAATTACCTACAAGTAAAGATTTGCTAAGTATGAGTTCGTCTTCTCATAATTAATCCTCTTTAAGTCTATCACTTACATATTCTATCTCTGTTTTATGATGAGGGGTTGGTTTTCCATCTTCATCTAAATTAACAAGTACTAAATTCTCAACTGTAATAATAGTTTCCCTTGTCATTTTATTTCTGACTTCGCATTTTAAAACAATAGAAGATCTTCCAAATTTTAAAACTTCTATACCTATTTCAACAATATCGCCAGGTTTTGCTGAACTCATAAAATTGATTTCAGACATATACTTAGTAACTACTTTTTGATTCTCTAATTGAATTACCGCGTAAAGAGCAGCTTCTTCATCAATCCATTCTAACAGTCTACCTCCAAAAAGCGTTCCATTGGGGTTTAGATCTTCTGGTTTCACCCATTTCCTAGTATGAAATGTCATCATATTAAAATTGTTTCAGAAATTGACTTACTTTCTTTCGGTAAAATTCATGATCTTCAAACTGAGCCCATAAGGCTCTAGAACCATGATTCCCCAAAGTTTTTGGTAAAAAGTATTCTTTCTTATTGCTCTTAATTGCCTCAAAAATCTTCCTCCAGCTTTTTTCTTCATTTTTTGCAGAGGTTATAAAAACCGGTATCACAATTTTAGCAGCACTTTTTGAAATAAAATTATCAGTTCCAAAATATTCTCCAGACGAAAAAGATAAAACGCCATCTATCTTATCTGGATAATCTCCGGCATATTTTAAAACCAAGGAAGATGAATAAGAACTTCCCCATATAATAATTTTTAAAGGATTATAATTAGACCTGAGATATACAACGGAAGCCTCTATGTCTGGAAAAGAATGAATATATTTTGTTGGTAGCTTTCTTTGAACTGCCCTTAAATTTGTATGGTTGGCAATCCCATTAACTTCTTTTCCTGATCTTAAATCTACAGCAAGACAGTTATAACCTATTTTAACAAGCCATGGTGCTATTTCTTGATACTCACCTCTGCTCCAACCTGCTTGATGATATAAAATAATGAATTTGTCAGACTCCTTTGCCCTATACAAATCAGCAGAAATTAAAAGTCCGTCTTTTGAGGGAAATTCAATTGTTTCTTGTGCTTTTACCATACTTGCACCAAAAATGAGTATTCCAATTAGAATAGTATGAAAAATAGTATGTTTCATTTCTGAGTTTTAATTAATGATCTTAAAATAAGGTTTGGGTTTCATTTGAGTTCATGGGTATTTTAAGATTAGTTCCTAGACGGTCATTTAACTTTTTTATAAAATAAGCTGCAAGTAATGGTGATTCAACTTCTAGGTTTTGATGGATAAAAAAATGTATTTTACCCAATCCCATATTTACCCAAGACTCTAACCTATCTACCCAATCGTCTAACCTGCTATAATCTGTGGGGTGGTTAGCTCCCACATAACGCACGAAAGCTTCATCATTGGTTAATCTCATATGCATTAAATCTCTCCTTCCAGCAGTATCTACCAGAACATTTGCTATATTATTTAGTTCCAAAAGATGATATAATTGAGCGGCAGTTTTAGGATCATTAAACCAGTCTGTGTGCCTAAATTCAATTGCCAACGGCACATTTTTAGGCCAATATTCTACAAAAGAAATTACTCTTTCCCAGTTTTTTGGACCAAAATTATTATGCATTTGAAGAAAAAAAGTTCCCAATCTATCTTCTAAATTTAATGCGGCTTCTAAATACCTGTCAATGATAGGATATACTTGATCATTTAATCTTCTTAAATGACTGATATCTCTGGATAGTTTTGGAAAAAATCTAAAATGCTCAGGTGTTTTCTCCCTCCATTTAGTAAATTGTTCTTCTGAAAAAATTCTGTAAAAAGTAGCATTCAATTCTATACTATTAAACTGTGATGCATAATACGCGAGTTCATCTTTTGTACCTCTGGGATAAAAGTTTTTAAGATCTTGCCTATTCCATTTAGCACATCCAACATAAACACTCAATGGATTATCTGCCTTATTACTCCTTAAAACTACCTCAGTATCAGGATGATCGTTGGGTAAAGTGAAATCAATATTCTCAGGGTTTTCTACACTGCCAAATTTCATTAAAAGACTTTTTTATAAAAATAGAAAACAAAAGTAACATAAAGTAATTCTTATCAATCAGAATGATAATAGACCGTTTTTATATTTACAAACTCTCGGATACCAAAATAACTTAGTTCCCTTCCATAACCGGAAATCTTAGTTCCACCAAATGGCAATCTTGGATCTGATTTTACCTTTTCATTTATAAAAACAGCTCCATCATCAAACTGAGGGATTGCTGCTTCAATTTCCTTTTTATCTTCTGAAAACAGCGTAACTCCAAGTCCAAAATCTGAGGTGTTCACAATTTCAATGGCCTCAGATAATTCCTTAAAAGTTGCTATCCCTATTACAGGCCCAAATGTTTCTTCTTTAAAAACAGGCATCTCCATAGTTGCATTGGTAACCACCGTAGGTTCAAAATAAGCTCCTTTTCGTTGTCCGCCTAAAACAAGTTGTGCTCCCATATCTATAGAATCTCTAAGTATACGTTCTAATTCTTCTGCTAAATCTTCCCTTGCCATTACTCCTATATAGGTTTCCTCTTTTAAAGGATCTCCACTTTTGAGCTGTTTAATTTTAATGAGAAATTTGGTGAGAAAATTTTCTGCAATATTTTGATGCAGAAGCAATCTTTTTGCTGCTATACAACTTTGACCTGTGTTTTGAAAACGTGCATCTACTGCTACTTCTATTGCTCTGTCTAAATTTGCATTTTCACTTACAATAAATGCGTTACTGCCTCCCAATTCAAGTACTGATTTTTTGATTTGTCTTGCAGCAGCGGAGGCAACAGCTACCCCAGCAGATTTACTTCCGGTAAGGGTAACTGCTCTTACGTATTTATTCTTTATGATCTTCTCTACTTTTTCACTTTTAACAATCATATTTTGAAAGGTATACGAAGGAAAGTCAGCATCCTTAAAGGCCTGTTCTATATGTATTGCACTTCCCATTACACTGCTTGCGTGTTTCAAAATAGCTGCATTACCAGCCATTAAAGCAGGAACTGCAAATCGGAAAACTTGCCAAAAAGGGTAGTTCCAAGGCATCACTGCAAGTATCACACCCAATGGATCAAATTTTATATAACTTGTGGATGCATCAGTTTCAATAGACTCATTTGCAAGGAATACAGCTGCTTTTTCTGCGTAAAACTCACACACCCAACTGCATTTTTCAATTTCTGCAATAGCTTGCGTTATAGGCTTTCCCATTTCTAAACTAATAGTCGCTGCATATACTTTCTTGTTATCTTGTAAAATCCCTGCCAACTTTTTCATTTTTTGGGCTCTTTCAGCAAATGAAGTTTTCCTCCATTCTAAAAAAGCAAAATGACTTTGCTCAATTGAATGTGCTATTTGAGCATCACTCAATGTCTTATAATCTTTAAGCTTTTCAGAAGTATATGGGTTGGTGGTAGTAATCATTATTTTTATTTATAAATTATTGAAAATAATCTTATTTCCCTGCTAAATTGTTCATAAAATAGTTAAAAACAAAGAACACTTAGCTAAAGAAGCATTCCTTAATTAGTTACTTTTAGTAAAACTTCAAATATGGACAACAGGTCTTCCTTATTAGTAAATACCCGCCCTATTATTCCTTCTGCCAGAATTCATGAAAATATGAGTAAAGAAGAACGCTTTCAAAACAGCACCTTGAGACCTGTTTTGAAAATGCAGAATGATTTGTTGATAGAAGCATTCAAAAACTATATCAATAAGCATAAAGGTGGTTTTTATTCGTTCAGTCTTGAAAAAAAATTAGCATTTATACAGAATGCAATTCAAAGGGATATTAAGTTTAGAAATTCTTTAAAAGGAATGATTATAGGTGTTTTTACTGTGGAAGAATATCTAGAATACATTGAAAATTCGTCTGCTCTTAATAAAAGAATGATGAAATTGGTAATTGAGCGATTGCAAAATCAAGTACAGCTATTTGATATTAATGAGGTAGCTTAAAAAATCAGTCTAAAAGCGATACTCCGTTTAAATCAGTAGTCAATACCTCAGTCATGTAGTCAAAAAAAGGTCTTACCCCTTTAAAGGAATGATTAACCTGTTCTAAAAAATCTGGTGAACAAACCTGAGCATCTGTGAATTTCCGAGAGAAAATAAATTGTTTTTTGCGTATTAATTCGATATTGGGATGTGTTTTTGAAAATCCTTTTGGGGCTGTTTTGACTTCATCACCCTCAAGTGGGCCCCAAATATTTACAAAAGAATTATCCTTTATTATTTCATTAAAATCTTTAGCATCTATTTCTAATTCCTTTCTAATTCTTAATAAATCCTCTTTAACAGGGTCCCAAAAACCCGTTGCAATAAAAGATTCTTTAGGTTTTATTTGGAGGTAATATCCCCCTCTTAATTTTGGTTTTATGCGTTTAAAAGATGCTGCTAAATGACTTTTGTAAGGAGTTTTATTTTTTGAAAACCGAACATCCCGATAGATTCTAAAAACTTTTAGTCCTTCTATCTCATCGTGTTTTTTCATCTCATCTAATAACTCTTCATTAAAATTCTTAAAAGTACTTTGATGTTTACGAAATTCATTCTTATGATTTTCAAACCATTCACGATTATTATTCTTTTCTAATTTTGTCAGGAATTTAAGTAGTTCAGATGTAATCATAGTATATTCAATATGGTTAGGTGAATTTATAGGAAAAATGCAGCTTCCAAAAATATCGTTATTAATTTTGTGATATTTTAACAAAACTTTCTTTACGTCTTGTTCAATATTAAATAATGAATTTAAATATATTTATGCTTTATTAAACGTATGTATCACTAAATAGTTACGACCAATAAAGATTCGTAGAAATCTTGAACTAAAGCCAGTAAAATGACCACTTCAGAAATCATTCAAAATATTATAAATCAGAAAAAAAATCCCAATGTAAAACTGCGGTTAAAAGAAAAAACAGAACAGTTTGCAAATCTACTTTTTTGTACCCTTTTTGATGTGGAAACCGATGTAGAGGAAAATATGGAAAAACTAGAAGTTAGTTTTAAAGAACTTTCCCATTTAGCTTGCTGGGATGCATCTAATCAATGTGAGAAAGAATGGGATAGATACGTCCAAAAACTTCCATTAATATTAGAATACTTAACATTAGATGCCAAAGCACATACAGAAAATGATCCTGCCTCTAATTCACTCCAAGAAGTATACTTGAGCTACCCGGGATTCTATGCGATTGCAATCCATAGACTGAGTCACGAACTTTATCAAGTCAATTTCCCTTTGGTTCCAAGGCTTATGGCAGAATATGCACATCGGTTAACTGGTGTTGATATTAATCCTGGAGCTCAAATTGGAAAGTCATTTTTTATTGACCATGCAACAGGAGTAGTCATTGGAGAAACTGCGATAATTAAAGATCACGTAAAAATATATCAAGGTGTTACCCTTGGAGCTCTTAGCGTTTCTAAAAGTCTAAAAAACAAAAAAAGGCATCCAACAGTAGAGAATAATGTTACTATCTATGCTAACGCAACTATTTTGGGCGGGGAAACGGTAATAGGGGCTAATAGTATTATTGGCGGTAATGTTTGGATAACCAGTTCCGTACCAGAAAATTCTATTGTTTCACATACCCCTGACATTAAAATTAAAAAAGCAAAAACAAATGGCTAAGACTATTCTTGATTGTATTGGTAACACTCCAATAGTGCAGTCGCAAAAACTAAATACTCATAGCAATGTTCAAATTTATTTTAAATTAGAGGGTCATAATCCAGGGGGAAGCGTAAAAGATAGAGCTGCATACCATATGATCAAGTCTGCTTTAGATAAAGGTAAAATCAATAAAGAAACTAACCTTATTGAAGCAACTAGCGGCAATACCGGAATTGCATTGGCTATGATTGCAAACCTTTTTGGGTTAAAGATAGAATTGGTGATGCCTGAAAATGCAACAAAGGAAAGAATTCAAACCATGAGAGCATATGGTGCTGAAGTTACACTTACAAATCAAGAAAAGGGTATTGAAGGTTCCCGTGATTATGCTGAATTGAAAGTAAAAGAAGAAGGATTTTTTATGCTTAATCAATTTAGTAATGATGACAATTGGAAAGCCCATTACAAAACAACAGGGCCAGAAATATGGTATGATACAGAGGGCAAAGTAACTCACTTTGTGTCTTCAATGGGAACTACGGGTACTATTATAGGCACTTCTACCTTTTTGAAAGAACAAAACCCAAATATCCAGATTATTGGGGTTCAGCCTACAGACAATAGTAATATTCCTGGTATAAGAAAATGGCCAGAGGCTTATTTACCTAGAATATTTGATCGTTCTAAAGTAGATCATATTATTGAAGTTAGTGAACAGGAAGCTATTAGTATGGCGAGGAAACTTGCTAAAGAAGAAGGTGTTTTTTCCGGTATGAGTAGCGGGGGTGCCGTTACTGCTGCTTTAAGATTAGCTGAAACGCTCTCTGAAGGTGTTATTGTATGCATTATTTGTGATCGTGGAGATAGATACCTTTCATCTGGGTTGTTTGACTAAAGCATTATAACCATTTTTTCCTTTTAAAATAAAATAACATCAGTATAAATACAACAGCCATTATGATCAAGAGAATAGGATATCCGTAGGGGTGCTCTAACTCTGGCATGTGTTTAAAATTCATTCCATAAATACCGGCAATAAAGGTTAATGGAATAAATATTGTAGCAATAATGGTGAGAACCTTCATTACTTCATTCATTTTATGACTCATATTGGTCATGTACATCTCCATGAGTGACATGGTCATTTCTCGATAGAGTTCAATATTTTCAAAGATTTGTATACTATGGTCATGTGCATCTCTTAGAAAAACTCGGGTATCATCTTTTATTAATGGATGCTCTGTTTTAATCAACCTAGTGATTATTTCTTTAGCAGGAGAAACTGCTTTTCTAACACTAAGCACTTCTTTCTTTAACCGTTGTATTTTTTCGGAAACTTCAGATCTAGGATTATTATATACCTCTTCTTCCAATAACTCTATTCTTGTATGGATGCTTTCCAATACTACAAAATACTGATCAATAATCGCATCAATTAATGCAAAGAAAAGATAATCTGCCCCCCTTTCTCTTATTCTTCCATATTTGTTTTTTATACGTTCACGAACTCCGTTAAAAACATCAATTTCCACTTCCTGAAAGAGTAGTACGGTATTCTCTTTAAGAACAATTGCTGTATGCTCAACAACCAATTCATGATTTTCATCGAGATATAACATTTTTAAAACTGTAAATACATAATTTTCATATTCATCTACTTTAGGTCTTTGATTGGTATTCACCGTATCTTCTAGTACCAATGAATTAATCTGATAATGTTTGCCTAGTTGTTCTATGTCCAACTCATTACTTAATCCAAATACATTAATCCAAGAAACTTGATTGTATGCCTCCAAGCCAAAAGCCTCTTCTATTCCCACACATAATTTTGTATCAAATGTGTTTTTATCATAATTCATAACCTTAATGGCATATTTTCCGTCTTCACGATTTCCAAGATAGGTGATGGTCCCAGGGGCTTTACCTATCTTGCGATGTGAATAAAGTTGCTTTTTAAGGACTGATTTTATTCCAACCTTTTTTCGAGCCATAAAATAGTTTTATAGCAAAATACAATATATTATTGAAGTTTTTGGATTTTACCAATTTGCTGGATTACCTCTTAAGAGTTTTTAGGTAAAATGTGTAGAAATAAAAAGATCAAGGCATACATATACCCCCATTACTATTATGAGGCTCACAACTTCCGCAATGAACATCGGTACAATCTCGTGTTGCATTACAAAAAGTAGATAAACAGTCAGAATTCATACCATTTTCAAAAGAGTCCATTCGCTCCGCAGCTCCTTTTATATTTTTGAGTTCTTCTTTAGTAAGAAGTTCAGCTTGAAGCCTTACTAAATAAGGTGAGTCCATAAGTTGTTTCATTTGGTTTTGAAATATTTAAACAATTTTGATGGAAAGATTTGTTAGATTACTCTAGTTTACATGATAAAAACAGAAATATTGCCTCATCAAATAAGACTTATGACCATATTGTGGAAACCTTTTTTATATTCTTATCACTCTCTTAGGAAAGATTCGGTTTCTCTTAAATCAATGTAGAATCTGTTTATGATTTTGAATAAATTTGTTGTAATTTTTGTTTGAGTTCAGGAATTCCGTCTCTACCATTTTCATTTCCATCATAGCGATCTGCTCCTAGATATCTTCCAACAATGTAGCCCTTATCATCAATGAGAATATAGGCCGGAATGGGCATAACATTAAATTTATTATGAATTGCATTTTCATCAGAATCTCTATAATCTCCTAATACCTGATGCCATAAATCCAGATTTTCTAAAGCTATAGATTCTTTCCATTCTTCTTCATCTCTATCAAAAGAAACTCCTATAAATTCAAGTCCTTTATTATGATACTGATTGTAAATAGCCTTCATGGCAGGATGATTCTTTTTACAAGGTTTACACCAACCCGCCCAAAAATCTAGTAGTACATGTTTTCCTTTAAAATCTGATAATTGAAGTTTATTACCTAGGTAATCTGTTGCTTCAAAATCAGAAGCTTTGTTGCCAACTAAGCTTCTTTCTATTTTTTGAAACATTTTCAAAACTTCTTGCCCATGGCTGCTTTCTTGTACTGACTTTGAAAAGTTATTGAAATAATTTCGGGTATCTTTTACACCAATTCGATTGCTTTTGAATTCCATTTGTAATACAAAAGTACTTACAAGATCTTTAGCATACTTTGTAATAAACTCTCTTTTCTTATTGTTAATAAGATTAACTACTTTATCAATTTTGAGATTAAAATAGTCCATACTATCTTTCAGCATCTTATTTTTTGGAAATACTAAATGATCCGCATAGTAATTATTACGTTGTTTAACAATAGCTTTCCAATTATTTACAGAATAGATAGAATCTATACTCTTATATAATTTTTTATAAAGCTTAAAACTTCTGTTATCGGAAATTTTAATGCTTTTAAAATTATTTTCTTCTAATTTTATTTTATTAATCCCAGGTTCAATAAATATAAACACATAATTAGGATCTTCTACGCTATTTGATTTCACATTACCCTTAATGTTTGCGGAAGTAAAGCCTTTAATAGTACCCTTACTTTTGAATGATCCATTGTTTTGAATAGCTATAGTATCAATTTTCGTATTTTGATTTGCGTCACCATAAATCAGAATAATTTCCTTTGTGTTTTTTCCAATAAATGTTCCCTCGATCTCAAAGTATTCTTCCGTATCTTTTTGTTGAAACCCTAAAAGAATTGTAAAGCCTATTAAGAGAATTGGTAAAAGTATGCCTGCTGTTTTTTTAGATAGATATTTCATTTATTTTAAAATTAAAATTAAAGGGGCTAGAATTTGAAAGAGACCACTAGCCCCTCACCTAATTATCTCCAAGACGCACAACTACCTTCTTCTTGAGAAGTTGCACCTACGCATTTAGTACAATAAGGAAGGCTTTCACAACTCGAATCATTTACACAAGTCGCAGTCAAGCATTCATCACCTGGGTCACTATTTCCCAAAGAATCGTACCCTTCTGCTGCTCCAAGAATGTGTTTTAAATCTTCTTTACCTAATACTTTTGCCTTGCCATCTAGCAAATTTTGAAAATCAATTTTTTTCATCATTAAAATTTCATAATAGTTATTAATTGGCTAAACATTTTTAGGACGGTTAGCAATCCGTCCATTTTTTTGCAAAAAAATGTCATTATTGAATGGAGGGCTGCAAGGTTTCATTTTGTTGTGTTAATTGTATAAAGTCTTCCATAAAATAAGGAAGCTCTTTAATTTTATAGTATTTTTTCGGATATAATCGGGAGTTGATACACAAAGCAGGGGTGAAATTGATGGATTGCTCTTTGCACCAATTATAATGACTGTACAAAAGATCAAAATAGGTGGGCTCTAAGTTTTGATCTATCTCAGATAACCATTTCATTTTATCTTTTTGCTTATAAAAACCAGATATCTGCTTAAGACACTCTTTGGTACCCTGATCATTAAATACTTTGAGAAAATAATGTGCTATTTGTGCCGCCTTATTATGCTCCGAAGAATTGATAATATTGAAGCGAATGGTTAACTCAAAACGATCACCATAGGCTTTTAATAAATTGTCTAATACTTCATGTGCCTCTACACAATAATAACATAGAGGATTGGTCACTAAGGTGATCTTTAAGTTTGCGCCTTGATTACCAAAAACAAGATCTTCTTTAGATTTATAATACCTGCTTAACAAGGGCATTTTATGATAAGCTTCTGAGAAAAAATCAAAATTTCTCTTAAACCTGAGATTTTCAAAACTCAATTTTTTTAATTCAATGGATTGATCTAATAAAGGGCGAACAAACAGCCAAATGGAGGTAATTGTAGCGAATAGAAATGAATAAATACTTGTAGTAAAAATAGTAAAATCAGTAAGGGACACTAAACTTTCTGTAGTACTAAAAACAATTAACAATTGAATACTCAATATCCCTACAATCCCGAGGCATAACGGACACCATTTTTTTAAAATAACACCTTGATAAATCAGCGAGTACGCAATTACAGGTACTGAAAGAATGCTTGACCAAATTAGAGGGTTCAAAGATAGGTTAGTGCTAAAGGAAGCTATGATTATAAATAAAGTTTGCGCCGTAAAATATATTACTCCTAAATCGCTTAACTTTAACAACCCCATTAATGAGGCACCATCTGAACTTATGACAGCATCACAACTTGTATTTTCAAAAGATTTACAGATTTTATGTACTGCATTGAGATTAAACCCTAATTCATGTTGTACTATAAGCCCAGCGATGGCTAATCCGATAAGAGAGGTGAAAAGCCAAAATACCTCAATAAAAGAACTATTTGATTGTAGAAATATCACAATTATGGAAGAAACCACAACTCCATATACCAAATTTTTTATCAACTTCTTTTTCCCAATTCCCACTAATGAGGCAATAGGAACTTCTTTAAAACTTAGCATTACCCCTGTCCATAATTGTAAAAAATCATCAAAATTATAGTTGATGATTTTCTTTTGATTGTAATATAGCTTTAATAAATCCTTATTTTTTTGAACTAAAACAAGTGTGGGTTCATGATCAATCATACAATGAGCCAAGAAAAATTTTGGGAGGTTTTCTATGATTCCTTTTTCTTTATTTAGCCTTAGAGCGTAATGATCAATGCCAAAATGATGAAATAAATCACTTACTGCTATCAAATTTGGAAACTCTGCATGTGTAGAAATTTGTAAAGCCACCTCTTCCTCATTAAAAAAATAACCAGTTTTTTGGAAATAAAGATTTATTATATCTAAAATAGGGTGTTTCAAATTGGAAAACAGTTAGGTCTTTATTTATTACTTTTTAGTTTTAAATGACGTACTAATTCAAACCAATTTACAAAAAAATGTATTACTTTACTTACGGATTTCCGCATCTAACTAGGAAATTACTGGTATATCCTTAGTTTTTTAACCTTATTATTATAAGAAACACTTCTTATTTATAAATCTATGGGAGAATAAATAATTTCAGTGTTTTTCAAAATAAAATTATTTCTCAAATTAAAAAGACATTTATTTTGGTATTAATAGCTTAACTAACTATTAATTTCATAGAAAAGATGCTTCGTCATTTAATAGACAAATAATCCGAAAATTAAAATCCAATTCCAACACATTAGGATAAGAAGAAAAGAAGCCTTAAAATAGAATTGTATAAGATAATCTTATAACGAAAGACCAAAAAAAGTTCCTAATGTCTCTCTTTCAATATTTTCTCAATATTTGATAGTTTGAAACCCTTGGCTTGCAATAGAATTAAATAATGAAATAATAAATCTGCACTTTCATTTAAAAAAAGATCATCATTGGAGTCTTTAGCTTCAATGACGGTTTCAATGGCTTCTTCCCCTACCTTTTGCGCAATTTTATTGATTCCTTCCTTAAAAAGGGATGCTACATAACTTTTTTCCGTTGGGTTATTTTTCCTATGAGAAATAATGGTTTCTAAAGAGGAAAGAAATCCAAAATTACTCTTATTGATTTCGCTCCAACAGGTATCTTTGCCCTTATGACAGGTTGGTCCCAAAGGGTTTACTTTCACAAGTAGCGCATCCTGATCACAGTCTACACTAATATCTTGTAACTCTAAATAATTACCGCTTTCTTCACCCTTTGTCCACAGTCTGTTTTTACTACGGCTAAAGAAAGTGACTTTTTTAGATTCCAATGTTTTCTCATAGGCCTCCTTATTCATATACCCCAACATAAGTACCTTTTGTGTAATTCCATCTTGAATAATTGCAGGAACTAATCCATTTGAGTCCTTATCAAAATCTATTATTTGTGTATCCATTTTTATTCCTTTTTGTTAAAAAGTACTACATGAGATCATAAATGGTATTTTTATAAACGTACTGGAATACCTTCTATTTGTAATTGTTCTTTTAAATCTTTAATTGCAATTTCTTCAAAATGAAAAACGCTCGCAGCCAAAGCGGCATCTGCTTTTCCAATGTTAAAAGTATCAGTAAAATGATTCATTTTACCTGCTCCACCAGAGGCAATAACCGGTATGTTAATTAATGAAGAAAGTTTAGCTAGCGCTTCATTTGCAAATCCCTCTTTTGTGCCATCGTGATCCATAGAAGTAAATAAAATTTCTCCTGCACCTCTCTCTGCTACTTCTTTAGCCCATTCAAAAAGATCAAGTTCTGTTGGCACTTTGCCTCCCACTAAATGTACTTTCCATACTCCTTCAAGCTGTTTGGCATCAATTGCTACCACAATACATTGAGATCCGAACTTACCTACCAAATCATTAATCAACTGAGGATTTTTAACAGCAGATGAATTTATTGATATCTTGTCTGCACCACATTTTAAAAGTATATCTACATCTTCTATTGAAGAAATACCACCTCCAACCGTAAAAGGGATGTTGACATTTTCTGCTACCTTGAGCACTAAATTTGCCAATGTTTTTCTTTTTTCTTCTGTTGCAGAAATATCTAAAAACACCAATTCATCAGCACCTTTTTCTGCATATTTTTTTGCTAACTCTACCGGATCTCCTGCATCTCTAAGGTCTACAAAGTTAATGCCTTTTACCGTACGTCCATTTTTAATATCTAAACAGGGTATAATTCGCTTTGTGAGCATCTTAAGCTTTCTTTAAAAATTGTGTTTTAAGTACTACCTGACTTTTTCCTACTCTACATTCCACTTCCTGAGGATTTCCAGTAAGACGTATATTTTTAACAATATTGCCTCTTTTAAGGGTATTTGACATGCCTTTTATTTTTAAATCTTTCACCACATGCACAGCATCGCCGTCATTGAGTAAATTTCCATTGCTGTCTTTTACTTCCATTATTTATTAGTTATTGGTGATCTACAATAAACTTTTCAAGTTCTTTTAAATGTATTTTTCCTTCATAAATAGCTTTTCCAATGATAGTGCCTTCGCATCCTGCTTCTACCAACTTAGGCAACTCATCTATATGCGAGATTCCTCCGGAAGCAATCAACTTAATTTCTGGAATAGTATCTATAATTTTTTTGTATAAATCCATTGAGGGGCCTTCCAACATTCCATCTTTACTAATATCAGTACAAATTACATACGTTATTCCTTCCTTTATATAGGATTGAATAAAAGGTAATAGTTCTAAATTTGAAGCTTCCTGCCAACCACTTATGGCTATTTTTTCATCTTTGGCATCCGCCCCCAAAATAATCTTTCTATTACCGTATTGAGCAATCCAATTTTTAAAGATTTCCGGAGATTTAACAGCAATACTTCCACCTGTAATTTGGGATGCACCAGATTCAAATGCAATTCTTAAATCTTCATTACTTTTAAGTCCTCCACCAAAATCAATAGCTAATTCTGTTTTAGAAGCTATTTGTTCAAGCACTTTATGGTTCACAATATGCTTGCTTCTTGCACCATCAAGATCTACCAGATGCAAATGTTTAATTCCACTAGCTTCAAATGCTAATGCTACTTCTAGCGGATTCTCATTGTATATCTTTTTGGTATCATAATCACCTTTAGACAAGCGTACACACTTGCCATCAATTATATCTATTGCTGGAATAATTCTCATTGTCTTAAAGCTAAAAAGTTCCTCAATATTTTGGCGCCTGCTTCACTGCTTTTCTCTGGATGAAACTGCACGCCATAAAAATTGTTTTTTTTCAAAGCCGTTGCATATTTCATTTCATATTGGGTCACAGCAATAGCTTCTTCACAAAGGGGTGCATAGTAGCTGTGCACCAAATACATATACTCATTTTCTTTAACGCCTTCAAAAAGGTTTGATTTTAATTCTGCTATTTGATTCCATCCAATCTGTGGCACTTTTACCGCATTTGAAAAACGATGAACATCTACATCAAAAATACCTAAACCTTCTGTGTTTCCTTCATCAGAGCGGTTACACATGAGCTGCATTCCAAGACAGATTCCAAGCACCGGTTGTTTTAGGGTAGGAATTAAAGTGTCTAAACCCGAAGCCTTTAGTTTGGTCATAGCACTTCCAGCCTCTCCTACTCCAGGAAAAATAACGCTATCGGCTTTTTTAATCTCATCAGGATCACTAGTTAGCACTCCCTCAAAGCCAAGTCGTTTTAAAGCAAACTTTATACTTTGGATGTTTCCGGCTCCGTAATCTATAATAACTATTTTCACTTTATATTTTTTAGAGCATTCCCTTTGTACTAGGTAAAATCATTTTTTCTGTATCTCTTTTTACAGCACTTTTGATTGATTTAGCAAAAGCTTTAAAAATAGCTTCTATTTTATGATGCTCATTTGTTCCTTCTGCTTTAACATTCAGATTGGCTTTAGCTCCATCCGTAAAAGATTTAAAGAAATGATAGAACATTTCTGTAGGCATTTTACCAATCATTTCACGATTAAAATCAGCTTCCCAAACCAACCAGTTTCTACCTCCAAAATCAATCGCTACCTGTGCTAAACAATCATCCATAGGTAAACAAAAACCATAACGTTCAATACCTAACTTATCACCTAAAGTCTTCTGAAAAAGCGTTCCTAAAGCGATGGCTGTATCTTCAATAGTATGGTGTTCATCTACCTCTAAATCTCCCTTCACTTCAATTTTAAGGTCCATTTGCCCGTGCCTCGCTATTTGATCAAGCATATGATCAAAGAAAGCTATTCCCGTTTTTATATCACTTTTACCACTTCCATCAAGATTAAGTTCTATGAAAATATCGGTTTCATTCGTTTTTCTTTTGATGGTAGCCACCCTATTCTCTAACTTTAAAAACTCATAAATCCTTTTCCAGCTGTTAGTTTCTAGAGCAATATAAGGATCAAGTTCTTTGCGTTGTACCGTAATTTCATCTACTCCTAAAAATGTTTGGTCATTAATATAAATACCTTTACTGTTTAAGTTTTTAGCTAACTCAATATCTGTAAGTCTATCTCCAATGACAAAAGACTCTTCTAAGTTATAATCTTCAGAAAAATACTTGGTAAGCAAACCTGTATTTGGTTTACGTGTGGGAGCATTGTCTTTAGCAAATGTCTTGTCAATAAAAACTTCGTCAAATACTACTCCTTCATTATTAAAAACATTTACTATTAAATTATGAACAGGCCAAAACGTATTTTCAGGAAAAACTTCGGTTCCCAATCCGTCCTGATTGGTAATCATCACCAATTCATAATTTAACTCTTTAGCTATGCGAGGGAGATAGGTAAGTGCTTCTGGATAAAACGTTAATTTTTCAAAAGTATCTATCTGCTCATCAGATGTTTCCCTAATTATGGTTCCGTCTCTATCTATAAATAAAACCTTCTTTTTCATTGCTAATTAATATTTTTTAGTGCTGCTATAAGTTTTTGATTCTCTTCTTTAGTCCCAACCGTAAAACGCAAGCAATTATCACAAAGAGGTTGAGAAGACCGATTTCTAACTACAATACCTAAATTGAGTAATTGCTCATATCTTTTAGTTGCATTATCTACCCTTGCTAAAACAAAATTAGCTTCTGAATCATATACTTTTGAGACAAAGTATATATTCTTTAAAGCTGAAGATAATTCATTCCTATAGGCTACAATATTCGCAATTTCTAAACTTACCTGTGTGGTATTAGTCACCCTTAAAAATGCCCGCTCCTGAGTTAATATATTTACATTATAAGGGGGCTTAATTTTATTTAGAACCTGAATAATCTCTACGGAAGCATAACAAATTCCTAATCTGATTCCTGCCATACCATATGCTTTAGACAGCGTTTGTGTAACAATCAAATTTGGGTATTCCGCTAGGCAATGAACCCAGCTTTCTTGTTCTGTGAAATCAACATAGGCTTCATCTATCACAATAAGTCCTTCAAAATTTTCAAGTAGTTTTTTAATCGCCTCTTTATTAAGAACGTTACCAGAAGGATTATTTGGAGAACAAATAAAAATTAACTTCACATTAGATGATATTGCTTTTAATACAGCTTCGGTATCAATATCAAAATTATTGGTTAATAGAATTTCTTTATTAGTAATATCATTTGTAGCTGCCAATACCCCGTACATTCCATAAGTAGGTGGCATTGTAATCACTGAATCTTTTCTGGGCTCACAAAATGCTCTGAAAATAAGATCTAATACTTCATCACTACCGTTACCAAGCAAAACCTGATCTGCAATCACCCCTTTTTTTTGTGCTAAAAGAGATTTTAAGTTTTTCTGTTGTGGATCTGGATATCTATTCACTCCATTGGCAAATGGATTCTCATTCGCATCTAAAAATATCATTTCTGTTGTGAAGTCTTTAAACTCATCACGAGCAGAAGAATATGGCTTTAATTTGGCAACGTTAGCCCTAATAAGTGTGGAAAGATTAAAAGCTGTGCTCATTTTATTGCTCTTTCAAAAGATTCTCCAGTCTTAAAGTAACTGCATTTTTATGTGCTTCTAACCCTTCTGCTGCTGCCATTTGTTCAATAGCATTGCCAATATTTTGGATCCCTTGTTTTGAAATTTTTTGAAAAGTCATTGCCTTCATAAAAGTATCCAAATTAACGCCACTATAATTTTTTGCATATCCATTAGTAGGAAGTGTATGATTAGTACCAGAAGCGTAATCACCCGCACTTTCAGGAGTATAGTTCCCTATAAAAACAGAACCTGCATTTTTTAACTCTGCAAGATACTGCTGCTCATTCTCTACACATAAAATATAGTGTTCTGGACCATATTGGTTTATAAGTTCTATAGCGGTAGCATCATCTTTTACAAGAATAAGCTTGGAATTATTGATAGCTTGCTCTGCAATTTCTTTTCTAGGCAACTTTTTGAGTTGTTTAGCTACTTCATTTGAAACTTCATCTATTAATTTTTCTGAAGTAGAGACTAAAATCACCTGACTATCTGCTCCGTGCTCGGCTTGACTTAAAAGGTCTGAAGCTACAAAAACAGCATTCGCAGAATCATCAGCAGCTACCAATAGCTCGCTAGGTCCTGCGGGCATATCTATGGCAACCCCATAACGGGTAGCTAATTGTTTCGCTACCGTTACAAATTGATTTCCTGGACCAAATATTTTGTATACTTTAGGAATTGAAGAGGTGCCAAAAGTCATTCCAGCCACGGCTTGAATTCCCCCTACTTTTAGAATTTTAGTTACTCCACAGAGTGCTGCTGTATAAAGAATTGCCGGATTTACTTTTCCTTCTTTGTTTGGAGGGGTGCACAAAACAATTTCCTTGCAACCTGCCAGTTTTGCAGGAATGGCAAGCATCAAAATAGTTGAAAATAAAGGAGCTGTACCTCCTGGGATATATAAACCAACCCTGTTAATAGGCCTTTTTTCTTGCCAACATACTACTCCAGGAGTTGTTTCTACTTCTACTTTATCTGTTCTTTGTGCTTCATGGAAAGTTTCAATATTTCCTTTCGCTAATAAAATAGCATCCTTTAACTCGTTGGAAACCAAATTATTTGCTAATTGGATTTCCTTCTCACTAACTTTCAATGAGGTTAAACTGACTCCATCAAATAAACTCGTATATTTTCTTATTGCATCATCACCTTTTGTTTGGACTTCATTAAATATCTCATTTACTGTAAGTTCAATATCATCAATTGTTTGTGTTGGCCTCATGAGTAATGCTTCCCATGAATTATGTGCCGGATAATTAATTTTTTTCATTACTAATTTTTTTTTGAAAATGATATCCTACAATATTATATCCCTGATTCATCCAAAATTTTTGAGCTGCAAAACTACTTACATAACAATTCAATTCCGAACCGTTACAACCAATAGATTTTGCATATTCTAAAATCCAATCCGACAACAGTTTACCTAATCCTTTATCTCTGTATTCTGATAAAATAATAACATTATCTAGTTCTAGATGCTTCCCCATATAATATTTTACAAGAGTCCATAAACCAGAAATTCCTACTAATTTTTCATCCTCATACATACCTACGCACTGATAACCTTGTTGAATCATTTCCCGTAACCGTTCTGTGAGTATTTCTTTTGATAAGCTGCAGTCTAGTTGTTGCCAAAATGGAATTACCAATGGCAATTGATTTTCAGGAATGAATTTTATGGTATATGCTAAACTCATCTTTTAAAGCACCATTTTTTCAATAGGACAAACTAAAATTCCTTCGGCTCCTTCTAATTTTAGCTCATCAATTACTTCCCAAAACGTAGCTTCTTCAATAACAGAGTGCAAAGAACTCCATCCTTTTTCTGCCAAAGGCATAATAGTTGGGCTCTTAAGTACTGGAAGAATGTTACTTATGGATTCAATTTTGTCATTAGGTACATTCATAAGAATGTACTTTGATTTTCTAGCTTTTAATACAGAGGTTATTCGAAATTGAAGCTTTTCAAGCAATATTTTATTTTCTCTGGAAATACAAGGAGATAAGGCTAAGACCGCTTCACTTTTGAAAATTTCTTCTACCTCTTTGAGATTATTTTTAAATAAGGTACTGCCACTGGAGACAATATCAACTATTGCATCTGCCAGCCCTATATTAGGGGCTATTTCAACGGAACCATTTATAATATGTAACTCTGCATTTACGTTATTTTCATCTAGAAATGCCTGAACTGTATTGGGATAAGAGGTGGCTATTCTTTTACCTTCTAAATCTTTTACAGAAGCATATTTATTAGATTTTGGGACGGCTAAAGATACTCTACATTTAGAAAAACCAAGTTTAATCAAAGTTTCTATATCCTTTGCTTTCTCAAGTAATAAATTTTCTCCTATTACAGCTATATCCACTACCCCGTCTTTTAAATACTGTGGAATATCTCCATTTCTGAGATACAATACCTCCAATGGAAAATTTCTTGCCGTAGCTTTTAGTTGATCTCTACCATTATCAATTGAAATACCACAATCTTTTAATAATTTTAAAGAGTCTTCATTTAGTCTTCCTGATTTTTGAATCGCAATTCTTAGCTTATTCATTTTTATTTATTAATGTTAGAACGGCTCCACTTTTGTTCATAAAAAAACCCGCCTGAGCTGTTCAAACGGGTTTATATAATGTTTAATAATAATCAAAACATTTCAACTCGCTTGATTGCAAGAAATGAAATGATGATGATATATTTTATAATTCTTCATATTTTTAATAAAGCACAAATTTACTATAAAATCAATAACAGTGGCAACCGTTTTTTGTTTTTTTAAGCACTTAATACAAGAATTTAAAAAAATTAACGCTAAATGTTTAATTTTTAATCTTATAGGTTGGGTATGAAAAATTGAATTTTTATTTTTAACAATAGAATTTGAATTTATGGAGACCTATATATATATCGCAATCACAGGTTTTAGCTGTTTTTTATTGGGATATATTTTAGGGGCTTTTAGAACTAAAAAAAATCTATCAGAAAACAAACAAAGCAACCACATCACAACAATTGATTCCCAAAGTGAACCTTTTTCCAATAAAAATTTAATACCTACATCGAAGGTAAGAGCCGTTCAAACCCGCGGAAGAATGGGAAGCTCCATTGAGGCCAATTCAAATGAAGGGATTTTTAAAGGTATTAAGTCTAAAAATAAAAAAACCCTTCCTTATCTAAATTTTTCACGAATAGGTGTTGCTTCTGAAGCGGAAAAAGACGATTTAAAAAATATTGATGGTATTGGTCCTTTTATAGAGCAAAAATTAAATCATATTGGCATTTTTACTTATAGCCAGATCAGTAAACTTAGTGATCATGAAATAGAAGCCGTAACCCAACTTATTGAATTTTTTCCAGGTCGAATTAAACGTGATAACTGGAAACAACAAGCTTCTAAATTACTAAAACAACCCAATACTGAATTTTAGATCTTACTGGTTGCCAAGAATAATTGGCAATCCACCTTCTCCACTACCAATTACAATTATTTTAGAGTTGTCAGATTTAGAAAGTTCTAAGGTAGCTCCAATTCCTTTCTCCATAAGAATTTTATCCGTAAGTGAAGCACTTAAAATCCGGTTGGCATTTGCTTTACCCTCAGCCTCTATTCTTTGGCGCTCTGCTTCTTTAGATGCCTTCTCTAATCTAAATTCGTATTCCAAAGACTCCTGCTCCTGTCTCAGTTTTCGTTCAATTGCATCTTTAATTGTATTGGGTAAAGTAACATCACGCACCAGCACTTCATTGAGTTGAATATATTGATCATCAACTATCTTTTTAGTTTCTTCAAAAATTTCTTTTTGAATAGCATCTCTTTTGCTTGAATATAATTGTTCTGGTGTATACCTACCCACTACACTTCTTGCAGCAGATCTTATTGCTGGTTGCAGTATACGCTGGATATAATTTTCGCCTTTTTCCTTATGCATTAGTCCTAAAGTCTCATAATTAGGCTGAAACCAAGCTGAAGCTTCTAGTCTTATTTCCAATCCATTAGAAGATAGTACTTGCATTTTTTCAAATACTTCTTGTTGACGTACTTCGTAAATAAAAACATTATTCCAAGGCGCTACAATATGAAAGCCTTCTGAAAGTGGTGGCCCATCTGTTACCACTCCACCTGAAAAAGTTTTATATAAAACGCCTGCCTGCCCTGATTTAATAGTTTCTGTAGATTTAACAAAAAAAATGATTACAATAATTAAAATAAAAACAACAGGTAATACTAATTTTGGAAATTTTTCCATGACATTTAATCTATTTAGATTGTGTTATTAAATAAGTCCTTTATATTTTCTCAAAAACCACTCTAAAGCCAACAAGAATGCAATGGCAAACAAGAGATATCTAAAATCTATTAAAGATACAATATCTTGTCTGTTTTTTTGGATTGGTTTATAGTTAATATCGTTTAATAATAAATTTTCAAGTTTATCAAATTGGTTGTGATAGATAAGTTGAGTGCCTGAATTTTCAGCTAGTCGTTGTAAACGTTGTTTATCTGCTGTGAGAAACTGCTTTTCAATATCAAAATCTAAAATTCTGAAGTTTCCCGATTTAGCCATATTTTGTCCAAGTACTTTTACTTCAAATTCATAAGGCCCAGAAGGAATTGTGGATATATCTGCTTCGTAATAATTACCTTTTAAAATAAGGGGGATCTTTCTACTTTCATTAGAATTTTTATTCGTCAAAGACAATAATAAATTTGCTCCTGCATCAAATTCGTAATTCTTGTTAAAATAAGACGCTGCTATTCTTAAATTGTTACTTCCGTCATAAAACGGTTCATAGGTTAAACTTAGCCGTTCTCTTTTTTTATCTGAAGATAGATAAAATACTAATTTACCGAAGAATGAATCAAAATCTTCAAAGCTATTTTGTAAAACAAAATTATGCGCTCTCCATTTCCAAATATTTTCCCCATTTAACAAACCAAATTTATTATTATCTTTTTCAAATGTTACCAAAAGTGGACTTGTGAGTGTTAAATTTCGTATTCTATTAAATAATATAGGAGCTGTGGGCACCGAAAATGTAAGGTCCCCTAAATAAGCTTCTAAAGGTGGATAATTTACAAAAGAGACATTTTCTATATTAAATACGTCGTATCCATTATTTTTTTCTCCTTGAATCTCTTCCGTTTGACGAATCCAGTCTTTTTTAAAATGATCTTGAACCGTATTAATGAAATTCCAATCAGTCCTCGTTCCGGTAATAATAAAATAATTACGATTTTGACTAGTAAGTTTTTTAAATAAACTACTAAATGAGGGGGTTGGTTGATAAAGTATTACTAGCTCACTTTCATCTAATAGATTTTGAGAAACATTACTCTTTGCAAAAGTGACCAACCGTTGTTCATTACTTTCAATACTTTTTTTTATTGCACCCAAGTCTGGATGTACCAAATCAGAAACCACTAATATTTCTGTACGTTGATCAATTATTTCAACAGCAAATTCCTTTTTATTATTAATCTTATTTTGTTCGTCTGAAAGCGGTGCTAATTCTGCTCTGTAAACCTGCGTCCCAGGACTTTTCGCTGTTAAATTAATTGTTTTAATAATGGTTTCTGACGAAGCTTCAAAATTTATACTTTCGCTAAAAACCAGCGTATTGCCATTATACAAAGACAACTTTGATTTTATTGGTTTTGTACCTTGATAATTAAGGAACAGTTCAACCGGAAAGCTATTTCCAGAAAATGCATAACGGTTACTATTGATCTGAGTTATTTTAAGATCTAAAATTTTTAAGGTGTCGCCCAATAAAACTGGATAGATTTTATGTAAAGGGTTTGCCTTTTGAAAACTATAATCCCTACCAAAAGTTTGATTCCCATCAGAAATTAGAATAGTGGCAGAAGGTTTATCTTTATTTAGTTTTTGAATTGAGTTAAATGCACTACTAATTTTGGTTTGCGATTCTAAAAAATCTGGATTACTCCCTGTATTAACTTTATTTCCAAATGTATAATAGGAAACCTCAAAGCGTTCATCAAGACCTTTACTTTTTTTTAAAAAAGAGATAAAATCTTGGGCTTTCTGTTTTTGTTTTAAAAATGAAATTGAAGATGAATTATCTATGGCTACCGCTAATGTAGGTTTTTCAAGATAGGTATAGTATTTATTGTATTTTGGATTAAATAACAATAAAAGTATACAAAATGCACTTAAAAAACGCAATAGTATTGCTAACCATAAATAGTATCCTTTTTTCTTTTTAAAAACAGTGTGATAATGGAATAGTGCTATTAAAATAGACAAAAATGCTGCCAGCATTCCATAAAAAATGGTGGAATTATCCATTAATTTCTTCTTTTTTCAAAATTCTCTTGCTTTCTATCTTCTATTCTTTTCGCTAAAAAATAGATAAAAGCCACCGCTGTGATAACGATTAAAAGGAAAATAAATAAAAAAGAAAGTACCTCAGTCATTTTTTAATTAAGTTTAACTGCTGTTCCATAGGCGAGAATTTCGGCCGCTCCTTGCATTACCTGAGAAGTTGTGAATCTTACATTGACTACCCCATCTGCTCCCATTTGTTTTGCATCATCTAACATACGCTGTAATGACTGTTCTCTTGCATCGGCTAACAATTTGGTATATTCTGAAATTTCTCCTCCAATTAAATTTTTCAATCCTGCAAAAAAATCTCTACCAAAATCGCGCGCCCTAACTGTGCTTCCTCTTGCTATACCAAGAGATTCAATAATTTCTTTTCCTTTAATAGTTTCGGTGGTTACATATATCATAATTAATGGTTTTAAGTAAGCATACCTCCGTCTACATTGAGTGTTTGCCCTGTAATATATGCAGATAAATCTGAAGCCAAAAATACACAAGCATTGGCTACATCTTTTGGACTTCCACCTCTTTTTAATGGGATCCCATCTCGCCAGCCCTGCACAATTTTCTCGTCAAGCTTATCTGTCATTTCTGTTTCGATAAAACCGGGTGCAATCGCATTACATCTTATGTTTCTAGAACCGAGTTCTAATGCTACTGATTTCGTAAATCCTAAAATACCTGCTTTTGAAGCTGCATAATTAGTTTGTCCTGCATTCCCTTTTACACCAACAACACTACTCATATTAATTATAGACCCAGATCTCTGTTTTAGCATGGTTCTTTGTACTGCCTTTGTCATATTAAAAACAGACTTTAAATTTACTTCAATCACTTTATCAAAGTCTGCTTCGGAAATACGCATTAATAAATTATCCTTAGTAATTCCGGCATTATTAATCAAGATATCTACCCCTCCAAAATCAGAAACTACATCTAACACTAATTGCTGTGCCTGTTCGTAATTTGAAGCATCAGATTGATATCCTTTCGCTTTAACTCCTAACTCAACTAGTTCTTTTTCCAACTCATTCGCTGCCTCAACAGATGAGCTATATGTGAATGCAACTTGCGCGCCATGTTGGGCAAATATTAATGCAATTCCTTTACCAATACCGCGACTTGCACCCGTAATTATGGCAATTTTTCCTTCTAATAATTTCATTGTTTGCTATATTGTTTACTTACTATTCAAATATACACATTTGTTTGATTTAGCGTATTAAAAAATCCCGCATAAGCGGGATTCTTCTGTTATAATTATGCTAAAGTTTATGCCAAAACTTCCACTACTTTTTTTCCAATTTCAGCTGGTGAATCTACCACGTGAATACCACATTCTTTCATAATTCGCTTTTTTGCTTCTGCAGTATCATCTGCTCCACCTACAATAGCCCCTGCATGCCCCATAGTTCTTCCTTTGGGAGCAGTCTCTCCAGCAATAAAACCAATAACTGGTTTACTATTACCATTCTCTTTTACCCATCTTGCTGCATCTGCTTCCAGCTGACCTCCTATCTCACCAATCATAACTATACAATCAGTCTCCGGATCATTCATTAATAATTCTACCGCTTCTTTGGTGGTAGTTCCTATAATAGGATCTCCTCCTATCCCTATAGCAGTAGTAATTCCAAGACCTTGTCTTACTACTTGATCTGCTGCTTCATAAGTAAGTGTTCCTGACTTTGAAACAATTCCTACATTTCCTTTCTTAAACACAAAACCAGGCATGATTCCTACCTTAGCTTCTCCGGGAGTTATTACGCCAGGACAGTTAGGACCTATAAGCCTACATTCTTTATCCTTAATATAATCAAATGCTTTAATCATATCCGCTACTGGAATACCTTCGGTAATCGTAATTATTACTTTAATACCAGCTTCCGCAGCCTCAATAATAGCATCCGCCGCAAAAGCAGGAGGAACAAAAATAATAGTAGTGTCTGCACTCGCTTTTGTAACCGCTTCAGCTACCGTATTAAAAACAGGCTTTTCTAGATGTGTCTGCCCACCTTTACCAGGTGTAACACCTCCAACAATGTTTGTGCCGTATTCAATCATCTGCTGCGCATGAAAGGTGCCTTCACTACCTGTAAAACCTTGAACTATTATTTTTGAATTCTTATTTACGAGAACACTCATTGAAATATATTTTAAAATTTAAGCGTTGCAAAAATAGGTATAGATAATTAAAATTCAACCCTTTTAATCTTTAGATTTTAAAAAGGTTTCTATATTTATTGTATTGTTATCAAGTTGACTGATTTCATAACCCTTCTATAATTCTTAATTTTTTGATTCTAAAAGGTAATGGAACAAGGGGGACACTGTCTTTAGAATTTTCGATCATACTTGCAAAAAAATAACTACTTACCTTTGTTATTTATCTTTTATCTTTAATTAGAACAACAAAGCGATGCATTTATTTATAGGGATTTTCTGAAAAAAACATATTTACTTTAACTAAGATTTTCCTTTGCTGCCAGATTCTTGAGAGCTGCAATTTCCCTATATTTCTTTCTAAAATCTTCTGCTGGGGATCCAAAATAACGATTATTTCCTGCCAAAGTTTTACCAACTCCAGACTGTGCCAATACAACAGACTTTTTTCCAATAGTGATTCCGCTAATCACACCTACTTGTCCCCACAAGGTTACCTCATCTTCAATTATTACACATCCAGCAATACCAGTCTGTGAAGCGATTAGACATTTTTTTCCTATCACCGTATCGTGTCCAACCTGAACTTGATTATCTATTTTAGTACCTTCTTTTATAGTAGTATCTCCTGTAACTCCTTTATCAATAGTACATAAAGCCCCTATTTCTACATCATTTTCAATAATCACACGACCGCCAGAAAGTAATTTATCAAATCCTTCTGGCCTGTTTTTATAATAAAAAGCATCTGCACCAAGAACAGTACCAGCATGTATTATAACGTTATCACCAATAATAGTTTCATCATAGATCACAACATTTGAATGAATCAGGCAGTTCTTTCCTATAGTTACATTATTACCAATAAATGCTCCCGGTTGTATCATAGAACCCTCGCCTATTTTAGCTGATTCATTCTGTATTGCCAATGCAGGTTGGAAAGGTTTAAAATGCAGTGTCAGTTTGTTAAAATCCCGAAAAGGATCATCTGAAATTAAAAGTGCCTTGCCTTCGGGACAATCTACTTTTTTATTAATTAAAACAATAGTTGCCTCAGAATTTAAAGCCTTTTCGTAATATTTAGGGTGATCTACAAAAACAATATCTCCATGCGATACCACATGTATTTCATTCATTCCAAGAACCGGAAAGTCTGGATTGCCAACATATTCACAATCAATAATTCTAGCTATATCGCCAAGTGTTTGTTTTTGAGTAAATTTCATTAATTAATTGATTTATTCTTTTACCCGTTCCATGTAAGAACACTTTTCGGTATCTATTTTAATCTTATCACCTTCATTTATAAATAAAGGAACATTAATCTTTGCTCCCGTTTCTACAGTGGCAGGTTTTGTTGCGTTTGTAGCTGTATTGCCCTTGACGCCTGGTTCTGTATGTGTAACTTCTAAGTATACGTGAGCAGGCATATCAATAGAAAGTGGCATATTATCTTCTGTATTAAAAAGAATTTTAACCACCTCTCCCTCTTTTAGTAAATCTGGAGCATCTAACGTATCTCTTTGAAGGGTTATTTGATTGTAATCGTCTGTATTCATAAAATGATATGTATCACCTTCAGGGTATAAGTATTGATAGGTTTGGGTTTCAACCCGAACATCTTCAATTTTATGTCCTGCTGAAAATGTATTGTCTAATACTTTTCCAGTAGTTACACTTTTCAACTTAGTCCTTACAAAAGCAGGACCTTTACCAGGTTTTACATGTAAAAACTCAATAACTTTATAAATATCGTTGCTATAACGAATACATAAACCTTTTCTAATATCTGATGTGGATGCCATATATAATTAATTTGTACTAAAATATCCTTTCATAATCCCTCTTTGTGAATCTCTTATAAATTGAAGTATCTCGTCTCTTTCGGGAGTCGCTTCCATTTCCGCTTCAATTATTTCAATAGCTTGGGTATTATTGTAATTACGTTGATACAAAAGACGATAGACATTTTGTATCTCCCGAATCTTTTCAGACGTAAAACCTCTTCTTCTAAGACCAACGGAATTAATCCCTACATATGACAAAGGCTCTCTTGCTCCTTTTACGTATGGTGGTACATCTTTTCTAACCAAAGAACCGCCTGTTACGAATGCATGATTCCCTATGGAACAAAACTGGTGCACTGCTGTCATTCCAGCTAACACAACATAATCACCCACTGTTATATGTCCTGCAAGGGTACTGTTATTTGAAAAAATACAGTTGGCACCTATGATACAGTCATGAGCAATATGACAATAAGCCATGATAAGGCAATTATCTCCAATAACTGTTTTCATTCTATCTGACGTACCTTTATTAATGGTCACGCACTCTCTAATAGTAACATTATTTCCAATTTCTGCGGTAGTATCTTCTCCTTGATATTTTAAATCTTGTGGAGGTGCCGAAATCACCGAACCTGGAAAAATATTACAATTTTTACCTATTCTGGCTCCTTCCATAATGGTGACATTAGATCCAATCCAAGTGCCTTCTCCAACAATTACATTATTATGAATGGTTGTAAATGGTTCTATTACAACATTTTTAGCAATTTTTGCTCCTGGATGTACGTATGCAAGTGGTTGATTCATCTAATTTACATCTTTATTTCTTACGATCTGTGCCATTAACTCTGCTTCGGCCACTAATTTGTCATTTGCGTAGGCATAGGCTTGCATATGACAAATTCCTCTTCTAATAGGGGTGATTAAATCTGCTTTAAAAATAAGTGTATCCCCAGGCACAACCTTTTGTTTGAATTTCACATTATCCATTTTCATAAAGAACGTAAGATAATTCTCGGGGTCTGGAACCGTACTTAATACTAAAATACCACCTGTTTGTGCCATTGCTTCTACTTGAATAACCCCAGGCATTACGGGTGCCCCAGGAAAATGCCCAATAAAGAAGGGCTCATTCATAGTGACATTTTTCATTCCAACAACGTGAGAATCAGATAGTTCAAGAATTTGATCTATTAAAAGAAATGGAGGGCGATGCGGTAAAATTTCCATGATTTTTACAATATCCATTAAAGGAGGCTTACTCAAATCATACTTAGGAACATTGTTACGTTTTTCTATCTTAATTATTTTAGCCAGTTTTTTTGCAAATTGTGTATTTACAAAGTGACCAGGCTTATTAGCTATAACTTTTCCACGAATTTTGGTGCCTATCAATGCAAGATCTCCTACAACATCTAACAATTTATGTCGGGCAGCTTCATTGGGATAATGAAGTGTTAAATTGTCCAAGATTCCATTAGGCTTTATCGCTATAGAATCTTTTTTAAAAGCTATCTTAAGCTTTTCCATTGTCTCCGAAGATAACTCTTTGTCTACATAGACAATGGCATTATTAAGATCTCCACCCTTAATCAATCCATGTTCCAACAACATTTCTAATTCATGCAAGAAACTAAAGGTTCGAGCATTAGATATTTCGTCTTTAAATTCACATATATGTTTAAGGGTTGCATTTTGTGTGCCTAAAACTTTAGTTCCAAAATCAACCATCGTAGTAACCTGATACTCTTCAGAAGGAATAATAGTAATTTCACTTCCGCTCTCCTCATCAGAGTAGGAAATAACGTCTTTAATAACAAATTCTTCCCTAATAGCTTCTTGTTCTATAATCCCAGCTTGCTCAATGGCTTCTACAAAATATTTAGAAGAACCATCCATGATTGGGGGTTCAGAAGCGTTCATTTCTATCAACACGTTATCTAAATCCATTCCAGTAAGCGCAGCTAATACATGTTCACAAGTTTGGATTTTTACCCCGAGCTTTTCAAGTACTGTGCCTCTTTGCGTATTTATAACGTAGTTGGCATCTGCTTCTATTACAGGGGCGCCTTCCAGATCCACTCTTGCAAAGGCAAAACCATGATTTTCTGGGGCGGGTTTAAATGTCATTTTAACCTCTTTACCCGTATGCAAACCTACCCCTGTAAGGGATATTTCTTTTGCAATTGTCTTTTGTTTTGTTTCCTGACTAATCATCAGATAATTTCTTTTCAATCTTGTTAACTGAATCTACCAATCGTGGTAGGTTCTTAAATAATACATATGATTTATTATAATCTCCATAGTTTAGAGCTGGTGAACCTTGTAACACTTCATCGTCTTTTACACTTCTACCAATTCCTGATTGTGCTTGTATTCGTACTCTATCTCCTATAGTTATATGACCTACAATGCCTACTTGACCTCCTATCATGCAGTTTTTTCCAATTTTAGTGCTCCCTGCTATACCTGTTTGTGCTGCGATTACCGTGTTTTCTCCAATTTCTACATTATGAGCTATCTGGATTTGGTTATCAAGCTTTACACCTCTCCTTATAATTGTGGAGCCTAAAGTAGCTCTATCAATTGTAGTTCCTGCACCAATATCTACATGATCTTCTAAAATCACATTTCCAATTTGCGGAACTTTTTGAAATTCTCCTTTTTCATTTGGCGCAAAACCAAAACCATCTGCTCCTACAACGGCACCACTGTGAATTACACAAAAATCGCCAATAATTGATTCTGAATATATTTTAGCTCCAGAAAAAATGATGACATTATTTCCAATATTTACGTTATCACCAATATACACATTTGGGTAAAGTTTTGCATTATCTCCTATTTGAACTTTTTCGCCTACGTATGTAAATGCCCCTATATAAATTTGCGCTCCTAATACAGCCGATTTAGAGATGAATGAAGGTTGTTCCACACCCTTTTTATTGAGTTTCACCTGATTGTAGTATTCCAGTAATTTAGAAAAAGATTTATATGCATCTGATACTTTAATTAAGGTGGTAGCAATAGATTCTTCTGGCTCAAAATCTTGGTTAACAATTGTAACTGATGCTTTGGTGCTGTAAATAAATGATTTATATTTAGGATTTGACAGAAAAGTCAAAGAACCTTCTGTTCCTTCTTCAATCTTAGACAATCTAGAAACTTCCACATCTGGATTACCAATAATGTCTCCTTCTAAAATACCCGCTATTTGACTTGCTGTAAATTTCATTGCCGCAAAAGTATAAAAAAACTATCAGACTACTCTTTTGGATAACAGATGTAGTATTTGGTTACTGGTTTTGAGAGTGCTAATATATTTAATTGATCTGAAGCCTCCGTAATATCCTTGATTTTTCCATTCTTAAAAAGGATGTATATATTCTGATTCTCTTTATTATACGCCTGATTTTCAATTTCACCTTGAAAAACAACATAAGGTACTAAGTGATCTTCAATTTTATATTTCTTTTTGGCTATTTTCATGAAATTTTCCATTTTTTCCTGGCTGGGAGGTTTATCTTTGAGCTTTACCGCTGGTAGGTTTCTATGTAAAATCATCTTACACAATAAGGAAAGCACCCTGTCTTCATGATTTTGCCATTCTTTAATTGCGCTCATTACATCATAATCATCCAGCATAGAAAAAATATCAAGTGCTTCTTTAGTGAAACTATTCAAGTCTATTTTATGAGAAATAAAATAAGCTAATGGATTACTACAATGTAGGCTATCTCCGTTGCTTACCAGCTCTTTTGCTCTTTTTAAAATTCTAATTAACACCTGTTCTGCCGCAATTCCTGTTTTGTGCAGGTACACTTGCCAATACATTAATCTTCGAGCTACCAGAAACTTCTCAACCGAATAAATCCCTTTCTCCTCAACCATCAAATTACCATTATGTACATTTAGCATATGAATAATTCGTTCCGCATTAATATTACCTTCTGCTACTCCAGTATAAAAGCTATCTCGTTTTAAATAATCTGCTCGATCTAGATCTAATTGTCCGGACACCAACTGATTCATAAAATTTTTTGGATAGGCTCCTTTAAAAATTTGGATTGCAGTAGTTAAACTTCCGTTAAACTCTTCATTTAGTTCTTCCATGAATAGCAACGAGATACTTTCATGATTAACTTTGTCTACAATACTATGTTCCATAGCATGAGAAAAAGGACCGTGACCAATATCATGTAACAGAATCGCTATCAGTAAGCCTTCTTCTTCTTTACTTGTTATCACAACTGATTTAGAACGAAGTATCTGGATGGTACGTTGCATTAGATACATACATCCAACAGCATGATGAAAACGAGTATGATGTGCTCCTGGATACACCAAATAGGACAATCCCATTTGTGATATTCTTCGTAATCTTTGAAAATACGGATGTTGAATAAGGTCAAAGATTAAAGCAGATGGAATGGTAATAAATCCGTAAATTGGATCGTTTAAAATCTTTAATTTATTAGTCGCTTTCAAATTTAAAAAGGATTACTTGAATTGTACGCAAATATACATATATGAATAAGATTAAAATACTATGGGTAGATGATGAAATTGAATTACTCAAACCACATATTCTTTTCCTTAAAAATAAGAACTATGAGGTAACTAAAAGCCTAAGCGGAACAGAAGCTATTGAGATGGTTAAAGAAACTAATTTTGATATTGTTTTTCTTGATGAAAATATGCCAGGCCTTACCGGGTTAGAAACATTAACAGAATTAAAAGCACTTCAACCTAGTATTCCTGTTGTAATGATTACTAAAAGTGAAGAAGAATACATTATGGATGAGGCTATTGGTTCTAAAATAGCAGATTATCTAATCAAGCCCGTAAACCCAAATCAAATTCTATTAAGTCTTAAAAAAAGCCTTGATCATTCAAGACTTATTACAGAAAAAACTACTTCCAACTATCAACAGGAGTTTAGAAAAATAGCAATGGACATGGCTATGGTGAATTCTTTTGAAGAATGGGCAGAACTTTATCAAAAACTAATCTATTGGGAACTTGAACTTGAAGAAATAGAAGATTCCGGCATGTTTGAGATACTAGAATCTCAAAAAACGGAAGCTAATAACCAATTTGGAAAGTTTGTGGACAAAAACTACGCAAAATGGTTTCAAGATGGAGAAGAAAGCCCCGTTATGTCACACACGCTATTTAGAGAGCTATTAGTGCCTGAATTAGAAAAAGACAGACCTACATTATTTGTGGTAGTTGACAATTTAAGATATGATCAATGGAAAGCTTTTGAAAGCACAGTAGTCACTTATTATAAAAAAATAAAAGAAGTTCCTTACTACAGTATACTCCCAACGGCAACCCAATATGCAAGAAATGCTATTTTTTCTGGGTTAACGCCCGTTGATATGGAAAAATTATATCCAAAATTCTGGAAGAATGATACTGATGAAGGTGGAAAGAATTTACATGAAGACGACTTTTTAAATGAACAGATAAGAAGACTTGGTCTAGATTTAAAATGGGAATACCACAAGATCTCAAGCCTTAAAGCGGGGAAAAGACTCGCTGAAAATTTCAGATCTCTTAAAAATAATGACCTTACCGTGATTGTCTATAATTTTGTAGATATGCTCTCACATTCAAAAACTGAAATGGAAGTTGTGAAGGAATTAGCTTCTAATGACAAAGCATACCGATCATTAACGCAAAGTTGGTTTAAGAATTCTCCTCTTTTAGATATGATACAACAGGCACAACAAATGGGATTTAAATTAGTAATAACCACAGACCATGGTACTATTAATGTGAAAAACCCGTCTAAAGTTGTGGGTGACAAGGAAACCAGTTTAAATCTTAGGTATAAAACAGGTAAAAGCCTTACCTATGATACTAAAGATGTCTTAGCTGCTAAAAATCCTAAAGACATAAGACTACCCTCTATTAATATGAGTAGTTCATTCATTTTTGCAAAAGGAGATTTATTTTTTGCATATCCAAATAATTATAATCATTATGTAAGCTACTATAGAAACACTTATCAGCATGGAGGAGTTTCATTAGAAGAAATGATTATCCCATATGTTGTATTAGAACCAAAATAGAATGACCTTACAATATAGCTTAGAACAATTAGATAATATTGCTACTATTATTTTAGAGAACACAGCACATAAAACAATTCTTTTCTATGGCCAAATGGGTTCTGGAAAAACAACTTTAATAAAAGCATTGGTAAAGACATTAGGAGTTGTGCATGAAGCTACGAGTCCTACTTTTAGTTTAGTTAACGAGTATCAAAATTCTGAAAGTAAAATTTTTCATTTTGATCTTTATAGAATTCAGAGCCTAGAGGAAGCTTTAGATTTTGGGATTGACGAATACTTAGATCAAAATGCTTGGATATTTATAGAATGGCCGGAAAAAATTGAACCTCTATTGTCTGGCAAAGAAACTAAAGTAACCCTTGAACAATTACCTTATAATAAGCGTAATTTACAGCTTACTTAGTAGTAATTACTTTTTAGGTATTCTATCTCAGAAGGAAAAAATTACCTTTTAACGAATATTCAAGCATATGATCCAAATTTTCTGAATTCTTTAGACTAAAAAAATAAATCAGACGTTGGTGAATAGAATAATAATAAGAAAATATTAATTTAAACTCATAATTAGATCATCTATTTTGGCTCTTTTTAAACTATAAAACAATGGTTTAAAATTTTGATTTTTAGGTATACTTTAAAGTATAAAATAACTCTAAAATTACTAAAATCACTCTGTATAAAAGAGGTTTCTAAAATTTTTTAATTATCTTAAACCCGTGATTTTTTCGATGAAGTGCTTGAAAAAATCGTTAAAGATACAATAAAAGTATTTTATTTACGCTTTTTTTTTTTGTGTACGTTTGTATCATCGGTAACCAAAAAAAATATAAGCATCATGAATACCAGAAAATTTTTATTAGCCCTCGCATTTGCAGCAACCACTTTATTTGTATCTTGTAGCCCTAACAGTGTTTCAGATGAAGATGACCTCTACAACGGAAAACAAGGAATTGAAAAGTCTAGGATCAAAGGTCCAGCATCGGCCGCGGGTTAAATCTATTTTAATTAAAGATACTATAATCGTTATATTAATAGCGATTTCACCATACATATTTTATTTTTATAAAAGTTTCCCAGACACTAAGGTTTGGGAAACTTTTTTGTTTACTTATGAAAGTCAATTTTACGATAGCGTTTACATTGCCATGTGGACCTACATGCAAAAATTAGTTCCTTTTCTTTTATTGTTGATCTGGTTTTTTACTAATAAACATTGGTGGTATCACATCATTCTTGTTCCTATTATCATGTATGCCTTTCAGATTTTTGGTACGTTTAGTACTGAAACAGGAATCATAGATGATGTAGAAATTTACTATTTATTTCCTATAATGATGATCATTATACCTTTTGTATATTGGATTAGACTTAGACTTTTTGACAAACTAGTTTATGGTATAGATCTTAAAGAGATTGAAAGGGAACTAGATGAGTATAAAGAAAAGGAAAGAGCAGAAAAAAAACGTAGAGAAGAAGAAAGAAAGAAACGCTTATCAGACATTCACTAAATATCCTTATCTAAATGAGTGAATCTTTATCGCCATTTACTCGGCAACAATTGCTCCCACAAGAAGAAATGCTCGAAGTTTTGCGGAGAAAGGGAGAGCTTTTTATAGGAATTCCAAAAGAGACTGCTTACCAAGAGAATCGTGTATGTTTAACACCAGATGCAGTAAATGCGTTAACTTCAAATGGACATCGCGTTCTAATTGAGTCAAAAGCTGGTAAAGGCGCTAATTTTTCAGATAAAGAATATAGTGAAGCTGGGGCAGAAATTACAAACGACAAAGAAAAAGTATTCTCCTGCCCTATTCTTCTAAAAATAGAACCACCATCTGCAGAAGAAATCAAACTGATTAACTTTAAAACGATTCTGATATCTGCATTACAGATTAAAACACAAAATAAAAAGTACTTTGAAGAATTAGCCAAGAAAAGAATTACTGCCATTGCTTTTGAATATATTAAAGACGAAGATGGAAATTACCCAGCAGTTCGTGCTTTAAGTGAAATAGCTGGTACGGCATCCATACTTATTGCTTCTGAATTAATGACAAATTCTCAAAGTGGCAATGGCCTTCTATTTGGTAATATCACAGGTGTCCCACCTGTAGAAGTAGTTATTTTAGGAGCAGGTACTGTTGGTGAATTTGCCGCAAGATCTGCTTTAGGATTGGGAGCCAGAGTTAAAGTATTTGACAATTCAATTTCACGTTTGCGACAAATTCAAATAAATCTTGGAACGCCGCTTTATACATCTACCCTGCAACCAAAGACACTGGTAAAATCTTTAAGAAGATGTGATGTTCTTATTGGTGCAATTAGAGGTAAAGATCGTTCTCCCATCGTTATTTCAGAAACAATGGTAGAAAACATGAAAAATGGAGCTATTTTAATAGACGTAAGTATTGATATGGGTGGGTGTATTGAAACTAGTGAAGTAACTTCTCATGGAAAACCAACTTTTGAAAAACATGGTGTAATTCATTACTGCGTGCCCAATATTCCTTCCAGATATGCAAGAACAGCATCTGTTTCTATTAGCAATATATTCACTCCGTATCTGCTGAAAATTGGAGAGGATGGGGGGCTTGAAAATTCTTTACGTTTTGATCGTGGACTTAGAAGCGGTATTTATTTCTATCATGGAATTCTAACTAGCAAATCTGTTGCAGAATGGTATGATCTCTCTTATAACGATATTAATCTTCTTATTTTTTAAAAGTACATGGGCTTATTAAAACGAGTTGGTTTTTATTTAGGAGGTTTTGCCATTGGTCTTGTCATTATTACTTTTATTTTCAAAGGTAAGGATACAGAGTTTTGTTATTCTCCAAACTGTAGGGTTCTTAAAAATATCCGGAGTAAAAAAATTGATTACATAAAAGAAACTAGTAAGGATTCTACTGCTATTTCCACTATCCTAAAGGAAGGCGATGTAATTTTTTCCAAAAGCAATACAGACACTCAAGCTTGCAAGACGTACGTTATTGAGGGAAAAATCAGTAATACTGAAATGGAAATCTCTATAAAAAATTGTGACAGCATTGCTACTGTACAGTACTACCGAAAAGTTAATTAATATTTCTGTGTTTACTTTTTTCTTCGTTCCAATTCTTGATTAAGAAGTTTTAACTCTCTTCCCGTTTGTCCAGATACCGAAGTGTTTTCTTCTGCTCTTCTAATTAGATAAGGAATCACCTCTTTTACAGGGCCAAAAGGTAATAATTTAGCAACGTTATATCCTTGTTTTGATAAATTATAGGTAATCTGGTCACTCATACCAAACAACTGTCCAAACCAAATATTATGATGGTTTCTTGATAATTTCTTCTGGTTCATAAGTTCCAAAGTTAAATAGGTGCTTGGCTCATTATGCGAGCCAACGAAAACGCTAAAAATATCAAGTCTATCCATCAAATAGATTAAAACCTCATTAAAATTGCGATCTGTAAATTTTTTACTTTCACAAATTGGAGTCTTGTAATGCATTTCTGCAGCGCGCTCATTTTCTTTCTCCATATAAGCTCCACGAACTATTTTTACCCCAATCTTAAAATTATCTTTTCTTGCTTTTCGCTCAAGATCTTTTACGTACTCAAGCCGATCCCATCTGTAACATTGAATCGTATTATATATACAAGTATGTTTCTTATTGTAAAGCCTCATCATTCTTTCAACCAAATCATCCGCAGCGTTTTGCATCCAACTTTCTTCAGCATCAATAAGAATTGGAACGCCTGTTTGAAAAGCATGGCTGCAAATGCGATTAAAACGTTTTTCAATACGCTCCCATTCTGCCTCTTCAGAAGAAGTAAGCTGTTTTTTTTCAGTAATCTTCTGCCAAATTTTAAACCTACCTAATGCTGTAGGCTTCATTACAGCAAATGAAACTCCTTCATTTTTTTTGGCAAAATCAATTAAAGTAATTTTTTTATTCATGACTGCGTCAAAATCAGCTTCCTCTTCTTTTGCCTCAACTGAATAATCTAAGATAGCAGTCACTCCTATTTCGGATAGTTTTTCTATAATAGGTATACATTCTTTTTCGTTAGTACCTCCACAAAACTGTTTAAAAATAGTTTTTTTGATCAATCCTTTTACCGGCAGTCTAAACCTAAGAGCTGCCATAGTAAACCAAGTACCTATTTTGACTAAAGTAGGATTCTCAATTACCTTAAACATGAAACGCGCTTTCTTCAATTCAAGATCAGACTTCAAAGAAAAAGCAACTTTCGTATTCTCAAATATTTTTTCCATCAAAAACTTCTGTAAGATGTACAAATATAATTATAGATTCTATAAATATTTTGTGAATTTCTTGTTAATTTGCCGTCTCTAATTGTAAAGCGATGATGCTAGAAACTATACAAGCCAAAGGGTGCCAAATATTTTTTAATTCAATTGATTACAAGGAAATTAATGCTCACATTACCAATGAGATGTATTCTATGATTTTTATTTTGGTAGATGAAAATACACATCAACATTGTCTGCCAGATTTTCTTGCCAATCTACAAACAGAATTACCTATTGAGATTATTGAAATTGAAGCTGGTGAAATTCATAAAACATTAGAAACCTGTGAGGGTGTTTGGAAGACTTTATCTGATCTTGGGGCAGACAGAAAAAGTCTTCTAATAAATATTGGTGGCGGAGTTGTAACAGATCTCGGTGGTTTTGTTGCAGCAACTTTTATGCGTGGGATACGTTTTATCAATATCCCTACCTCCTTATTAGCAATGGTAGATGCTTCAATTGGTGGAAAAACAGGAGTAGATTTAGGTGCTTTAAAAAATCAAGTAGGTGTCATTAGTCTTCCAGAAATGGTTTTCATCAACTCTTCATTTCTTAAAACACTGCCAGAAATTCAACTGCGAAGCGGATTAGCTGAAATGTTGAAACATGGGCTTATCTTTAGCGAATCTCATTGGAATAAGCTTAAAGATATAGAAGAGCTTAGTCCTGCTCAAATGGAAGCTCTAATACATGAATCTGTAATTATTAAAAATACCATTGTTACCAAAGACCCTACAGAAAAAGGACTCCGTAAAATTCTAAATTACGGTCATACCCTAGGGCATGCAATTGAATCCTACTTTTTGAAAAGTGATTCTTTAACAACACTCTTACATGGTGAAGCTATTGCGATTGGAATGATTTTAGAATCTTTTATTTCACACAAGATTCATAATTTACATTTTGAAGATTTGGTAAGAATCAAATCACAAATACTAAAGTATTTTGGGAAAGTCAAGTTTGATGAGAATGATATAAATGAAATTATTAAACTACTTAAATTTGATAAAAAAAACACTTTTGGAGAAATTAATTTTGTTCTTTTAGATACCATTGCAAGTACAAAAACAGACTGCAAGGTTTCAAATGAATTAATTAAAGAATCTTTCTCTTTTTACGCTGAATAATTTTTCATATTTGTATTTGAATAATGAATAACTTTACCATATTCAATTGGGAAACAATGAAAATTTTCTTTTGTGACATGTTCTTGTTATCGCTTAAAAAAGATAAGTTTTGTTATAGTAGATTCTACTGCATGTTGCAACAACAAAAATTCCCATATTCTATACCATCATCTAAATATTGTTTTTACTATTTGATCAACATAAGAATTTGATATTCCAATGTTAATTAATGAGTAAATAATTCTAACTAAGAAAACCCTATCTTAATGAAAACCAAATATTTAGATCTAATAGATCAAACTTACTATTTCCCACAAGAGGAATTCTGTGTAGAAGAAAACTCTCTGAAATTTCACGATATTAATTTAATGGATTTAGTGGAAAAATATGGTACACCTTTAAAGTTCACCTATCTCCCACAAATTTCAAATAATATTAATAAAGCGAAAACCTGGTTTAACAAAGCCTTTTCAACTCATAATTATCAAGGTACGTACCATTATTGCTATTGTACCAAAAGTTCTCATTTTGAATATGTTATGAATGAAGCTTTAAAAAATGATATCCATATAGAAACCTCTTCTGCATTTGATATTGATATTGTTAACATGCTTAAATCAAAGGGAAAACTCACTAATAACCATTACATAATATGCAATGGTTTTAAACGAGAAAAGTATATTCAGAACATTTCAGAACTCATTAACTCTGGTCATGACAGATGTATTCCGATTATAGATAATTACGAAGAATTACACTTATTAACTGAGGCTACAGAGCAAGCAATTAATGTAGGCATTAGAATCGCATCAGAAGAAGAACCCAAGTTTGAATTCTATACCAGTAGACTAGGGATCGGTTATAAAAACATAGTTCCCTTTTACAATCGAGAAATAAAAAACAACCCTTCGGTATCCTTAAAAATGCTTCATTTTTTTATAAATACAGGCATTCGAGATAACGCCTATTATTGGAATGAATTACAAAAATGTTTACAGGTTTATGTGCAATTAAAGAAAATTTGCCCTACCTTGAATAGCCTTAATATAGGTGGGGGGTTTCCTATAAAAAATTCGCTTGCCTTTGATTACGATTATGAATATATGATTAATGAAATAGTAAATCAGATTAAGCTTACCTGCCAAGAAGCAGAAATTGATGTTCCTGATATTTTTACCGAATTTGGTAGCTTTACAGTAGGGGAAAGTGGAGGTGCTATTTATGAAGTATTATATCAAAAGCAACAAAATGATCGGGAAAAATGGAATATGATTAATTCATCGTTTATAACCACTTTACCAGACACCTGGGCAATAAATAAAAGATTTATTATGTTAGCTGTAAATAGATGGAATGAAGAATATGAAAGAGTACTTCTTGGGGGATTAACTTGTGATAGTGATGACTATTACAATAGCGAACAAAATTTAAATGCTATATATCTGCCAAAATACAGTAAAACCAAACCACTGTACATAGGTTTTTTTAATACAGGTGCCTATCAAGAAACTATAGGGGGTTTTGGGGGGTTACAGCATTGTTTAATTCCAAATCCAAAACATATTATAATTAATAAAAATGAAAATGGTGACATTACCACTAAAGAGTTTTCACAACAACAAACAGCAAAACAAATGCTTAAAATCTTAGGTTATCATGAATAAAAAAAATTATGCAGGAATTCCTGAAAAATACACTCGCCTTGATGATGCAAGAGTTGTATTGATTCCTGTTCCCTATGACGGAACAAGTACTTGGCAAAAAGGAGCCGATAAAGGCCCAGAAGCTTTTCTTAATGCTTCTGATAATATGGAACTTTTTGATATTGAAACCCGATCTGAACCCTATAAAAAAGGAATATATCTTGCCCCTACTGTGAACGAAAATAGTAGTCCTGAGAAAATGGTAGATACAGTGTACAAAACCACAAAAAACTATATCAATCAAGAAAAATTTGTTACTGTTTTTGGTGGTGAACACTCGGTTTCAATTGGTACGATTAGGGCATTTAATGAATGTTTTGAAGATTTAACCGTTGTGCAAATAGATGCACACGCAGATTTAAGAGAATCTTATGAAGGTTCTAAATGCAATCATGCTTGTGCAGTTCATGAAGCAAGTAAAAACACAAACCTTATTCAGGTTGGGATAAGAAGTATGGATATTAGTGAACTTGATCATATGGATGAAAATCAAGTTTATTTTGCCAATGACATGGTTATAAATGATGAATGGATAGAAGATGCCATAGGGCAAATGACACCCAATGTATTCTTAACCATAGACTTGGATGCATTTGATCCATCCATCCTCCCTTCTACCGGAACCCCAGAACCAGGTGGACTCTTATGGTACGAAACATTAGAATTTATAAAAGAGATTTTTCAGAAAAAAAATGTAGTAGGTTTTGATATCATGGAACTTTGTCCAAATCCTACAGAGAAATCTTCTGATTTTCTTGCGGCAAAGCTTTATTACAAAATGCTTGCTTATAAATTCAAATATGAAAACGGTTCTAAAGATGAAGAATAGCGAAAAAGGAACTATTTCCGAATTCATTGAAAAATACTTCTTGCATTTTAATGCCGCAACCTTAGTAGATGCAGCTAAGGCATATGATGATCAATTGACAGCCGGTGCTAAAATGATGGTTACCCTAGCCGGTGCTATGAGTACTGCCGAACTTGGAAAAATTTTCGCTGAAATGATTCGACAAGACAAAGTACATATTATTTCTTGTACGGGAGCAAATCTTGAAGAAGACATAATGAATCTGGTAGCACACTCACATTATAGAAGAGTGCCAAACTATAGAGACCTTACACCAGAACAGGAGTGGGAATTATTAGAAAAAGGACTCAACAGGGTAACAGATACTTGCATTCCTGAGGAAGAAGCTTTTAGGCGACTTCAAAAACATATTTACAACATCTGGAAAGAAGCAGATGCTAACGGAGATAGGTATCTACCCCATGAATATATGTATAAATTACTTTTAAGTGGTGTTTTAGAAGAATATTATGAAATAGACCTGAAAGATTCATGGATGTATGCTGCAGCAGAAAAAAATCTACCCATTATTGTGCCAGGATGGGAAGATAGCACCATGGGAAATATTTTTGCTTCCTATGTGATTAAAGGTGAATTAAAAGCAAGCACCGTAAAAAGTGGTATTGAGTATATGACGTTCTTAGCAGACTGGTACACTAAAAATTCTGTAAATGGAATTGGTTTTTTCCAAATAGGAGGCGGAATAGCAGGAGATTTTCCTATTTGTGTGGTTCCTATGTTATATCAGGATATGGAAATGCCAGAAACTCCTTTTTGGAGCTATTTTTGCCAGATTTCAGATTCAACCACAAGTTACGGGTCTTATTCAGGAGCAGTTCCTAATGAAAAAATAACATGGGGAAAACTTGATATTAATACCCCTAAATTTATTATTGAATCTGATGCAACTATAGTAGCACCTCTTATTTTTGCATACTTATTAAAAATGTAAAAAAAAATCATCATTCAATTTTAAATATGTACATTTTTAATTTATTTTAGAGTAGCCTATTAAGTCCTAAATTATGAAAAGAATTATTGTAGATTTTAAAAAACTGACGAATGAAATCCTTTCGCTCTTGGTAGAAAAGTATCCTGATGGGTATGATGATGATGATATTATTGAATTCAAAAATGCTCACAATGAAACTATAGAAGCTGTAGAGGTGAGAACAGATGATACTATTTATTTAGTTAAAGTAAGTACTAAACTTGCTTATACTATGGAAAATTTTGATGAAGATGATGAAGACGTAGACGAAAGTTCGGTAGACATTCCATCCGATCTTAAAATGGATGAAGATGACTAATATTATAAAAAAAGGGGATTGTTAACAATCCCCTTTTTTTATAAATAACGTTCTAAAAGTATTTGCTCATGATGTCTTTGATGCCCCGATATTAAAAAGCCTAGAGCTCTTACTGATATAATGTTTCCACTTGCCTTGCCCCTTCTCAATAAAGCTTCATCCGTCATAGCGCTAAATAAAGTGATGCTGCTGTTTCTTACCGATTTAAACTCTTCAATAAGATCTTTTTTACTTCTTAAAAATGCATTACTATTTGCTACATACTGGTCTTGTTCAAAACCGGAAAGATCTGTAGAATCATTTCTGGAAAAGCGCAATGCTCTGTATTGAAAAATACGTTCTGTATCTATTATGTGCAACAAAAGTTCTGCAATTGTCCACTTTCCATCTTCATATGCATACTTAAATTTATCTGCTGGGATGTTTTTCAGTAAATCAAAAAGATAGTCCTGCCTAGAATACAACTCTTCTACCAAATCTACCTCACCTAGAATCTCAAAATAAGGTTGATAATACAGATGATATTCATTAGATTTTAATTGAATTATATTCATTTAGCCAGATTAAGCAGAGTTTCTACTAGCATTAATATTTCCAAATAAAGATCGAGTTACAATTTTCTCATAAACTTCTAATTCTTTCTTATCAGGTGATTTTTGTTTGTTAATTTCTTGAATTCTTCTTAGAGCATATTGCTGAATGGTCAGAAGCGGTAGTACAATAGATTCACGAACTTTTATGGAAGCTCGCATTTCACGAGAATCTTCCATTAACTCTTCATATCCAGTTACTTTCAAGATCATTTCTTTACTTCTTTCATACTCCTCATAAATCAATTGCCAAAAAGCGCCAAACTCTTCATCATCTTTCATATAAGCCGTTAATTCAAAGAAAGACTTTGATAAGCTCATCATGCTGTTTTCTAGTAAGGTTTTAAAGAATGATGAATTTTTATAAAGAGTTTTAACCTTTTCCAGTTTTCCATCCGCTTCAAAAGTAGCAATAGCATGCCCCACACCATAAAAACCAGGTACATTTTGCTTGAGCTGACTCCAACTACCTACAAATGGAATCGCACGTAAATCTGAAAAAACAAGTTTATCAGATTTTCCTCTTTTAGAAGGACGACTTCCTATATTGGTTTTAGCATAGTACTTTAAGGTACTCATTCTTTCTAAGTAAGGAATAAACTTATCATGACTTTTGAAATCTGTATAAGCCTGATAACTTATATTTGCCAGTTTTTCCATGGTATCACGGTCTTCATCAGATAGCGTGCTATGCTTGTCATTTTTAAAAACCCTGTTACTAATACCCGAACTTAATAATTGTTCCAAATTATATCCTGAACTATCCAAAGTTCCAAAGTTTGAACTAATGGTTTGCCCTTGAATAGTAAGTTGTACTTCTTCATCTGAAATCGTAGATCCTAACGATGCATAAAATTGGTGTGTTTTTCCTCCTCCTCTGGCAGGTGGTCCACCTCGGCCATCAAAAAACATTACCTTAATATCATATTTTCTTGAAATAGCAGTTAATTCTTCCTTTGCTTTAAAAATACTCCAGTTAGCCATTAGGTATCCTCCATCTTTAGTACCATCTGAAAAACCTAACATAATAGTTTGTTTGTTCCCTCTTCTTTTCAAATGAGCTGCATATACTTCATTAGTATATAACTGTTCCATTACCCCATGAGCACCTTGCAAATCATTCACAGTTTCAAATAGAGGAATAACATCAACAGATGGTTCTTTCCAGTTACATAAGCGAATCATCGCAAAAGATTCCATCACATTAGTCATGGTTTGATTGTTACTTATAATGTATCGGTTACATCCTAATTCACCGTTGTTTTGTTGAATTACTTGCATCGCATAAATAGACTCCAGTGTTTTTCTGGTCATTTCGTCTTTGAAAATTTCTGGTTTTAATTTGCCTTTAACCTTACCTAGAGCTTCAATTTGCGCTTCATCTGATAAACTTTCATAGTTATCCGGGAAAATATCCAATCCCAATGCTCGTGTTTCTTTAACAATATTAGTAAGCACATGATGATGAACGCGCGAATCCTGCCTAATATCGAGACTGGCAAAATGAAATGCAAAAATTTTAACTTTATTAATAAGATCATTAACCTCATCTAAAAACAGAGATTGATGATCTTCAATAATCAAAGTTTTTATTTCATAAAGCTTCTCCAAAAATACTTCAGGAGTAATTACTGGTTTTTCAACTCCTCCATAAATGCTTTTATAAATATTAGCTTCTAGCTCTGAGATTAGTTTGTCTACTTTAACAAAGGTTATTCTTCGTTTTAGCTTTCTTATATCTCTATAGTAGTTCTTAAGAATAGTAATTCTCAATCTTTCTGCTACTTTTTTAGTGATTTCAGAAGTTACAAACGGATTTCCGTCTCTATCCCCTCCAGGCCAAAAACCAAGGTTAATGATTTGGTTCTGTAATTCTGTATCTTCAAAAATATTATTTTGGATATATGTAAAAATCTTACTGATTGTCTGATAAAATACATTTTCAAGATACCAAATTAAACTTACTGCTTCGTCATACGGTGTTGGCTTCTCCTTTTTAAAGAAAGGTGTCTTGCCTAATTGCGCTAGCAACTTTTTAATAAGAATAAGATCATTATTCTCAATAGCCAAAGCTAAATCTGTAATAATACCTAAAACAGGACCCGGATAAAATTGTGTTGGATGTGCAGTAAGAACAGGTCTTATCTTAAATGTTTTAAGATATTCTTTCAATTCATCTGTTTTATTCTTTGCTTCTGCCTCTTCCTTAATACTTCTTAAGGTACCTCTACCATCCAAATTATTGACAATTGGAAAAGCTGCATCTTCAATAGCATCAAATAAAACTACCTGCCGTTCAATATATTGAATAAATCTAAACAGCAAATCCTGTTTTTGATTCTCAGACGGATTGTCTTGATACTTTTCAAAAAAAGTGTCTATTATTTGTGTTGGGTTTTGTTTATCCTGATACCCTTTTTCACACATTTCACTAAATAAAGGAAGCAAAACACCCGTATTTGTTATAGTATCAAAAGGTAGCGTAATAAAAATGCTATTATAGATTTGATGTTTTGAAAGAACGTTTTCATTAAAACGTTCCATTTTTGGTTTACGTAACATTATTAATAAGTATTAGTCATAAAAAAACCCTTCCTAAATTACAAAGAAAGGGTTCATATTTGGTTATAGTAGAACCCTTAAAGTTCATTAAAAATTGAGTGCATCAAACGCTTCTTGTCATTAATACTCTCTTCTAGTGAAATCATTGTTTCTGTTCGAGAAACTCCGTCAATATCATCAATTCTAAATATGATATCCTTAGCATGTTTAGTGTCTTTTGCTCTAATCTTGCAAAAAATGTTAAACTTACCTGTAGTTATATGCGCTACAGTTATGTATGGAATCTCACTTAATCTTTCCAAAACAAATTTTGTCTGATGCGTTTTTTCTAAAAATATCCCCACATATGCTATGAAGGAATATCCCAACTTAATATAGTCTAATGTTAGAGAAGATCCTCTAATTATACCTGCGTCTTCCATTTTTTTAACACGAACATGAACGGTTCCTGCTGAAATTAATAATCTCTTTGCTATATCCGTAAATGGTGTACGGGTATTGTCTATTAACATGTCAAGAATTTGATGATCTACATCATCAAGTTTAAATTTTGCCATAGTTTGTTGTTTATTTAAAGAATACGCAAAAAAAACAAAAAAAAATGAATAATCCTGCATTAAACACCTTATATTTTATCAACAAATCATAATATTTAGTGATAATTCTTCAAAAATTCAAAAATCCAAGAATTATCTAAATCGTTAACGTAAATTGCATCTTTCTGATAATCAATGTAATTGAGTTTTTGGTGGGCAAGGTGATTTTTATAGGAGCCGATACCCCTTATTTCAGGTACAAAGATGACCTGATTTTTTGCTAAGACTTCCTTGTACTGAACGGCAATATCTTTTTTTGTAGTCTTATTCTTTTCTAATACCGTTACATTTTCTATAATAATATCAAAGAATCGTTTTTCATTCTCCGGAATATCGAAATATGCTTCTGTTTTATCTACTCCATTTTCATGATTAGAAATATAATCGAGAACAACTAGTAATGCTTTCCAGATAAATACTCGTGTCTTTTCACGCACATAATCTTCAGGGTAATGTCCTGCTTCAAACAAGATTGTAGGAGCCCCTAAAGATTGAAATGTATCTCCCACGCAATTGATATTAAATCCATCATCATACCTGCCAATCTGTCCAGGTATAATCAATTGCAAAGCTTCATTCATAACCACTATAAGTTCCATTGCTTTTTTTCTCGCAGGTGTAATTGTTTTTTCTAGGTTAGCAGATGGTGATAAAAAAGAGACCGTAGCAGGTTTAACTGTGCCTTTAGTATTGAAAATTGTACGTTGACCATGCAAATTGAAACAAAAATTTGGGTTTATTTCATTAAACGCCTCTCTAAGCGCTACACTCTCAGGTTGCGAAAGTTCTTGAGCGTCTCTATTAATATCTACTTTATTGGCGTTAACCCTAGTGTAAGCTTCACTACCATCTGGATTTAACATTGGAATAATATGCAGCTCACAATTACTCAATATTGAATCTGACAATTCACTCTCACTTTCCAAAAAGTTAAGAAGATCAAAAACTGCTTTTGTAGTTGTGGACTCATTTCCATGCATCTGAGACCACATCAAAATTCGTTTTTTACCTGTTCCGATTTTAATCTTCTCTATAGGATGTCCATTCACAGAGGAACCTATTTGTGTACGCTCAAATTGTTTAGGCAGCTTGTCAAGTAGGGTATTTATATGCGATGGCGCTATATATCTGCCAGTCAATTTTTGTTGTTTAAATAAAGAATGCTCCATAGGATTATTAATGATTAAAAACATAGTTTACAAATGTAACCTGATCAATGTTTACAAATGTAACTAACTTTTTTGCTTCATTTGTTTACATCTGCAAACTATTTGTTTTATGAAAATATACAATGTGAAAGTTGGTAGGTTTTTATTGGCTAATAAATCATTAATAATATTTAAATACCTTTATTTCAGGTGTATATGGTAGTTAATGTCAAGTTTTACTTTAATTTAATTTAATTTAATTTGACATCTGTTCTCTAATCTGGGTAGATTTTTATACATTTGTAAACAGTTGAAAGAGTTAATAGTATTTACAATGGTAAACAGTGATGAATTTTCAAAAAGACTTCAAGATATCATTGAATATTATGATTTATCTGCCTCTTCTTTCGCGGATAAAGTTGGGGTACAGCGCTCATCTATTTCTCATATTCTTTCAGGTAGAAACAAACCTAGTCTTGACTTTATTTTAAAAACCATAGATGCATTTCCTGAAGTTTCTCTTTATTGGTTACTTTTAAATAAAGGAGAATTTCCTTCTGCAGATTTCCAATCAATCCCTAAAGGAGAACAAAAAGAATATGCTGACACTACTCTATTTTCTCAAATAGAAAATGAAAAATTAGGAGATAAAAATCCAGTCAGCCAACAAAGTGACGTAAATCCAGTAAAGCATTTACAAACTACTTCTTCTAGAAATGAGGATATAGAACGCATTATAATATTTTTTAAAGACGGAAGTTTTAAAGATTATCATAATTGATTTTTGTATTTTTCGGAAAAAATGAAAATGAATAGATTTCAAGGGCTTTTTTTTATATGTATCCTTTTAACCTCTTGCTTTCAGCGCGAGCGTGATTGCGATGCATTTAAAACTGGTAAATTCTCTTTTTCATATACCTTAGATGGCAAAGATTATGTGGATACTTTTGCTAGGAAAGATAGTATTGAAATAAGTTATCGTAACGGTAGCGCAGATACTTCTTCCATTAGATGGATTAATAATTGTGAATTTATTGTTCGAAAGTTAAACCCTACTTCGGTTTCAGAAAAAAAAGCAGTGCATATTAAAATATTGTCTACTACAAAAGATTCTTATATTTTTGAATATAATATGGTGGGTGATCAAAAAAACAAACAAAAAGGAACTGCTGTAAAAATTGATTAATATGTTTGAAGTTTTTACAAGTGCAGATGCATGGGTTGCACTACTTACTCTCACTTTCCTAGAAATTGTTTTAGGTATAGATAATATTGTTTTTATCTCAATTGCTGCAAATAAATTACCTAAAGAACAACAAAAGAAAGCAACGAATATTGGTCTTTTATTGGCTATGGCACAACGTATTATTTTGTTGTTTGCTGTTTCCTTTTTAGTAGGACTTAAAAATCCGTTTTATTACATTGATAACTCATGGCTTCATATTGGAATTAGCGGTCAGGGTCTCATACTTTTTACAGGAGGATTATTTTTGATTTACAAAAGTACCTCAGAGATTCATGAAAAATTAGAGATTCCTGATTATGACGAAGATGAAATTAGAAGTAAAAATATCACTACCCTTCCCAAAGCCATAGTTCAAATAATTATTATAGATTTTATTTTTAGTATTGATTCTATTTTAACCGCCGTTGGTATGACTAATGGTATATCTGACAACCCTAATCATTCTTTAATTCTAATGATTACTGCGGTGGTAATTTCAATAATAGTAATGATGCTTTTTGCCAATCCGGTAAGAGAGTTTATAAATAAGCATCCTTCAGTACAACTCCTTGGTTTAGCATTTCTTATACTTATCGGCTTCATGCTAATAGCTGAATCTGCACATTTATCTCATGCGAGAATTTTTGAGCAGGAAGTAGGTGCCGTTCCAAAAGGCTATTTATATTTTGCAATTGCATTCTCGTTGTTAGTTGAATTTTTAAACATGCGTTTTAAGAAAAAAACAAATCTTCACAAGAATCAAAATTCATAAAAAATGCCCGTAAAGGGCATTGTTATTTTTTTCAGTTTTGAAATTATATCAAAACTTATTCTAAATCCATCGTAATCTGCCCTTCATCATCATCTCTACCCTTATCATTATTATTAGATTCTACATTTTCTTCATCTATAACCTCCATATTTTCAGGTGCTAATTGTGCTGGCTCTTCGTAAGGCAAAGAATCTAATGTATTAATGTTTTTTACTTTTTGTGTTGTGAGCTGATTTCCAAGAGCTTTAATTCCTTTTATTGCTATAAAGTCTTCCAAATCAACCTCTAGATTAGGCGATTTATCTTTACCTCTTTGCTTTGAGAAAATAACCTCCGCTACTGGTCTCCAATCTGTGGATACAAACTCCAAATGTGATTTTGGATGTTCTGTGATAAATATTTCTTCTTTATTCTCATTTTCAATCATGAAACGTTTCACCAAATAACGTTCTTTCTCTCCATCAAAATAAATAGCAGCTATTGGTTTTCTAGGATTCCATTTCTCTAGCACAATCATATCTTGACTAAAATGGGTTGTAAGCTCTGGAATAATTGTTTTCACCAATCCTTTTTGACTAATAATCAGTAACCTATCTTCCCCCCTAAATTCACCTAATAATTCTCCCCTTCCATCTACATTAAGGCGCTGTACTGTTTCGTCAAACCAAATCTTTCTCGGTTTTAGTGTAGACACACCTTTCTCCTTCAATTCTATTCGTTTTACCGCATATTTTGAAACAATATTCCCTTTAGAACTGCGGCCTTTAATTAATACATCCGCAAAATCTAAGTCCCATTTCAGTTTTTTAATACTCCCTGCCTGACGTAGATGTACCGTTACAATCTCTGCCTCCCCATTGGGGTTAGCAGAAAAATATAATAACGTAGAAGCTTTTTTACCCTGAGTAAGATCATATTCCCTATCTCTGGTTACTGAGCTTACGAAAAACCTTTTTATATAGCTTGCCCCACCCTTTCCATCTTTATAGATTAGATTATAAATGGTGCGCTTATCCTGTTTCTTAAAAACAGCTAAGTGAATAATATCTTTCCCAACAAACGTTTTGTCGGTTACTTTTGTAACCATCATTTTACCTTCCTTCGTGAAAACTATTACGTTGTCTATATCACTACAATCTGTAACATATTCATCTTTTTTGAGTGCTGTTCCAATAAATCCTTCTTCCCGATTCACATAGAGTTTTGTGTTTCTTATCACTACTTTGGTAGCCTCTATATCATCAAAAATTCGAATTTCTGTTTTTCTACCTCTTTCCTTGCCATAAGACTTTTTAAGATTGGTAAAATAATCAATTGCATAAATTGTAAGATTTTCTAAATGATGATTCACCTTTGCAATTTCTTGCTCTAACGCATCAATTTTTTGCTGTGCCTTATCAATATCAAATTTTGATATTCGTTTAATACGAATCTCAGTAAGTCTTACAATATCATCTTCTGTAATAGCTCTTTTAAGGTTTTTTATATAAGGCTTTAATCCGTTGTCTATAGCCAAAATAACACCTTCCCAAGTCTCTTCTTCTTCAATGTCACGATAAATCCGGTTTTCAATAAAAATACGTTCTAGTGAAGCAAAATGCCATTGCTCTTCCAGTTCGTTTCTTTGAATTTCAAGCTCTTTCCGAAGTAATTCAACCGTATTATCTGTTGACCGCTTCAACATTTCAGAAACGCCAATAAACAAAGGCTTGTTATCTTCTATAACACAAGCTAGAGGAGAAATAGATGATTCACAATTGGTAAAAGCATAAAGTGCATCAATAGTTTTATCGGGCGAAATCCCAGAAGGTAAGTGCACTAAAATTTCAACTTCGGCAGCAGTATTATCTTCTATTTTTTTAATTTTTATTTTCCCTTTATCATTGGCTTTTAAAATAGAATCTATTAAAGAAGAGGTGTTAGTACCATAGGGTATCTCTGTTATTACCAAGGTATTCTTATCTAACTGGGAAATTTTAGCTCGAACTCTTATTTTGCCACCACGTTCACCATCATTATAATTAGAAACGTCCATTATTCCTGCGGTAGGAAAGTCTGGGTAGATCTCAAATCTTTTACCTTTGAGGTGTTTTACAGACGCATCAATAAGCTCTATAAAATTATGTGGAAGTATTTTAGTAGAAAGCCCTACAGCAATACCCTCTGCCCCTTGTGCCAGTAACATGGGGAATTTAACAGGTAGATTTACCGGTTCTTTTTTACGGCCGTCATAACTACGTTGCCAGTCTGTTATTTTTGGACTGTAAACTACTTCTAATGCAAATTTAGAAAGCCTTGCCTCAATATACCTAGAGGCTGCTGCACTATCACCCGTTAAAATATTTCCCCAGTTTCCTTGGGTATCAATAAGTAAGTCTTTCTGTCCAATTTGCACCATAGCATCTGCTATACTAGCATCGCCATGCGGGTGGTATTGCATAGTATGACCAACAACATTGGCTACTTTATTATACCTACCGTCATCCAGTTCTTTAAGTGAGTGTAAAATACGTCTCTGAACTGGTTTAAAACCATCTTCTATTGCGGGAACTGCTCGTTCTAAAATAACATAAGAAGCATAGTCCAGAAACCAATCCTTGTACATTCCACTAACCTTCTTAATGGATTCGTTTGGTTGCTCTTCGTTGTGTTCGTTGTTTAATTCTGGGGTCTCTTCCATTTAAGGAATAATATTTATTTTTTAGTTTTCTTCAATTACGTCAAGTTCTACCTTCAGGTTATTGATAATAAATTCCTGACGGTCTGGAGTATTTTTACCCATATAAAATTGCAAGAGGTTTTCAATAGACATAGCTCTGTCTAACATTACTGGATCAAGCCGGATGTCATCTCCAATAAAATGTTTAAATTCATCTGGAGAAATCTCGCCTAAGCCTTTAAATCGAGTAATTTCTGGTTTCCCTTTTAGTTTTTCTAAGGCATTTCGTTTTTCTTCTTCACTATAACAATAAATAGTCTCTTTTTTATTCCGAACCCTAAAGAGAGGTGTCTGTAAAATATACAAATGCCCTTCCTTTATCATCTCTGGAAAAAATTGAAGGAAAAACGTAATCAATAATAGGCGTATATGCATTCCATCTACGTCTGCATCTGTAGCAATAACTATATTATTGTACCGTAGATTTTCTATGGAATCTTCAATATTTAAAGCTGCCTGAAGCAAATTAAACTCCTCATTTTCATATACAATCTTTTTAGACATTCCATAGGAATTAAGAGGTTTTCCACGCAAACTAAATACCGCCTGTGTATTTACATCTCTTGATTTTGTGATTGATCCGGATGCAGAATCCCCCTCCGTAATAAATAATGTACTATTCAATCTACGATCATCCTTAAGATTTGAAAGATGTACTCTGCAGTCTCTTAGTTTCTTATTGTGTAAACTTGCTTTTTTTGCGCGCTCTTTGGCAAGTTTTTTAATGCCCGATAATTCTTTACGTTCTCTTTCTGCCTGTAAAATTTTTTTGAGCAAAACTTCGGCTACCTGAGGATTTTTATGTAAAAAATTATCTAAATAAGTGCCCACAAAATCGTTTATAAATGTTCTTACTGTAGGGAGATTTCCACCCATATCTGAAGAACCTAATTTTGTTTTTGTCTGACTTTCAAAGACAGGCTCCATTACTTTAATAGAGATAGCTGCTATAATTGATTTACGAACATCGGAAGCATCAAAACTTTTATTATAAAAATCTCGAGTTGTTTTAACAATAGCTTCTCTAAAAGCGGCTAAGTGAGTACCCCCTTGAGTGGTATTTTGACCGTTTACAAAAGAATGATACTCTTCACTGTACTGAGTTCGGCTATGTGTAATAGCAATTTCAATATCCTCTGCTTTTAAATGAATGATAGGATACATCATATCTTCTTCATTGGTGGTATCCTTTAGCAAATCTTTTAAACCGTTCTCAGAGTAAAATTTTTGCCCATTGAAAAGAATCGTGAGTCCCGGATTGAGATACACATAATTGCGTAACATTTTCTCTATATACTCAACTCTATATTTAAAATGTTTGAAAATAGTTTCATCTGGTCTAAAAGAAACCTTGGTGCCTCTTCTTTTCGATGAACTTTGTACTTTTTCTTCGTTTACTAACTCCCCTTTCTCAAATTCCGCTGCTTTTGTCTGATTCTCACGATAAGATTCAACCCTGAAAAATGTAGAAAGAGCGTTTACAGCTTTGGTACCTACTCCATTTAATCCAACCGATTTTTTAAAAGCTCGACTGTCATATTTTCCACCAGTATTCATTTTAGAAACAACATCTACTACTTTGCCTAAAGGGATTCCTCTTCCAAAGTCCCTAACCGAAACATGCCCTTCTTTAAGCGAAATTTCAATCGTTTTACCTGCTCCCATCACAAATTCATCAATACAGTTATCCATCACTTCTTTTAAAAGTATATAGATTCCATCATCAGCAGAAGAACCATCCCCTAATTTCCCAATATACATGCCAGGACGCATACGAATGTGTTCTTTCCAGTCCAGTGATCGTATATTATCTTCGGTATATTGGGTTTGTGACATAAAGACAAAGATTTTGTGGGTTACCCGCTAATATAACAACTGTGTTGAGAATATAAAACTGGTCTCCCATAAATTAATTAACAATAAAAAGCTATACTATGTTAAGAACCTTAAAATTCTTATTTTTTATAACCAGAAATAAGAATTATACCGCAAATAAAAATCAAGGTACCTAATAATTGTAAAGATGTATTTTAATCCTCCAACAATATACTGGCCAGTATAATTTTTGAAACAAGACTAAATCCACTTAAAATGGAGAATTCTGAAGCTCCAAGCCGTTTAATAGAATGCTGAGACCATATAAGAAGGAAGCACAGTTGAAAAACAGCAATTGTGATACCTATGAAATAAACTTCACTAGGCTAATCAAAAATAGCACTTGTGTTCCGTCATAAATAATAAAAAATAACACCTACACATGAAACAATCATTGCATAGAACGTAAAGGTAACTACTCCAAACTTAGGAATCAACCAACGAACAAGATAAGAAGCATAGGTTACAGCACTTAAAAAAATAGAAGTCCTCCATTAATAGCAGTATTTCCTGATATTTCAATTTCTTCCCAAAATATAATTAAGGTCAGTTCGACGTAAATAAGAATTAAAAACCGAGTTTGAAATTGTCTTTTTTCTGAGTATAACAAGGTTCCCCGTTAAGAATTTTCGAAGCTACGATCGTTCAGAGGATAAATGTAAATTCATGAACTCCTTTACAGAAAATAGAATTTAGGGAACTAACATAAAAAGGACGTATAAAAAAAATCATTCTTAAAAGTAGCAAATGAAACATATATGCTTCATATGCATTTGCTAGTTTTACTATTAGAGCTTTTGCGGAAAACAAAATTACTCCATCAAGACTGGGCAGTAAACCTGTAATTAAGAATTCATTGAAATATCAGGTTTCTAAAAGGATTATCATGCATAAGCTGAAAATAACTGCTGTTTTAAACGTTGAATCTGAAATGCATTACATCTCCATCTTTTACCACGTATTCCTTCCCTTCCACCCGCATTTTTCCGGCTTCTTTCACTTTAGCTTCACTTCCAAAATGGGTATAATCATCATAAGAAATAACCTCTGCCCTAATAAATCCTTTTTCAAAATCCGTATGTATCACACCTGCACTCTGAGGTGCCGTAGCGCCTACGGGAATGGTCCAGGCTCTTACCTCTTTTACACCTGCGGTAAAATAAGTTTGAAGATCAAGCAGCGTATATGCTGCTCTTATTAATTTTGCAGCGCCTGGCTCTTCAAGACCTATATCTTCTAGAAAAAGTTGACGTTCTTCATAAGTTTCCAGTTCGGCAATATCTGCCTCCGTAGCTACGGCTAAAATAATAATCTGCGCATTTTCATCTTTAATAGCTTCTTTTACCCTATCTACATAGGAGTTTCCATCTTTTGCAGAAGATTCGTCTACATTGCATACATATAGGATTGGCTTAGCGGTTAATAATTGAAATGCCTTTATCAATTCCTGTTCATCTTCAGAAGTTTCTACTGCCCTTGCTGAAATACCGCTTTCAAGTGCTGATTTGAATTTTTTTAATACGTTTTGCTCCTTAATAGCATCTTTATCCCCTGTTTTTGCAGCTCTATTCACTTTTTCCAGTCGCTTATCTACGGTTTCAAGATCTTTGAGCTGTAACTCAATATCAATAGTTTCTTTATCGCGAATTGGATCTACACTTCCGTCAACATGAACAATGTTATCGTTTTCAAAACAACGTAATACATGAATTATAGCATTACATTCTCTGATATTTCCCAGAAACTGATTCCCTAATCCTTCTCCTTTGCTAGCTCCTTTAACCAAGCCAGCAATATCAACAATCTCCACGGTAGCTGGAAGTACTTTTTCTGGGTTTACCAACTTCTCAAGTTCCTGCAATCTTGCATCTGGAACATTTACTACTCCTAAATTGGGTTCAATAGTACAAAATGGAAAATTAGCACTTTGTGCTTTTGCATTAGATAAACAATTAAACAACGTGGATTTTCCAACATTAGGAAGGCCTACAATTCCAGCTTTCATTTGGTTATTTTTTTGAGGTGCAAATGTACTAATTTTAGCTTATAAAAAAACCGAGCAGTGCCCGGTTAGTATATATTAAAACTAATTGTTTTTATTCAGGATGCATAAACTGTTGCTTACCCAGTAAAATTTCTTCTGTCTCTACATGATCTTCATCTGGAATACAACAATCTACAGGACAAACGGCCGCACATTGAGGCTCATCATGAAAACCTTTACATTCTGTGCATTTATCTGGAACTATATAATAAAATTCGTCTGAAACTGGAGTTTGTGCATTATCTGCATTTACCGCCTTTCCATCCGGTAAAACCACATCACCAACCAATGACGTTCCATCGCTGTAACGCCAATCATCTGCTCCTTCATAAATAGCTGTATTTGGACATTCCGGCTCACATGCACCACAATTGATACATTCGTCTGTTATAATGATTGCCATAGCTTTTTCTTTTTTACTTTTACACAAAAATAGGTTGCAACACGATAATAGCCAAATATAATGACTAAATTAAAAAAACGAATAGCCGCTTTTGTTAAATTAGGCAATTTTTTACGTGATTTTTCAGGAAAAAGCATAAAATCCAGTGAAGAAATGTCTCTCCATCAAAAGTTTGCAATTGAGTTTACCAAACAAATTGAGTTAGCCAGACAGGCGAATGGATGGTTTACCAATGAAAATATTATGTATGCCATAGATCATTGGGGGACTTTACTAACAGAAGGTAACCTCATTAAATGGACACAAAAATATCTTATAGAGCCTCATACTTCTAAAGAAGTGGCCATTATCATGGCTGGAAATATTCCATTAGTTGGTTTTCATGATTTAACTTGTGTTTTAATTACAGGACATCATGTACTTATCAAACAATCTGACTCAGATAAACATATTCTTCCTGTAATAGTTTCGTTTTTGCAATCAGTAGAACCTAATTTTAAAGATTGTATAAAATTTACCAACAACCAACTAAAAGATTTTGATGCGGTAATTGCTACTGGAAGTGACAATACTGCTAGGTACTTTGATTATTATTTCCGAAAGAAACCTCATATTATTCGTAAAAATAGAAATTCAGTAGCCATTTTAACTGGTAATGAATCGAAGGAAGAACTCTCTGGACTAGGAGAAGATATCTTTCGCTATTTTGGGCTTGGCTGCCGCAGCGTTTCTAAAATATTTTTTCCAGAGGAATATGATTTTGATGTATTTTTCAATGCTATTTTTGAAAGAAACGAAATTATAAACCACCATAAATATGCTAATAATTACGATTATAATAAAGCGGTATATCTTATGAGTCTTTTTAAATTAAAAGATAATGGATTTCTTATGTTAAAAGAGGATAACGCTTTTGCTTCTCCCATAGCAACCGTCTTCTATGAGCACTACACTTCTGATGATTCATTAAAAGAGTACTTAAAACAATATCAGGATAAAATTCAATGTATAGTTTCATCTATGCCGTCTAAAGATCATATTCCTTTTGGAATGTCTCAAAAACCAGAATTAGATGCATATGCAGACGGGATAGATACTATTGATTTCTTGTTAACAATCTAGCCAAATAATTATTAATTTAATAACGGTTATTCGATTAGAAATTAGGAACTTTGCACCTCGTTTAATCCGGTTAGTATTATAACAATTTTATGAAAAAACACAATTTTAGCGCAGGCCCCTGCATTCTACCCGAAGAAGTAATGAAAAAAGCTTCAGAAGCTATTTTAGAATTTAATGGAATGGGGCTTTCGCTCATAGAAATATCTCATCGAGACAAAAATTTTGTTGAGGTAATGGACCAAGCTAGAGAACTTGCTTTGGAACTGCTTGGTTTAAAAAATAAAGGTTATCAAGCACTTTTTCTGCAAGGAGGTGCTAGTTTGGAATTCTTAATGGTTGCATACAATCTTCTCGAAAAAAAGGCTGCTTATCTGGATACGGGCACCTGGGCTGAAAAAGCAATCAAGGAAGCAAAAATTTTAGGTGACGTTTCCGTTGTAGCATCTTCTAAAGACGCTAATTACAATTACATCCCAAAAGGATATGATATTCCAACGGATTTAGATTATTTTCACTGTACTTCTAACAATACTATTTTTGGAACTCAAATTAAAGACTTTCCAAATTTAAACGTTCCCTTAGTTTGTGACATGAGTTCTGATATTTTCTCAAGACAGCTAGATTTTTCAAAATTTGATCTTATCTATGCAGGAGCTCAAAAAAACATGGGGCCTGCCGGAACCACACTTATTATTGTGAAAGAGTCTATTTTAGGAAAAGTTTCTAGGCAAATACCTTCTATGCTTAGTTATAAAACTCATATCTCAAAAGACAGTATGTTTAATACTCCTGCTGTTTTCCCAGTTTATGTGTCAATGTTAACACTACAATGGTTAAAAGATTTGGGAGGTATCACTGCTATTGAAAAAATAAATAATGAAAAAGCATCCTTAATTTATAACGAGATTGATAGAAATCCGTTATTTAAAGGATTTGCTGCCAAAGAAGATAGAAGCACAATGAATGCTACTTTTAATCTAACCGATGATAAAACTAAGGAGCAATTTGACACCTTATGGAAACAGGCAGATATTAGTGGAATTAATGGTCACAGAAGTGTTGGTGGCTATCGCGCTTCTATGTATAATGCCTTACCATTAGAAAGCGTAAAAGTTCTGGTGGATGTCATGAAAGAATTTGAAAGAAAAGCATAAATAATAAAAACTAATGCATCTTTGTTTATCAATTAATCATAATAACAAAGATTTTTAAAAAATAATAAATGAAAGTTTTAGCAAACGATGGTGTATCTGCAACAGGTATTAAAGCTCTAGAAAATGCTGGTTTTGAAGTAATCACAACTAAGGTGGCTCAAGAACAATTAATCAACTATATCAATGAGAATAAAGTAAGTGTCTTATTGGTGAGATCTGCCACTAAGGTAAGAAAAGATATTATTGATGCCTGTGATTCACTTAAAATTATTGGTAGAGGTGGTGTTGGTATGGATAATATTGATGTAGAATATGCGAGATCTAAAGGGTTAAAAGTAATTAATACGCCAGCAGCATCGTCTGCATCTGTTGCAGAATTAGTATTTGCTCATTTATATTCTGGTGTGCGATTTTTGCACGATGCGAACAGAAATATGCCCCTAGATGGAGAAACTAAATTCAATCAACTCAAAAAGAGTTTTGCTGGGGGTGTTGAACTTAGAGGTAAGACTTTGGGAATCATTGGTTTTGGTAGAATTGGTCAGGAAGTAGCTAAAATTGGTATTGGTGTAGGTATGAATATATTGGCATTTGATCCTTTCGTAGAAAATGCTAATGTGAAATTAGATTTCTTTGATGGCCAGACCATTAATGTAGCTATTAAAACCAAAACTAAAGAAGAAGTTTTGAAAAATGCCGATTTTGTGACATTACATGTGCCTGCTCAAAAAGAATATGTAATAGGTAAACCAGAACTGGAGATCATGAAAAATGGTGCTTCATTAATTAACGCTGCCAGAGGCGGTGTTATAGATGAAGTAGCACTTGTTGCAGCTTTGGAGAGCGGTAAGCTACGTTTCGCTGGATTGGATACCTTCGAAAATGAACCTACTCCTGCTATAAAAGTGCTAATGAATGCTAAAGTATCTCTTACACCTCATATAGGTGCAGCTACTCAAGAAGCGCAAGATAGAATAGGCACAGAATTAGCAGAACAAATAATTAGTATCTTAAAATAAATTCTGCAAAAGACATAAAATTCTTATTAAAAAAGTCCTTAAGCTAAAATCTTAAGGACTTTTTTGTATATTGAAAAACTAACAATTAAAACAAGAATAAAAATGTCTGGATTATTAGATCTATTAAACAGTGACATGGGGAAGCAAATAATCAATGGTGTGAGTAATCAGACCGGTGCTCCCGAAAATAAAACAGCGGATGTTTTAAGCATGGCTCTCCCCTTATTGATGGGTGCTATGAAAAAAAATGTGCAGTCTCCTGAAGGAGCTTCAGGTTTGCTTAGTGCCCTTTCTTCAAAACATGATGGAGGTATTCTAGATAATCTTGGAGGACTTTTTAATGGCGGGGTGGATGAATCTGTTATGCAGGATGGCTCTGGTATTTTAAGTCACTTATTAGGAGATAAACAATCAAATGTTGAAAATACACTGAGTGCAAAATCTGGACTAGACGCAGGCTCCATTTCGCAGATCCTAAAAGTTGCTGCTCCTATTATTATGGGGTTTATGGGAAAACAACAACGTCAAAGCAATGTTAATGATAGCAGTGGTTTAAACACGCTCCTTGGGAGTATGCTAGGTGGACAACCACAACAAAATCAAAGCCTTATCACTTCATTATTGGATGCTGATGGAGACGGAAGTATTCTTGATGACGTGGCTGGTATGGTTTTGGGAAGCAATAAGAAAAAAGGAGGCCTTGGCGGAATGCTTGGCGGTCTTTTTGGTAAATAAAAGCTAAAAAAACACCTTAAAAAAAACCGAGATAACTCTCGGTTTTTTTTATAAATTTCGTTAAAACTGGGTTAAGAAAAGATAAATAATAGGACTTGGCAAGCTTATTTTATATCTTTAATATTATGAGAAGTTTTTTACTCTTTTTTTTATTAGGATTGTTCTTATGGGGATGTTCTACTTCACAGTCAAATGACACCATTAGTGAAAAAGAACGGAGAGCCTTTAATAGTACCACTAAAGACACCATAAAAATCACCAACGATAGTCTGGAGTACGAAATAATTATTTTTGAACCAGGTTTTAATTTTTGGCTTAACAGTGTTGCAAGACCTAAAGGATATTACAATCAGAATTTTTTAGAAAATAGAAATAGACTTTTAGTTTTAGAATGGAATAACAGAGTAAGACAACCTCAGTTGTTTGACCCTAATCTTTATATATTACCTATTGATTATAATTATAACATTGATTATGGGTATGATGTTAACTACAAATTGTACTACTACTTTGTTTATTTTCAACGTAAGTACAATCAAAGGCTCACCGGATTTGTACCAAGGATTTAATTAATTATATTTGCGCCACTAAAAATGGGGCATGAAAAAATTTAAAGAAAGATGGGATATCAAGTCTAATTGGCAGCTTATATTTCCATTTTTGGGGATTGTATCATTAGTTTTTTCTTCAATCTTAATTGTTTATAAAATTTTCAATTCATTTGTTGCAGATGCATCATTATTTATCACTACTATTATCTATTTGGTAGTAAGTATACCGCTGTTTTACGCATTGCTTAAAGTTACGCTTTGGCTTTTTAAAAAGTTAGAGAATAAATGGATTGTCAAATATAGATGGGAAATGATCTCAATATTTTTAGTTTTTGCAATTACCGGTTCTGCCTCAGCCAGAGTATCTGGTCCACTACTTCATTATTTTGGTTTTGAACGCTCTGTTTTTTCTTCAGAATGGTTTTGGGGTGTTCTCTATTGGTTCATTCGCATCTTAATTATATTTCCAATTTATCAAATACTTCTTATTATTGTAGGTTCTATTTTTGGTCAGTATAAATTTTTTAGAAATTTTGAAGAAAAGATGTTGTCCAGAATGGGGCTTTCATTTCTTTTCTCTTCTAAATGAATTTAAGATTAAATTAACAGGAGTGCTCCGAATAAATTGATACGTTTGCATTAATGAAAATTCGTTTTCAACATATTGCATCAATAACTTTATTAGGAATATTTCTTAGCTTAAAAATTGTTTCTATTCATTCTCTTGTTCATTTATTTGAAGATGAAGATATCGTTGTTGAAAATTGTATTGACTGTGAGTATCATATTCAGGTCAATAAAGTTCCTGTAGTTAAAACGCAGGTCGCACAAGTTATGCAAGTAACTTATCTAGGATATGTTGCCCAAAGAACGTTTTATGTATCTACATTTACTTCTAAAAAAGCTACTTTCAATTTTGCAAATAAAGCACCTCCTGCACTCGTATAATTAATTAGATTATCCGACTCGTTCCAACTCTGCTCTGAGGCACATAGCATTGCAGTTTTCTTTATTAAAAAAATTATCATGAAGTATGTTATTATTACCATTTTTTTATTGGTAAGTGTATGTAAAGTCTATACCCAAGATTGTGATTACATACTAAAAGGTGAAGTTTTTGACTTTCATGAAGGAACTCCTTTAAAAGGCGCTATCATTCAAATTATTGGTGCAAAAAAACAATATGAAACGAATAGTAAAGGAAGCTTTACAATAAAAAATCTCTGCAATAGAATATATGAATTAGAAATCACACACTCAGATTGTCAAACACTCATAATACCCGTAACCATTGAAGAAAATACGTTAAAAAGGTTTTATCTGGAACATCATTTAGAAGAACTTGAAGAAGTAAAAGTTACAGGTGATGCAAAAAGAAAAAAAACCAACTCTGCACAAGAAAACACTATAAATACCAAATTGTTGCAGAAATACGCTAGCGGAAGCTTAGGAGACGCTTTAAAAGAAATTACTGGAGTTTCTTCTTTCAATACGGGAGCCGCTATTGTCAAACCAGTCATTCAAGGGTTAAATGGAAGTAGAGTTCTTATAATAAATAACGGGGTTAGAATGCAAGACATGGAATGGGGAGACGAACATGCGCCTAATATTGATGTGAATGCTTCTGGAAGCGTCACCGTAATAAAAGGAGCTTCAGCACTTCAATATGGAGGAGATGCGGTTGGAGGAGTTATTATTACAGAACCCTCAAAAATTATTATAAAAGACACACTCTACGGAAGTACTACATTTACCGGAGCTACTAATGGAAGAGGTGGATCTCTTACCTCAAAACTTATTAAAGGCTTTGATAAGGGTTGGTATTTAAAAGCCCAAGGGAGTATCAAGCGATTTGGTGATTTTGAAGCACCAGACTATGTGCTCTCCAATACAGGGGTTTTGGAAAAAGCAGGATCCTTTAATGCAGGAATCAATAAGTTTACTCATGGTTTTGACTTTTATTATTCTTATTTTCAAACCAATATTGCCGTTTTAAGAGCTTCGCATATAGGTAATGTTGACGATTTAATAAATGCAATTAATAGTCCGCTACCACTGGTAATTGATCCTTTTACTTACGATATATCTAGACCCAGACAAGAAGTTACCCATCATTTAGCGAGAGCTCGTTTTTTTAAGCGCTATGAAGGATTAGGTAAACTTAACATTCAATACGATTTTCAATTTAATAACCGATTTGAATATGATGTAAGGGTTGGAGATGATAGAGATAAACCCGCTATTGATCTTCAGCTTACGACACACACCATACAATCTGATTTTAAGTTTGATTCTAAAGATACTGCTCAATTTCATACAGGAATTCTTGTGCGATATCAAGATAATTTTGCAAATCCAGCTACCGGTGTTAGACGTCTAATTCCTGACTATCAAAAATTTGATGCAGGCATTTTTTTCTCAAATTCTTATGCGTTTTCATCTAAACTTATTGTAGATGCCGGTTTTAGGTATGACTTCAATAGAATTGATGCAAAAAAATTCTATTTAAACTCAAGGTGGGAAGAACGAGGTTACGAGGAAGATTTTGGAGATATTGTTACTCAAAACTTAGAATCTCAATTATTGGTAAATCCTGTTTTTGATTATCATAATATTTCTTTTACTACCGGTTTGAAATACGATATAGACGAGAATACGGAGTTTAGATTCAACTATGTTTTAGCGCAACGTGCACCTAATCCATCAGAGCTTTTTAGTGATGGTTTGCATCATTCTGCCGCTAGAATTGAATTAGGCGATCTTAGAATAAAACAAGAGACTTCAAACAAAATAACAGCTTCCATAAAAAATAGCTCGTCAAAATGGGGTTGGGAAATTGCTCCTTTTTTAAATCTAATGAATGATTTTATCATATTAGAACCAACAGATGTTGAATTTACCATCCGTGGTGCTTTTCCTTTATGGGAATATCGCCAAACAAATGCTCGCCTCATAGGTATTGATGCTAGTGCATATGTAAACTGGACCTCCAGATGGAGAACGAATCATCAGTTTTCTTTAGTGAAGGGCTTAGATACTTCTTTAGATATCCCATTAATCAATATACCTGCTCCAAAACTTACTAATAAGATTAGTTATTATTTGAAAAAATGGCATAACCTAAACGTAGGGCTGGAAAGCAATTATTTATTTGAGCAAAATGAAACCCCTCCAAATATTACCGTTTTCTCACCACAGGCAAATGAAGAAGTTCTTTTACGTATTAATGATGCACCACAAGCTGCTCACGTTTTGAATGCCAATGCCAATATTGATTTTGAGCTTTCCAAGAATAAAATACTGGAAATTGGTCTTACAGTAAATAATTTTCTAAATACTAGTTATCGAGATTATCTAAATAGATTAAGATATTTCGCAGATGATTTGGGAAGAAACTTTTTAATACGATTAACTTTTAACTATTAATTTAAATTTAAAAAAAATGAAAAAAAATGTATTTCTAATTGGATTGTTGACACTTATATTTACTAGTTGCTCTAGTGATGATCCTGCTCCAGTGAACGAAGAAGAAATTATTACTACAATGACCGTTGTATTAACAGCAACTGGACAAAATACTGTAACTTTGCAAAGTAGAGACTTGGATGGAGACGGTCCAGATGAACCAGTAATTACAATATCTGGGCCTTTAACAACTAATACCACCTATACTGGATCTATTACTTTGTTAAATGAAACCGTTAGCCCTGTAGAAGATATTACAGAAGAGGTTGAAGAAGAAGACGAAGAGCATCAGTTTTTTTATCAGACAAGTGGTTCTGTGGCTAGCACTGCCTATAACGATGAAGACTCTAATGGCAATCCTGTAGGACTCAATTTTACCCTTACTACTGGAGGAACAGGTCCTGGTACCATTCAAATAACACTCAGACACGAACCTAATAAATCGGCTTCAGGTGTAGCTAATGGTGATATTACAAATGCGGATGGAGAAACAGATATTGCGCAGTTATTTAATGTATTCTCCCAATAAATAATATAATAATATTCGGAATATGGTTTGTTTATTCATTCTTTATCCGATGTGGTAAAAATGCTTTTTTTGTGAGATTTGATTGCATGTTTACCGAATACAGAAAACCCTTCAATTTGAAGGGTTTTCTACTTTTATTTTGATTTCAAAATTTAACGGTCCTCTTTATCTTTGGAAAGCAAATAGGTATAAATCCACATGAGTGTAAAAGAAGGGATTATATCTAATCCAGGAAGTGCTTCTTCAATAAATGTAATTGCTCCGGCAATTTGACCACTTTTACCTTTATATAAACGCGTCATTAACCACCCAGATACTGGAGCCCAGATAACATCTGTGAACTCCCCTATTCCAGGAAGAATAAAAGAAACGTACCCTAAAGCATCAAAAAAAAGACCTAAAAAAAGCTTTCCATACTTGTCTTCTGTCATATTACTTATTTATAGCCACTAAAATAGCAATAAAAATGCCAAAAATTAAGACAAGTCTGAACCTAACAACTTCAAGAATTCATTTCGAGTTTCAATTTTCTCAAAAGCCCCTCTAAAACCTGAAGTTGTAGTTATAGAATTTTGTTTTTGAACACCACGCATCATCATACACATGTGTGAAGCCTCAATCACTACAGCTACCCCTTGTGGTTTAAGGGTTTTATTAATACATTCCAAAATATCGTGCGTTAGTCTTTCCTGTACCTGTAACCGTCTGGCAAAAACATCAACCACCCGAGGTATTTTACTTAAACCTACAATATATCCATTAGGAATATAGGCAATATGAGCCTTCCCAAAAAAGGGAAGAATATGATGTTCACATAGAGAATATAATTCAATATTTTTAATAATAACCATGTCATTATAATCTTCTTTAAACATGGCTCCCTTTAAAATATCAGCACCATCCATGTGATAACCTTGTGTGAGGAACTGCATTGCTTTTGCCGCACGTTCTGGAGTTTTTAATAGCCCTTCCCGTTCTGGATTTTCACCTAAATCGGTTAAAATGCTATGATAACTATCTTTTACTTCATCAGTAACATCTAAATTATACTCTTCTAAATATTTGTATGGTGGTGTCATTAAACAGTCTTTAATTTATTTTGATATTTGTTTTTAAGCTTTGAAAGTTTTGGATCTATAATAACCTGACAATAGGGCTGGCTTTTATTTAGATCATAATATTCCTGATGATAATCTTCTGCATTGTAAAAGACACCTAATTCTGTAACCTCCGTTACAATAGGATTCTCAAATAAATGTTTTTTTTCAAGTTCTTCTATATAATTTAATGCACTTTGTTTTTGGAAATCATTAGCATAGAATATAGCCGAACGATATTGTGTACCGCTATCATTGCCCTGTTTATTAAGTGTGGTGGGATCGTGAGTTCCAAAAAATATATCCAGTAATTCTTCAAACGAAATTTCATTTTCATTATAAAAAATCTGAACTGCCTCAGCATGACCAGTCCTTCCTGTACAAATTTCTCTGTAAGCAGGATTTTTAATAGAACCTCCTGTGTATCCTGAAATAACCTTATGAACGCCTTTAATCCTATTGAAAACAGCCTCTGTGCACCAAAAGCAACCGCCAGCAAAAGTAGCTGGTACTTGATTTGAATTATTTGTCATGAAAGTACTTAATTACGCAATTATTTTTGTTTAACGAATTTAAAAAAAACATAAACAAGGTGGAATATTTTAACTTTTAATTGTGACCATGCCAAAAATCATCGTTTTAGTTTTGCTTTCATATTTTCATAATTCATTAAAAAAACCGTTTATATTTTTCAATGTTACGAAAAATCTTCTTTTTTATTACTATTTCTTCAGTTTTAACGCCTTTGTTTTCTCAATCACAAACAAAGGAGCTTATTATAACCAGAATTGATAATTCGCCTAAAATTGATGGTAAATTAGACGAAGAAATATGGAAAAACTTACCTGCCGCATCTGATTTTTATATGTTAGAACCAGATAATACCGCTTTGGAAAGGTCTTCTCATCAAACAAAGGTAAAAATGGCCTATGATGACAAAGCTATTTATATAGCTGCCTATATGTTTGATAACGAGCCAAAAAGAATTCTCAAACAATTTAGTCAGCGTGATAATATATTTGTTCAAGCTGATTTTTTTTCGGTAAATATTAATACACTAAATGATGGAATAAATGAAACTGTCTTTTACGTAACCAGTGCAGGTACCATTGGCGACTCCAGAAAAGTAAACGATGATGAAGACTTTAATTTTAATAGTGTTTTTCAATGTAATGTAACCCATGATGCGAATGGATGGTATGCAGAATTTAAGATTCCTTATAATGCATTACGCTTTCCTGAAGTAGCTGTTCAAAATTGGAGTATCAACTTTTATCGTAGGATTAATAATTTAAATGAGAGTTTTAGTTGGAACAAAGTAGACAGAGGTACAGGTTTTAGTACACAATACAATGGTATTATCAAAGGGCTTGAAAATATTAATCCCCCGTTAAGACTCATATTATTTCCTTTTGCTCAGGCAAGTACAACTTTTGCTGAAGAAACTAATACTACCGATTTAAGCGTAGGGATGGATATAAAATATGGAATCACAGATAATTTTACCTTAGATGCCACTTTAATACCAGACTTCGGACAAGCTGCTTTTGATAACGTTGAATTAAACCTAGGGCCTTTTGAGCAAGTTTTTTCAGAGAATAGGCAATTTTTTAATGAAGGGATAGAACTGTTTAATAAAGGTGGTTTATTTTTTAGCAGAAGAATAGGAAATGAAGGGTCTAAAAGTGAGCTTGTAGAAGATTCACTGCTAGAAAATGAAGAGGTTTTAGAAAATCCGCAGAAAACAGGTTTACTAAATGCGGTAAAAGTTTCTGGTAGAACCAAAGGAAATTTAGGTATAGGTATTTTAAATGCAATCACAGAAGGGGTTCAAGCAAAAATAAAAGATACCATTACCGGTGAAGTAAGAGAATTTCAAACAGAATCACTTGCCAACTACAATATTTTTGTTTTTGATCAACAGTTTAATCAAAACTCTTCTATAACACTTATAAATACAAACGTTTCACGCTCAGGCTCCTTTAGAGATGCGAATGTGACTGCACTGTTGTACAATATATCCAATAAAAATAATTCTTATAATTTTGAAGGCGGGATTAGAGCTAGTTTTGTTAATGACGGAGAAACTATTTCTGGTATAAGGAGTAATTTTGAAGTGAGAAAAACTAAAGGAAACTTTAGATGGTTTTTTGGGCATTTTATGGCAGATACCAATTATGACAGCAATGACTTAGGGATTCTTTTTAGAAACAATTTCAATAATTTTGCAGGAAGAATATCCTATGAGATTTTTAAACCCACTAAGACCTTTAACAGGTATCGAATTGCATTAAGGGTGAATCATAGAAGACTATTTGATCCTTCAGTAATTACAAGAAATTCCATTTCATTAGATACCTTTTTTGTGACACCAAGTAGGTTTGCTTTTGGTCTTGATATGAGTTATAATAGCCAAGAAGATGATTATTTTGAACCTAGGATTGATGGACGTTATGTAACTTTTGATCCTAATTTGGGCGGTGGTGCATTCGTATCTTCAGATTATCGTAAAAAATTTGCTTATGATGTTGGAATAGGTTATCGCAAATGGTTTGGAGATGTTCAGAAAGCGTATTCTATTTTTGTCTCACCTAGGTATCGTTTTTCTGATAATTTTTTACTTGTTTGGAACTCTGAACTAATTAAAAGAGTGAATAATTTTGGATATATAGATGACAACGATATAGATGTTTTTCTTGGGGAAAGAGACATTACTAGTATTGAAAATTCGTTAAGAGCCAGCTATAATTTTAATTCATATAAAGCAATCAATTTACGGTTTAGAAACTTTTGGAGCACAGCAGATTACTCTAAAGGTAATTTTTTCATCCTTAACCAAGATGGATCTCGTTCTCCTTTTGATTATAATATTGATGAGAACAATCCAAATACCAACTTTAATATCTGGAATCTGGATTTGAGCTTTAATTGGCGATTTTCTCCTGGTAGTGAAGTAATTTTACTATATAGAAATTCCATTTTTAATGAAGACAATCTTTCTTCTTTAAATTATAATGAAAGCTTAAAAAATCTTTTTAATCAGCCTGCAAATCACACTATTTCTTTACGAGTAGTCTATTTTCTGGATGTAAACAATCTGAAAAATTCTTTTAAAGGATAATTTTTTTTGGAACATCTGTTGCGAATGGTTACTTTCACTTTTCATAATTACTAAGCATGATCTCAGCTACTAATATTCATAAGTCTTTTGGTAATCTTGAAGTTCTCAAAGGTGTTGATCTACATATAGAAAAAGGAGAAATTGTGAGTATCGTAGGAGCCTCTGGTGCTGGTAAAACTACTTTGTTACAAATTCTTGGTACTCTAGAGAGAATGAACGCTCTGCCCTCTAGTAAACTGATCATTAATTCACAAGAAATTGCTTCCCTTAGCGATAAAGCACTTGCCAAGTTTAGAAATGAACATATTGGTTTTATTTTTCAATTTCATCAATTACTTCCAGAATTTACCGCTCTTGAAAATGTCTGTATTCCAGCGTATATTAAAGGAACATCAAAAGCTAATGCTGAAAAAAGAGCAAAAGAACTGCTAGATTTTCTTGGAATAGCTCACCGCCAAAATCACAAACCAGGAAATCTCTCAGGCGGAGAACAACAACGTGTGGCTGTTGCTAGAGCTTTAATAAATAGGCCCTCTGTTATTTTTGCAGATGAACCCAGTGGGAATTTAGACTCTGAGTCTGCAGAAAACCTCCATCAACTTTTTTTTGAGTTGAGAAATACTTTTAATCAGACCTTTGTAATTGTTACCCACAATAAAAAGTTGGCAGAAATGGCAGATCGTAAATTGGTGATGGAAGATGGTAAAATTATAACCCGAAAAGCAATTATTTAAGTTCTTCTCTGTCTTTTATTATGGAAAAGTTAAGCAAAAAAGAACTCAAAAATTTTCTGGATGAAAAAGCTGAAAAATATAACTCATTAGCGTTTATTGAAACCGATCCGATTCAAATACCTCATCAATTTGAACAAAAAGAAGACATTGAAATTGCTGCTTTTTTAACAGCTACCATTTCTTGGGGAAATAGAAAAAGTATTATTACCAATGCTAACAAAATGATGCAGATAATGGGGCAATCTCCCTATGATTTCATCATGAATTATACGCCTAGTAAAGTATCTTTGTTTGATTCTTTTGTGCATAGAACATTTAATGCCAAAGATTTAGCCTACTTTGTGGTTGCCCTTCAACACATTTATAAAAATTTAGATGGAATGGAGACCCTTTTTGCAAATTATTCAGATCAATCTAATTTACAAACGGCTATTCATGAATTCAAAAAATTGTTTTTTGAGCTTGCGCATCCTGTAAGAACTCAAAAACACATTTCAGACCCATTAAAAGGCAGTGCAGCGAAGCGAATCAACATGTTTTTAAGATGGATGATTAGAAATGACACTAAAGGAGTGGATTTTGGCATATGGAAAAGTATTAGCCCTGGTATACTTTCTTGTCCCTTAGATATTCATTCGGGCAATGTAGCTAGAAAATTAGGGCTATTAACTCGTAAACAAAATGATGCAAGGGCAGTTACAGAACTGGATACAAATTTACGTAAATTAAATCCCAAAGATCCTGTAATATATGATTTTGCCCTTTTTGGTTTGGGTGTTTTTGAAAAGTTCTAGCTTCATCAATATGGATAGAATGCCTTGTAGGTCAAGACTTACTATGATATGAGTTCAACCTAAAAATGAGAATTTAGCATCGGAAAAATCTATATCTATAAATTAAAGTGTATACCTTCTTAAGAAAAGATACAGTATTGAAAAAATTTGACTCGCTAAAAAACTTAGGCGAGACTTGAAATCTTCAATGCTTTAGGTAATGAGAAATGATTTACAGAATACCATTTCCCACTTATTACAAGCAATATCAATGGTAACAAATCTTATTCATATATTAATTTTTTAAAAGAGTTAAATGTTAACCGTGATTAGTCTTCGTGAATCAACCGAACGTCATTTATTGATTTCAAACGTATCTTGGAAGTGACACCCAAAAAGGAAAAATAGTGTAAAATTTAGTGTTAAGCATTCTCACTTTGGAAATCTTAAGCTGAAAATACGTTTTACCATGAGCTATAAACACTTATTATAATTTTATATCTATGCCTACAACAACTGCAGATGCTTTTAATGAAGCACTAGAACGAATAGATACCTGGATAACACAAAATCCTCCTTCAACACCTACTCCTATAGCATTAAATTTTTCAGGAATAGGGCTTACTGACCAAGACCTGAAAGATCTCATGCCCGTGCTTGAACAGTACTCCCAGAAGAAGTAGAGGAAACAATTAAATAAGTGAAGGGTTCTAGAACAAAACATTAGTAACTATTTTTAACCAACATAAAATTATAAGTAATCAAATTCCTATTCACACCTCTATTAAAAGATTAAATTGAAAATAAGCTTATGATAGTTTACATACAGTTATTAAAATTTTAAACCCATGCCAGAAATACCCGTTTCAGAAAGTTTAAAGGAGGGAAAAAAAAGAATTGATGCTTGGAAATCAAGATCTCATGAACTTGAGACACTAAATCTTTCAGGAATTAGTCTTACTGATGCCGATTTTAAAATACTAATGCCAGAATTGGAAACTCTCAACAATCTTTCTTTACTGCACTTAAACAATAACAAGTTAACAGAATTACCCAAAAATATAGGAAAACTTACAAAGTTAAAAAGACTGCTAATAAATGACAATCAATTATTAAAACTACCAACAGAAATTGGGAATCTAATAAATCTCCAAGACCTTAACTTAACCAATAACCAAATAACAGCGTTACCTAAAAATATTGGTTTTTTGGAAGAACTTTCAAATCTTGAGATTGAAAATAATAAACTTATTGAATTACCTCCAGAAATTGGTCAACTTGAATTTTTGGAAACTCTTAAACTAAATAAAAACAAGCTGAAGACATTACCTAAAGAGATAGGGCAATTAGAAGAGCTTAAACAGCTTACAGTAGATAATAATAAACTTGTAGAATTACCTCCAGAAATTGAAGAACTCAAAAATCTCCAACTTTTTCAGATTCGTAATAATAAACTAAAAGAATTGCCTAGAAGTATTGGTAAGTTAAACAACTTAACACAACTTGCACTTAGTGGTAATCAATTAACTTTATTGCCTCCGGAAATTGGCCAACTCAAAAAGCTTGAGAATTTATATATTCATAATAACCAGTTAACAGAATTACCAGAAGAAATGGTAAATCTTATGAATCTTATTGCTCTTAATGTGGGGAACAATGCATTAACCAAATTACCAAAAAAGATTGAAAAGTTAAACAACTTAACACAACTTGCACTTAATGGCAATCAATTAACTTTATTGCCTCCGGAAATTGGCCAACTCAAAAAGCTTGAGAATTTATACATTCATAATAACCTGCTAACAGAATTACCAGAAGAAATGGTAAATCTTACGAATCTTACTACTCTTAATGCGGAGCGTAATTCATTAACTAAATTACCAAAAAAGATTGAAAAGTTAATCAACTTAAGGCAACTTGCACTTAATGGTAATCAACTAACTTTATTGCCACCAGAAATTGGCCAACTCAAAAAGCTTGCGGATTTATACATTGGTGATAATCAGTTAACCGAATTACCAGAAGAAACGGTAAATCTTACAAATCTTACTACTCTTAATGCGGAGCGAAATGCATTAACCAAATTACCAAAAAAAATTGAAACATTAAATAACTTAAGACAACTTGTACTTAATGATAATCAACTAACTTTATTACCTCCGGAAATTGGTCTACTCAAAAAGCTTGAGAATTTAAACATTGGTGATAATCATTTAACCTCATTACCCAAACAAATAGGAAACCTAAGTGAGCTTAAATTATTATATGCCCAAAATAACCTATTAAAAAATTTACCAAAAGAAATTGGACAGCTCGCGAACCTTCAGGCACTGGAATTAGAAAACAATGAATTAACTGTATTGCCGCAAGAAATTGGTACGCTTAACAGTCTTCAACGTTTCACTGTGGATCATAATGAATTAAAAAATATACCTAAAGAACTTGCCAAACTGCCAAACTTGGAAAGATTGGACGTCTTCAGAAATCCACTCTCTGAAAACTCGATTAAATTTTTGAGAAACAACTTTGAACCGGAGATACTTACGAAATCTGAAATTAGCGAAATGCTTAAAATATTGTATCCAGATCAATTACCAGAAGAAATTCGTGAAAAAGATATCTTTATTGGAAATTTAAACCAAGAAGGAGTCTCTTTTACGGATGGAAATGACCTAGCACCCAGCCAGCTTTTGAGTGGAGAAGTTATTGATAGCTTCCTATTACATGTAGAAAATGACCATGGCGAATCCGAAATTACGGAGTTCTACCATATGGCAGCTAAACATCAGGTAAACAGAACTCTTGGCTCAGACAAAATAGATGCAACAGCTGCACTTACCAGTATAGCATCTTCTTTGGGTAATTGTCCTACTCCGGTAAGAGATTTTATAGAAAAAACTGGGGTTCAAGTAATCCTTGAAAATAATAGACCCATCACTCCTACCCTAAAAACAATGCTTCAAAGACAGGGTGTTGAGGAGTTAATAAAAAGTAAAAAAATTATTCCTGATGATCATCCAGAACGTATTGAAGTTATGCAGGGGCTTCTCAATACATTATTTTTAGAAGGAGCTGAAACAAATGAGGACAATACCTTAATCATAGAAGGTGAAAGGCATCGTATTCCATCAAAAACTGAAAATATAGACTTTGCTTTTACCCAGATAACAGATTCAATGAAAGAGGAATTTGCGAAAATCTTTTGTGAAACAGATAAGAATAATAACCTTTTTGTAAACAAAGATGGTAGCTATCAATTAGACCCAAATAAGTATAACAACATTACGGAACACTACCTTGAAAACCTAGGTGTTTTAGATGAAAAAGCACAAGTAAGAAAACAATATATGGCTCAGGTTCAAGATTTCTTTAAACAACCTGAAAATGAGGATCTATACTTAAACCCAGAACTCATGGATTTTTTTAAAATAGAGGAGGCTTTAAAACTTGAAATGAGTAGCATTCCTGAAGATCAAATTAAATCCTTCATTGAAACTAAATTTAACGTATTTAAAGCCGAAATGCAGAAGGAACTTGTAAGTATAAAACAAGAAGAAAGTAAACAAAACGCAAATAATGCAACCCTAAATACCGCACAAGGAGCTCCATTTGATCGTATGATGTTTCCAATGAATCAGAATCAAAGTAGAAGCCTTAGCCCACAAACAAATAGTAACCCTACAAACGAAAACTCTAATAAAAGTAGTAGAAGAAAAAGTATTTAGTAAAAAAACTACATCTAATTCAATATTACCTTCTTATCCGATTGCCTTATGAATTTAAAAGGCATCACTATTTTGAAAAAGAACATTGTATAGCTCTGGCTTAAAAGATACTATAAGATGGTTGTAGCGTATTAAGAAAATAAACTTAACTTCTTAAGTTAAGACTTCATGAACTTTACAAAAACAAAAGTCTTCATTCTATATATCGTTAAAACAAAAGTGATTATTTAAAAAAATCTTAATTGAATTTAATTACGTTTAGAAACGATTATATTTGATAAATTTTTATACGGAATGCAATTTAAAAATCCGGACATTCTTTGGGCTTTATTCCTTTTTATAATTCCGGTGATTGTTCACCTTTTTCAGCTGCGGAAATTTCAGAAGGTTTCTTTTACCAATGTGAAATTTCTTAAGGAGGTAGCTACTCAAACACGTAAAAGTCGTAATTTAAAAAAATGGCTTACTTTATTAACACGGATTTTACTTTTATGCATGTTGGTAATTGCATTTGCCCAACCCTATACCGCTAATAGAGATATTATTAATACGAATACCGAAACCATTATTTATCTGGATAATTCATTCAGTATGCAGGCTTCCGGGAAAAACGGTCCTTTATTTGAAAATGCTGTACAGGAATTAATCGCAAGCATTGATGAAGATGCTCAATTCTCCATTTTTACAAATACTGAAACCTTTAAAAAAACCACCCTTAAAGCAACTAAAAAAGAACTTTTAGAACTTAAATACGCCCCAAATCAATTATCTTATAGAGAAGTTCTTTTAAAAGCAAGAAATATTTTTTCTAAAGATTCAAGTTCAATCAAAAATCTGATTTTTATTTCGGATTTTCAATCTAATTCAAAAAGTGTAAATCAACTTAAGGATTCACTCTTAAACGTTTATCCTGTAGTATTACGTCCCGTTGAAATAACTAACATAAGCATTGATAGCATATATGTCCAAAATAATAGGGCTTCTGGTATGGAAGTAAATGTGGTTCTTAAACGAAATGTAGTATCTACGGAAGAACAAGCTGTTTCCCTCTACAATAAAGATGTTTTAATTGCAAAAGCAGGAACAGATTTTAAAGACAAAAAAATATCTCAAATTACTTTTACCCTGCCGTCAAATAAAGAAATAGAGGCTTTTGTTTCTGTTGAAGATACAGGACTTTTTTATGATGACACTTTCTTTTTCAATATCAATAGTAAGGAAAAGGTAAATGTTCTTAGTATTAATGATACGGACTTTGAATATCTAGAAAGGATTTATACACCTAATGAATTTAATTTAACCAATACCTCATTAAACAATCTCAACTTTAGTGATATAGAAAATCAAAATTTGATTGTTTTAAATGAATTAAGTACAATTACTCCTCCTTTGCTAAATACGCTTAGTGCCTTTAAAAGAAATGGCGGTTTCATCATTTTTATTCCATCTTTAAAAGCTTCAATTGAAGAAAACAATCTGTTCTTAAGTAAATTTGGTCTTCCCAAGTTTTCTAACATCTACGAAACAACAAAAAAAATTACCAATATAGCGTTTGATCATCCACTTTTTCAAGATGTTTTTGAGCAGCGGGTCAATAATTTTCAATATCCACAATCTTTAAAAGGTTTTAGTTTTAAAAATAAAAGTACCGGAGCTCTTAGCTACCAAGATGGAACTCCTTTTTTATGGAACACTCAAGGAATGTATATTTTCACTTCTCCGCTGGCATCAGCTTATTCAAATTTTAAAAATTCTCCATTAATTGTTCCTGTATTTTATAATATTGCTTTAAAAAGTTTACCCTTACCAAAATTGTACTACACTATTGGCACCGAAAAAAATATTGCTGTAAAAGCAAGTCTTTCTAAGGATGAAGTACTTACACTGGTTAAAGATGAGAATCGTTTCATTCCTTTGCAACAATCTTTTAGTACTAAAGTTCTTTTAACGCTTAATGAGGAACCCAATACTCCTGGGATATATGATTTGAAGTATAAGAATGAGGCCCTGCAAAAATTAAGTTTTAACCATCTTAGAACAGAAAGCTCAAAAGAGTATGATTTTATAGACGCTTCTGAATTCCAAAATATGAATAATGATGTTTCAGAGCTTTTTAACAGCTTAAAAAAAGAAAATAGCGTAACAGACCTTTGGAAATGGTTTGTTATTTTTGCATTAGGTTTTCTAATAATGGAAATACTGATTTTAAAATTCTTGAAATGAATTTGCTTCTTAAATCCGTTCTTATACTTGATAAGGCTTCGGTTTACCATAAACAAGAAAAAGACATTCTCATTAAAGATGGTATTATCAAGCGTATTGATAATCACATTGATGCTACCAACAAAATAAAAACCATCATAAAGTCAAACCTCTACGTTTCCAAAGGTTGGTTTGATAGTAGTGTATGTTTTGGAGAACCTGGATTTGAGGAAAGAGAAAGTATTGAAAACGGATTAAATACTGCTGCATTAAGTGGTTTTACAACGGTAGTTTTAAATACCAATACGCAACCTATTATAGAAAACAAATCAGATATCGCATTTGTCAAAGACAAAGCATCGGCGCATGCAGTTTCATTACTCCCGTTGGGAGCACTTACTAAAAGAAGTAATGGAGAAGAACTAGCCGAGCTTTTTGATGCTTTAAATGCAGGTGCTGTTGGATTTTATGATTATAAATTACCTATTTCCAACCCAAATTTGCTCAAACTTGCTTTACAATACGCTCAGGGCTTTGATGGATTAATTTGCTCTTATCCTCAAGAAAATAATATTGCTGGTAATGGGATTGTTAATGAAGAAAAAACTGCTACCTACTTGGGTTTAAAAGGAATCCCCTATCTCGCTGAAGATCTTCAAGTTGCAAGAGACCTTTTCTTGCTTGAATATACCAAAGGTAAGCTACATATTCCTACCATTTCAACCAAGGGTTCAGTAGGCTTAATTAGAGAGGCAAAAAGAAAAGGTCTTAACATAAGCTGTAGCACAACCATACACCATCTTTTTTATACAGATCAAATTTTAGAAGGATTTGACTCCAATACCAAAGTACTACCGCCTTTACGTGCAGAAGAAGATCAAAATGCTTTAATTGAAGGTGTTTTAGATGGTACTATTGATATGGTTACTTCAGATCATAATCCTCTTAATATTGAATTAAAAAAAGTAGAATTTGATAATGCTGCTTTTGGAACTATTGGGCTTGAATCTGCTTTTGGAGCTTTGAACAAAATTTTTGATACAGAAAATGCTATTGACATTTTAACACGTGGGATGAGTCGTTTTGGAATGGAAAGCCCCCCTATTAAAGAAGGAATAAAAGCAAATCTTACTCTTTTTGATCCTGATATTGTTTATACCTTCAAAAGAAATGATATTTATTCCACTTCTAAGAACTCCATTTTTATAGATCAAGAGCTAAAAGGGAAGCCTTTGGGTATTATTGCTAATGATCAATTTATTACGACACTTAAATAATGAGTACAGATAAACCTAAAGAAGGAAAAACGGCTGCAATGGCAAGTTATATTACCATTATAGGGTGCATTATCGCAATTTTTATGAATATGGAATCTAAAAATGCATTTGCAAGATTCCATATTCGTCAGGCATTTGGAATTCATATTGCCTTTTATGGTATAGGTGTATTAATTAGTCAATTTGACAGTTGGCTTATTTCTGCGTCCTTCTATTTGTTTTTTATTGTACTTTGGGTTTATGGCTTTTCCGGAGCTATACAAGAAAGAAAAACCAGTATTCCAATGTTAGGCCCTCTATTTCAATCATGGTTTAAATTCATAAAATAATGCAACAGAAAAAGTTATCACTTCAACATATTATAAGACCTTCCAAAAGTCAACAAGAAAAAAATCCTGCTTTGTTCTTATTTCATGGTTATGGAAGTAATGAAGAAGATCTTTTTTCATTTGCAGGAGAATTACCGGAAGAATTATTTATTATATCTGCCCGTGCGCCGTATGAATTAATGCCTAATGGGTATGCTTGGTATGCCATTCAATATGATCCTATAGGTGGTAAATGGAGTGACGATGAACAGGCAAAAGAATCCAGAGAAGTAATTATGTCTTTTATTGAGGAGGCTATTTTGGCATACCAACTAGATGCCAGTAACATTAGCCTACTTGGTTTTAGTCAGGGTACTATTTTAAGTTATGCAATTGCTCTTAGCTATCCAGATAAAATAAAAAATATAGTAGCCTTGAGCGGTTTTATCAATGAAAATATTTTAGTATCTGGTTGGAAAAACAACAATTTTGATTCTCTTGAAATCTATGCATCCCATGGAAATGAAGATCAAATAATACCTCCAGATTGGGCTCGTAATGCAAAAAAAATACTTGAAGCAAACCATATCAAGTTTGTGTACGAAGAGTATCCAGTGGGTCACGGTGTTGCTCCTCAAAATTTTCACTCATTCAAGAAATGGCTTTCAGAACGAATTTCTTGATTCTTTTTATTTATTGATTGGTGTAAAGTAAATGATCTGTTAATGTGAACTGAATACTTTTATCCTCTTTAATTTCATAGTTAAAAAGTAATTCTCCCCAGTACTTACCATCACTAAAATCGGCAATAATCCACTTGTGATTTAAGACTTTAATTTTATTAATATTCATAGTCCCTTCCATACCTGCATAGGGCACCAACGGATTATCCTTCCCTGCCAAATTCGTAGATATTAATTGATCTGAAATATAACCTGGTAAATCTGAAATATTTAAATGATCGTAGTAAGACAATGCATCATCATTATTAGCTAAAGCAAAATATTGTAGATCAAGATTATCAAATAATAATTGCTGTGTAGAATCTTGAAATTTTTCAATCTTCTTTTTCAAGTTGATCACTTTTAAATCGTTTGCCTTCACGTAATTGCGCGAATTGGTCCATTGAAAAAGAATAATTAATAACGCAAATAAGAAAAGGTAAAGAAAAAGACGAGATTTCATAAAGATCTAATTTATATGTATGGTTAAATTATCATAAGCTAAGAATACCCCTTCAGGCAATGTTTTCTGTACTTCTTCATGAAAGCCTAATAAATGACTAATATGTGTAAAATAAGCTCTTTTAGGTTTTACCTCCGCTACAAATGCCAATGCTTCTTCTAAATTAAAATGAGACTGGTGAGGTTCTATTCGCAAAGCATTTACTACCATGACATCTAAATTTTTGAGTTTATCCATTTCCTTTTTTGAAATAGTTTTCACATCTGTTAAGTATGCAAATTTATTAAATCTAAATCCAAATACCTGTAAACGATGATGCATTAAGTTAATGGGAATCACTTCCATGTTTCCCAAGACAAAAGAACGGTCTTTATAAATGGTTACCTCTTCAACAGCGGGAGCACCCGGATACCGATTTTCTTTGGTAAAAATATAGTCAAATCTGATTTTTAACTGTTCCAACACACGCTTGTGCGCGTAGATGGGAACATCTCCTTGTCTAAAGAAAAAGGGTCTTATGTCATCTAATCCAGCAGTATGATCTGCATGTTCATGAGTAAAGAGTACCCCATCTATTCTGGTAACCCCTGCTGTAAGCATTTGTTGTCTAAAATCAGGACCACAGTCTATTACATAGCTATAATCATCCCATTCAACCAATACAGATACTCTAAGTCTCTTATCTTTTGGGTTATCGCTTAAGCAAACAGGGTGCGTACTTCCTATGATTGGAATTCCCTGAGAGGTGCCAGTTCCTAAAAATGTAACTTTCAATTGAATTATTTTTCCAAATTTATAATTTATTTGGGTATTTCATTGATGAATCTTATTAACTTTGTTGTAATCAATATTTTATTTTATGGCTACAGTTTTATCTGGTGATAAAGAGTTTGAAAATATTCCCTCTACTAAGACCAAAGCTCTCAGAATAAATCTCAATGAAAATATTTATGGTACGTTTGCGGAAATTGGCGCCGGACAGGAAGTAGCTAGGCATTTTTTTAGATCTGGAGGTGCCTCGGGCACCATAGCCAAAACTATGAGTGCTTACGACAAAGACTTTAGTGATGCTATTTACGGTATTGAAGACGACAAACGCTATGTTACGGAAGCACGATGTAAAAAAATGCTTTCGCATGAAATGCGATTGATTGAGGAAAGAATTCCTAGAGCAAAGCATCCAGACAAATTATTTTTTAGTTATGCCAATACTGTTGCCACTATTGATTTCGCAAAAAAGTATAAAGGTCATGGATGGATGGGAATTCGTTTTCAGGTAGCTCCTGGCGAGGATTACAATGAAATTGTTCTGCATTTTAGATTTCAGCAAACCGAAGCCAGACTTCAACAGGAAACCTTAGGAATAATGGGGGTTAATTTGATTTATGGTGCTTACTATAAATTTGAACATCCTAAAAAGTTACTTCGTTATCTTTATGATCATATTGATAAGGATACCCTTGAAATTGATACCATAAATTTTTCCGGACCAAGATTTGACAAAGTAGACAATCGTTTGATAAGTTTGCAATTAGTTAAAAACGGGATGACAGAAGCCGTCATGTTTGGCCCAGATGGAAATAATATTCTACCCGCAAGAATTCTATACAAAAAGAATATTCTTACTTTAAGAGGTAGTTTTAGACCTGTCACTAAGGTAAATATTGACATGTATAAAAAATCTTATGAGATTTTTATACGGGAGAATAAAGTAGATGTAAATAAAACAGTCGTAGTTTTTGAAATTACATTGTCTAACCTAAAGGCAGAAGGTGAAATTGATGAAGAAGATTTCATGGAAAGAGCAGAATTATTATGTTCTTTAGGGCAAACTGTGATGATTTCCAATTTTAGAGAATATTATAAAGTTGTAGAATACTTCTCAAATTATACAAAAGAACGTTTAGGGCTCACTATGGGAGTTAATAATCTTATTGAGATTTTTGATGAGAAATATTATCGCCACATTAGCGGAGGTATTTTAGAAGCATTTGGAAAGCTTTTCTATAAAGATTTGAAGGTGTACTTATATCCAATGAAAGACCCGGAAAGTGGACAACTTATTACTAGTAACAACCTGAAAGTTCATCCTAGGATGAAAGAGTTGTATAAATTTTTCAAATACAACGGAAAGCTTGTTGATATCTTTGATTATGATCCAAACATACTTCATATTTTTTCTAGAGATGTTCTTACCAGAATTGCTAAGGGAGACCCTAGTTGGGAAGAGATGCTTCCAGAAGGTATTGCTGAAATTATAAAAGAAAAAAAGCTTTTTGATTATGAGCCTGAAATCAAAAAAGAAAAAATTGAAAAATAAAAAAAGCCTCGAATTATCGAGGCTTTTTTTAAGCTAGTTCTAAAACTTGAGCAGCATGATCTTTAGTTTTTACCTTTTCAATAACATGACTAACAACTCCATTTTCGTCTACTAAAAATGTCATACGATGGATTCCATCATATTCTTTTCCCATAAATTTTTTAGGTCCCCAAACACCAAATACATTGATCACTTGTTTTTCTTCATCTGCTAATAATGTGAATGGAAATTCGTATTTGTTTTTAAAATTTGCCTGTTTTTTTGATGAGTCTGCGCTTACGCCTAAAAGCTCAAAACCTTTTGCCTGAAGTTCTGTATAATAATCTCTTAAATTACACGCTTCCGCTGTACAACCAGGAGTATTTGCTTTTGGGTAAAAAAATACTACCAATTTTTTACCTTTGTAATCGGATAATGAAACTGTATTACCATTTTCATCAGGAACGCTAAATTCTGGCACCTTATCCCCTGCTTTTAATGTATTCATAGTCAATTTTAAATTTGATTACTTTTGATGTAAAAATAAACAAAAATGACTAAAGCCGAAAAGGTAAACTTCGTTATAGAAACTCTAGAAAGCATATACCCTGAAATTCCTATTCCATTAGATCATAAAGATCCTTATACGCTATTAATTGCCGTTTTAATGTCGGCACAAAGTACAGACGTACGAGTAAATCAAATTACTCCATTATTATTTGAAAAAGCGGATAACCCTTATGCAATGATAAAACTATCACAAGAAGAAATACGAGAAATTATTAAGCCTGTTGGTTTATCTCCTATGAAATCTAAAGGTATTTATGGATTATCGCATATTCTAATCGATAAATACAACGGGGAGGTTCCGGCAGATTTTGAAGCATTAGAATCGCTTCCAGCAGTGGGACATAAGACGGCAAGTGTAGTTATGTCTCAAGCCTTTGGTATTCCTGCCTTTCCTGTAGATACTCATATACACAGATTAATGTACAGATGGGGATTTTCTAACGGGAAAAATGTGGTGCAAACAGAAAAAGACGCTAAGCGATTATTTCCCAAAGAAAAGTGGAATAATCTGCATCTACAAATCATTTGGTACGGACGAGAGTATTCTCCTGCACGAGGATGGGATCTAGAAAAAGACATAATCACAAAAACAATTGGACGCAAGACTGTAATAAACGCCTATAATAAAACTAAAAAAGCCCGTTAAACACGGGCCTTATCAAAGTTTAGTTAAGAAGTGCGTCAAACTTCAACGTTTTGTAATTAATAACACTTAAAGCCTTTGAATAATTTAATAAAAATTCAACGGTTTCTTTTTTAGGTCTTAAGTTTGTCATCTCAGATGAACGTTCAGTGTAAAGTTTTGCCATATGTTCAGATATAATTTTAAATCATAACATACTAACGCCATACTTTACTTTTTATTGTCTAACTAATTTGTTAAAACAATATTATGCTTTTCAATTATCTTTCTTAAATTAATTATTGCATAGCGCATTCTTCCTAGTGCAGTATTAATGCTTACACCAGTAACCTCTGAAATTTCCTTAAAACTCATATCTTTATACATACGCATTTTAAGAACTTCTTTTTGATCATCTGGCAATTCATCAATTAATTTACGTAAATCATTTTCAACTTGATCTTTAATTAATTGTTTTTCTGCATTTAAAGAAGAATCCCCAATCATACTGAAAATATTGAAGTCATCATTACCTTCAAATTTTGGCATTCTTGTATTTTTTCTGAAATAATCAATTACCAGATTGTGAGCAATACGCATTACCCATGGTAAAAATTTACCTTCTTCATTATAGGCTCCCCTTTTAAGAGTTTTAATAACTTTTATAAAAGTATCCTGAAAAATATCCTCGGCGACATCACGATCGTAGACTTTAGAAAATATAAAGCTATAAATTCTCTGAGAATGGCGATTAATTAAAATTTCTAAGGAAGTTTCTTGACCTTTTAAATAGCGTTCAATAAGTACTGAGTCATTGACAAGTTGATTCATACAAAATTACTTTTAGGTTTCGATTTGGTGTTTCGATTCTAAGAACCGAAGTGGGTTAAATAGTAAATCTTAAAAAGTAATTTTATTGTATAGGCGCTATAAATTTAGGTGCAACGTTGTCAAATATAAGATTATTACATAGAAAAATACAAATTTTTGTTATTATTTTTTCGTTCTAATTCTTTTTAATATCTAATTTCAACAGCAAAAGTCTTATTAGTATCTTTGTGATTTGTTAATTGCTATGAACGACATTTCTCTTCTTAATTCTAAGGAAAACATTATTATTAAAGGCGCTCGTCTTCATAATTTGAAGAATATAGACGTCGCAATTCCCCGTAATAAATTGGTGGTCATAACGGGTCTCTCTGGTTCTGGGAAATCCAGTCTTGCCTTTGATACCTTATATGCTGAAGGTCAACGCAGGTATGTGGAAAGTTTATCTTCTTATGCCCGTCAGTTTTTAGGCAGATTAGATAAACCAAAAGTAGATTATATTAAAGGAATTGCGCCAGCCATCGCTATAGAACAAAAAGTAAACTCTACAAATCCGAGATCTACCGTGGGTACCACAACAGAGATCTATGACTATCTCAAGTTGTTATTTGCCAGAATTGGTCATACATTTTCTCCCGTTTCAGGTAAAGAAGTTAAAAAACATACGGTATCAGATGTCATAGATTTTGTACTTTCTTTCACAGAGAGAAGCAAACTTTTATTATTGGCTCCTGTTCATATCCCAGAAAATAGAGATACTCACAAAACACTAAAAATACTATCACAACAGGGGTATGCCCGGATAAAATATAAAGGAGATATTATTAGAATTGATGAAATTGATCATTCTATTGGTGATGATTTTTATTTGGTGGTAGATAGAATTATTGTTAAAAACGAAGAAGATTTCAAAAATAGATTAGCTGATGCTGTAGATACTGCCTTTTTTGAAGGCAAAGGAACCTGCATTATTGAAGACCTAACAAGTAAGAAAGAAACCCTCTTTAGTAATAAATTTGAATTGGATGGTATACTTTTTCCTGAACCCAACGTACATCTTTTTAGTTTTAACAACCCATATGGAGCTTGTCCAAAATGTGAAGGTTACGGAGATGTAATAGGTATTGATGAAGATTTGGTAATACCAAATACAGCGCTTTCTGTTTATGAGAATGCTATTTTTCCTTGGCGAGGCGAAAGCATGAGTTGGTATCGTGACCAATTGGTAAATAATGCCTATAAATTTGATTTCCCTATTCATAAGCCTTGGTTTGAGTTATCGGAAAGACAAAAACAATTAGTTTGGGATGGAAATTCACATTTTGAAGGGCTTCACGACTTTTTCTCATTCCTTGAAGAGAAAAGCTATAAAATACAAAACCGGGTGATGCTTTCAAGATACAGAGGGAAGACCCGTTGTGATGTTTGTAAAGGTAAACGCCTAAGACCCGAATCTAATTATGTCAAAATAGCCAATAAAACAATAACAGACCTAGTAGAGTTACCCTTAATCAAGTTGGCAAAGTTTTTTAAAGAGCTTCAAATTAGTGAACACGATTACAAAATTGCTTCACGACTTTTGAAAGAGATCAATAATAGATTGTTATTCCTCTCTAATGTAGGGTTAGAGTATTTAACGCTTAACAGAAAATCTAATTCGTTGTCCGGAGGAGAGTCTCAGCGCATTAATCTAGCCACTTCCTTGGGAAGCAGCTTGGTAGGCTCTATGTATATTTTAGATGAACCAAGTATTGGTTTACATCCTAAAGATACAGAAAAACTAATCACGGTATTAAAGTCCTTAAGAGATTTAGGGAATACGGTGATTGTGGTAGAGCATGATGAAGATATCATGAAGGCAGCAGATGAAATTATCGATATAGGACCGGAAGCAGGTACAAATGGAGGAAATTTGATAGCACAGGGTAGCTTTGAAGAAATCTTAAAATTTGACACACTCACCGCAAACTACCTAAATGGAAATCTAGAAATTCCAATACCTGCAAAAAGAAGGACTTCTAAAAACTTTATTCAAATTGTAGGAGCAAGAGAGAACAATTTGAAAAATATTACCGCTAAATTCCCAATTAATCAACTTACTGTAGTCACTGGTGTTTCTGGGAGTGGAAAAAGTACCCTTGTTAAAAAGATACTCTATCCCAGTATTTTAAAAGAAACAGGGGGGTATGGGCAAAAGGCTGGACAGTTTACAAAAATTGAAGGAAAATTTTCAGAAATTGCTCATGTTGAGTTTGTAGATCAAAACCCAATTGGAAGGTCTTCAAGATCAAATCCAATAACATATATAAAGGCTTATGACGATATTAGAAGTTTATTTGCCTCACAAAAATTATCAAAACTACGTGGTTATCAGCCTAAACACTTCTCTTTTAATGTAGATGGAGGACGTTGTGAAACTTGTAAAGGAGAAGGCGAAGTTACTATTGAAATGCAATTTATGGCCGATGTGCATTTGGAATGTGAAACCTGTAAAGGTAAACGGTTTAAAAAAGAAGTCTTAGAAGTTAAATTTGAAGATAAAAATATTGACGATATTCTCAATATGACTGTGGATGAAGCCATTGATTTCTTTACATCAAACAATCAGAAAAAAATTATTACCAAAATTAAACCTTTACAAGATGTAGGATTAGGATATGTAATGCTGGGACAGTCGTCCTCTACCCTATCTGGTGGAGAAGCACAACGTATTAAATTAGCCTCTTTTTTGGTGAAAGGAAATACCAAAGAAAAAGCCTTATTTATTTTTGATGAACCTACAACAGGATTACACTTTCACGATATTAAAAAACTTTTAAAATCTTTTGATGCCTTAATAGATAAAGGACATTCAATTGTGGTTGTAGAACATAATATAGAACTTATAAAATGTGCAGATCATATTATTGATCTTGGCCCCATTGGGGGTGAGCAAGGTGGTAATATTGTGGCTACTGGGACTCCAGAAGAAATTACCTCGGTTTCAACTTCATTTACAGGATACTATCTTAAAGAAAAGCTCAAACTAGCAACCCCTATACCATAATCTCTTTTAAATCTTCATAGTTTAGTCCAGACAAAATATATTTATACACCTGAAATACAGTTAATTATAATTAAATCGATTTTTTGGCACGCTGTTTGAAAAGTAATAATCATAATAGCGAATGCCGAAAAGCTTAAGAGTAGGCATAACCCAAAATTCGATAATTATGAAAAGAATTCAACTCTTAACAACAATTTTGTTGCTAACTGGAATGGTAACGTTTGCCAATCATGTAAGTACAAACGTATTGACTACAAAAGATGGGTTTACAAAACGCTATCGCAATGCACAGCCTATTAAGTTTGTAGAACGAGGTATAAAGTTTTTCATTTTTCCTAATGGTGAATTTGAATATAGACTCATTCGACCTGTCTACACAAGAAGAGGTTCTTCTTCTGTTATATTAAGAACTCCTGGAAGAATTGCAAATAAGGTAAACAGACCTTATAGAAAAGCACCAATAAGATTTGATAGAAATGGAAGAGTGAAAAGAATAAGAAATGTTTCCATTAACTATGATCAATTTGGTAGGGTCTTTAGAGTGGGTTCGGTATATATGAACTACGGAAGAAGAGGCGTTTTAAATCAAGTTGGAGGACTAGATGTGAGATTTACTAGAAATGGACGGCTAATTCATCGTTATGGTGCGGTACACAGTAATAATAACTACACATATACTTATAGAAGAAATAGATATTAATATAATTAAGTTTGATTTTTTGGTTGGTTAGTTAAAAACCCTGCTTTATAATTCTTTAAACAGAAATAAAGCAGGGTTTTCTTCTTATTCTAATAAGATTTTAATTTTTGGCACGCCATTTGATATATGTATAATAGATCAGCCAAAAGCGATTGTTTAATTTAAAACTCAGATTATGAAAAATTTATTTATCCTTTTATTCACCCTTAGTTTAGGCGTATTTTCAGCGCAAGCTGAAGGATCAGAAAAGGCACTGAACTCAAGATATTTTGGCTATCAAAATTCAGTCATATTTGTAGAAGATGGAATTTCATTTTCTGTTTTCCCAGATGGACAGTTTGACTTTTATGCAGATGGAGGCTCCTTTGTAAACGCCAATGTTAATTTAGGTAATGTTAATCTTAGTTTTAACTCAGGTTATAATTATGATGCGTACGTTCAGTATGATGACTATGGAGCTGTAATCCAGATTGAAAATATTCCTATTTTCTATGATTTTTATGGAAGAGTTAATCAAATAGGATCTGTAAATATTGATTATAATGGGGGACGACTGAACCGCGTAGGTGGTCTTAATATCTTCTATAATAACTATGGTGGATTTGCAAGATTCAATGGATTTATCAATATCTATAACAGAGCATATGTTTACCGACCTTTTCACAGATGGTTTGCTAGACCCGCAGCTAATTTTTGTATAATCAATACGAGACCTTACAGAAGGTACTATCAGCCAGTTAGATACTCTTTTTACCGTCCGTATAGAAATAACCTGAGAAGACGCTATGTAGATGTAGGTAGACCATATCATTACAAATCAAGTAATAGAAGACAAAACATCTATAGAAATGACAGAAGAGTTACAAGGAGAGATTATAGAGTGAACGGACGTCGTAATACGATTGCAAGAAACAATAGAGTAAATACCAGAAACAATGCGGTAAGAAATGGTAACAGAAGAGATAATGTAGCTAGAAACAATGGAACAGTTCGAAGAAACTCTCAAGGTAGTCGTACTGAAAATTACAACAGAAGAGATAACGTAGCTAGAAATAACGGAACAGTTCGAAGAAACTCTCAAGGCAGTCGTACTGAAAATTACAATAGAAGAAATACCAGTACAACCAGAAACAACGGGGAGGTAAGAAGAAATACCAGAAGTACCACTAGAAGTAATGAAAATAATCGTAATGGATCTATTAGTAGAAATAGAACCATTACCAGAAGAAATGATACGGATAGAAGAAGTAATGGAAAGATTGCGAGAAGCTCAAAAAATCAAAATAATTATTCAAATACCTCTCGTCGTAATCAGAATGTAAAAAGACAAGGTGTTACTAATAGAAATACTGTTAGAAACGCTCCACAAAGAAAAAGTAATGTAAATAGAAATAATACAAAATCTAAAAATTACAAGGCTAGCACGCCGTCAAGAAAAAATAATATCACACGAAATAATACTAGTAAACCTAGAAATAGTTCGGTAAAGAGAAATAGTTCTAAAAAGTCTGTAGGAACTTCCAGAAGCAATAGTTCAAACAGAGCTTCGGTTAACCGAAGAAGAGGAAGAAGTTAAAAATTGGTTGGTTGGTTTAAATTGAAGTCCGCAGTAATAGTTTAACTATACTGCGGATTTCTACTTTATATATTTTCTAATGATCCCAGATATATCTTCTGAAATAGAAAGTTTTAAGATTAAAAATAGATACCCCGCTCCTATTAAAACTGATTTCAATACGATGTTCAATATTGGATGAAAGTTAAAATCCCATAGAAAAAACAAAAGAATAAATGATATTACAATTACCAGAATTTTAAGAGTGGCTCTAGAAAAAGGGTGTATTTTAAATTTATGATGAACGAACCATATTTTAACTCCATTATAGCACAGAAATGCTAAAAGTGTTGCAAACGCAGATCCATTGATTCCCCACAACGGAATAAAAATCATATTTAGAAATATGGTGATAATTGCCAAAAAAACACCAAATAATAACATCATTCGGTAGTAATCTGAATTGAAAATAATAGAATTGTTATTGCCTATAATACTGTCGGAAAGTTTAGCGATTGAAATAAAAAGCACTACCCATAATCCTTGACTATACTGAGGTGGAAGAATAAAATATAATTGCTTGATATTTAAAGTAATTAATAAAAACAACAATCCAGATACCACGAACAATGTTAAAGAACTACGCTTATAAAGATCAGCGAGACCTTGTTTGTTATTATTATTCATTAACGCTGCGGTAATAGGGTATGTAATTTGATGCATTGCTCTTGACGGAACTATAATAACCATCGCAATAAAAATTGCCACATTATAAAAAGCTATATTTTCTATAGCAATATATTGGCCTAACATAAACTTATCTATATCCAACAAAATTACGGCTACAGATCCTGCAAGGATAATTAATCCTGAATAACTTAATACCTTCCGATAATTATCTGGAAGGTTGAAACACAGGATTGGTTTTTGAATGCTAAAGGCATTAAACATCATCAAAATTGTTCTAACTAAATACATGATAGCTATTGCAGTAATAAAATTGTGCATAGAGATCAAATTAAAATGTATGGCTAATAATAAAATCATTATCACTACTCTATGAAATACTTCTTTTAAAAAATTTCCGAATACAGATTTCATATGAATCTTTGCCCAAGCATAAAATACTTCAAAATAAGCCATAGCAATAGCAATTACATAAATAATCCAGATATATCCCTCTATAATTTCATTTTTTGCAGAAAGTAAGTTTCCTATCTCTTGATACGATATTACGCCAATAATTCCTATAGGAACCACAATACATAATGGAAGAAAAAGCATTAAAAAAGTAAACTTACCCTTTTCCAAATCTGTTTTATAAGAAGAGAAAAATTTAACCAATGTATTGGGTACTCCAAAAGCTAGTAATGGCATCATGATATTAGCTGTAGAAAGTAAAAATCCTATAAGCCCAAAATATGCATCTGTTAAAAAATAGGGATACAGTAAAAGAGTGTTAATAGCTCCAAAAAAAAATCCAGCGTAACTGCTTATGAGATTTCTAATAGATTGTCTGGCAATTATCCCCATTACATACTTTTAATAAGCTTTGCTAATTGTTTGGTTAATGATTTACGGTGGTAGTCTTTCAATTTTATTGGTTGGGTTTTTAATTCACCTCTTTTAAAATCAAGGTAGTAAGATACTATCTTTTCTTTTAATTCTTTTTTCTGGGTATAATTAAACCCAATTCCTGTGTTGGTTTTAGCAATAATAGGAACAACATCCCAAGACTCAGGGCCAATAGCTATGATAGGGCGTTGTGAAACCATGTATTCAAATAATTTACCAGGAATAATACACTTATTGTACTCACTGTTAATTTCTAATAATAATAAAACTGCTGAATTTTTCTGAAGTTCTAATACTTCTTGATGAGAAATATAGCCCAGAAGTTTTGTGTATTTTTTTAAATCATAAGCATAAATTTTACGCAAAACTTCTTCACTTAGCACCCCCGCTAAGACAAGTTCAAAATCTTTTGCAAAGTCTTGCTGTTCATTTAAAAGTTCTTTTAGTACTGCCCACAAAATTTCTGGATTTCTTCCGGTTAAAAGTGAGCCAATATGCGCTAAAGAAAACTTCTTAGGATTTAAAGATGTTTCAGCTAACTCCATGTCATACCCATTTGTGATCACATGAATAGGCCTATCTGTAATCGTTTCAAAAAGAGTTTTGGTAGTTAGACTGGTAACCGTAATTATATCTGCTTTAGTAAGTACCATTCGCTCAAGTTTTTTATGGCGTCTGGCTGAGTAGTCTGTTAATTTTAATTTAGAATGGTATCCAATGGTAGTCCAAGGATCTCTAAAATCGGAAATCCATTTTAATTCTGGGCAAAGTTGTTTCAATTTGCACCCAATAAGATGTAAACTATGTGGAGGTCCAGTAGTGATTACGGTATTAATATCGCTCTCTTTGATGACATTTTTAAGATGTAAAACAGAAGGTTTTACCCAATATTTACGGGCATCCGGAATAAAAAAGTTGCCACGAATCCACAATAGTAATTTTTCTATGGCAGATTGTTTTTTATCAGGAATAATTCCTTTACTAATTTTAGATACCTTATTACCTCCAAGAATACGTGCAATTCTATAGGGTTCAAAAATGGGTTTTCTAATAACCTCTAGGTCATCTATCACTTCTTTTAACAGCTCTTCGTCTTTAAAAGGATATGAAGGGTTTTCGGGAATATAAACTACCGGTTCAATATCAAAATCCCTAAGATATTTTACAAATTTAAGCCATCGTTGAACACCCGGCCCACCGGCAGGTGGCCAGTAATAAGTGATAATCAATACTTTTCTTTTATTCATTTACTGTCTACAACAACAATTTCTTTTCTTTTGTAGCTAAACTCATAATAGATACCTCCTAGAAATAACAGCACAAAAATCAGTGTTCCGGCAAGTGTAATCCCACTCCCTATATGCACAACTTTTGGCTCAAACTTGAACTCAATAGTATGTTTCCCTGCGGGAACTAACATCGCTCTTAAAACATAATTCACCCTAAAATGATTGGTTAATTCTCCATCCATATATGCATTCCATCCGTAGGGATAATACATTTCTGAAAAAACAGCTATGCCTTTATTCTTAGAATTAGACTCATAAACCAATTTATTTGGCTGATAGTTTGTTAAACTAATACTCGCAGTAGAATCTTTCACTAAAACTGTATTTAAAATCTCTTCAGAAACTTCATCTTGTTGTAAAACTACCTCTGTTGCTGATTCCAACGTACTCAATGCCTGAATAGATTCATCTGGATTTTTAGTCTTGACAATAGTATTCACGAACCATGCGTTCCCATTGACAAAAGGATTTTTACCCGCATATTTTTTTCCATTTTCATCTTGCTGTATAATATACTTAACGTTGAGCATGTTAAATATGGAAATATTGTTTTTAGAAATCTGATAATCATACAATTCCTGAAACCTTCTAGGTTTTGCAGCATGATATCCTCCAATACTTTTATGGTAATAAGCAGCCCTTGCACCAGCCATCCCGTCAGATGGATCATAAACTCTGAATACAGTGTTGTCCTTCAATATTTGCTGGTCTGCTGGGTTAGTAGAAAATGGTTTTTCCATTTTGCGAGCTTGAACAAAATCATCATTGTTAACGTATCGTCTCGCCACTCCTGTAAGATCTGCAAGTATCAATACCGCAATTAGTACCAAAGCTGTATTAATTTTTATTTTTTGCTTCGTCATAGCAAAAAGTACTATTGCTGTTAAAAGAACATAGATTACAGACCTAAAAATATCTGCATTAAAAATAGCTTTCCTATCTTTCACAATAGTGTCCATTATAGCATCTCCAAAATAGGCTTTTCTATAATAGGCATCGTTAATTCCTTCAAAACTAAAGCTTCCTGAAAAGAAGAAAAGAACGGCTCCTAAGCCTAAAAGTACTAGTGAGGCATATTTTATCGCTTTTTGTTTTTTCTTCGTGTCTTCACTCTTGATAAATTGGTACAGCGCTATAGAGGCAAGTATAGGCACGCACAACTCTAAAATAACTTGTATGGAAGAAACGGCACGAAATTTATTATAAAGTGGTATGGATTCAATCATAAAATCGGTAAGCATACTAAAGTTCTTACCCCATGATAAAATTAAGGATACAATCACACCTGTAACTAACCACCATTTGTGTTTTCCTTTCACAAAAAATAATCCTAAAACAAAAAGAAATAAAACTACAGCTCCAATATAGGCAGGAGCAGCCACTATAGGCTGATCTCCCCAATAGGTAGGTAGATTTTCTGAAAATTCTTTAGCTTTAGCACTAGGGTATCCTTGTTTAACCATAAATTGATATGTATGAGAATCTTCCCCTAGATTTTCACTATTTCCTCCACCAAAAAGCCTTGGCACAAAAAGATTAAGTGATTCTGAAATTCCATAGCTATATTCTGTAATATAATCTTTAGAAAGTCCGTTACTACTTACTTTAGGATTCCCATCGGGATCTTTAGTAAGCTCGCTAATGCCTCTGGTACTCCATTCAGCATACTCCTTTGTTGCCATGAGACCTGTTGCATTTAAAATAATAGACAACCCTACTGCAATAAGTAGTATTCCGCTAGCCTTAGCAAAATGCAATAGTTGTTTTTGTTTAAAAAAGTAGATGAGGTACACTACCCCTAGAATACCCACCAAAAGCATCAAATAATAGGTCATTTGAAAATGGTTTGCATTTAACTCTAACGCCATGGCCAAAGCAGTTAAAAGAAAACCCCAAATATATTTTTTGCGAAATGCAAGTAATATTCCTGAAATCACTAGAGGGAAATAACCTATTGCATGTGCCTTTGCATTATGTCCCACACCTAGTATAATAATAAGGTACGTAGAAAAACCAAATGCTAGAGCCCCTATAAAAGCTATTTTGTAATCGATTTTAAGGACTAATAACAAAATATAAATTCCAACAAAATAAAGAAAAAGATAATCAGCGGGTCTGGGTAAAAAACGAATAAGTTTATCTAATTTTTTAACATAATTATGTGGATAATTAGCTCCCAGTTGATAGGTGGGCATTCCCCCAAACGCACTATTAGTCCAGTAAGGTTCTTTACCTGTGTCACGGCGAAAGTCATTCTGTTCTTTTGCCATTCCTATATATTGAACAATATCACTTTGATATATTTGTTTTCCTTGTAGTACGGGATGAAAATAAATAAGTGCTACGATCCCAAAAAGAAAAACTACCGCAAGATGTGGCAGAAGTTTTGTGAATTTTTCTTTCATTTATGCTTTGTTAGTATCATCAATTTCTTCGAAATCTATGTATTCGCCTAGTTTGTTAGCTGATTTAGATTTTGTTGAAGGTTTTTTTTCTATAGTAACTTCTCCTTCATTAACATTCTGATTTCGATACTGTTGCTGCTTGTTAAATTGCTCATTGAAACGCTTTTCAGCTTTCTTACTGGCATACTTAAAAAGAGAGGGCCCAAAAATTCTTGCAAGAATTTTAAGGACATAATATACTAAAACAATGATTAATATAGTTCTTAGTAATTGCATGTAATACCTTTTTTAGTAGAATTCAAAAATACGACACTTGAGTTTTAAAAATTAGGTAAAACTCTTAAAAAATGATAAAATCTGCTATATTTGATCAAAACCTCAACTCATGAAAAATCTACCTATCACACTACTGTTAGTGCTTTTTTGGTTTTTAAATACTGTAAATTCCCAATATACAGAAGTCATTAACTCCAATCGGCCTGGGGTATCAATGAGTGCTTTTTCTGTGGGAAAAAGTGTTATTCAAGGAGAGTTTGGTATAAACATGGAAAGGCGTAAACATGATGGCTTGCTTACAGAATCTGGTAGATTTGGAATTGATTTTGCTTTTAGATATGGATTATTTTTTGAACAATTGGAGATTATTTGGGATGGTTCATACGCTTTTGAAAATCTAACCCGTAACATATTCAGTCCACCTAGAGAATTCAAACAAAGTGATTTTTTGCAAAATACAATAGGCTTAAAATACTTAATTTACGACCCCTGGAAAAATAAAGGAGAGGAAAAACCTAACTTATATAGCTGGAAGGCGAATAACTCTTTTAAATGGAGCGATCTAGTTCCTGCAATTGCCATTTATGCAGGAGCTAATATAATTTTCTCTGATAATCCATTCTTACCTAATGAAAGCTCCATAAGTCCAAAAATTGGAATCTTCGCACAAAGTCATTTTGCAGAAAGGTGGGTATTAGTTTCTAATATTTGGTATGACAAGTTTACTACAGATAATCCCAGCCTAAGTTATGTATTAACACTTACACATACGCTCAGAAATCCAAAATGGTCTATTTTTGTTGAAAATCAGGGTATTAATAGCGATTTCTATTCAGATTTTATTTTTAGAGCGGGTGCGGCGCGTCTTTTTAGTAAACAGTTTCAATTGGATGCCAGTATTGGTGCCAGCACAAAAACTACTCCTTCTCGTCTTTTTGGAGCCATTGGTGTTTCTTACCGCCTTGACTACCATAAAGACGAACTAAAACGTATTGACAAGGGGATTAAAAAAGTAAAGCTTGGAAAGAAGAAAAAGGCAAAAAAGAAAAAGAAAAAAGAGAATAAAAACGATAAAGACCCTATTTTTGAAGAAAATAAAGGAATTTAGAATTTTATGGTTACAATTAAAGAAGTTTCAGATAAAAAAGACCTTGATGCATTTGTAAAATTCCAATTTTCTCTTTACAAAAATTCACCTTATTGGATACCTCCTATCATTAAAGATGAGAAAGCCATCTTTGATAAAGAAAAAAACCCTATTTACAAAGATGCCGAAGCACACTTATTTCTAGCCTATAAAGATGGAAAGATTGTTGGACGCATCGCAGCTATTATTAATTGGCTGGAAGTAAAAACCCTACAAAAAAAAAAACTAAGGTTTGGGTGGTTTGATGTAATAGATGATTTAGAAGTAAGCAGGGCTCTTTTTGATAAAATTATTGAATTAGGTATACAAAAAGAGTTGGCATTTATTGATGGCCCTGTAGGGTTTTCTAATATGGACAAGGCAGGAATGTTAGTATTAGGGTTTGATCGTTTGAATAATATGACTACCCTCTACAATTATGATTATTATCCTAAACATATGGAAGCCTTGGGCTTTAATCAAGGAGCAAATTGGGTAGAGTATGAAATTGATGTCCCAAAACCTGTACCTCCAAAAGTGAAAAAGTTTTCTAAACTTGTTTTAGACAGGTATCAACTTTCATTACTGTCTTTTAAATCAACTAAAGAGATGGTATCTTATGCAGACAAAATGTTTGACCTAATGAATAGGTCATTTAAAGAATTACAATCTTTTGTACCCATTCAACAGTATCAAGTAGAAATGTACAAAGAAAAATACTTAAAGTTCTTGCATCCAGATTACATTACTCTTATAGCAGATAAAAATGAACGATTGGTTGGTTTTTCTGTTACTATGCCTTCTTTTGCAAGAGCATTGCAAAAGGCAAATGGAAAATTATACCCTTTAGGATTTCTACATTTGTTAATCGCCAAAAATAAAAATAAACACGGTAATCTATTTCTTATTGGGATTGACCCAGAATACCAAGGAAAAGGGTTAACAGCTGTTATATTTGAAAGAGTTATTGAAAACTATAACAAAAGAGGAATTACGCTAGTTGAATCAAACCCTGAGCTTGAGGAAAATCAATCTGTGCAAATAATGTGGAAGAATTATAATCCAAGGCTTATTAAACGTTGGCGTACTTATGCCAAAACATTATAAAAAGAAAAGCCACTGGAATAGTAGAAAACAGTGGCTTTTAATGTTATTGTAAAAATATTTTATTCCATTTCAGCGGCTACAGCCATGGACATTCTTTTATAAACTCCTTTTTCAAGACGATCTCTAATGGCAGAAAACGCTTCTAAAGTTTCATTTACATCATCTAGTGTATGTGTGGCTGTAGGAATCATTCTTAGTAAAATGAGCCCTTTAGGTATTACCGGGTAGACCACAATAGAGCAAAATATGCCATAATTCTCTCTTAAATCTTTTACCAGCGCCATTGCTTCAGGTATGCTCCCATTTAAATAAACAGGGGTAACACAACTTTGAGTTGTACCTATATCAAAACCTCTCTTTTTAAGTCCGTTTTGAAGTGCATTCACATTTTCCCATAACTTATCTTTAAGTTCAGGCATTGTTTTAATCATTTCCAGTCTTTTCAATGCTCCTTTTACAAAAATCATTGGTAAAGACTTAGCGAACATTTGAGAGCGTAAATTATATTTTAAATAATCCATTATTTCTTTATCGCCAGCAAGAAACGCTCCAACACTTGCCATAGATTTTGCAAAGGTGGCAAAATATACATCAATATCATTCATTACTCCTTGCTCCTCCCCTGCTCCGGCACCAGTGGCACCAAGTGTACCAAAACCATGAGCATCATCTACTAATAAACGAAATTTATACTTTTCTTTAAGCGCAACTATTTCTTTCAATTTTCCTTGTTCACCTCTCATTCCAAAAACTCCTTCGGAAATAACTAGAATACCTCCTCCAGTTTGGTCTGCCATTTTAACAGCTCTCTCAAGGTTTTTTTCAAGACTTTCTATATCGTTATGCATAAAAGTAAATCTTTTACCCATATGCAAGCGCACACCATCAATAATACAAGCGTGAGAATCTACGTCGTAAACAATTACATCGTCTTTATTCACCAGCGCATCAATAGCAGACATGATTCCTTGATAACCAAAGTTAAGAAGATAAGAAGACTCCTTTCCAACAAAGGCAGCCAACTCGTCTTGTAATTGTTCATGATGACTTGTATGTCCACTCATCATTCTCGCACCCATAGGATAAGCTGCTCCATTCTCTGCAGCTGCCTCCGCGTCTACTTTACGAACCTCTGGATGATTGGCTAAACCTAGGTAGTCATTAATACTCCAGGTGATAACCTCTTTTCCGTTAAATTTCATTCGGTTTGAAATAGCTCCTTCTAGTTTCGGGAACACAAAATAACCTTCAGCATGTGATGCCCATTTTCCTAAAGGCCCTTTATTTTCAATGATTCGTGCAAATAAATCTTTCATCATTAAGTTTGAGGTATTAAAACGTTACAATTTTAACAAGTTGCAAAATTAGTTAATTTTAAGCTTTAATCATAATATTTTCAATATTTAAGATGTGTTTCATGAAAATTACAAATAAAAAAAGAGGAAGATGAATTACACATACTTCCTCTTTTCAGTAGCTTGGTTAGTTAGCTATTTTATATATTCTATTTTGTGCGTTTCTTCAGGGTTTTTACTATCAAAAAAGCCTTGATCACTCATCCACTTATCACAATAAATTTTACTCATATATCGAGAGCCATGATCTGAAAAGATCATTACCACATTGCTGTCCTCGTCAAACTCTCCATTTGCATCTAGCTGTTTAACCGCTTGAATCACAGCTCCACTAGTGTACCCTACAAATAGGCCCTCTGTTTTTGAAATCTCACGAGCCGTATGCGCACTTTCTTCATCGGTGACTTTAATAAATTCGTCTATAATATCAAAATCTGTAGCCGTAGGGATCAAATTCTTACCTAAACCTTCTATTCGATATGGATATATCTCTTCTGAATCAAATTCTCTGGTTTCGTGATATTTTTTTAATACAGATCCATATGCATCTACTCCTATAATTCTGATATTAGGGTTTTGCTCTTTTAAAAAACGGGCGGTTCCAGAAATTGTACCTCCTGTGCCACTACAAGCTATGAAGTGTGTTATTTGGCCCGCAGTTTGTTCCCATATTTCAGGTCCTGTACTTTTATAATGAGCATCCATATTGAGTTCATTAAAATACTGGTTAATATAAACAGACCCTTTAATTTCTTCATGCATGCGTTTTGCCACTTGATAATAAGATCTTGGATCATCTGCACTTACATGCGCTGGGCAAACAAAAACCTTAGCTCCCATAGAGCGCAACATATCTATTTTATCCTTAGAAGATTTAGAACTTACCGCCAGAACACAATCATACCCTTTAATAATACTCACCATTGCAATACTAAATCCAGTATTTCCAGAAGTGGTTTCAATGATGGTGTCTCCTGTTTTAATAATACCCTTTCTCTCTGCTTCTTCAATAATATAAAGAGCTATTCTATCTTTTGTAGAATGTCCGGGATTAAAAGCCTCAACTTTGGCATAAAAGTTTCCTTTGAGCTCTTCAGTGATTTTATTAATTTTTATAAGAGGAGTATTACCTATAAGTTCTAATACGTTATTATAAGCTTTTATCTTTTTTTCCATATAGATTACTTAGTACAGATTTAGGTTCTGGACACATTAAAACCTTGCAAATTTAATTATTTTTTTTAATTAGGATTGAATCTGCTCCAAAAGTAGTAAAAAAGCATATTCTTCCGCCACTTCTTTCAAGCCTTCAAACCTCCCGGAAGCACCGCCATGGCCTGCATCCATATTGGTTCGGAAAAGCAATAAATTCCGATCAGTTTTTAAATCTCTTAGTTTAGCAACCCATTTAGCGGGCTCCCAATATTGTACCTGAGAATCATGATATCCAGTTATCACTAAAAGATTTGGATAGTCTTGTGCTTTCACATTATCATATGGTGAGTAGGATTTCATATAAAAATAAGCATCTTTTTCATTAGGGTTTCCCCATTCATCATATTCTCCAGTAGTAAGTGGTATAGAGTCATCTAACATGGTTGTCACCACATCTACAAATGGAACAGAAGCTACCATTCCATGAAATAGTTCTGGTGCCATATTTGCAACTGCTCCTATTAAAAGTCCTCCGGCAGACCCTCCCATTGCATACGAATGATTCTGAGAAGTATACTTCTCTCCTATTAAATGTTTGGCACAATCAATGAAGTCTGTAAACGTATTCATTTTGTTCATAAGCTTTCCATTTTCATACCATTCCCTACCTAGGTATTCACCACCCCTTATATGTGCAATTGCATAAATAAATCCACGGTCTAATAAACTCAATCTGGATGATGAGAAATAAGGATCTATTGTAGCTCCATAAGAACCATATCCATAAAGTAATAACGGATTAGAACCGTCTTTATTGATTCCTTTTCTATACACTAAAGATATGGGAGTTTTTGTACCATCTTGAGCTGTAGCCCATACTCTTTCCGAAACATAATTTTCTTTATCAAAATTACCTCCTAGAACTTCCTGTTCTTTTTTCACCTCTTTTTCCCGAGTAATCATGTCAAAATCAATGGTGGAAACCGGAGTAGTTAAAGATGTATACGTATATCTTAGAATATTGGTATCAAAATCTGGATTGGCAGAGGCAAAGGCCATATAAGTTTCATTATCAAAAGGCAAATAATAATCATTTGTTCCATCCCATCTTTGAATACGAAGTTGATTTAATCCATTCGTTCGTTCACTAATCACAAGAAAATCTTTAAAGATGTCTATATCTTCCAGTAAGGTTTCTTTTCTATGCGAAATTACATCTGTCCAATGTTCTTTTGATGTGCTTTGCTCCGGAGCTTTCATCAATTTAAAATTGATAGCTTTATCTGCATTGGTTAAAATATAGAAATATTCTTCAAAATGATATATGCTATACTCCAATCCACGAACACGTTCCTGAAAAATTCTAAAATCCCCAGAAGGCTGGTCTGCTTCAAGAATTCTGAATTCACTTGTTAGCGTACTAACACTGCCAATAACAAGGTACTTTTTTGATTTTGTTTTATAGACAAATACATCAAAAGTATCATCTTTCTCTTCGTAAACTAAAATATCCTCTGTAATATTTGTTCCAAGTTCATGCTTAAAAATAGCATGTGAACGGAGTGTTTGATCATCTTTAACTACATAAAACAAAGTTTTGTTATCATTAGCCCAAGTGCTGTCTCCAGAAGAATTGGCAATACCTGTTTCATAAATTTCACCTGTCTCAAGATTTTTAATATAAATGGTGTAAATACGTCTACTAATTTTATCTGTAGCAAATGCAGCTAATTTATTATCACGACTAATGTTAATTCCTCTTAAATTAAAGTAACTACAACCCTCAGCCATCTCATTACAATTGAATAGAATCTCATCTGGAGCTTCTAGACTTTCTCTTCTCCTAACATAGATGGGATAATCTTTTCCTTCTTCATAACGCGTGAGATACCAATAGCCGTTTAACTTGTAAGGAACAGATTGATCGTCTTCTTTTATCCTACTTTTCATCTCATTAAAAAGACTTTCCTGAAAACCTTTAGTAGCACTAGTAGCCTGCTCGTAATACTCATTTTCATCAGAAAGATACGTAAGCACCTCTTTTGAATCACGTTGATTCATCCAAAAATAATTATCTATTCTTATATCTTCATGCAATACTAATTCCTTGGTTTCTTTCTGTGCCTTGGGAAAAGTTTTTGAGTTTAAAAGCATGTAGCAGTTTTAAAAATTAAGTAGCAAAAATAGCACAAAATAATCACAGAAGAACAATAAAGAATCGTGAGACAATTGCATATAGACTGTATTAATAATTTGATACTTTTGTAAAAACCAAAAATTAAAAATTATGTTTGGAGATATGATGGGTATGATGGGAAAACTTAAAGAAACCCAAGCCAAAATTGAAGCGACTAAAAAACGATTAGATACTGTAATGGTTGAAGAAAATTCTAGTGGCAATCATGTAAAAGTGGTAATTACCGCAAATCGAACTATAAAATCGTTAGAAATTGATCCTGAAATACTTGAGGATAAAGAAGTATTGGAAGACTATCTCATACTTACCTTAAATAAGGCAATACAAAAAGCTTCTGAAATTCAAGAAGCAGAATTAGCTGCTGTAGCTAAAGATGGAATGCCAAATATTCCCGGAATGGATTTATTTAAATAGATTCTTTAACTAATTAGTTTTTATTAACTTTAACACATATCAACAATTAACCTTTACAATATGTTTGAAATCTTTAAAAGTGATAAAAACCAAAAGTTTTATTTTAACCTTAAAGCGAAAAATGGACAGATTATTTTGTCTAGTCAGGCCTACGCAGATAAAAACGGAGCTAAAAATGGTATTGAATCCATTCAAAAAAATTGTGATGACGAGAGCAAATACGAAAGAAAAACGGCCGCTAACGGAAAATTTCATTTTAATTTAAAAGCAGGCAATGGCCAGATTATAGGAAGTAGCCAAATGTATGCCTCTGAGGCTGGAATGGATAATGGCATCGAATCTGTAAAAACAAATTCACACCATGCAACTATAAAAGATCTTACAGAATAGCAATTAGTTATTGCTATTTCAGTTGATGATAAAAAGCATCTCCTAAAAACTAGAAGATGCTTTTTTTATTTCTATTGTTTTCATTATTTCTAAAAAAGAGTTGTGCATATCGTCTGTATAATCCAAATGAGTTACTATACGCAATTTACCTTGTCCCATTGAAATAATTTTAATATTATTTTTTAATAAACTTCTCATAAACTCTTCGTCATCTACCTCTGAAGTAAGATTGAAAATAATTATATTAGTTTCTACTGGTTCTACACTGGCAATAAAAGGAAGCTTATGTAAAAGAGCTTCTATTTCCTTTGCTTTCTTATGATCTTCTGCAAGCCTTTGAATGTGATGGTCAAGAGCAAAAAGTCCAGCAGCAGCTAAATAACCAGCCTGACGCATGCCACCTCCTAATACTTTACGAACCCTAAGCGCCTTTTTCATATGGGCCTCAGTACCAACTAAAACAGATCCCACTGGACAACCCAGACCTTTAGAAAAGCATACAGATATTGTATCAAATAAAGCTCCATATTGTTCTGGCGATTCTTTTTTAGCAACCAAAGCATTCCATATTCTGGCTCCATCTAAATGATAAGATAAACCATGCGAATCACATACTTTTTTAATTTTTATAAGTTCCTGAAAATCCCAGCAGGCTCCTCCTCCTTTGTTCGTTGTATTCTCAACGCACACTAAAGAAGTTAAAGGGCTGTGGTAAAAATCAGGAGGATTTATACTAGTCTCCACTTGGTCGGCAGTCATCATTCCTCTTTGTCCATCTACGAGTTTGCAGGAAACTCCGCTATTAAAGCTAACTCCACCACCTTCATAGTTATAAACATGTGCATATTTATCGCATATAAGCTGCTCTCCAGGTTGCGTATGTAGTTTAATTGCAGTTTGATTTGCCATAGTACCACTAGGAAAAAACAAGGCCGCCTCTTTCCCGAAAAGTGACGCTACCCGAGCTTCAAACAAATTTATAGTGCTATCTTCTTTAAAAACATCGTCTCCTACCTCTGCATGCATCATAGCATCTAACATGCCTGATGTAGGTTTAGTGACTGTATCGCTAATAAGATTTATGGTCATAATAATTTAATTTACAAAACAAGCCATCCCTATAGGTGAACCATCTGGAACTTTTGGTGATTTTGGCAAAGTATAGGCTTTTGGATTTCCTAAATATTTGTCTATTTCTTTTATTAGAAACGTAGTATAGGGATCAATAGACCTACTGCCTAGCCATGTTTTTAATTTCATCATTTCAAAATTAACTAATGCATCTACCTGCGGTAATGTTTGTTTGCTTGCTCCTAACTGCATAATGTGCTTAAGCACATTATAATTAACTATTTTTTCAATTTCACCATTATATCCCGCTGATAATTTTTTCTTCAAGGTATTTTTTAAAAGTTCATCTATCACTTGTTCTAAAGAGAGCATCTTTTCATCCATGGCATGTTGCTGGATCAATCTTGAAGCTCTTTGTGGATGTAATAAAAATTGAAGTGCTAAACTACTAGCCGTTTCTGCCACGCTTAAGGCATCAAAAGAAACTCCTGTTTTTCCTTTAAAAGACTCTCGGGTTCTGCCGTATCCAAATGCTCTTGGAGGAAACAAGGCAAGCTTGTCTGCTGGTATAGCAAGTGTTTTAGAAGCAAGTGTTTCCAAAACAGATGCCAAAGCTTCCCTTTGAAGTGCATTATCTGCGGGTTTTACGGTAAAAGCCCCCCCGTCTTTGATTGCATAGTTATAATCTAATCCGCCTATTATTTTAACTGCTGCTTCCGTTTGATACCGGTGCAGAAAATAGAGAGGAACGAATACATCTTCTAAGACAGAAAAGGGTTCATAACTTCTAATATTATCTTCTGAAAAATACGCAATTGCCGCTTCTCTTACTTTTAAAATTCTATTGAGTTCTTCGGCAGTATTGGTGCCATTATCCCATAGATGGGCATATATATGTGCACTCCCAACCGGACGCGCATCTTGATCTGAGATATACCTCAAACCTTTTGTAGAAGCAGCCTCTAAAATTTCATGTAACGCATTCTTCTCTTCCTTCATATCTGAAAAATCTTGATAAGAATAAGCTACTGCTACTTTATCCCATGCTCCGATACCTGTTGCATACGCTTCACTAAAATCAACAACACCATCAAGTAACTTAAATTTTGGATGTGGATAATCCATTACAGAAGCGCGGTTATTAATACTGGATGCAAAATTATGAGCAAACCCCAAAGTATGACCTATTTCGTGTGCTGATAACTGTCTGATACGTGCAATAGCAAGATCTAACATTGCTTTATCATTAGAATCACTCTCTTGAAAAGGGCGATTCATTAATGCTTGCGCAATCAAAAAATCTTGTCTTATACGCAGACTTCCCAAACTCACATGTCCCTTGATAATTTCTCCTGTTCTTGGGTCTGTTATACTAGCTCCATAACTCCAACCTCTGGTAGATCTGTGCACCCATTGAATAACGTTATAACGCACATCTAAAGGGTCTACATCATCAGGAAGCATTTTCACTTGAAAAGCATTTTTGTAACCAATAGCTTCAAAAGCCTGATTCCACCATCTTCCGCCTTCTAATAAAGCAGAACGTACCGGCTCTGGAGTACCATTATCCAAATAATAAATGATGGGCTCTACGGCCTCACTTACAGCTTCTTGAGGGTTTTTCTTCTTTAGCCTATGCCTGGTAATAAATTTCTTTTCAATGGGTTGATTTACCGGAGTAGCATAATCAAAATATGAAAATGGATAGGAACCACTTCGTGGATCATAGACTCTTGGTTCATATTCATCATCTGGTAATTTTATAAAAGAGTGATGTGCTACAATAGAAATAAGACCTGCGTTAGGAGCCACTTCCTTGATATAAATGCCTTTGGCTTCTCCTTTAAAAGTCTGTAAAGCTTCAAACTCAACATTTTCAGGAAATGCTTTGGTTCTTTCTAACCACAACGCACTTTTTGACTTATCAAAACTATAAACACCTTGTTTTCGCTCTGCTAATCTTTTAGAAACCCCGTGCATATCCTCCATAAGAAAATCAGTAATATCTACAATATACACTCCTTTTTGACTGCTTTTGATAGGAAAACCGTAGAGTACAGATCTTGCAAATGCCTGCTCCACAGATTTCTTTTCTAAAACATTAGACGTCAACGCCCTGTATTTTAGATTTGGTTGAATTAGCAGTAATTTATTTCCTGCCTTTTTAAATTGAACAACTTGCTCATTTCCAAGTTGACCTCTATCTAAGCCTATATCATTACTCCCTATTCCGTTGCTTAAAGAATAAACGTATAGAAAGTCTTTCTCAAGTTCCTTTACCTCCAAATAGATCTTATCATTTTCCTTGTCATAATAAAAATCAAAAAAACCTTTGTACTTTTCAAAATCCTTTTGGATAGCAAACTGAGCCTGAAAATGAGCTACATAAAAGAAAGCAAGTATAACCCCTAATTTTTTCATAGTGCAATGTTTTTAGATAAGTTTATAAATTTATACAAAATAGTTTTTCTACCCTGCCATAAATGCTATTTTTGTTAAAATTAAACCCGATTATATGATTACTACAGATCAAACAAAAGATCTTTTTGAGCGCCTTGGTGCGTTAAGGAGGTATCTTTGACATTGATGGGAAACTTATAGAAATAGCAAACGAAGAAGAAAAAACTTTTGCCCCTGATTTTTGGAATAATCCAAAAGAAGCCGAACTATTTATGCAGACCCTTCAAAGTAAAAAGAAGTGGGTTGAAGACTACACAGCCGCAAAAAATCTTGCAGAAGAACTTGAGGTTTTACTTGATTTTCATAAAGAAGGAGAGGTAGAAGAAAGCGAGGTAAGTGCGCATTATGAAAAGCTTACTTCTCTTCTTGAAAGTATTGAATTTAAAAATATGCTCTCTGATGAAGCAGATAGTATGAGTGCTGTTTTACAAATAACAGCAGGTGCCGGAGGTACAGAAAGCTGTGATTGGGCGTCTATGCTTATGAGGATGTATATAATGTGGTGCGAAAAGCAAAAATACAAGATCAAAGAACTTAACTTTCAAGAAGGAGATGTTGCAGGAATTAAAACCGTTACAATTGAAATAAACGGAGAATATGCTTTTGGATACCTTAAAGGTGAAAATGGAGTACATAGACTGGTTAGAATCTCTCCCTTTGACAGCAATGCAAAAAGACATACTTCTTTTGCTTCTGTTTATGTTTATCCTTTAGCTGATGACACCATACAAATTGATATTAACCCGGCAGACATTACTTTTGAAACCATGCGTTCTAGTGGTGCCGGCGGGCAAAATGTAAACAAGGTAGAAACCGCAGTACGTTTAAGACACCATCCCACTGGTATTATTATTGAAAATTCTGAGACGAGATCTCAATTGGACAATAAAACCAAGGCAATGCAATTACTTAAATCTCAACTATATGAGATAGAGCTTAAGAAAAAGCAAGCAAAACGTGAAGAAATAGAGGCAGGAAAAATGAAGATTGAATGGGGCTCTCAAATTAGAAATTATGTTATGCATCCTTATAAATTGGTAAAAGATGTTCGTACTGCGCATGAGACTAATAATGTAGACAGTGTTATGAATGGTGGTATTGATGAATTTCTAAAAGCCTATCTCATGAAAATGGGACAGAAAAAAGAAGATCAATTGAACTAAAATGAAGCTATGATTAAAATTTATCATAATCCGAGATGTCAAAAATCTCGGCAAACTTTAGAGATTCTTGAAAAATCAGGAGAATCCTATGAAGTAATTAAATATTTAGAAAACATTCCTTCGGAAAAAGAGCTACGGCAAATATTAAATTGTTTAGGGTTAAAGCCTGAAAATTTAATTCGTAAAAATGAATCCATTTGGAAAGAGAACTTCAAGAATAAATTATTAAGTGATGAAGAACTTATTAAGCTTATGCTTAAACATCCAAAGCTCATAGAAAGACCTATTGTAATTAAAGATAATAAGGCAGTTATTGGTCGTCCACCAGAAAAAGTGAAATCCATATTATAATATGTTTAACCAACTGAAATTCAGTTGGTTTTTTATTTAACACATATTTAACTTGCTTTCTTTAAACCAAAATTTAAATTCGTTGTCTCAAGTATATATTCTTAATTTTACTATGAAAAAACTAATATTTTTTTTGTCACTAGGTATTTTTGTCCTATTTAGTGTAAGCCTTAAGGCTCAAAATTCTTCTGAGAATCTAAACAATTCAAAAATGGAAGAGCAAATAGAAAAACAAGTAGAAAAATTAGGTATTGAACTTGAGCTAGACGACCTCCAAAAAGCATTATTAAAAGCAAATCTTAAAGAGTACAATACAAAAGCTTTGATACTTCTTAAATCAGAAGATTCAAGAGAACAACTTAAAGAGTCTCTTTCATCATTACGAAAAAAACAAAAGGAAGATCTACTTGTTTTTCTCAATGAAGAGCAACTACAAGTTTTTGAAAAACTTCAAAAAAAAGAACGCAATAAAAATCGTTCTAACATGAGAAGACAACGTCAAAGGTATTAATAAGTGCAAATAACTCATTGATGAGAAAAATTTTATGGTTTGCTATCATCTTTATGATAGTGATACGCGTTCAATCTCAAAATAGACCTGAGCAAAAACAAATAATCGTTAAAGGTAAAATAGTTGAAAAAGAAACGGGTCAACCATTAGAGTTTGCAACAATTAGTTTTCAAAATACAAAAAGAAAAATGATCCTCACTGGAGCCATCACCAATTTAAGTGGTGAATATGAGGTTTCTTTATCGCCTGGCACTTATGATATTAAAGCAGAATTTATTTCGTTTAAAACCTTGACTATTTTTAATAGACTGCTTAAAGAAGCAACTACTTTGGAAACACTTGCATTGGCTGCTGATACCCAACAATTGGACGAAGTGGTAGTTAGAGGAGAAAAAACACAAGTAGAAATTAAATTGGATAAAAGAGTCTATAATGTGGGTAAAGACCTAACTGCTCTTGGAGGCTCTGTAACAGATGTATTAGATAATGTACCCGCCGTAACTGTAGATGTAGAAGGAAACATAGCACTTAGAGGGAATGACAATGTGAGGATACTTATTAATGGAAAACCATCTGCCTTAGTTGGACTTAATGGAACAGATGCGCTTAGACAACTTCCAGCAGATGCCATAGAAAAAGTAGAGGTGATAACCTCTCCATCGGCAAGATACGATGCCGAAGGAACTGCAGGTATTTTAAACATCATTCTAAAAACTGAGAAAATAACAGGTATAAATGGTTCCGTAACTACCAATCTTGGCTATCCTTTTCAGGCAGGTGTATCGTTAAACCTAAATTATCGAATTAAAAAGTTTAATTTTTTCACCAATACTGGATATAGTATTAATGAGGTGCCTGGAAATTCTTTTACGGACACAGAATATTTAAACGATGATGACCCTAGCACTTTTACCCAGGAAACAAGAAAATTTGATAGAAGTCGCAAAGGTTTAAATACTAATTTTGGGGTAGAATATTTTATAAATAAATCGTCGTCTATAATAGCAAGCATGCTCTATAGAAACCGTGATAATACCTCTGAAAACACGAATGATATCTTCAATTTTGATACCAATAGAAACCTCACTAGTAGAACCAGAAGGTTTGATCCAGAAACTGAAGATGATCTAACCATCCAGTATTCTCTGAATTATTTTAAAAATTTCAAAAAAGATGGTCACAAGCTTACTGCCGACTTCCAGTTTGAAAGTAGTTCTGAAGACGAACGTTCTATAATTATTGATACCGAAATATTCCCAATTGGAGATACTCAGAGAGAGGGCGTAACAACGCTTGAAGACCAACAAAGAATTTTAGTGCAATCAGACTATGTATTACCAGTAGGGAAAAATGGCCAGTTTGAATTAGGCTATCGTGGTAATTTTGTAGAATTAGAAACAGATTATGAGGTGTCTTTTGAAAATGATATAGGTGCTTTAATTCCTGATCAGGAACTTACAAATGTTCTTTTATACAGAGAATACGTAAATGCAGTATACACTCAATATGGAAATAAAGCTGGAGAAAAAATTTCATATTTATTGGGGTTACGAATGGAAGATTCTAGAATTAGTATCATTCAGGAGACTCTAAACACCAAAGATTTAAAAACCTATACTGATTTCTTTCCTACTATAAATTTGGCATATGAATTTAATCAAAAGGAAAGTATTACACTTGGATATAACCGAAGAATAAGAAGACCCAGATCTCGTTTTATCAATCCGTTTCCTTCTAGATCTAGTGCCACAAATCTCTTTCAGGGAAATCCTGATCTAGACCCAAGTTACTCTAATACCGTAGATGTAGGGTATATAAAAAGATGGACAAAAATATCTGTTAATGGTTCTGTGTATTACCAGAGAGAAACAAATGCTTTTAATTTTATTACAGAAGAAACTGGAGAAACTGTAATTATAAGTGGCGATCCTAATGATTCTGGGAGTCCTTTAGTTGAAGTGCCTGTTCTAAGAAGAACTCCTGTAAACCTCTCCACAAATAACCGCTATGGTTTTGAATTTACTTTCTCTTATGTGCCCAGTAGAAAATGGAGAATTAACACCAATCTTAACTTTTTTGGACAGGAAGTAAGAGGAGATTTTAACGGTCAAAATTTTGATGCAAACAATATTAGTTGGTTTGCCAGATTGAATAGCACTTACACGCTTCCTGGAAAAATTAATTGGCAAACTCGTTTGTTTTATAGAGGGCCATCAGAGACCGCCCAGAGTAAGAACGAAGGAATTCTCACTACCAGCCTGGCATTTAGTAAAGAAATTTTTAAAGATAAGGGCAATATTGCTTTAAGTATAAATGATGTTTTTAATAGTAGAAAAAGACGTTCTGATTCTTTTACACCTAATACAAACGTATATAGCGAATTTCAATGGAGAGAGCGTTCATTTAATCTCACATTTACATATCGATTTAATGAACAGGAGAACAAACGAAAACAAAGAAGAGGAAATGGCTCTTTTGAAGAAGATGATTTTGAGGGATAAAAAAAGAAGCCAATTGGCCTCTTTTTTTTTTACACTTCGTTTCTTGCAGCTCTTTTAGCGTCTCTGCGTTCTTTTAAAAGCTCTATTACAGCCCCTCCCACCCAATAAGGAATTATAACAGTTAATAAAAATATCATTAACCAAAATCCTATCGTAACGATGGTAAGAAAAGATAAAAAACCTAAATACTGATCAAATTCAAACATGATTTCCGGAAATTTTCGAATTCGTGATCAAAGGTACTGCTTAAAATTTAAAATTCATAGATAGGAAAATGTTTTTTGTAGAATACTCTATTTCTTTTTAAATAGTATCAATTCCAAATAAAAATAAGAGTTGGCAATTACTTTTCCACACACAAAACCTTAAATTTGTATTCATTTTTTAAACGGATTATTTTATGACGAAGTTCAGAATAGAAAAAGACACCATGGGGGAAGTGCAGGTTCCCGCAGATAAATTATGGGGGGCACAAACAGAAAGATCCAGGAATAATTTTAAAATTGGAGCTCCTTCCTCAATGCCCTTAGAAATCATTTATGGGTTTGCTTTTCTCAAAAAGGCAGCTGCATATACTAATTGTGAACTTGGAGTACTTCCAATTGAAAAAAGAGATCTCATCGGTAAAGTATGTGATGAAATTTTAGAAGGAATGCATGACGATCAATTTCCTTTGGTTATATGGCAAACGGGTTCTGGTACTCAAAGCAATATGAATGTAAATGAGGTAATTGCCAATAGAGCGCATCAATTAGCTGGAAAAAAAATTGGCGAAGGTGATAAAACTTTGCAACCTAATGATGATGTTAATAAATCACAATCCTCCAATGATACGTTCCCTACAGGTATGCATATCGCAGCCTATAAATTAATCATAGAGAATACCATTCCAGGAATTACGCAACTTAGAGAGACTCTTAAAGATAAAGCTATAGAATTCAAAAATGTGGTTAAAATAGGTCGTACCCACTTAATGGATGCAACTCCTCTAACCTTAGGCCAAGAGTTTTCTGGATATGTATCACAATTAGATCATGGTCTTAAATCTCTTGTAAATTCATTAGCGCATCTTTCAGAATTAGCACTGGGTGGAACCGCAGTTGGTACTGGAATAAACACACCTAAAGGTTATGCCAAAAGAGTTTCAGAATTTATTGCAAAATTCACAGAACTTCCATTTATTACCGCCGAAAATAAATTTGAAGCACTAGCAGCGCACGATGCACTCGTAGAAACCCATGGGGCCCTTAAACAATTGGCAGTTTCTTTAAATAAGATTGCAAATGATATAAGATTAATGGCATCTGGACCACGAAGTGGAATTGGCGAACTTATTATTCCTGCTAATGAACCTGGCAGCTCTATCATGCCAGGAAAGGTAAACCCTACACAATGTGAGGCACTCACCATGGTATGTGCTCAGGTTATTGGGAATGATGTGGCTATAGCAGTAGGCGGTGCACAAGGCCACTATGAGTTAAATGTATTTAAACCCGTTATGGCAGCTAATTTATTGCAATCTGCAAGATTACTGGGGGATGCATGTAGGAGTTTTGATTTGCATTGTGCAAAGGGTATACAGCCTAACAAAGAGCGTATTGATGAACTAGTTACCAAGAGCCTTATGTTAGTTACTGCATTGAATACTAAAATTGGTTATTATAAGGCTGCCGAAATTGCTAATACTGCCCATAAAAACGGTACAACTCTTAAAGAAGAGGCTATAAATTTAGGGTATCTCACTGCAGAACAGTTTGACGAATGGGTAAAACCAGAAGACATGGTGGGGTCTCTTTAAAATAAATTTAGAAACGCTGCCAATGCAGCGTTTTTTATTTCTAATCACTTTAGATTGAAAATACTTTTATACAATATTAAGCAACTGCTCCAAGTAAGACAAAAGAGCATTTCTTTTGTAAAAGGTGCTGAAATGAAAGAACTTCCATTACTAGAAAATGCGTTCTTAACCTCTTCTGAAGGTAGAATTACTAATTTTGGTAAGATGGAGGAATGTCCAGAAATTTCTGCATTTGATGAGGCCTATGATTGCACTGGAAGGCTCGTCTTACCAACATGGTGCGATAGTCATACACATCTTGTTTTTGCTGGGAATAGAGAAAATGAGTTTAGGGATAAAATTCAAGGACTCTCATATGAACAAATCGCAGCAAGAGGTGGCGGAATCCTTAATTCAGTAGAAAAGTTAAGAAATACTTCAGAAAGGGAACTCTATAAACAGGCATCAGAAAGGCTCAAATCTGTTATTGCGATGGGTACGGGTGCTATCGAAATAAAAAGTGGATATGGTCTTAACACGGAATCAGAGTTAAAAATGCTCAGAGTAATTAAAAGGCTTCAAAATGAGTATCCTGTTGAAATTAAGGCTACATTTCTAGGAGCGCATGCTATACCAAATCGGTTTAAAAATAGAAAAGCTGAATATTTGAATCTTATTATTACTGAGATGCTTCCTGAAATCTCAAAATTACAATTAGCAGATTTTATTGATGTATTCTGTGAACAAAATTATTTCTCAGTCAACGAGACCAAAAGAATACTTGAAGCCGCCAATGAATATGGTCTTTCCGCCAAAATACATGTAAATCAATTTTCTATTTTGGGCGGTATTAAGGTTGCTTGTGATTTAAATGCGAGATCAGTAGACCATTTAGAGCTTCTAGATGATGATGATATTTGCGCGCTTAAAAATAGTACTACAATTCCTGTAGCTTTGCCCGGATGTTCCTTTTTTCTTGGAATTCCATATACGCCTGCAAGAAAAATTATGGAAGAAGGGATTGCTTTGGCATTAGCATCTGACTATAATCCGGGATCTGCCCCTTCGGGCAATATGAATTTTGTAGTTTCCCTTGCCTGTATTAAAATGAAAATGACCCCAGAAGAAGCTATTAATGCTGCCACTATTAATGGGGCTTATGCTATGGGCTTGGAAAATACGGTTGGAACTATCACGATAGGCAAAAAGGCTAATTTTATGATGACTAAAAAAATAGAGAATTATAATTTTTTACCCTATTCTTTTGGAAATCATCAAATAGAAAACGTATTTATTAAGGGTACTTTAATACAATAAAAAACGCTCCTTAATGGGAGCGTTTTTCATCAATATGATTCTTAATTTAATCTTATTTTAGTACAAATTTGGAGTTACTTAACTCATTGAGTCCGGAGTCATATACTACCACCTCATAATTACCTTTAGCAAAATCATCTCCCGGCTTATTAACATAATCACATACATCTAATGGGGTGTTCTCGAAAAAGAAGTTAGAAACCTTACTATAAACCACAGAAGTACCATCTTCTAGTGAAGCTGTTGAATTTTCCCCTACAATATTACCCGCAGGATCTTTTACCTGAATATAGAATTGACGATCTCCGGCATTTGCAATTTTGTTTCCTGCAACCGTGTAACATATTTTTATTTTATCTGCTCTGTTCGCTCTTGTGGTAGAAACCAATTTACCACTAGAACGCTCTTTTACCGCATCTATTGAGAATTTTGCTAGATTAAGTGCAGATCCTAGTTCAACTACTTTCGCAAGACTTGTATTTTGCTCTACAAGTGAGTCTGCTACAAACGTTTGTGTTTGTAACGCAACAATAGTACTATCTCGCTGCATTGCAATCAAAGTATTTGATTTGCGTAGAGAATCATTTTGTGCCAAAAGAAATTTTCTTTCATTTTCCAATAGTCTAACTTGCTTTCTGTATCTGTAAAGTGCAGAAATATCTGCTTTCATAGTTTTAACAGAGTCAATGTATTGATTTATTCTTGATCTAGCTTCTACTAATTCTTGATTAGTACTTTCACTTTCTTCAATTGCTCTGTCGTAATCGGATTTTAGATTATTTAAATCTTCAATAACAAGATTCCTATCATCAATAAGCCGCGCAGTAGTCTCTTTTTTATCTTTATAGAGGCTTGCTGTGTAAAATAAAGTACCTATTAATACTACACCTAGCAATACTGCAACTACTTTTAATCCATTGTTGTTTTTAGATTCGGTCATAATAATAAAATTTAGTTTAACGCTTCAAATTTATGCGCCTAATGTATATACGTATGAAATTAGTTTTTTAGATTTACGTATCTCTATTTTTTTTCAAATCTACAATTTTTAAAATACATGCATCAAAAGCTTAAAACCTATAAATTAGAAGAAATTCAGCATATAATTGATCACCGAAAGCCAGATGTTAAAATGGGTGAGAAAATTAGTTATATACATGATACTTCCAACCTAGAAGCACAACTTTTAGCTTCTAAATCAAAATTTGTTCTTATGGGGGTTCCAGAAGATATAGGCATTTTTGGTAATTATGGTAAACCAGGAGCAAGATTTGCATGGGATGCTACTTTGAAATCATTACTCAATATACAAAGTAATTCATACACCAAAACGGGAAAACTACTTCTGTTAGGTTATCTTGATTATACTAAAGAGTTACAAGATTTTGATAAATCATTCCATAAAAATCAAGAATTTATTGAAAAAGCAAGGAGTCTGACTGTGGAGATTGATAAAGAAGTTACCTATTATATAAGACTTATTGTTGCCTCAGGAAAAAAACCTATTATTATTGGTGGAGGACATAATAATTGCTACGGCATTCTTAAAGGTTGTGCATTAGCACTTAATAAACCTATTAATGCTGTTAACATTGATGCACATACAGATTTACGTCCTTTAGAGGGTAGACATAGCGGTAATGGGTTTTCTTATGCATATAATGAAGGGTTTTTAGGGAATTATTTTGCCTTTGGGGTTCATGAAGATTTTCTTTCTAAAGAAATGCTAAAAAAAATGGCTGATCAAAAATCAAGAATTCAATTTAATACCTATGAAGAACTTGAAATAAAAAAATCAAAAGGAATGGCTTTTCAAATCAACAAAGTAAAAGACTTTATTACCAGTAGCCCTTTTGGGATTGAAGTAGACTGTGACTCCATTATAAATATTCCTAGTAGTGCCATGACACCGACCGGGTTTGATGTAAATCAGGTTCGTAATCTTGTGTATACATTCGGTAAGCAAAAAAATGCGTTATATCTGCACATATGTGAAGCGGCTCCTAATCCCGAAAATAAAAGAGAACTTGAACAGAGTGGAAAACTTATCTCCTATTTGATCCTAGATTATTTAAGAAAGTAAAAATTTGTTCTGGAACTAAAAATCTATTTGAGTTTTTAAAAAAACACTTCTATAAATTCGTTATGGTAATATTGAATTCCCTTAACGAGCTGGATCTTGATTCTAGATTAACAAGATGAAGCGATAAGTTTATAAGAGAAGTGCAATGGTTGTATGACCAAACATTTATGAATTTTGACCCTCACCTTTTTATACTACTCCAAATTATTGCGTATAAACCTAAAATAACCAATAACTTTATTTATACTAAAATAAATATTACACAGCCCACAGCAAAACACACAATTAAAAAATTAAACAACAAAGGTTATTTAGCTATCAGCAAAAACCAAAGTAATAACAAAAACATACTATTGAATTAAGCAGTAAAAATGAAGAACTATAGACGAACCTTACTCCTATTAGAATCGCAATAGATCAAGTAATAAAGTCTATCATCCATTTTTCAAACCATTCTTTTCTGGAAAATAGGAGTCGTGTTGAAAAAGAGCTAACCAATTCAACCCTTCACAAGACTATTTACAACAATATTACTTCAATAAATTAAACTAAACAGTAATTATTTCTTTTAACCCTTCACTTTCAGATTATTTGAAGAGCCTCTAAATGGGAGTGACTTAAAAACTATTTTGTAGTAGAACCTTATCACCAGAACCAATGAATAAGTGTAAAGAATAAATTATCAAGTGCATATTAGGCAATAGCTTCATTCTTGTTTATATTTCTTAGAATGATCTTATAAAACTCACTTTTGTCAAAGGGCTTATTAATGATATCGTTAATCTCTGCTCTTTCTATATCTTCTTTTACATCTTCTATTTCAACCGCAGTGAGTGCCACAATGGGCGTTTCTTGGTCAAACTCTCTAATTTTAATAGAGGCATCTATTCCACTCATGAGAGGCATGTTGAGATCCATTAAAATTAAATCGTACTTATTTCTTTTCACATATTCAATAGCAGTCAACCCATTATCTACAACCTCGCATTCAAAGTTTTCTCTTAGAAGAATGTTCTTTGTGACAATTTGATTAATCTTATTATCTTCTACGATTAACACTTTATATCCTTTACCAAAAATACTTCCACTTACTGCATTTTTTTCAAGAATTTTTTCCTTTGCCAAATGCCCCGCACTTTCGGAGGCAATCTCAAAATTTAAATTGAAATTAAATGCAGCTCCTTCTCCTTCAGAACTGGTTAATTTTATTTCCCCATCCATTAAATCAATGAGTTTCTTAACAATAGATAATCCTAAGCCAGTTCCTTGATATTCATTATTCTCTCGATCTAATTGTGAAAAGTTTTCGAAAATTTCTTCATGTTTTTCTTTTGGAATTCCTGGTCCATCATCTTTTACAATAAAATTTACAGATGCCTTGTTTTCTTCTATTGTAATAAGCTTGAGAAATATCCAGATATTTCCATAAGAAGTAAATTTGACAGCATTACCTATTAAGTTTATTAAAATTTGTGAGAGCGGAACATCGTCCCCTTTAAGAACATTAGGAATTTTTTTATCTATATAAACATGAATTTTATTATTCTTTTTATCAAGCTGAAATTTAAACGAGTTAATAACATCCTCAACCAGATCCCTTATATTAAAGGGAGTTTTTTCAAAAGAAACCTTATTAGATTCTATTTTGCTAAGATTAAGAATATCATTAATTAAATTTAATAAATAGTCTCCTGAAAATTTTAATGATTTCAGGTATTGATTCTCTTGAGAGGAAAGATTGTTTTCTTCTAATAAAAGAGATGTTAATCCAACTACTCCGTACAAAGGAGTTCTTAATTCATGACTTACTGTAGAAATAAATTGTGATTTAAGTCTTGATAACTTTTCTGCTTCTTCTTTGGCTGCCTTTAAATGTTCATTTCGGGTTTTCAGCATATCTGTAAGCCTATTCTGTGATTGTTGGTGTTTATTCAATAAAAACCATAAGATAATTGAAAAAGCTATTAAAAGAAAAGCATAAATGAACCAATGAAAATAAGTGCTAAAAAAGCTTTCAGAAGCTAATTGTTGATTTACTTTTTGTAGGTTTTGAGAACCCAATTTTAAAGAATCCGAAGAAAGTCTTCCTAATTCATTAGAAGCAATAACTCTATCTAGAAGTAAATTGTCTTTTATTTTTTTTACGAGTTGATTCTTAAATTCTTGCCCCTTCTTCTGAGCTATAATAGATTTGTCTGTTTCTCCTATTCTACTATATATCTCAGATTTAGCCAAATAAGCATCTGCAACCTCATCTATCATATTTGATTGCTTTCCATAGGCAACTGCCTTGTCGTAATAATTAAGTGCTAAAGAATATTGTTTTTTTATTTTGTAGTAATTACCTAAAAGAAAATTAACGTAAAACTTTTGCTGATCGCTTTCAAATTGCTTCACATACGTTTTTGCTTGGTCTAATTCTTTAAAAGCTTTGTCTAATTCTCCTGATTCTAAATAATTCCAGGCTAGGTTAATAGTTGGGGTTAGTATTTCTGATGTGTCCTTATGCTTTACCGCAATTTGCCGTGCTTTTAAATAGTAATTATTCCCTTTAACAAAGTCTTTGTGATAAACTACAGAGATGTTCCCTAAATTATTTTGAGCTCTTCCAATGAGAGTATCGTTTCCTATGAGTCGAGCATAATCTACGGCTTTCTCATAATTTTGCTGTGCATCCTTGTAATGTGATAATTCTTCATAGTTAATACCCAGTAAATTATGGGCTAAACTGAGATGGTAAGAATCATTTGCTCTTTGAGATAAGCGAATAACTTTTTGAGCCATTAACACCGATTCTGTTAGGGCATACGAGTTTTGAAGTTTTTCTGCTTGCGCAAAAAACTTCAAAATACTATCCTTTTCGGACGTATATGTATTTTGTGGAAATACATTAAAACTAACCGATAAGATCAGAAGTGTAACTAAATACCTTTTCAACTTTATGAACTATAACCGTGTTAATTTTAAGCATTAAAATGGACTAAAAAAAATAAATCGATAATTAGACGATAAAGTGATTAATTTCTTGGAAGTAAGGTTAACTATGGATAGAAAGGCAAAAAATTAAAGCTAAATTCTATCATTTATAAAATCAAAATTATACTACTTTATGGGTTCGTTTTAGTATAACTTTCTTCGGTTTTTTTTATATTTTTTAAGATTACCATATAAAATTCTTGATTATCATAAGGCTTGTTGATAATATCTGTTAACCCTGATTCAAAGACTTTGGCTTTTATTTCTTCTATAGCGACCGCAGTTAATGCAATAATGGGTATTTTTTTATTAAACTCTCTTATCTTTTTTGTTGCATCAAATCCATTCATTCGAGGCATATTAAGATCCATAAGAACTAAATCAAAATTATTATTTCGAACCGCTTCAATTGCATCCAAACCATTATCTACAATACTTGTTTCAAAATTTTGCTTACTAAGTATATTTTGAGTTACTATCTGATTAATCTTATTATCCTCTACAATTAAAATTTTATTATTTGATCTAGAAGATTGTTCTACCATTTTTTTGATTTTTGGAACATCTGCTGAGTTTCCTCTTTTGAATGCAATCGCAAAGCTAAACTTAGAACCTTTACCTCGTTCACTCACTAACTCTATCTCCGCTCCAAACAAATTCACCAATTTCTTTACAATTGAAAGCCCCAATCCAGTTCCTTGAAAATCAATATGATCTCTATCTACTTGTGAAAAATTCTCAAAAATCTCTTTTTGTTTTTCTTTTGGAATCCCTATTCCATTATCTTCAACTTCAAAGCGTATTATCAATTTTTCCTTTGCTGATGGTTCTGAAGCATTGATAGCTCTAAACCATATATCTCCTTTTGGCGTAAATTTTATAGAATTTCCTATTAGATTAATTAAAATTTGAGAGAGGCGTACCATATCACCCTTAAGCGTTTCTGGAATACTCTCATCAATAATCACATGAATTTTGATCTTGGTTTGTTCTAATTGATATTCAAAGGAATTAACAATGTTGTTGAAAAGCGTATTAATGCTAAAATCAGTTTCTTCTAACTTAAGCTTATTAGATTCAATTTTACTTAGTTGAAGTACATCGTTAATTAAGTTTAGTAAATAATCTCCAGAAAATTTTAGGGAGTTTAAATATTGATGTTCTTTTTTGGAGAGGTTAGATTCTTCTAATAATAGCGATGTGAGTCCCACTACCCCATAAAGAGGTGTTCTAAGTTCATGACTTACTGTAGAAATGAATTGTGTTTTTAATTGTGATAGTTTTTCTGCTTCTTGTTTAGCTTTTTCAAGAGTATCATTCTGAGTTTGCAAAATACTACTCAATTTGTTCTTATCCATATAATTCTTATACAGTGCTAAAAGCAAAATGAATAGAATAATCACTACTAAAACAGAGATAAGTGTTATAATTCTAGATCGTTTGGCAATAGTCTCCTGTAATTGCCTTTCCTTTTCTAATTTTTTTACATTTCTCAAATTCTCCTCGTAATGAAATTGTGCTCTGGCAATTTGCATTTGTTTGACGCGTTCTTTTTTTGTTAAAAGTGCTTTATAACCAAGATATTCTTTAAGAGCAGAAAAAGCCTTGCTAATTAATCCTTGATCTTCATAAAGTGCTGTTGCTTCTTTATAAATATCTGCCAACTCCACAACCATTGATTTCTGTTTGGCAATTTCTATAGCTTTCTGAAGATAATTATAAGATTTACTATATTGTTTTTTGCTACGATAATAACGAGCAAGAAGATAATTGGTATGCACTTTTGCACTTGCATCCCCATTTTTTACATCATATGCATATTTATATCCTTCTTCTAAATAAGGTAATGCTTTCTCATACTCTTTATTATCAATATAGGTCCATCCTATGTTGATAACAGGTATTGATATTTCAAATGTATCTTTAATTTTTTTTGCTAGCTTAAGTGCTTTCTCATAATATTCAAGACCAGAATCAATTTTCTTATATCCATCGGAGTATACATTTCCCAAATTATTATAAGACCATGCTTTTAAAGTATCATTTTTTAATTTTAATGCAATATTTAGTGCTTTTTTATAACTGTATTCGGCATCATCAAATTCTGAAATCTTTTCATGATTAATACCTATGGTGTTATATGCATGATAAACTGATTTTTCATCTCCAACTTTTGTCGCCAGTTCTATCGCTTTAGAAGATAATTCAATACAGCTCTGTATATCAAGAGCTAAATCTGCATCATATGCCAAGTCAAGAAGCTTATTTATGCTGTCTTTAGCTTTAGCCATTTCATTTTCAGATAAATCTTGTGCACAGACACCTCCACAATAGGCCAGTATAAATAAAACTATGAAGAGATTCGTTTTCAATGATTTAAAGATTTGGATTTGCAATTTATGTATTTTATTAAAATCCATGCGCCGTGCAAAGGATAAATAAGAGTAAATTTTCGATAAGTGGTAATAATTAATGCCAATTTAACCTATATTTAAACAAAAATGAAAAAAATAAAATACTTTTTATTCTTACTATCTGGATTTATTATGGCTCAAGAAACTAAAAATATTACGGACAATGATTTAGAAATTATCCCTATAAATCATGCGACTTTTATTATTAAAACTACAAATACTACTATTTATGTAGACCCATATGGAAAAATGGAAAGGTTTAAAAACCAGCCACAAGCAGATTTAATTCTTATTACAGATATACATGGAGATCATTTAAGTTTACCTACTTTGGAAAGTATAGATGTTGCCAAAGCAACATTTATTGTTCCCGAAGCCGTAAACGATAAACTTCCAGAAAAATTTAAATTGGTAAGTAAAATTCTCCACAATGGAGATAGTGCATTTTTTAAAGACATAAAAATAGAAGCTATCCCTATGTATAATTTACCCGATGATAGCACAAGCAGGCATCCTAAAGGAAGAGGCAACGGCTATATATTGACCATAAAAAATAAAAGAATTTATATAAGTGGTGATACAGAAGATATCCCAGAAATGAGAGCTTTACAGAATATTAATATTGCTTTTATCTGCATGAATTTACCTTACACAATGGATATCTATCAAGCAGCAGATGCGGTACTAGATTTTAAGCCTACCATTGTTTATCCATACCATTATAGGGGAAAGCCTGATATGAGTGATGTTTCAGAATTTAAAGCATTGGTAAACGCAAAAAACAAAAATATAGAAGTAAAATTGTTAGAGTGGTATCCAAATTAATAAACATAAAAAAGCCTAAACATACTATTAGGTTTAGGCTTTTTTATGTTTATTAATCTCTTATAAGTTTTTTGTATTTAATTCTTTTAGGAGTCACATCTGATCCTAATCTTTTTCTCTTGTTCTCTTCATAATCAGAAAAACTTCCTTCAAAAAAGTAAACCTGTGAATCTCCTTCAAATGCCAAAATATGGGTGCAAATTCTGTCTAAGAACCACCGGTCATGAGAAATCACTACTCCGCAGCCAGCAAAATTTTCTAACCCCTCTTCTAGTGCGCGTAATGTATTTACATCAAGATCATTAGTTGGTTCATCCAGTAAAAGCACATTTCCTTCCTCCTTCAGTGTCATTGCAAGGTGCAATCTATTACGCTCACCTCCAGATAGTGTAGCCACTTTCTTGTTCTGCTCACTTCCTGAAAAATTAAATCTACTTAGATAGGCACGTGAATTTACTTGTCTACCTCCCATCATAATTAGTTCTTGACCATCGCAGAAATTTTCCCAAATTGATTTTTCAGGATCAATATTTTTATGTGTTTGATCCACATAAGCAATTTGGACCGTTTCACCTACTTCAAAAATACCTTTGTCTGGTTTTTCTTCTCCCATGATCATTCTAAAAATAGTGGTTTTTCCAGCGCCATTAGGTCCAATAATACCCACGATACCATTTTGTGGTAAATTGAAATTTAGATCTTCATATAATAATTTGTCACCAAATGCTTTTGAAACACCTTTTGCTTCTATGACATTAGTACCCAATCGAGGTCCGTTAGGAATATATATTTCTAATTTCTCGTCTAATTGCTTCTGATCTTCATTTAGCAATTTGTCATAATTGTTTAAACGAGCTTTTTGCTTTGCCTGTCTTCCCTTGGGTGCCATGCGAACCCATTCAAGTTCTCTTTCTAATGTTTTTCTTCGCTTACTTGCTTGTTTTTCTTGTTGTTCTAATCTTTTGGCTTTTTGATCAAGCCAAGAAGAATAATTTCCTTTCCATGGTATTCCTTCTCCTCTATCCAGTTCCAGAATCCAGCCAGCAACATTATCTAAAAAATAGCGATCATGGGTTACAGCAATTACAGTTCCACTATATTGTTGTAAATGCTGTTCTAGCCATAAAACAGATTCTGCATCTAAATGGTTAGTAGGTTCATCTAAAAGTAATACATCTGGTTGTTTCAATAACAAACGGCATAAAGCAACTCTTCTTCTTTCACCACCAGATAGATTTTTAATAGGAGTCTCTGGTTCAGGAGTACGCAGTGCGTCCATTGCAATTTCAAGTTTAGTATCTAATTCCCAGGCATTAGTCGCATCAATTTTATCTTGTAATTCTGCTTGCCGGTCCATTAGTTTTTGCATTTTATCTGCATCTTCATACACCTCAGGCAAACCAAACATATCATTTATCTTATTATACTCATCTAGAACAGCTACTACCTCAGCAACACCCTCTTTTACTATTTCAATAACTGTCTTATCATCATCTAAAACAGGCTCTTGTTCTAAATACCCAACTGAGTAGCCAGGTGCAAATACCACATCTCCCTGAAAATTCTTTTCTATACCTGCTATAATTTTTAACAGTGTAGATTTTCCAGACCCATTAAGACCTAATATTCCTATTTTCGCGCCATAAAAAAAACTCAGGTATATATCCTTTAAAACTTGTTTATTGGTACTTTGAAAGGTTTTTGAAACCTTATTCATCGAAAAGATGACTTTCTTATCGTCTGACATATTTTTATAATTAAATCTATATTATTGTGAATTAAACCCGTCCTTTGAGCGCATTAAAAACCCATGCAATTGCAAAAAAACCAACTCCTACGGTTCCAAAACCTATTCCAGAAACTTCACTGTATTTAAAAACGCCTAAAGCAATTAAAATAAGACCCATTATAATCATAATTAAAGTTGCATACCCAAGCACGGTGTTTTTATTCATTCCCATAGTTTTTATTTAAGATTTTCATTCAAATATCGCACAATTTAGGGAAATATTAAGGGAAAGTAATTATTTCGATTTCGTAATTTAGCACAAATTTGCAATAGACAATGGATATCAACTTCAATAAAAACGAAGATCATAATAAACTACTTCTTTCAGATTTAAAAAAACGCCTCGCTAAGGTTTATTTAGGAGGTGGAGAAAAAAGATTGGCCAAGCTGCATGCAACTGGTAAAATGTCTGCCAGAGAACGTGTTAATTATTTGCTAGATGCGAAAGCTCCCAGTGTAGAAATTGGAGCTTTTGCAGGAGATAATATGTATCAAGAACATGGGGGATGCCCTTCTGGAGGAGTCGTAATTAAAATAGGATTTATAAGCGGAAAACAATGCGTAGTTGTTGCAAATGATGCTACAGTGAAGGCTGGTGCATGGTTTCCTATAACCGGTAAAAAAAATCTAAGAGCACAGGAAATTGCAATTGAAAATCGCTTACCTATCATATACCTAGTAGATAGTGCGGGGGTTTACCTGCCTATGCAAGATGAAATTTTTCCTGATAAAGAACACTTTGGAAGGATATTTCGTAATAATGCAGTAATGAGTAGTATGGGGATTATTCAAATAGCAGCGGTGATGGGGAGTTGCGTAGCCGGTGGTGCTTACTTACCCATTATGAGTGATGAAGCCTTAATTGTTGATAAAACAGGAAGTATTTTTCTAGCTGGGAGTTATCTGGTTAAAGCTGCTATTGGAGAGACTATTGACAATGAGACTCTTGGAGGAGCAACTACCCATTGTGAAATTAGCGGTGTTACAGATTATAAGGCTAAGGATGATAAAGATGCCCTTGATACCATTAAAAATATCTTGGAAAAAACAGGAGATTTCACCAAAGCAGGATACAATAGAATAAAAACTTCTAAACCTGCGGAGAATCCAGAAGAATTGTTTGGTATTCTTCCAAAGTCTAGAAGTGATCAATACGATATGTATGAGATTATTAAAAGGTTGGTAGATGCCTCTGAATTTGATGAGTACAAAGCAGGATATGGACAGTCTATTATTACAGCTTATGCACGTATTGACGGTTGGGCAGTGGGTATTGTTGCAAATCAAAGAAAGGTGGTGAAAACTAAAAAAGGAGAAATGCAATTTGGTGGAGTCATTTATTCAGATTCTGCAGATAAAGCAACTCGTTTTATAGCAAATTGTAATCAGAAAAAAATACCCTTAGTCTTTCTTCAGGATGTTACCGGATTTATGGTTGGAAGTAAATCAGAACATGGTGGTATTATTAAAGATGGAGCCAAAATGGTAAATGCAGTAAGTAATTCGGTAGTGCCAAAATTTACAGTCATTATTGGTAACAGTTATGGTGCAGGTAATTATGCCATGTGTGGTAAGGCGTATGATCCTAGACTCATATTTGCTTGGCCAAGTGCAGAATTAGCTGTAATGGGTGGTGCACAGGCAGCTAAGGTATTACTGCAAATAGAAACCGCCTCATTAAAAAAGAAAGGAGAAAAAATTACTCCAGAAAAAGAAAAAGAACTATTTGATAAAATCAAATCAAAATATGATGTTCAAACTTCACCCTATTATGCTGCCGCAAGATTATGGACGGATGGAGTTATAAATCCTTTAGATACCAGAAAATGGATTTCAATTGGTATTGAGGCGGCAAATCATGCACCTATAGAAAAACCGTTTAACCTAGGAGTTATTCAGGTCTAACATGACTTTTCAATTTGGCTATTTGCTTCATTACAGCAGGGTGTTTGTTTATCATTGCTTCTTGATACTTAACAGCCACCTCTCCTAATAAGCGAGATAATGGTGGGGTTACTATACCCCAATCATTTAAATTATAATGATGATAACTTTCTAAAGCCTTATCTATTGTTTTATTATGAATCTCTAGATGTTCAATAAGTTTTAGCGGATTTTTAGGTTCACCACCCAAAATCTTTGTGACATACTTATAATCAAGTTTATGAGGCATAAATATCTTTTCTACGCCCTCTTCTCCCTCCCCAATAATGGATTCGGTTACATACCTGGGTAATTTCTCAGTAGAAATCAGGGTACTCAATATAGCTGAAAGTTCTCCAGAGGTGAGTCCGTTTTCTGGATTTAACTCCACCCCCCATTCTTTAATTTTTCTTAGAGCATAATAATCTTTAGAATTTATAATATTTACGAATATTGGGTTTATCAAAACAGAATCTAGCTTCTTTTTTTCTTTAAGGTTTGGCAATATATAATCTCTGAATTCTCCTGCACTTAGCAAACCTGAGTTTTCAAAATATCCACCATCTAAATAATAACCTTTACCTTCAATTTTAGCCGCAGGACTAAGAAATGGAAAACGATTTGAGGTAGATAGCGCTCCGTAATAACTTAGTGACTCCTGTCTTTTTCTATCTTCAAACAATAAAATATCATCTGCAGCGGGTACAACGGTATCTTTTGTGAAAATTGAAAGAGATACACCTTGCTTACCTTTAGTAGAAGTAGCATTAATAATTACCGCAGGAAAATAGTTCTCCTTTCTAAAAAGTTCTGACCATTTTGATCTAAAAGAAATTGTATTAAAGCCACCAAGATCTCCGGTATGTAATGCATGCTGCTTCATTGAATAATAAGATCTACCTCTATCTGAAAACAAATTATCTATAGGAATATACCTTCTGAACAAATCGGCTCCTAATAAATACGCAATTTCTGTGGACAATAAATTGGATTCTCCCACTCTAATATTTGCAATATTGCGTTCTTCAAAGGTTGCGTAATGATCATGGATTCTGAGATAATTGCCTATGCCTAATGCTCCTCCAGATACTCCAGAAAAGCACAAAGTATTTTTAAAAAAATTAGAGTCTCTATTCAATTCATTCAAGACAAGTAGATTCCATAGGTTAGCCTTTAATCCTCCGCCATAAGAAGCGACAAAAAAAGTATTCACCGTATCATTTCTAATTATAGGGTCATACTGCTCAACAAAAGTTTTTATATTTATTAAAGAAGGATCGTTTGTGTTTTTTAAAGGTATTGAAGCATCTTGATTCTCTGGAATTAGTGTTAGCGTATGTAAATCATTACCTACTGAAGTGCTGTAAAATCCCCATCCAACCAAAACTACCATAAGAATAGGAAAAAGGTATTTGAAAATTGGTTGAAAACTTAGAAAAGAGGAGAACGGAGTATTTGTTGTATCTGTTACAACAGTTTTGTTGTAAAACAATAAGTGTTTTAGCAAAATAATAATTACCGAATAATAAAAAATAATATAGAGTAGGATAACATTTAATGGGTTAAAGACAAAACCGTAAAGTGGAATTAAATTGATAAAAAATATAAATAATAAAGATAATAAACCTCCCACTCTCATAAAGCGCAGGTATTTTCTGTTATCACTTAAATAAGCTAAGAATTGTCCTGTTCTAAAAATCAAATCGCTAAAAAAAGGATATGATGCTTTATTAGAATTACTAAAATATTTAAGTACTTTTTCATCAATGAGATGAGGATTAGATGACTGCAGTGCTTCAGAATAAAAAATATAGCGTAAATAGGATCTAGAGAGTCTAAAATAAATGTAACTCAGTGTATTTAAAAATAGTACTGTTAAAATTACAATTATGGTTGTTCTATTCCACTCAAAAATAGCAGAAATAATAGTCGCTAATATTACACTTAATAGTCCAGCGAGTAGTACCTGTGGATACCATTTAAGCAAACGGGTTAATTGTTTAGCACTTTCCCATTTATCACCTTCCTTTTTTCCATCCAATATATCATCATGTCTCTCTTTTCGCTTTTCCATATAGTAGAAAAACATTAATAGTAAAATGGTTATAAAACCGGTTAGTTTGGCAGTGTCATAATCCCATTCAAAATATTTATTTGAAGTAAATAAAACTACGTAAAACATGGACATGTATAGCAAGATACCCAAGCTTCTTCTAAGAAACTTTGTTATGAATGGATCATATTCTTTATCGCCTTGAGGAATAAAATAGATAATCCCAAAACCTAATATCACTCTATTTAGCTTAGACATCACTAGCCTAAGACCATCAGGCGCGAATGGTTTATCCAAAACATTCCAAATCTGCATATAAATAGGGTAATGTGAAATTATCACTACTAAAAAATTCAAAAGAAAGAATGTTAGTAATACTTGATGCCAAGTAGATATTAACTCTACCAAAATGGTTCCACCTTGATCTACCATTGTAATAAGTACGGTAATTACCAAAATGATAAGTATACTCAGGAAAGAAGTTTTTAGAAAAAAATAAATATTTCTGTTCTTATCATGCACATAGCGTTTATACAAATTGTAAAGTAGTACTATGGCTGCAAGGAGATATGCGATCTTTTTAAATGAGACTATCTTTTCAAGATACTTTGAATTGTTTAATAAATAAAGAGTGTTTTCCATTACATCAAAAGCATAAGCAATAATGGAAAAAATGATAAAAAACAGTGCGTTTCTATTGCGAAAGCCTTTGTTTAGTTTGATAATGATTTTATACATACTGATAAGTAACAGTGGTGCCCAGATAAAATCAAGAATAAAAAACGCATTAAATAAGGTTGTTTTGTCTTTATTTTGGATGAGTTGTATACATCTGTCAAAATGAATAAAATTCTCAAATTGAGGATGACTTACAAAATCGTTAATGGCAAATTTAGTGGATATAAACACCATCAATACCGTACTAATTGCAAGTGAGGAATAGAGTATATACGACTTGAAAGATGCCGCTTTTTTCATGGGTAGTTTGTTTACCACTAAGGTAAGAAACTACTATTTAAGTAAAAATACCTTTAAATGGGTAATTTTGCATTCAAAGTAATTTTTAAAATATACGATTTACCTATTTATTAGTTTCCTATATGGGCTTTAATTCTTGGAATGGTTAGTATATGAGTTTGTCTACCATTTACATATCTAAATCCATTTACTCCATAAAATCCGGCTTCTTCCAACATTATTCGTATGTCTCTTTTCCATTCTTCTAAATAGATTTTAGTATTTAATTCAATGGCATAAACAGTATTGGGTAATAACAAGTAATCTCCATTTACAGGCACCCCATTTTGTGAGTCCCACATACCTATTGTTGGTCCAGAAGAATGCCCATAGCTTCCTAATGGATGTGTATAAATTGAAGGACGTAAACCCTTCTTCTTTGCATCTTGTAATGATTTTAATAAAATCTCATTACCGCTTGCTCCTGTTTTAAAGTTGCCCGTTAGAATGTCCTGTAGTTGATTGCCTTTAGCAAGTGCTTTCTGAAGAAAGTCAGGTACCGTTTTCTCATTAGGTTTAAGCACATAAGCTAGTTCTTGACAATCTGTATTAAGTCTTAGATACGTTATTCCAAAGTCACAATGTAGAAGGTCTCCCGGTTGTATAATCAAATCATCTGGACGCCCCGAGAAGGAATATAAATGTCCTACCAGTTTTTCGCTAGTTCTTTGCACATCTACCGTTGGATGAAACCAAGTTTCCAGCCCCAAATCTGTAACTTTTTGGCGCATCCACCACTCTACATCAGTCGTAGTTGTAATTCCTGGTGTAATTACCTTTTCAGAGAAGGCTTCAGCAATAATGTTATGGGTTATGGTAACCAATTGATTATAAATAACCATCTCACGAGGCGTACGAGTTTCTATCCATCCAATGGCTAATTTTTCTGCAGAAGTTATTCGCTTTTGATACTTCTTGGGAAGATATTCAATGAATTCTTCATAATCTGTTTTCACTAAACCGTCTGCAATATTGAAATTGGTAGAATAGTTGAGGCCTATTTTTTGAGGATTGCGTTCTTCAATTAACTGTACAAGTCTTTTCCATTGATCTGGTTCTTTTTCTTTATCCCATGCAGATATAATGCTTTTGCCCACACTATATCTGGCTACTGCAAGTTTCTCAATGGTGTTTTTTGATTTGTCTCTATAAAAAACCAAAATTGTGCGTCTACGTGCATTTAACCAAGTAGCTGGAAGCATAGTTCGCAACACCGGGTCTTCATTATACTCTCTTGAAATAACAACCCACATATCAAAACCCGTACTATCCATCAATTGTGGTAATAACTTGTTAAATCGCTCTTCTAAAATCGTATCAATTATTACTGCACGTTGTTTTTCTGTAAAGATGGTTTGTGCATGGATTTGGGTAACAAATAATGTAATTGTGAAAGATAGAAAGTAAATAAATTTCATTGTAGTGTTGTAATTGATTTGGCTAAAATTACTAAATAATAAGATACTCTTTTATGTTATTAAAAGAAAGAGACGTCCAAAGACGCCTCTTTCCCGCTCAATAGAGCTAACCAACCAAACTACACTTATAATTTATTTGAAGCTTTCACCAATCTTATAAACTCTGCACGATATCCTTCTTTATCTTCCTTTCTGGCAGAATCTGCAAGTCTAATAATCATATCTGCTGGTGCTTTGTTAAGAAAAGCTGATTTTCTAAGATGCATCCCAAATAAACTAACGGCTGCAGCAAAACTAAAATCATTACTCATTTCTTTCACTTCATTTTTAAGTATATGCGTCATCTCAATACTTTTATCGCCATCTGGTTTTTTATACCTGAATTTCACCGTCATTAATTCTTTAGAAGAACCTGAATTGAGCATCTTGCTATACTTCAAATCTTTAACGGGTTTAAGGTATTCACTTTTTACACCCACCGGAATAATCTCATAAAGTGCGGTTACAGAATGGCCACTACCCAATTCTCCTGCGTCTTTTGTATCATCTATAAAATCTTCATCATTTAAAAGTCGGTTTTCATAGCCTATAAGCCTATACCCTTTTACCAAAGCTGGATTAAATTCTACTTGAATTTTCACATCTTTTGCAATCGTAAACAAGGTACCTCCAAACTCTTTTCCAAAAATAAGCTGCGCTTCCTGCATGGTATCTATATAAGCATGGTTTCCATTTCCTTTATCAGCCAGCGTTTCTAATTTTGAATCTTTATAATTTCCCATTCCAAAACCTAGAACTGATAAAAACACTCCCGATTTTCTTTTTTCTTCTATTAAGGTTTCCATGGCTTGATCACTAGATGCACCTACATTAAAATCTCCGTCTGTAGCCAAAATAACTCTGTTATTTCCATTTTTTCTAAAATTCTTTACCGCAATATCATAGGCTAATTCTATACCTTCACCACCAGCCGTAGAGCCTCCCGCTTCTAATTGCTCTAGTGCTTCCAATATAACTTTCTTATTTGTACCAGAAGTTGGTTCAAGAACTACTCCCGCCGCTCCTGCATAAACTACTATTGATACCCGGTCTTGCTCACGTAATTGGTTTGCCAATAATTTAAAGGCAGCTTTCAGTAATGGAAGTTTGTTAGCTGAACCCATTGAACCAGAAACATCTATAAGAAAAACAAGGTTAGACGGTGGTAAATCTTTATTTTCAAACTTCTTACCCTGCAAGCCTATACGTACTAATTGCGTGTCTGGGTTCCAAGGAGTAATGGCAAGGTCTGTTTGAATGGCAAAAGGATGTTTGCCTTTTGGTTGTGGATACTCATAATCAAAATAATTAACCATTTCTTCAATCTTTACTGCATCAAAGGGAATGGATTCTCCGTTATTGATGAGTCTTCTTAAATTACTATAGCCAGCTTTGTCAACATCAATAGAGAACGTAGATAACGGTGCTAAAGCCGTATGTTTGAATTTATTTTCAAGGATTCTTGCATAGGCTTCCTCATTTTCAATTCTATAATTACCTTTCTTGGTAGTGATAACGATGCAACCATTTACTGCTTGCTCGCCATAAAAAGAAGTCGCCTCTTTTTTCTTTAAGACTTTTGTTTCCTTAATGTTTTTTTTAGGCATGTCTTTTATAAGACCAACAAAAGCAGGATCAATCATCACTCCGTCTACAATGTAGAGTTTTTCTTTTTTAGCTGCTTTAGAAGTTTGACTTTGACGATTTTTTGAATTATTATCAACATCATTACTAATTACACTGGTATACAGTCTTTGTGGAGATACTATTGCACTTTGATTAAATTTTTTGGAGGCAATAAGGCCAACAGAGCCCGTTGCATCTCTACGTTTTTGCGTACCGTAACCAATAATTACAATTTCATCCAAAGATTTACTATCCTCTTCCAACTTTACATTAATAACCCCTGCTTTTTTTACTTTTCGTTTCTGTGTTTTATATCCCACATAAGAAAAAACTAGAATGTCTCTTTTCGAGACCGTTAGCGTATAATTACCATCAAAATCGGATTGAGTTCCGTTGGTAGTTCCTTGAACAACTATGTTGGCTCCAGGCAGTGGTCCACTAGCATCGCTAACCGTGCCTGTTATTTTTAGGTCTTGAGCAGTAATGCTCCAGCAGCTAAATAATAAAATAAGTGTATAATATGCAGTTTTCATATGCTCAGGTTTTAATGGTTATTTGAACCAAAAGTAACCTTCACTAACTGCAATTAGAAGTGAGAATGAGTAAAACGCTCTTTTGAATGCGTGAAAATGACTTAGGAGTGAGTCATTAATTTCTTTAGTGTCTTTTGTCTTTTTATTTTTCCGTTTTCAGTTTCTTTAAACTTGGAAAGCGAGATAATTTCTTTGGGGATTTCAAATTTTTCTAAAGTAGAAAGTTCATTAACCTTTTTGGATAACACCTCTTTATCAAGATTATCTCCTTCTACTATTAACACCAGTTTTTTTCCTAATTTTTCATCTGGCAAGCCAGCAACAAAAAATCTGTTTTCTATAATCTTATCAAGCTTAGCTTCAATTTGCTCGGGTATTAATTTTACCCCTCCGGAGTTAATAATATTATCAAAACGACCAATCCACTCAAATTCACGATCTGAAACTAGGTTTACTAAATCATTCGTTACAATTGCTTCATCTGAAATATTAGGAGCATTAATCACCAAACAGTTTCTCTTATCCTGATTTACAGTTACATCGGGTAAGGTTTTAAAAGTTTTGACTTCTTTAGCCTTATCTGAAGAAAAATTATTGAGCCTCTTAGCTGCAATATGGGTTACCGTTTCGGTCATCCCATAGGTTTCATAAATAATGGTCTCCTTATCCTGTATGGACTCAAGCAACTCATTGGATACGGAAGCTCCTCCTACAATAATAGTTTTAACAAGATGCAAGTAAGGCAAAGAATTTTGCAATTGTAAAGGTATTAAAGCACAAAAATCATATTCCTTGTTACTGTAGGATAAAGGATGTAAAGATGGAGCCACAAAATCTACATCTAAACCTAAAATCAATGCACGAATTAGCATCATTTTTCCTGCTATATACTCTGCTGGTAGGCAGTGTAAAGCACGATCACCTACCGAAACATTAAAAAAGTCACCGGTTGCAATTGCAGAATTTACCATATACTGCTTCTTTAAACGAACTAGTTTGGGTTTACCTGTAGATCCAGAAGTTTTGACATCAATGTAATCTTTATCATTTAGCCAATCTATTAAAAAATCACCTACCGACTGTTCATAGGGCTCACCTTCCTTTATTAAACTATAGGCAATTTCATTAAGTTCTTCTCTGTTAAAGTGATAACCGTTCCATTTGAATTTTAAATGTATATTCTTATATGTTGGTGTCATAATTTGGCATAAATATTGGTAAAATTAACGAATAAGAATCGGCTAAAAAAAAATAGCTCAAATTTTATTCATAAACTTTCTTAAGATGTTGAATATGCAAATTGTATGGTATATATTTGAATTTAAACCCAAAATAATGCGAGTCTTTTATGCTATTTTATTCCTACTTCCATTTGCGTTCTATTCACAGGAAGCTTCTAATGACTTTATTTTTTTAAATCGAGCTGAAGAAATAAAGGTTAATTTAAAGAATGATCGTTTTTCTATCGTAAAAAATGTACATGAAAAAGGAAAGTATCTTACTGGCAATAAGCTCTTTTATGCAAATGAGTTTATTCATTTTGACAGTTTCTCAGCTATTGAATCCATTGAAGCATATACTGTACTGCCTGAAACCGGGCAAAAAATAAAAGTTGACCATATTGAAACCAAACATCAGTTTGATAATGGGATATTTTTTAGCGATCAACAATCTAAAAATTTTGTTTTTCCTGGAGTCACTAGGGGTGCAGAAACTACTTTAAATTATACCGAAAAAATTATGGATCCACATTTTTTAGGCTCTTTTCGTTTTGGATCTTATGTACCTACTAAAAAAGCCAGTCTAAAAATAGAGTTCCCTAAAAATGTGGAAGTTGGGTATAAAGCTTTTCATTTAGAAAAATACAATATTATTTTTGAGAAAGAAGAAACCTCTGATAGTTATATTTATAGTTGGTATGCTCAAAATATTAAAGACTTTAGGAAAGAGGAAAAAAGCCTATCCCCTGCTTATTACATTCCTCATGTAATCTTGTATATTAAAAATTACGATAGTAAACGTGGTAAAGTTTCTGTTTTAAACAATTCTGCTGATTTGTATAGTTGGTACCGTTCTTTGATTAAACAAATTAGCAAAGAAGAACTTAAAACAGTCTATAAAATCACAGATGCGCTTACAAAGACCTACGACAAGAAATCTGATAAGGCTAAGGCCATATTTAATTGGGTACAAGATAATATTACTTATGTAGCTTTTGAAGATGGTTTAGGAGGATTTATTCCTCGCAATGCAGAAACTGTTTGCACCAAACGTTATGGAGATTGCAAGGATATGGCTAACTTGCTGTATGAAATGCTTAATTATGCAGGAATTGAAGCCTATCATGCCTGGATTGGCACAAGAGATCGTCCTTATTCCTATCAAGAAGTACCTACACCTATTGTTGACAATCATATGATTACTGCTGCAATAATTGAAAAGGATACTATTTTTCTAGATGCTACAGATAGTTATGTGCCCTATGGAATGGCAAGTGCTTTTACACAAAGTAAAGAAGCACTTATTGGTATTGATGACACTAGTTATATCATCAAAAAAGTACCTGTCTCTAATACCAAAATGAGTGTCAGCCACATAAAAACTAAGCTTTATTTGAAGGAGGATTTTTTAAAAGCCCATCAAAAGCGCACCTTAACTGGATATGAAAAGGTAGAGTTTATAAATGAGTATACGTATAAAAAAGATTCAAAATCTAATGAGGAGTATCTCAATAACACATTAAAATTAGGCAATAATAAAAGTGCTTACAACAATATTTTATTAAGTGATCTGGAAGATCGTACAAATCCTATAGAATTATCTTTTGACCTTACTTTAAATAATTATGTCAAGAATATTGCAGGGAAAATTTTCTTGAATATGAATTTGGACAGATCTCTTTCTGAGTCTGATATTGACGTAGAAAAGCAACTTTACGCTAAGAAAATTGATTATCACTTTGAAAAAATATTTGAAACAATATTTCAGATTCCGGAAGGCTATCAGGCATTGAAACTTCCAGAGAAACTTGCATTTGAATCTCCTAGTTACGGATATGAAATATCGTATCAACTAGAACAAAATCAAGTTAGAATGAAAAAGCGTATTTATGTAAATACGCTGGTGATTGATAAAAATGGTTTTTCAAATTGGAACTTATTCATTAACAGTCTCGTTAAAGCTTACAAAAAAAGTATTACCCTTAAAAAAGTATAGAAACCTATGAAAAAGCTATTTATTCTAATTTTACTAATCTCACCTACAGTTACTTTTTCTCAGTATTATAAAGGGTATGATTGGAATTCAAAACCTGAAGTTGTAAAGCTTACTAATGAGGAAGAAAAGGAATCTTCTGTTGGAATCATAGAAAAATTAATCGTAGAATTTACGCCTTCCGGAGCTAATGGAAAGCAGTATGAAACCACACATACTTTGGTAAAGGTAAATGACGAAAAAGGTATTCAACAACACAACAAAGTATACATTCCTATGTACGGTGTAAAGGAGCTTAAGGAAATTAAAGCAAGAACCATCAGTCCAAACGGAACAGTGCGCCTTTTAGATGAGAAAAACATCAAAGAAGTACAAAATGTAGAAGCATATGGAGATTTTAAAATTTTTGCCATTGAAGGTGTTGAAAAAGGTTCAGATATTGAAGTACTCTATACAGTAGAAAAGGAGGCTTATCCATTTGGTATGGAGACCTTACAAAAAGACTATCCTGTTCGTTTTTCGGAATTTTTGTTTATCACTGGGGATTTAACGGGAAAAGCAAAAGCGTATGGTACCTCAAAAGAATTTATAAATTTGATAGTCTCCAATCGGAAAGCCCAGAAAATTACGGTTACTAATTTACCGGCAATGATTGAAGAGGAATACGCTACACCAGATGCAAATAAAGTTAGAATTGCCTACCAGTGTTTTGGTAAGGGTGTAAAAGTTACGCAAGAACAGTTATGGATTAATGTAATAAATAATATTTCTGGAGGATTATTTCCTTCTCAAGTGAATGAGCAGGTATTCAAAGAAGTTGAAGAAAAGGTAGTAAAGAATAATGAGCTCTCTTCATATCAAAAAGCGGCTTTATTAGATAATTATATTAAAACAAACTTTACCATTGTAAAGAACAATAATCAACAGCTTTCTGAAGTTGATTATATTTTAGAAAACCGTTCTGCAAGTGATTTTGGAATTGCAAAAGTATATGCGCACTTTCTAAAAGCTATGAATATTGAATATGAAGTAGTGATAAGTGCAAATCGTTTTCAACAAAAATTTGATCCAGAATTTTTTAATCCACAAACTATTAGAGAGTTTTTAATTTACTTACCTAATGAACAGCAATATATTGCACCAGACAGAATAGATTATCGCATTGGAGAAGCCCCGTTTTACCTTCTTGGAAACCAGGCTGTTTATGTAAATAAAGATTTGGAGTTTTACTTTGCAGAAATTACACAGGCGGATGCTAATTTCAGTAGAATTGTAAGGAATATTGATATTTCTTTTGATGAGGAAATGGAATCGGCAGAAATTATGCAGCATCAGGAATATTATGGTCATTGGGCAACTTCAAATCGCTCATTTGTTACCTTTAGTTCTCCTCAAGACCGGAAAGATTTTGATGATTATCTTACGGCCTCAGGAATTGAAAACAAAACAGTTCAAAATTATGAACTGCTTAATGAAAAATTATATCAGGAAGAGTACAACGTTCCATTTGTTGTTAATAGCACCATCACTTCTGGAGCTTTATTAGAAGAGGCAGGTGATAGTTATATTTTTGAAGTTGGTAAAGTGATTGGTACGCAAAGTGAGCTTTATCAGGAAAAAGAACGAGTGAACCCTATAGAAATGCAGTATCCAAACAAATATAATTATAGCATTAAAGTTGCTATTCCTGAGGGGTATACTCCAGAAGGCTTAGAAAGCCTTGTAATTAATGAAAAATTGCTAAAAGAAGAAAATCTATTATGTAGTTTTAAATCAAATTATGAAATAGTAACAAATACCATTCATATAACTATTGAAGAAATTTATGCCGTAAATAAATTTCCTAAAGAAAACTATGAAGACTTTAGAAAAGTAATTAATGCTGCCTCAGATTTTAATAAAGCAACAATATTGTTTAGTGCAGAATAAAAGTTATGCTCTTAAAAAGTGGCATTTGTATGCATTATTTTAAACAAAACAGGATTAATTTAGACCCAAAGAGAAATCGCTACTTTTTCAATAAAAGGATGCTCATCTAAATATTACCCATTTGACTTTTAGTTTCTAAAGAAAATAGGTTGTTCTGCAGGGTAAGTGTATTTAGTTTCAACAAACGCTCTTCTGAAATAGAAAAATCTGTCAATAAATTATCATTTAAATACAATACTTCAAGATTTGAAAGCGCATTGATAGATTCTGGGAGATAGGTTAATTGATTGAAATCTAAAAAAAGAAATTCAAGATGGTATAAATCTCCAATTGACTCTGGAATGTAACTCAATTGATTTGTTCCCAGTCCAAGACTATTTAGGTTTGAAAGCTTTCCAAGACCGTTAGGAAGATTTTTTAATTTATTGTCAAATAAAAAAAGTCTTCTAAGGTTAGTCATTTCTGAAATGAATTCAGGAATGTGAGTAAGTTGATTTGTGTCGAGGTATAATATTTCAAGATGTTGGAAGGTAACTAAGAATTTTGGTATTGAGGTTAATTTATTACCATTTAAATCTAGTATTCTCAAATTTGAAATTTGTTGAATCTGTGGATATAACTCATGAAGATCCTCGTCAGCAATATCAAAATTAGAAAGGTTTAGAACATCTCTTCCGGTTTGGATTATTTCTTTGATTTTATGTCTGGCTATATTCATTTTACTCTTTTCCATTCCTTCAAAAATTTACAAAATAAAAAACACTCATTTACCATACGTAGTAAAATTCATATAATTCCCCTAAAACATTTGTAAAAAAAATCTTCTGCAAATTAAATTTATGCGTCGCACCCAAGAATAAAAAATAAGCTGGCCATATAGTGATTCATTATATTAGCAAGTAATCATATAAGGATCATACAATTGCTTTCCTGTAAGTATTTAGTTTTAGATTGTCATTTTATCTAGAAGAGATATCCGGAAGAAATGAGCGTACCTGAACCACTTTTATTTGTAGTTGTTATTAGAACTTTATTTGTAGCGTTCAACCTAGCCAAAGAGGTACCTTGAAATCAAAGTCATTTGAACAAAAACATAACAGATACTTCTTGAGATTATAAGCTTGCATAAGACTCACACTCTTTGTTTTCATACCAACAAAAGTTCTTATTCTGCACATTTAGAAATATCTTCTACAAGCTATTTTGCTGGTTCTTCTACTTTGCCAAATAACTTATTTATCCATCCGCTCCATTTGTATTTCTTACCCATAATAAACAATATTACGGCATAAAGTACTAATGGAGTTAGTATTTCCAAACCTACCTTAGGGTCTGAAACGTCTATGAATAAAGAATCTGTTTGTAAGGCAGTCCAATCTGATGTAACTAATAATGCTGCTAGAATATTGTTACCAGCATGGTATCCTAAAGCTAATTCCAAACCATCATCCATTAAAGTCATAATCCCTAATAAGAATCCGGTTCCTATATAATAGACCATTACAATGTATCCTAACTTCTCTACTTCTGGATTAAAAGCATGCAAAAGACCAAAAAAAATAGAAGTGACAAAAAGGGGTACCCAACGGTTCTTCGCTAATACTCCCAAACCCTGCATCATATATCCTCTTAGGAAGTATTCTTCAAAACTAGTTTGAATAGGCAATAGAAAAATACCTATGAGTGCTAAAATGAAAAAATTGGTTGCATTAAAATTCCATTCGTAGTCTTGAGGAGTAAGATAATAACCTAATGCAAAAATCGTTAAATTGATGGCTATTACAATCGCAAAGCCAAAACCAATACGATTATAATCTACTTTATTTCTTGTAGTTGTAAGGCTTTTAATAGATAAGTTATGAATAAACTTGGTCCAAAACAACAGTGCAATCAAACCTCCTAAAAACGAAATAATTAATAAAACTAAAAAAAGATTTGCACCTATTATGTCAACCATTCCACCAATATCTGTAGGGATGGATGTCATACTATCAGCCTTCAAAAATAGAGCTATCACTAAGGGTATAGCTCCTATAAATTGCCACCCAATAAAAACACTTACAACCCCTAGTATATACTTCCAAATCTCTGTTGTTCCTTTATACGCTTGCTCTATAAACATTTAGCTTAAATTATATTAACGTTCCATTTTTTATCTTTTTCGTAACTCAAATATCCCGAAGACACCTTTAACGGGCATTCAAAATTATTTGTATAAAGACTTCCTGTTCCTAGTCCTTGTGGCAATGTTACTCCTTTCAAATAGGCATACTGTGCAATTGCATTTAACCCTATATTACTTTCAAGAGCGCTTGTAATCCACCATTTGATAGCATATTTTTCTGCAAGTTCTATCCATTCATCAGTTCCTTTAAAACCTCCAACAAGGCTAGGCTTTAAAATAATAAATTGCGGTTTCACTATTTGTAGTATTTCCTCTTTATTTGTTACATTAAAAATGCCAATAAGTTCTTCATCTAATGCTATAGGTAGTGGCGTCATTTCACATAATTGTTTCATTTCTATTAGTTGCCCTTGTTTAATAGGCTGTTCAATAGAATGAAGATCATACTGTGCAAGGATGTTGAGTTTGCTCATGGCTTCTTGAGGACTAAAAGCTCCATTGGCATCTACCCGGATTTCTATTTGATCTTTAGAGAAATCCTTCCGGATTAGAGCAAGTAATTTGATTTCTTCTTCAAAAGAAATAGCTCCAATTTTCATTTTGATACAATCGTAGCCTTCGTCTAGCTTCTGTTGTATTTGTGCTTTCATGAAATCCGGATCTCCCATCCAAATGAGCCCATTAATTTTTATAGAAGCATCTCCTTTTGTAAATGATGATGCAAAAAGTTCAAAAGAATTTTTAGATTGTAGAGAAAGAAAAGCCTGTTCTAAACCAAATTGTATACTTGGAAACTCTTCTGTTATTTTTAATAGTTTTTCAAGGCCTAGGTGAATATCAAAACAAATTTCTTGCAGTTTTTCCTCGTAATCAGGTCTATCATCTATACTAAGCCCCCGAAGAATTCCACATTCTCCTATTCCTATCTTCTTTCCATCGGTTAGTATGATAAACCATGTTTCTTTTTTCTTCAATATCCCTCGTGAAGTGCCACTGGGTCTTTTAAAATTAAGTATGTATTTGTGATAGGTAGCTTTCATATTGGACGATGCCAAATTTAGCTATAAATTTGAATCTGAATAGCATTTTCAACAATAAAGATATGATTAGAGAAAAAGTAATTTGGATAACGGGTGCCTCAAGCGGAATTGGCGAAGCGCTGGCATATGAACTTTCAAAATATGACAATAAGATAATCCTTTCTGCCCGAAGAGAAAGTGAATTGCAAAAAGTGAGATCACAATGCTTATATCCAGAAAATATAAGAATTGTTCCCTTAGATCTTTTGAAGTTTGAACAAATGGAAACGTATGTAAAATTAGCTCTTGAATGTTTTGGTTCTATTGATATTCTAATTAATAACGGAGGAATAAGTCAACGATCTTTAATTGCAGAAACAAGCTTTCTGGTAGATAAACAAATCATGGAAACTGATTATTTAGGAACTATAGCTTTAACTAAGGCACTGCTGCCTCATTTTTTAGCGAAAAAGCAGGGGTACTACGTGACCGTTACTAGTTTAATGGGAAAATTCGGCACTCCCTACAGATCTTCCTATTGCGGCGCTAAACATGCACTTCATGGTTTTTTTGATGTCTTGAGAATGGAGCATGAAAAAGATGGGATTGATGTCACGTTGATTTGTCCAGGATTTGTGAATACTAACGTGGCTAAAAATGCTTTGACAGGCTCGGGTAAAAAACAAGTGACTAATGATAAAGCAACTCAAAATGGTCTCTCACCAGAGGTCTTTTCAACTAGAATGATTAAAGCTATGAAGAAAAAGAAATTTGAAGCATACATTGGTCGTAAAGAAATCCTAGGAGTATATCTAAAGAGATTTTTTCCTAGATATTTACATAGATTTGTATTAAAAAGTACTATTAAATAGCTTTAAAATTCAATACTTTCACCTATTGGAAGAAGAATAAGGTCTTTCCCCGAAGCGGCAAATTTACTTTTGGCCTCTTTATGATCTATTTTTATATAACCAAAAGTATCATAATGATATCCCATAATCTTATCACATTCAATAAAATTGCTCGCCAAAATAGCATCGTCAATTCCCATAGTAAAATTATCACCTATCGGCAGAATTGCTAAATCTAATTTTGTGAAAAGTGGTATGAGCTTCATATCCATTGTAAGAGCTGTATCTCCAGCGATATAAACGTTTTTATGTTTTCCTTCAATAATAAAACCTCCTGGTTGACCACCATAACTACCGTCTTCAAAGGAAGATGTATGAATGGCATTTACATATTTTACCTTGCCAAATTCAAAGTTCCAGTTTCCTCCATGATTCATAGGGTGTACCTTAAATCCTTTAATTTGGTAATAAGTGGTGATCTCAAAATTAGAAACGATAACTGCACCCGTGCTTGTGGCAATGGCTTCTACATCTGCAACATGGTCTGCATGTGCATGTGTAATTAAAATATAATCACAAGTAATTTTATTTATATCAATAAGGTCTTTAGCAAGTTCATTTTCTGAAATAAACGGATCGATTAAAACTCCTATATTGCCTATATCTATTTTAACACAAGCATGTCCCAAGAACGTGATTTTCATTGTAAAAAAATTTTATGGTTTTTTACCTCTAGATTTTAACTAAAGTTAAACCAAAATCTGACACCATCAACATCTTTATCAAAATTAAGTGTTGAGCGCAATTGGTTAACGAGTCTTTCAATTAGCTTAATACCCAAGGAGCTGCCTGCGCGCTTTTCTACATCTTCAGGAAGTCCGTTACCATTGTCAAGATACTCAAAAACCCCTAATTTACCGTTCATTCTTACGCTTATATATATTTGACCATCTTCACGACCTGTAAAGGCATACTTTAATGAATTTGAAACTAGTTCGTTGATAATCAATCCTATTGGAATTGCACGGTCTATATCCAATTCAGTGCCTTCTGCATCAATAATAATATTGATTTTGTGACCTCCTTTTTTGTAAACAGACTGCACACTATTTACCAATGATTCTATATATTCCTGCATCTGAATCACTGAAAGATCTTCGTTTTGATAGAGTTTTTGATGAATTAATGCCATTGCTTTTACTCTACTTCTACCCTCTTCTAACGCAGCTATAGCTTCTTTGCTTTTGGTATTTTTTGTTTGCATGCTTAGAAGACTGGAAACCATTTGAAGATTGTTCTTAACCCGATGATGTATTTCTTTTAATAATGAATCTTTTTCTGCTAAAGACAACTCTATAAAGTTCTTTTGTTCTTCTATAACCTTTTTGTTCTTAACACTTTTAAAATAGGCTAATATGGCTACCAAACACACTAAAAGTGCTACCATTAAAGCTACAATACTATAATTTATCTTTTTATCACGTTGTAATATTTCTACTTTTGTATTCTCTATATCTTTTTTTTGTTTTTGTATGGTTGCTTTCTGGTTTTTAAGATCTAAAGAAACTAGGGTCCCTAACAATTCTCGTTTGCTCTTTGAAGCAGTTATAGAATCTTTAGTCTCAATATATTTCTTGAAAAATAAAGAGGCAGAATCTGATTCTTTTACTTTTAAATAATACTCAGCCAAAAGACGATTGAATCCTGTAATATTTACATTCTTTTCATAAAATGAAATACTATCTAAATATTGTTTGGCAGTTAAGGGAATATTTAATTGAAGATAGCAATCAGCCAAATTTGCCCAAAGCTCTAACAGTTCTACCGAAAATTTTCCTCTAGTTTCCTCCCTTATAAAGGTCACGGCAGATTCTAGTAAAGGAATCGCCGTATTGTATTCTTTTAGTTTTAGCCGACATTTACCTAAATTACCTTGAATTTTTCCTTTAATTAACCTTGCTTCCGCAATTTCCTCTGCTGTCTTATCATAACGGTTTTCAGTAAGATAAAGATTGATGAAGTTTAAGGCTCTATCTGCTTTACTGATTGCCATAAAATAAGCATCATCTAATCTATGATACTCTGCCATTTGATTATGATACAGGGCATTTCCAAGAAAATCACTGTCTTCTAACGTAGACTCAAACTCCATAATATAATCTCGGACTGCTTGATTATACAATCCCAGATTAGCATATATATCGTACATTGATATATCAATACCAGAATCTACAATTTCGTTTCGTATATCAAGTTGCTTGTCATAAATTTTCAGTGTTGCATATGCCTTATCCATCACCTCTAACAGATGTAATCTTGTCTTTGGGTCTAATTTTATTTTGGAACCATGTATTTCCTCTGCTACCTTTATACTTTTTTTGTAATCACCTACATCAAAATATACTTGTGCTAGAATGATATTATACTGCAAAATTCCCAATGAGTCTTTGGAGTTCTTCGATTCTTTTAAGAAATCATTAATTTGAGTCGTCCAACGATATTCAGATTGTTGGTATCTATTCTCTAGGCTAAAAAAGAAGTCTAACCTGTCTTTTGCATTCCCTTTATCAATAAAAGTCTGCAAAGACTGTTTAGAATCACTAGTTGTCTTTTGCGAATAACTATATGTTAGTAAACAAAAGCAAGCCAGCAATGTAAACATTATTTGTCTTATGTTGGTACACATTGGTTCTTGTCTGTATTTAATAACTATGTATTGTTAATTTTATTTAATACACAGCTTGTTAAATTTTGAGAAAGCTTAATTCACAAATAAAATATCTAAATCTCTAACAAAAAAATAATTTGTCACTTGATTGAGCTTATTGAAATAAGATTCCTCTTTTCAATCTGAAAAACAAGTATTTAGCGATTTGGGGCATTACTAAAAACTATGGATGTAAATCTAATCTATTATAGAGTTCATATTTCATTTTTGTTGCATAGAAGCATTTTTTTGTTGTAAAAATCAAATCTTAACAAGTGATAATAGATGTATTTAACTTTTAAACTAAGTATCCCGAACAAAAATGTCCGGGATACTATATTGTTAATAAACCCTATAAAATGAAACAAGATTATTATAAATTGATTATAAACTATTTACAATACCTTATTTACTCAATTCAAACATACAAACAATTATAACCTTCTTTCTACAATTGTTGTATAATCTATAGAATATGTTGTCAAAATAACGTAAAAGTGCTTTTTATTTGAAAAGTAAAGTGTGTCAAAAAAAACAAGCCTTGCTAAGTAGGTAACGAGGCTTGTTCTGGAGGCTTTTAGATAGTATAAAGATTTGGGATAGTTAAACTATCTATCAAATATTTCATTGATACTCCTAACTTACAGCATTCTTAAACTATAAAAAAAATATTGTTGTATAAAGTCTTGAATGTGTTGTAAAAACTTATCTTTCTATGGTATAGATCCTTTGTGAATGGATTGATATAAATTTTCAAATAGTTTGAAGCAACAATATTGATCAGGTTATAATTTAAAATATAAGCTATTAAAGGCTTTAGAAACCTCAAAGTTTGGGGCTGGCTATTCTAAATAAAATTTGAAGTGTCAAATAAATTAGATTAATAATTGAATTAACTTCATTCAAAACACGCACACGTCAAAACCTAAAATAACTGTAAATTTTTAGACGAATATCGTGAAAATATCTCTGTTTGTTTTTAGCCGATAACTATAAACTAGCCAATCCGCAATACCAATAGTAGATAGTGTCGTTTTAAGAAAATAAAGAAGTAGTTATGAATTCATAGAAGACAATATAAAGTCCCTAAATTCTCTTGAAATAGGTATTAGTCGTTCCTTAATCATAATATCTTTACTATTTACCGCTTGTATGTGCTGTAAATTAACAATATATGATTTGTGAGCTCTATAAAAATGATCTTGAGGTAGTTTCTCCAGATAATCTTTTAAAGCAGATCTAACTAAAAACTGTTTATCAGCTGTATGTATTTCAAGATAAACATTGTCTGCTTTTATAAATTGAATTTCATCAAAGTAAACACGGTGAAACAAATCATTCTTTTTAACAAAAATAGAATCTTTCAAAACGGAATTACTCACAACCTCACTTTCTTCTTCGCTTCTATCTGTTTGTCCTTCTGCACGACCTTCATCATAATTGAAAGAGGAAAGTGCTATTTCAATAGATGTATAAAGATCTTGCTGCTCAAAAGGTTTGACTAGGTATCCATTTGGCTTGACCAACTTAGCATTCTCTACAGTGGCTCTATCAGAATTAGAGGTTACAAAAATAAATGGAATATTATGATTTTGTCTAATATACTTCCCTAGATCTATTCCAGTTTCATGAGACGCTAATATAATATCTATAAGAACCAGATCTACTTTCTTAACAGTTAAAATCTGCTTTGCTTGCTGATAGTCAATTACATTTCCAACAATTTCATATCCAATATCTTCTAACATATACTGAATATCATCTGCAATAATAACGTTATCTTCTACAATGAGAATTTTGATTGTGTTATCCAAAAGCCTTAATTTTTTGATTAGTTAATTATTGCAAATAAAACTACAAAAATATATTGATACTCAAAGCAAATAATAAGGCAAACAAGAAAGTGCTTAAAGCTAATTTTTTTAATTCTGGATCAAGAAGCTTAGAATTCTTTGTGTTATAAACTCTTTTAAGGTGCAATACAAGCGGAACAAACGATAAAAAATACAAAAAATTCACTGAAGAATTATAGGTGAAAATAGTATAAAGAATGGAAAAAAACATTGCAGAAATAATGATGTAATAATGATAGTATTTTGCAAATTCATCTCCAATTCTTACCACAAGTGTAATCTTTCCTGCTTTTGCATCGCTTTCTCTATCTCTCATGTTATTGAGATTAAGAACACCTACACTTAACATTCCAATACTAATTGCCGGAAATAACGTTAACCAATTCCATTGCTTAGTAAATAAAAAATAGCTCCCTATTACACTTACCAATCCAAAAAAAACAAAAACAAACAAATCTCCAAGTCCTCTATAGCCATATGCTCCTCCTCCTACTGTATATTTAATTGCCGCAATTACGGAAACAATGCCGAGAAGCAAAAAAACAAGTGTAAGAAATAATGAATCGCTTCCAAAAGCTTTATAAATTAGGATAATCGTTAAAAGAAAGCTTATAAGAACAGTAACATAAATACCCCTCTTCATTTCATCTTTACCTATTACCCCACTTTGTAATGCTCTAACAGGACCTACTCTATCTTTATTATCTGTTCCTTTAACACCGTCGCCATAATCATTAGCAAAATTGGAAAGCACCTGGTACGAAATGGTGGTGGCTATGCACAGCATTGCAATGGTACTATTGAAATGTCCCTCGGATATTGCTAATGAAATACCCACTATAATTCCTGATACTGATAGGGGTAACGTGCGTAGTCTTGCCGCAGATATCCAGGCGCTTGTTTTAGACTTCACGTTAATAAGGTTCTTCTACTTTTACCCTCTTACCATCTACATAAGAGACCACAAAAGCATCTTCAAAGCCTATTTTAGAGAGTTCATATCTAAATGATTGGGCTTCTTTAATAGTTTCAAAAACACCAAGAGAATATGAATAGAACGGATTATTTCTAACCATTTGAGTATTATTAAGACTTACAGGTAATAACGAAAGTTTATTTTCTTCAAAAGCAGCAATTTGTACCGTAAAAACTTTTTGGTTTTGAAGTAAATTTTTAGCTAAGTAAAAGTCGTTAATACTATTAAGCTGGCTATTTCGTTCTTGAAGCGTTCTAATTTTATCTCTTAGTCTATAGATACTGTCTATAGAAATAGTGACCTTATTCTCACTTGTAGTTTTTAATTCATTAACGGTATTTTTTATTCCATAAGAATAGGAAATAACTACCGCACAAACAACCAAACTTATAACACCAAAAATAGTGAAGGAGTTTTTAATCTTCCTACTTCTAATTACTTCTTTATTTTTATATTTTATTTGCTCAAGTAATCCTGCATTCAATGCTTGTTCCTTCTCAATGTCTTTATGGAGACGTAACAAGTCTTCTTCTTCTATATAAGGCATCTATTTGAATTTATGGTATCCACTTTATATCGCTAAAATCTGGCTTTCTCTTTTCAAGAAATGCATTTCTTCCTTCTTTTGCTTCTTCAGTCATATACGCTAATCTCGTAGCTTCACCGGCAAACACTTGTTGTCCTACCATTCCATCATCTGTAAGATTAAAAGCAAATTTGAGCATCTTAATAGAGGTAGGTGATTTTTGTAATATTTCTAAAGCCCATTGATAGGCCGTATCCTCTAACTCATCATGAGGTACTACTGCATTTATCATCCCCATATCAAACGCTTCTTGCGCATTGTAATTCCTTCCTAAAAAGAAAATTTCCCGAGCTTTCTTTTGACCTACCATTTTGGCGAGATATGCAGAACCATAGCCTCCATCAAAACTTGTTACATCAGCATCTGTCTGTTTAAAGATAGCATGTTCTTTACTAGCAAGCGTTAAATCACATATTACATGTAAACTATGACCACCTCCTACAGCCCATCCAGGAACTACTGCTATAACTACTTTGGGCATAAACCTTATGAGCCTTTGTACCTCCAAAATGTTTAAGCGAGGCATCCCTTCATCATCTACATAGCCTTGATGACCTCTTGCATTTTGATCTCCTCCACTACAAAAAGCATAACCACCATCTTTGGGTGAAGGACCTTCCCCTGATAGTAAAACTACACCAATAGAAGTATCTTCGCGAGCATCTAAAAAAGCTTCAAATAATTCACCCACGGTTTTTGGTCTAAATGCATTCCTTACCTCAGGACGATTAAATGCTATTCGGGCTACCCCTCCACATTTTTTATACGTAATATCCTGATATTCTTTAACGGTTTTCCACTCTGCCATCACACTTTTTATTCTTTATGCAAAAATAATGGTTATTAGCATTTAATACTAGTATTTTAGTTGTATAATCGCCTTTTAACCTCTCCTAAATAGAAAACCTAAACGGCTTCTTTAAAAGCGAATATTAAATTATAATTAGTAATTAATCAGATAATAAGGTCACAATATCGAAAATACTTGATAAAAATAGAAAATTTGAAGGGAAAAAATTTACTTTGTTAAAAACATGTCCCCCAATGACTGTAGAAAAATCAGATTTAATCTATTTACCCCATCAGTTGCATAATTTTAGTTTTGGCAAGATGTACTTCTTTGATTGCATGATGGTATCAGAGTTTAAGGAAGGTATAATCTTAAGCCAAGAGAACACCTTAGAATTTATTCAGAAAGCTAGAAATTATTATAATGCTTCTGATAAATTAGTATATATTTCCAACCGTCTTCATTCTTATTCTGTAGACCCAATGCAATGGGTCAAACTTGGATCTAGATATCATGGCCTTTTAGGTATTGGCGTTGTGAATTATTCTTTTGTAAAGAAGAAAGTATTCCATGTGGAAAAGGTGTTTTGCAAAAAACCAATGATAGGATTCAATTCTCTCAACAAAGCTGTTGAATGGGCTTATGAGATTACCAAAGATAACAATAGTAAAGTAGGTTGAACAGCGATAAATTCTCTTAAATCAAAAACATTCCCCCCTATGACTATAGAAAATTCAGATTTAATCTATTTGCCACATCAGCTACACAATTTTAGTTTTGGAAAAGTGTACTTTTTTGAGCATATGATGATCTCTGAGTTTAAAGAAGGGATTGTTTTCACGTATAAAAATGCATTGGAATTTATTTCTCAGGCAGAAAACTATTATGGAACAGAAAGAAAATTAGTCTACATTTCTAATCGTATTTATTCTTATTCTGTGGATCCTGTAGATTGGATTAAACTTGGGTCAAGTTATAATAACCTTATGGCTATTGGTGTTATTAATTACACTTCTTTTAAAAAGAAGGTATTCTTTGTTGAAAAATTGTTTTGCAGAAAACCCATGATGAGTTTTGATTATCTTAAGGAAGCTGTTGATTGGGCTTATGAGTTAACTCAAGTTCACGAAAGCAAAGCAGGGTAATACCTACGAACAAATTTTATATTTAAATTAATACCCGAATTCCGTCTGGTAAAATATCAATCAATCTTTCTTTATACAAGCTTCCTATGGCTTTCTTAAAATCTTTTTTACTCATCTTAAGATGCCTCCTAATTTCATTTGGATCACTTTTATCATGGAGTGCTATGAATCCGTCACTCATTTTTAAAGCTTCTAGTATTCGCTGAGAATTTGGTTCAATATTTTTATAACCAATCTGTCTTAGGGTAATATCAACTTTATTATCCTCGCGAATTTTTTTAACAATCCCTTTTAAGCGTTGTCCAAGATGAACAGGTTCAAAAAGTTCATCTTTGTATATTAATCCCTTATGTTTATTGTTGATTATGACTTCTGCGCCAAGATCTGTATGTCTAGAAACTATTATTTCAACCTCTTCATATTTTTCTATAGATAAACTATCATTATCAATAAATCTATCTGTCTTAGAAGAGCCAACAAGTCTATTGGTTTTTTCATCCACATAACAATAAATAAGATACCATTTACCTGCAATCATTCGAGCCGCTTGTTCTCTAAATGGCACAAAAAGATGCTTCTCTAATCCCCAATCCATAAAAGCACCTATCTCATTGACCTCAATTGCTTTTAACAAGGCAAAACTGTTTTTCATCACAGCTGGTTTAAGTGTTGTTGCCACCAATCTTTCCATATGATCAAGATAACAGAAAACCGTTATTTTTGATCCGATTTCAAAGTCTTTTGGAACATATTTGTTAGGTAGTAAAACATCATTGTCTTCATCATCTCCTAAAAACAAACCGGGATCTGTATCACGAAGTATTTCCAAAGTATTGTATTGTCCTATTTCTATCATAAACGTATTAATGCAGGTACAAATATACATATTAAAAAAGGCGTCTTTGTGAAAAGACGCCTTTTGAAAAAAAGATTTTTCTTTTAGTTGTAGACAGATTGTTTATTAAAGTGTACCGCTAATAAATAATAGACAACTGCTCTATATTTATTTCTATTAGATTTACCATATTTCTCGACTACAGCGCTAATGGCTCCATCAAGATCATCACCTTCACTTAAACCCAATTTTTTGATTAAAAAATTATTCTTTACTGTAGCTAATTCTTTTTCATCAGAACCAGAAACTGTTGAAGAATCTGCGTTGTAAATTGAAGGTCCCAAGCCAATCGTTACTTTTGTTAATAAGTCCATGTCTGGAGTAACTCCGCATTTTTCCTTAAGATCTGATGCATACTTTGCAATTAGATCATCTCTTTTGCTCATAGTTATAGTTTTAGTTTATTAATATGCTGTTAAAGACCTTAAATATAACATTTTCTCGCTTTGAGTAATAATAAAATTGTAATTACTAGACGATAAACCTGAAATAATCGAGTAAAATTTCATCGTTAATAGCTGTAGGAGTAAAAATTTCTAATAACCTAGGTGCTGAATTATCGTTAAAAAATTCTGGTAAAGTTGAAATCAGTTCTTGCTCATCTTTAGCAGAATTATAGATAAAATGAAACATTTCACAAAGAGAAGCGGCACTTAGTTTATGGCGGGTTTCAAAATAGGTATGAAATTTTTGAGATGATTTTGGTCCGGGAAGAATTCTAAATATCCCACCACCTCCATTATTAATCAAAATTATTTTAAAATTTTGAGGAATATAATCATTCCAAAGTGCGTTACTATCATAAAAAAAACTTAAATCCCCGGTAACAAGTACTACGGGCGATTTATTAACACTGGCAGCACCTAATGCGGTTGATGTACTTCCATCTATGCCACTTGTACCTCTATTACAATAAACTTCAAAAGAGTTATGAAGATTAAATAACTGGGCATACCTTACAGTTGAACTGTTGCTTAACTGTAGAACTACATGATGAGGGATTTTTGAAAATAAGTGATGATAAACTAAAAAATCAGAAAAAGGTATTTGTTGAATATAATTATCATGTCTAGCTATTCTGTGTAGTTTTATGTTTTTCCAAAATAATTTATAAGCTGATTCATTTACTTTAAGATGATTGCCTACTGCTTTAAAAAATTCATTTACAGATGTTTTGAAATGGTGAGTTAGACAAAAGTAGGTATTGTAAGCTTTCTTTGCATCTATATGGTAATGAACCTTTGGCGGATACTTCCGTAAGAAGGCTTTGATTTTTTTGGAAATAATCATTCCACCAAAAGTAATGAGCATATCTGGTTGTAAAGCACTTATTTTATCTTCTAATTTTTCAATGGGTGCAATTAATTGATCAATAGCAGGGAAAAACTCTGAATGATATAAATTTGAAGTCGTCTCTGTGAGTACAATTACAGAGGGGTCTCTACTTAAAATATCAAGCACTTCTTCTTTAATGGTATTTGGATGCTGTACACCAACTAAAACCAACTTTTTTTGAGATAAGTTCCAATCATCAATAAACGAATTGGTTTCACCTTTCTCTAATTCTGGAATAAATTCTTTTGCAGCAACTAAAGAAGATGGTAGCAGTGGAAGAGTTCCTTCTTTCATTTCATACAAAGGTTCTTCAAAAGGTGCATTTATATGAACAGGCCCTTTTGAAAGTATGGAAGTTTTTAAAGCCTGATGGAGTAAATTCATGTTTTTTTGTTCCTCATTTTCTGCTTCGGTGAGGTTTGCACTAACCAGAATATGATTCTCAAAAATATTTCTTTGATTAATGGTTTGCCCATCACCAATATTAATTTTATGAGATGGACGATCTGCTGAAATCACGATCAGAGGAATGTCACTATAGTATGCTTCCGAAATTGCAGGATAATAATTGAGTAATGCAGAACCAGAAGTACAAATTACAGCCACTGGATGCTTGATTTGCTGAGCCATTCCCAACCCAAAAAAAGCTGCACAACGTTCGTCTACAATACTAAAACAATTAAAAAAGGGATCTTCATAAAATCCCATAGTTAAAGGCGCATTTCTAGAACCCGGAGAAATGATGATATGCTTAATATTATAAGATTTACAATGCTGAATAATCTGTTGTGCAAGTTTAATCTCGGGATATTTCATTCAACAAATTTAGAGTATACAAAGCACGTATTATCTATGTACATTGGCAACACCTACTTTATACTACTTATTCTTTTCTTAGCGCTGTAAAGATATAAACTTTCAATGTTTTCTGAAACCTTCTTTAGGTATGTTTAACAATACTTTCTTCATAGTTTTAGATTTATTAACGGTTTCCTCCCATTCATCCCTAGGGTTACTATCTGCCGTAATTCCACCACCCACATAAATTGAAGCTTTTGTCTTTTCCAGTTTCATACACCTAAGGTTTACAAATAGCTCTGTAAGTGCCGTACTTGATGGTTTAGATTTAACATTTATTATACCTAAAAAACCGGTATAGAATTCACGCTTATAATCTTCATTAGCAAGAATAAAATCTTTTGCCTTATCTCTTGGAGTTCCGCATACGGCTGGTGTAGGATGTAAAGACTGTAGGAGCTTAATAAGGTTTTCTTCTTTTACGCTTCCTGTTATTTCAGTTTTTAAATGTTCTAAAATACCTGCCTTAATCGTTTTTGGTCCTTCTATTTCCAGACTTTCAGTATACAATCTAAGTGTATTGACAATAGTATCGGTTACTATTGCCTGTTCATCAAGTTCTTTTTTACCCCACCTTTTAGGTGTTGCAGAAATAAACTTTCTTGTGCCTGCCAAAGATACAGTCTTATATTTTTTACCATTAAATGAAAGTAATGTTTCTGGAGTAGCTCCTGTCCAACAACCTGTTGCCGGGTGATACCAAAGATAGCAGAAAGCCGAAGGGTACAATTGTTCTAAGATCTGAAAAGTTTCAATAAAAGAGGCTTGAAACGGAATCACTTCTTTTCTAGAAAGCACCACTTTTAAAAGTGCTTTTGACTGTATTTCCAAAATTGATTTCTCAACCAGATTTTTAAAATTCGCTGCAGCTAATGGATCCAAAGCTTCATAATTATCTTCTGCATGAATAAATACATGATTGGAAGCTTTTGCTAATTTTACACTTAAGAAATCTGCTTTTTCTGTTGGTATGATGTATGCCGAATCATTGCTATTAAAGGGTGCCATTATAAAACCTGATGAAACCGAATGTTCATAAGGATACGTTTTATTATCCTGTTGAAAAAAAGCATTCAAAAAAGAATCATTAACCTTTCTATAGATCACAAAAGGTTTTTCTTCATTTAAACTTATTTGAGCTCTCTTATAGATTTCACTTTTATTCAAATTACTCATTTTTTGGGCAGTGAGATCGTAGTTAATTTACAAACAGATACAAGTTCATCTTGTTCATTGGTGATTTTGATGTCCCATAACTGTGTAGTTCTGCCCTTGTGTAAAACGGTAGCTTTTGCAAATACAAATCCTTCTTTGACACTTTTTATATGGTTCGCAGCTATCTCTATACCTCTAATAAAAAAATTATTAGTGTCTAAAAATAAATGAGAAGCTGCACTGCCAACACTTTCTGCGAGAGCAACCATGGCTCCACCATGTAAAACTCCGTCGGGTTGATAAACTTTAGTATTTACTGGCATACTTGCTACCAAAAAATCTTGGCCTGCATCAATATATTTTATATCAAGCGTTTCCATAAGTGTATTTTTAGAAATTTTATTACAACTTTCTAGCAATACTTTTTTTTCTGTAGGCGTCATTGAATTGTTTTATTATGTAAATACTCGCAAAGTTTATCCAGAACCTTTCGCAACGCTAATTGTATTTTACTAAATTAGCTTGCAAAATTACAAAACCACACTTCAATATATATGACTTCAACTGAAAAAGATATTGAGTATAAGACGTGTAATAGTTATTCTACTTTAAATACGTTTACAGAAAAAACAAAAAATGTATGGTTTGTAAACCATGGTTTAGGTTATTTAAGTAGATCTTTTATAAAATATTTTTCTATTCTTAATGCCGATGAAAATTATATTATTGCTCCACAAGCACCATCTAAGTATTATTTAGGGAATGAATTTAAAAATGTAGGTGCTTGCTGGCTAACTAAGGATAATACAGAACAAGACATTGAGAATATTTTAAATTATTTAGATGCGGTTTATCTGGCAGAGGCAATTCCTAAAAATGTTAATTTTATTACTTTAGGATACTCTCAAGGAGTTTCAGTTACTGCAAGGTGGGTTGCCAGAAGAAAAATAGAATGTGAACAAATGATCCTGTATGCAGGGGGTATTCCTAATGAGTTGAATCCTGAAGATTTTACATTTTTTGACAAAAAGAATACCAAAGTACATTGTGTTTACGGAGATATAGATCCTTACATCAATAAACAACGATTAGGGTTTGAAATACAACGCATTGAGGAATTGTTTGGTCATCATGCTCAAATCCAGCATTTTAAAGGAGGGCATGAATTTAAAAACACATTCTTGTCTCGATGGATATCATATTTAGATTTAAAAAAATAGCTCCGTTTTTTCTTCATAAAAAGAAAGTTTATTCTTATTTTAATATGTTTAGAGCAATGCCCCCCGTTAAGTGGAGGGCTTTTTATTTTAGGATGAATTATCATGATTCAGTCTTAAATGAAAATATCACCCATTTGGAAAAACTTACTATTAAAATTTAATACATGAAAAACAAGAAAAAACAGCTAGGGAAATTAACATTAAAAAAATCTACCATTGCGGGCTTAGATTCCAATTTTCTTACAGGTGGAACGGGAACAAGCTGATATGGTTGCCAATCTTATCTAGTAGAACCCTGCTTTACCGAGTTTGCTACAGATTGTCAAGATTGTAATACTGGAGGCACTGGTGGGGCTACAAATGGTTGTCCTCCTAATACTAGAAATGGATGTTTAGGTAATTCGGATTCTATTTGTCCTCCCGGGGAACAATGTTATTAAGAAAAAAGAATTTATTAAAAAACGTGGTTAGCATTCTAAAAGTAGAACTAACGATGATACTCGTGTGTTATTAATATTAACAATGAATGTACAAATGCTCGCTAACTTGGGTTAGAAACTAAAAAACGCGGACTTTTACGTCCGCGTTTAACTTACTTTATAAATTTTAGTTTACTTTACTTCTTCAAAATCTACGTCCTGTACATCATCCCCCTCTTTAGCTTCTGCATCTGGGGTATCTGTTCCGGTGCTTCCATCAGGTGCTGCCTCTTGTTTTGCGCCTTCCGCCTGAGCTTTATACATTTCTTCAGAAGCTCCTTTCCAAACTTCATTAATCTTATCTAAAGCAGGTTGAACAACAGCTATATCTTTTGTTTCATACGCCTTTTTCAATTCTTCTAAAGCTGATTCGATAGCGGTCTTATTTCCTTCTGATAACTTATCACCAAATTCACTTAGTTGTTTTTCAGTCTGGAAAATCATTCCATCTGCTTCATTCAATTTATCAACACGCTCTTTTGCAGCTTTATCAGCATCGGCATTTGCTTCAGCTTCTCTACGCATTTTTTCAATTTCTTCTTGGGTTAAGCCAGAAGAAGCTTCTATTCTAATGTCTTGAGATTTACCCGTAGCCTTATCTGCTGCTGTAACTTTAATTATTCCGTTTGCATCAATATCAAAAGTTACTTCTACCTGAGGCGTTCCTCTTGGTGCAGGCGGAATCCCATCTAAGTGAAATCTTCCTATGGTTTTATTATCTGCCGCCATAGGTCTTTCTCCTTGCAATACATGTATTTCTACAGAAGGTTGATTATCTGCTGCAGTTGAAAATACCTGAGATTTTTTAGTAGGGATCGTTGTATTCGCATCAATCAACTTTGTAAGCACACCTCCCATAGTTTCAATACCTAATGAAAGTGGTGTAACATCTAAAAGCAATACATCTTTCACATCTCCAGTAAGTACACCTCCTTGAATAGCAGCACCAACCGCTACTACTTCATCTGGATTTACTCCTTTAGATGGTTTTTTACCAAAAAACTTCTCAACAGCTTCCTGAACAGCAGGAATTCTTGTAGAACCACCTACCAAAATTATTTCATCTATATCACTTGCTGATAAATTAGCATTTTTAAGTGCATTTGAACAAGGTGCAATCGTTCTTTTTACTAAATCGTCTATTAATTGTTCAAATTTTGACCTAGATAATGATCTTACCAAATGCTTAGGACCCGTATCGGTAGCCGTAATATATGGTAAATTAATTTCTGTTTGTGATGAAGAAGACAATTCAATTTTAGCTTTTTCAGCAGCTTCTTTCAATCTTTGAAGCGCCATAGCATCTTTTCTAAGATCAATATTTTCTTCTTTCTTGAATTCATCAGCCAACCAATTAATGATTTTCTGATCTACATCATCACCACCTAAATGCGTATCTCCATCTGTAGATAGTACTTCAAAAACACCGTCTCCTAATTCAAGAATAGAAACATCGTGAGTACCTCCTCCAAAGTCAAATACAACAATTTTTTGATCGGTGTCTTTTTTATCTAAACCATACGCTAATGCTGCAGCTGTAGGCTCATTAATAATACGTTGAACCTTTAATCCTGCAATCTCTCCGGCTTCTTTAGTTGCCTGACGTTGTGAATCGTTAAAATATGCAGGTACTGTAATAACTGCTTCAGTTATATCCTGTCCGAGATAATCCTCAGCAGTTTTCTTCATTTTTTGAAGAATCATTGCTGATAATTCCTGAGGTGTATACAAGCGCCCATCAATATCAACACGCGGTGTGTCATTATCACCCTTTTTCACATTATAAGGTACTCTTTCTGCTTCTTTCTGAGACTCAGAATACTTATTCCCCATAAAACGTTTTATAGAATAAATAGTTTTGTGAGGGTTTGTAACCGCCTGACGTTTTGCAGGATCTCCTACCTTAATTTCACCATCTTCCACAAAAGCAATAACCGAAGGTGTGGTTCTTTTGCCTTCTGCATTAGGAATTACCACAGGTTCATTACCTTCCATAACGGAAACACATGAATTGGTAGTTCCTAAGTCAATTCCAATAATCTTACCCATATTTATGTTTTTGTTGAGTTGAAAATTCTTTTTAAATCATAATGGATAAGTCAAGTATTGTGCCATGGTATTAAAATATGACAAGCTGTCATAGTCAGTGAAACACTTGGTTCTTAAAACACTACTATTCCATGTTATATTTGGTATTGATATTGGATTTAAAATACATCACAACCTTAAAAGCAAGCCTGCCTGTCTTTTTTAACAAAGAAGGTTCCAGAAAACAGCTATTTAAATCAACACTGGATAAATACGTGCCAACTATATTCGCCTTAAACTACTTACAACCTTTTACATATCTGGTATCTAAGATTGATATAATGCGCCATCCAGAATTAGTGTTCATTAAATGAAATGAATTCACTCCACAATGGCTGAACTTTCCACCAAACCAAAACTCATAGGGGGTCCATACATGTGCCATTAATCCATCAGAATCAATAGTAAAGGATAAAAGCTTTTCTTCAAAATCTACTTCCGAAGGAATACCAGCAATATTTTGAAAAAACATACTGGAAGAGGTTGTCTTTAATGACGCACTCCCCATAGTATCTTTTCGGATTGTTTGAAGGGTAAAATTTTCCCCCAATGTTCTTTTAATAACTACCGAATCTCTTGCATGGAATCCTTTAAAAAAATCTTCTATGGTTTGTTTAATAATCTTGCTAGAGGTCTCTTGGGCTACCGAATGAAAAGATAGAAGTATCACAAGTACAAATGTAACTTTGAATTTCATAGATCGTAAATTGATTTGCAATGGTAATTTACTACTTTTACATCAAATTCTTTTAAGATTATGTCTGTTGCAAAAAAACAATACAAACGAATCACTGTAAAATCTCTTACCGAGATGAAACGTCTAGGTGAAAAAATTTCAATGCTCACAGCCTATGATTATTCTATGGCCAAGATAGTAGATGGGGCCGGAGTAGATGTTATTCTTGTAGGTGATTCAGCAAGTAATGTAATGGCTGGACATGAAACCACCCTTCCTATTACCTTAGATCAAATGATTTATCATGCTTCTTCGGTAATAAGAGCAATAGAAAGAGCCTTAGTAGTAGTAGACATTCCGTTTGGAAGTTATCAGTCTGACCCTAAAGAAGCATTGAGATCTGCCATAAGAATTATGAAAGAAAGTGGTGCTCACTCTGTAAAACTAGAAGGAGGAAAGGAAATAAAAGAGTCTGTAAAACGTATTTTAAATGCCGGCATTCCTGTCATGGGGCACTTAGGTTTAACTCCTCAATCTATATATAAATTTGGAACATATACGGTACGTGCCAAGGAAAAAGAGGAAGCAGATAAACTTATAGAAGATGCTTTAATGCTAGAAAAAATGGGGTGTTTTGCCATTGTATTAGAAAAGATTCCAGCTGCTCTTACCAAAAAGGTATCAGAAAAACTTACCATTCCAACCATTGGTATTGGTGCAGGTAACCAAGCAGATGGTCAAGTACTCGTAATTCATGATCTATTGGGTATTACTCATGAATTTAATCCTCGCTTTTTAAGAAGGTATATGAATCTTTATGAAGAAATGAGCCAAGCAATTACTCAATATGTGGATGATGTAAAAACGCTAGACTTTCCCAATGAAGAAGAGCAGTACTAAGTAGTGATCATCAAAAAAATGTCTGGAATTCATTCAAACAAATCAAATCTTCAAGTACTTTACGAAGACAATCATATCATTGCCATCAATAAAAGATGTGGTGATATTGTGCAAGGAGATCAAACGGGAGATAAACCCTTAAGTGAGATTGTTAAAGAGTATCTTAAAGATAAATATGCCAAACCAGGCAATGTATATTTAGGTGTCGTGCATAGACTTGACAGACCCACATCAGGAATTATAATTTTTGCAAGAACTTCTAAGGCTTTGTCCAGAATGAATTCTTTATTTAAAGAACGAAAAACGCAAAAAACATATTGGGCAATCGTAAAAAATGCTCCCCCAAAAACAAATGACCAACTTACCCATTGGTTAAGGAGAAATCCTAAAAAGAATATGTCTACGGCTTTTGAGAATGAAACTACCAATACTAAAAAAGCCATTCTTGAGTATGAAGTCATTGCGCAATCAGACCGCTATTTTTTATTGAGTGTTCATCTTTACACTGGTAGACACCATCAAATTAGAGCTCAATTAGCAAAAATTGGATGCCCTATTAAAGGAGATTTGAAATATGGTTTTGACAGAAGTAATCCTAATGCAGGTATTGATTTGCATGCCAGAAGTTTATCTTTTATACATCCAGTACAACATAAAACTGTAGAAATAATTGCTCCTCCTCCTAATTCCTCTTTATGGTCTTACTTTATGAATTAAATTCACTTATAAGATCTAACCCCTTCCAATACCACAGAAGTGAGAATAAGGATGCCTCCTATTATAGTTGATGGAGTGGGATATTCCCTTAAAAAAACGAATCCTAAAATGATTCCATATAAAGGTTGAAGACTTCCCATAATACTAGCTGTACTTACCGAAAAATAACGAAAACTCATTACGTAGAGACTGTGACCTACAGCGGTGGTAAGCAATGCCAAAATGGCCAAGGCAGGTAATTGATCTGCAATTCCATCTAGTGGAAACAAAAACAATGTTGGAATTAGCATTAAAACAATAATTAATAGTTGATACCACATGAGTGCTGTTGCCTGATATTTCCCTATCTGTTTTTTTACTAAAATATTGCGCAGTGCGTAAAAGAATGCCGAGATTACTCCTAGAAAGACTGCCAGCGTATATCTATTGTCAAAACTGAATTCTGGAACCAAGAAAAAAATTCCTACCACCACTAAAATTGCTAAGAAAAGCTGATTTTTTTGAAATGTTGTCTTCAACAAAATAGGTTCCAAGAAAATGGTGATTACGGGATATGTGAAAATTGATAGCATCCCTATAGCAACATTTGAAAATTTTAGAGCATAGAAATACGTTATCCAATGTACACCCATAAAAATGCCACTAAAAAATATTGTTTTTGTATCTTTTCCCAGTCGCTGGAAGAGATTTATTTTTGTGAAATAACAATAGAAGAACAGAAAAAATAAAGCCAACAATGCCCTACAAAAAATAGTTAAAGGAGGCGGTAGGGCTATATACCTCCCTAAGACCCCTGAAGTACTTATGAAAAGCATTGAAAGATTTAACAATACCAAATGCCGGACATAGGGTGAGACCTGCATTTAACGAATAAGTTTTTGTGATTTTTCTTTTATGATATCACCAATGGGTCTATTCTCTATTTTACTTTCCAACCAAGAAATAATATCTAAATATAAAAAAGCTCTTTTCTCGTATGGATGTTCTTCATATACTAGCAGACGCGCATGTAATTGTTTAAATGCATCTTTTAATTCATGAGGATAGATGTCTCCAAGGTTTCTTAGAAAACGTATCATTTCATGCTGAACCGCCTGTAAATCATTCATTTTCAATAAAAACTTATAGGTACTTTTTAATTGTACCTCTAAATGATAATCCATTCCCGCCTCGTAATGTGCAACGAGACTTAGTACTCTTGAAAAACACATTAAATCTTCTCTCATTGTAAGATTCTTATTTTCAATGATTCGTTTAAGGTATTTTATACATGTTCTATTATCGCCCTCACCAAAATATAAACACGCTATTTTATAGTAAAAAACCATTACATGATGTTCATCAATGCGGTCTTTGTGCTTTTTTAACCCATGAAGAATCTCATCTACAAGGGTTAACCCCTTTTTAAAATCTCCTTCTAGAAATAAAAGGTTTAACTTATTAAGATGTATATAAAGGAAGGCTAATGAAATAACATTATCATTTTTAGGAAATCTGTTGTCTGTAATTGTTTTTTCCAATTTGCTAAGAACTATCTTCATTTGCGTTTTATACTTGATGAAGAACAAGGATTCTAACAAATAATGATTTCCTTTCAAATAGAATACAGGATTAAGGTAGATCATTTGTGGATGCTCATAAAAAAGGGCAATCCATTTACTTGAAAATTTAAAACAACTAAGAAAATCTTGGGTAAGAAAACTATACCAAAGATAGACATTGTATAACCAGAATTTTTCCCTAAATCCCATTTTTTCCATACTTACTTCAGGTAGTCGGGAATAGAAGAATTCTTTAATTTCTTTTAACTCCTGATCATTTCTCACATAACCAGTTTTTAACATTATACCATATAATTGTAAGGATAAGTTTGAAAGATTACTTGTAATTAAATTAAGTGAGCTAAACTCCTCTGCCTGTCTAGATAGTTCATCTGCTCTACCTGCAATGCTTCTTGTAATGTATTGTGTTTCAATTAATTTTTCCAGTTCAACAATTTCATAAGCGGCTGTTTTCTCTTCATTGTCAATAGCTAATCCCTTGGCCTTATCTAATATTTTGAGGCTTTGTTTATACAAACCTTTATGGTATAAAATAGTAGCAAAATCCATTTGCTCCCTTATTTGAATACGCATATTCTGATGTACTGGATTTAAACGTAAACTAACCAAAATTTGTTTGTAGAGGTGTGCTTTAAGGTTAGACAACTGTTGTTTTTTGACGATACCATTCTTCAAAATCACTTCTTCAGAATAATCATCCATTTTATCCATTTGATTAAATAAAGCTAAGAATTTTGCGTCAGTATTCACTCCCAGTCTACCTACATACAGCTTAAACTGTCTTTTTTCAGATTTAGAAAGTGATTTAACTAAAATGAATAATGGATCTTTTGTTGTATTTGTCATTGTAAAAAAATATATTTAAAAGACTGATTGTCAGAATCTTAAACTCTAAAAAAAATGATTAAACGTTGTAACTACTATCAAATAGCGGCATGCATATCACGCTACAAAATATAAATTCGTAAAGTTATAAAGAAATTTATCGATTAAGTTATGAAAAAAGATAAGGTTCAAATCTTTGATACAACATTAAGAGATGGCGAGCAAGTACCGGGGTGTAAACTAAATACGGAACAGAAATTGATTATTGCACAGCGACTCGATGAATTGGGTGTTGATGTCATCGAAGCAGGATTTCCGATCTCATCTCCTGGTGATTTTCATTCTGTCAATGAAATTTCTAAGATTGTAAAGAACGCAACTGTATGTGGGCTTACAAGAGCTGTGAAGAAAGATATTGAAGTAGCTGCGGAAGCACTTCGCTTTGCTAGAAAACCAAGAATTCACACCGGAATTGGAACTTCTGATTCTCATATAAAGTATAAATTTAACAGCACAAGAGAAGAAATTCTTGAAAGAGCTGTGGAAGCTGTTGCGTATGCTAAAACATTTGTTGATGATGTGGAGTTCTATGCAGAAGATGCAGGAAGAACGGATAACGTTTTTTTAGCTGAAATTTGTAGTGCAGTTATCGCTGCTGGGGCTACCGTTTTAAATATACCCGATACAACTGGCTATTGTCTTCCAGAAGAATACGGTGCCAAAATGAAATACCTTACCGAAAATGTAATTGGTATTGAAAAGGCTATTTTGTCATGCCATTGTCATAATGATCTTGGACTTGCCACCGCTAACTCAATTGCAGGTGTTGTAAATGGAGCAAGGCAAATAGAATGTACTATTAATGGTATAGGTGAAAGAGCTGGTAATACTTCATTAGAAGAGGTTGTAATGATTTTAAAGCAGCACCCAAACTTAAATCTTGATACTGGTATTATTTCAAATCTATTGTATGACACGAGTCAAATGGTCTCCAACAGTATGTGTATGCCTGTACAGCCTAATAAAGCTATTGTAGGTGCTAATGCTTTTGCACATAGTTCTGGAATTCACCAAGATGGCGTAATTAAAAATCGTGAAACCTATGAAATTATAGATCCCGCAGATGTTGGTGTTACAGAATCAGCTATCGTTCTAACCGCTAGAAGTGGTCGTGCAGCACTTGCATACAGAGCTAAAAATGTAGGGTATGACCTGACGAAACTCCAATTGGATGTAGTTTATGATCAATTTTTAAAATTTGCAGACCGTAAAAAACAAATTGAAGATCGTGATATTCATGATATCATTGCCGCTTCTGATATTTCTAAAATAAGTGTTGCTTAACTATGAAAAAAACTCTTTTTGATAAAGTATGGGATGCTCATGTGGTAGACACTGTTGAAAATGGTCCTCAAATTTTGTATATTGACAAACACTTAATTCATGAAGTAACTAGCCCACAAGCTTTTGATGAATTGGAAATGCGGAAAATCTCGGTTTTTCGACCTGATCAAATAGTGGCGACGGCAGATCATAATGTTCCTACCAAGGATCAGCATTTACCCATCAAAGATCTGCTTTCAAGAAAACAGGTGCAACAACTTACTGAAAATTGTGAAAAACACGGTATTACACTCTATGGATTAGGACATCAATACCAAGGCATTGTTCACGTAATTGCGCCTGAACTAGGCATTACACAACCTGGAATGACTATGGTATGCGGAGATAGTCACACTTCTACTCATGGGGCTTTTGGTACCATTGCTTTTGGTATTGGAACTAGTCAAGTAGCCCAAGTATTTGCAAGCCAATGTCTTCTATTGAGTAAACCTAAAAAAATGCGCGTAAATGTAAATGGAAAGCTCGCTAAAGGTGTCCTCCCAAAAGATGTGATTCTTTACATTATTGCCAAATTAGGCACTAATTCTGGAACTGGCTATTTTGTGGAATATGCAGGAGATGTTTTTGAAAACATGAGTATGGAAGGGCGTATGACTGTTTGTAATATGAGTATTGAAATGGGAGCCAGAGGTGGAATGATTGCTCCAGATCAAACTACTTATGATTATATAGAGAATAAAGAATTTGCTCCAAAAGATGTAGCTTTTGAAAATAAAAAGGCTTATTGGAGTACCCTAAAGACTGATGAAGGAGCTATTTTTGATAAAGAGCATACTTTTAAGGCAGAAGACATCTACCCAATGGTTACGTATGGAACTAATCCTGGTATGGGAATTAAAATAAATGAACCTATCCCTTCTTTGAATGATGCATCTTTTGAGAAATCTCTTGAATATATGGGTTTTGAAAAAGGAGAATTGTTGCTTAATAAAACTATAAACTATGTGTTTATTGGAAGTTGCACAAATTCAAGAATTGAAGATTTCAGAGTGGTTGCCAATTATATTAAAGGGAAACAAAAAGCAGTAAATGTGAATGCTCTTATTGTACCTGGATCGCAACAAGTAGCTAAACAAATTCAAATGGAAGGACTCCATAAAGTTTTTGAATCCGCAGGTTTTGAGATTAGACAACCCGGATGCTCTGCTTGCCTTGGTATGAATGAAGATAAAATCCCAGCGGGAGAATATTGTGTTTCTACCTCTAACAGAAATTTTGAAGGGAGACAAGGACAAGGAGCAAGAACTATTCTTGCAAGTCCGCTAGTAGCAGCTGCTACTGCTGTAGAAGGAAAACTTATAGATATTAGCAAACAGCTTAATTAATATGGAAAAATTTACAAAACTTATTTCAACTGCTGTTCCAATATCTATAGAGAATATAGATACTGATCAAATAATTCCCGCCCGTTTTTTAAAAGCTACTGATAAACTTGGCTTTGGAGATAATCTTTTTAGAGACTGGCGTTTCCATAAAGATGGTTCGCAAGTTAGTGACTTTCCACTTAATAATTCGGCGTACTCAGGAAGTATTCTTATCGCTGGAGATAATTTTGGATGTGGATCCAGCAGAGAACACGCCGCTTGGGCACTTGCGGGCTACGGATTTAAAGTAGTAATTTCAAGTTACTTTGCGGATATTTTTAAAGGAAATGCATTAAACAATGGAATCCTTCCAATTCAGGTTTCCCCTGAATTTCTTAAGACGTCTTTAATTACGGTTACAAAATCTCCTTCTACAGAATTGGTTATTGATTTAGAAAATCAAACAATTTCTATTCATAACTCTACTTCTACCGAAAGTTTTGATATTGATCCTTTTAAGAAGATATGCCTGATTAACGGGTATGATGACATTGATTACTTAGTAAATAGTAAAGATAAAATACAAGCTTACGAAGCTCAAAACAGAGATTAAACATGAAAAAGCTAACTACTTTATAATGAAATTTACAATTGCCGTATTATCAGGAGATGGAATAGGTCCAGAGGTAACCGCACAGGCTGTCAAAGTTTTGAATGCAATCGGAGAAAATTTCGGGCATTCTTTTGAATATAAGCCTGCGCTGGTGGGTGCCATCGCTATAGAAAAAACTGGAAATCCGCTACCAGAAGAAACGCTTGATATTTGTGAAGCAAGCGATGCTGTTTTATTTGGAGCTATTGGAGATCCTAAATATGACAACGATCCTTCTGCTAAAGTAAGACCAGAACAAGGGTTATTGAGATTACGCAAATCTTTAGGTTTATTTACCAACATACGTCCTGTGAAGGCCTACCCTACTTTAGTTGAAAAGTCTCCTTTAAAAAAGGAAATTTTAGAAGGTACAGACTTTACGATATACAGAGAGTTAACCGGTGGAATTTATTTTGGTGAAAAAAAATTAAGCGAAGACGGAACCGTTGCGTCCGATCTTTGTGAATACTCAGAAAAAGAAATAGAACGAATAGCGCATCTCGCATTTAAAGCGGCTAGAAAACGAAGAAACAAACTCACATTGGTAGATAAAGCCAATGTATTAGAAACTTCAAGACTCTGGCGGAGAGTTGTTACTACGATTGGAAAAAGTTATGAAGACGTTGCTTTAGATTTTCTGTTTGTAGATAATGCAGCTATGCAAATGATTTTAAATCCTAGCCAGTTTGATGTGATCTTGACAGAAAATATGTTTGGAGACATCATATCAGACGAAGGTAGTGTAATTGGGGGTTCTATAGGTTTACTCGCCTCTGCCTCTGTGGGTTTAGAAAACGCCCTATTTGAACCTATTCACGGTTCTTATCCACAAGCTAAAGGAAAAGATATTGCCAATCCTATTGCCAGTATTCTTTCTGCGGCTATGCTCCTAGAACATCTTGGTCTACTGGAAGAGGCTTTACTTGTAAATAAGGCTGTAGAAAAGTCTTTAGAACACAATGTAGTTACCCCAGATATAGATGCTGAAAGTAGTTATGGAACTATTAAAGTTGGAGATTTTATTGCTAATTATATTCTCAACGCTGACGATGAATTGAGGCTCAACCAAGAGAACATCAATTTTGGTCAGTCAACCATTATTTAATTGATTGGTTTTTTAGTAGAAAGCCCGACATTGATGGTTATGTCGGGCTTTTATTTTTATATTTTTATTTGGAAGTACTTGAATAAAAAAATGCTGATAAATTTCTTTTCAAAAAATTAGGATTAAAAAGTGATTATTGAATTGGAAAGCTTCCTAGAGTAGCTTTTGCATAGTTCTGAACCAACCTTGTAATTACCAACTATTACACAATAACTAGTTATTTCTAATTTAGAATCTATAGAAAATTAAGCCCCAATAAAAATATCGGGGCCATTTATAATGCTATAAAATATAATCTGTACTAATGAAGTTTGATACTTTAGTCTTCAACAATTTCTCTAAAATATCATTATTGTATGGATTGTCTTTTGATGCCACAAAAGTTCGGATAGAGAATGACCTCAAGGCATCATGAACACTTAAAGTGGCTACCGCAGAATCTTTTCTTCCTGTAAATGGATAAACATCTGGTCCCCTCTGGCAGGAGCTATTTAAATTTACTCTACATACTAAATTTACCAACGTATCTATAAGCGGAGAAAGCGTATAAACATCTTTTCCAAACAAACTTACTTGTTGTCCGTAATTAGAGTCGGCCATATCATCTAAAGGCTCTTGAATGTTTGAAAATGGAATAATAGGAATGACGGGGCCAAATTGTTCTTCTTCATAGACACGCATATCTTTTGTTACTGGATATAACACGGCTGGATAAATAAAATTATCTGTGCGTTGACCTCCTTTTTTATTGATAATCTTAGCTCCTTTAGCTACTGCATCATCAATAAGTTCTTGAATATAGTCTGGTTTGCCAGGCTCTGGAAGAGGTGTCAGCTTTACACCTTCATCCCATGGATTTCCAAATTTAAGTGCATCTACTCTTTTTGCGAATCGTTTATTAAACTCTTCCTGTACTTCTTCATGGACATATAAGATCTTTAACGCTGTACAACGTTGCCCATTAAAGCTAAGTGTACCAGAAATACATTCATCAATTGCCAAATCTAGATCGGCATCTGGCAAGACAATAGCTGGATTTTTAGCTTCTAATCCTAAAACGAGTCTTAGCCTATTTTTATTTGGATGTTGATCCTGCAAAGCAATTGCAGACTTGCTATTACCTATAAGAGCTAATACATCAATAAAACCTGATTGCATTATAGGTGCTGCTACTTCTCTACCTCTACCATAAATTATATTTACTACTCCTCTTGGAAAACTATTCTGAAAAGCTTCCAATAAAGGGGATAGTAATAGAACTCCATGTTTTGCAGGTTTAAAAATCACTGCATTACCCATAATAAGTGCAGGAATCAATAATGCAAATGTTTCATTTAATGGATAATTATATGGGCCAAGGCATAAAACAATACCTAAAGGACCTCTTCTTATATGTGCATATACACCATCCCTTTTGGCGAATTTTGCATTGTTACGATCTAACTGTTTGTAATCTTCAATAGTATCGTGTATATATTCTACAGTTCGGTCAAACTCTTTTTCAGAATCTGGCAATGATTTACCAATTTCCCACATGAGTAACTTTACCACTTCTTCACGTTTGGTAACCATTTGATTTACAAACTTCTCCATACACTCAATTCGGTCTGCTACCTTCATGGTAGGCCAAAGTCCTTGTCCTTGATTGTATGCATGCCTCGCTGAATCTACTGCCTCTTTTGCTTCTGCCTCTCCCATGAAGGGTATGGTTCCAAGTAAGGTTGGTTTGTACTCTTCGGTTGAAGAAATAGAAGAATAAACTTCTGTAGTCTTCCCTTTCCAGGTTTTTAACTCTCCTTTTACAAGATAAGTATCTTGGTGTAAGACATTATTAATTTCAAATTTTTCGGGTATAACTTCTTTGATTACTTGCATGAATATAAAATGTAATTAAACTAAAAACTGGAATAAATCCGGTTTATTATTAAGGTAATCACCGTAAAACTTATTAGCTTTCATACGGTTGATTAAAGGTAGTAAATCTTCGGGACTTTTTAATTCAATCCCAACAACAGCTGGACCCGTTTCACGATTGTGCTTTTTGGTATACTCAAAATGGGTGATATCATCATTAGGTCCTAAAATTTCCGCTACAAATTCACGCAGTGCACCAGCTCTTTGTGGAAATCGAATAATAAAATAATGTTTGAGCTTTGCATATAACAAGGCACGCTCTTTAATCTCGGCGGTTCTTGTAATATCATTATTGCTTCCACTCACTATACAAACTACATTTTTACGTACAAGTTTTTCCTTGTATTGGTCTAAGGCGGCAATAGCCAAAGCTCCAGCAGGCTCAACTACAATAGCTTCTTTGTTATAAAGCTCTAAGATTGTTTGACAAATTTTTCCTTCGTCAACCGTAATCATATCACTTAAATATTGTTTGCAAATCTCAAAATTGAGATCTCCAACACGTTTAACTGCAGCTCCGTCTACAAATTTTTCTATGGCTTCTAATGCAGTGTTTTCTCCTTTATGCAAAGACGTTTTCATGGAGGGTGCTCCTGTTGGTTCTACTCCAATTATTTTGGTATTTGGCGATAATTCCTTAAAAACACTACTCAATCCTGAAATAAGACCTCCACCTCCTACCGGGACAAAGACATAATCTATATCTTCTGGTGTTTGTTCTAAAATCTCCAATCCAACCGTTGCCTGGCCCTCAATTACTTTTTGATCATCAAAGGGATGCACAAAGGCTTTTCCCAGTTTCTCACATTCTGAAATGGCAGCTTTATAACAATCGTCATACGTATCCCCTTCCAAAACAATGTTAATCTGTTCACCACCAAACATTCTTACTTGATCAATCTTTTGTTGAGGGGTGGGTGATGGCATATAAATAGTACCATGTATATTCAACTTTTTACACGAAAGAGCTACTCCCTGTGCATGATTACCTGCACTAGAACACACAATTCCCTTTTGCTTTTGCGCATCTGATAAAGAACTTATCTTATTAAATGCACCCCGTATTTTATAAGATCTAACCACTTGAAGGTCTTCCCTTTTCAAAAGTATATTCGCATTGTACAGATTAGAATACGAAAAATTGTGCATTAAAGGGGTTACATGTGCTACACCTTTAAGCAATGCAGCAGCAGCTCTAATATCTGTTAATTTAGGTATGTATGCAGTAGCTACATTCATTTATACTATTTTTTTCATAGCAGTCATAGAAGCTCTTAGAGAGGCTCCAACTTTTTCTATAGGATGATTTCTTATGATTTGATTTACGGTAATTAATTCTTTATTATCTACCTTATTTCCTTGTTCAAAAGAACCACCAATCACATTGGTATCTATTTCTTTCATGAAACCTTCTAACAAAGGTTTACAAGCATGATCAAACAAATAGCAGCCATACTCTGCAGTATCTGAAATGACTCTATTCATTTCAAAAAGTTTTTTTCTTGCAATAGTATTTGCAATTAAAGGGGTCTCATGAAGTGACTCATAATATGCAGACTCTTCAATAATTCCAGCTTCGGTCATTGTTTCAAACGCCAATTCAACACCTGATTTTACAAAAGCGACCATTAAAACACCATGATCAAAATATTCTTGTTCATCAATTTCTTCATTTGAGGCTTCAGATTTTTCAAAAGCAGTTTCACCGGTAGCTTTTCGCCACGTTAACAAATTAATATCATCATTAGCCCAATCTTCCATCATAGTCTTAGAGAAATGTCCGCTCATAATATCATCCATATGCTTTTGAAACAGCGGACGCATGATTTCTTTTAATTCTTCTGATAAAGCGAATGCTTTTAATTTGCCAGGGTTGGATAAACGATCCATCATATTTGTTATCCCTCCATGTTTTAAAGCCTCTGTAATAGTCTCCCAACCATACTGAATCAGTTTGGAAGCATATGCTTTGTCGATCCCTTTCTCGACCATCTTATCAAAGCATAAAATGGATCCCGTTTGTAACAAACCACATAAAATGGTTTGTTCTCCCATAAGATCAGATTTCACCTCTGCAACAAAAGAAGAATGAAGTACTCCTGCTCTATGCCCTCCAGTTGCTACCGCATACGCCTTTGCTAGTTCTAGACCGTCACCATTTGGATCGTTTTCTGGATGTACTGCTATCAAGGTAGGTACACCAAAACCTCTTTTATACTCTTCTCTTACTTCAGAACCAGGACATTTAGGAGCTACCATTATAACCGTTATGTCTTTTCTGATCTGCATTCCTTCTTCTACAATATTAAAACCATGGGAATATGATAATACTGCACCGTTTTTCATTAATGGCATAATGGCATTCACTACGGTGGTGTGTTGCTTATCTGGAGTAAGATTGCAAACCATATCTGCTGTTGGAATTAATTCTTGGTAGTTACCTACTTTAAATCCGTTTTCTGTAGCATTTTTGAATGATGCTCTTTTCTCTGTGATAGCAGCATCTCTTAGCGCATAAGAAATATCTAAACCTGAATCACGCATATTTAGACCTTGATTAAGACCTTGTGCTCCGCATCCAACAATTACAATCTTTTTGTTTTGTAGTTTTTTTACCCCTTCATCAAATTCTGAACGATCCATGAATTCACATACTCCTAATTGTTGAAGTTTGCCTCTTAAGGAAAGGGTATTAAAATAATTTGCCATGCTACTTTTTTATTTTTACAATTAACAATTTTATAATTCTGATGCCTGAAATTCTTTGAGCATCGAAGATATTTTCATTTCTGATTTTGAAACAGATATTCTTCCAGATCGTACAAATTGCATAATTCCATAAGGCTGCAAATTGTTATACAACTCTTGAATTTCTTCTCTTCTACCTGTTTTAGCAATCACAAAGAAATCACGGGAAACCGTTACTATCATTGCGTTACTGTTTTTAATTAGATTTTGAATCTGACGTTCATCAAATAACAAATGTGATGCTATTTTAAACAAAGCAGACTCTTGGTAGATGGTTTCTTCATCTGTATGGCAGTATGCCTTAATCACATCTATTTGTTTCTCTATTTGACCTACGATTTTCTTTACCGATGAATGAGTTGTCTTAATCACAATAATAAACCGAAATACATTTTCAATTTCTGATTCAGAAACATTGAGACTTTCTATGTTAATATGTCTCTTTAAAAATATGCCTGAAATTCTGTTTAACAACCCCACATTGTTTTCAGAATATACTGATATAGTGAATGTTTGTTTTTCCATTATATTAACTTAATCTTATATCTGATACTGATGCACCCGTTGGGATCATTGGAAATACGTTATGTTCTTTTTCAACACAGACCTCTAAAAAATAAGCATCTTTAGACGCTAACATTTCTTGAACCGATGCTTCTAACTCTTCTCTTTTTGTCACTCGTTTTGCCTTAATCTGATATCCTTGTGCTATGGTTACAAAATCTGGATTCGTCATTTCAGTTGATGCATATCTTTTATCAAAAAATAATTGTTGCCATTGCCTAACCATTCCAAGAAAATCGTTATTTAAAACTACTATTTTCACTGCAGTACGTGTTTGGAAAATAGTTCCTAATTCTTGAATTGTCATTTGATAGCCACCATCACCAATCACAGCTACTACTTCTCTTTCGGGTGCTCCCATTTTGGCTCCTATAGCTGCTGGAAGTGCAAATCCCATAGTACCCAGACCTCCTGATGTGATATTACTTTTACTTTGGGTAAACTTGGCATATCTACAAGCAATCATTTGATGCTGTCCTACATCCGATACAATCACAGCGTCATTTCCAGATGCTTTATTAATTTGTTCTATCACCTCTGCCATCGTTAAGCCTTCTTTCTGAGGAAAAAGATCGTCTTTAATTACTTTCTCAAATTCAATTGTATCTTTATCTCGGAATTCCTTTAACCATTGCGTATATTCCTTTTTTTCTAACAAAGGCAATAATAACTTAAAGGTATCTTTCACATTTCCTAAAACGGCAACTTCTGTTTTTACATTTTTATCTATTTCTGCTGGATCAATCTCAAAATGAATCACCTTTGCCTGTTTAGCATAGGTTTCAAGATTTCCAGTAACCCTATCGTCAAACCTCATCCCTACCGCGATAAGCACGTCACATTCATTCGTCAATACATTTGGCCCATAATTACCGTGCATTCCTACCATACCAACATTAAGCGGGTGATCTGTAGGCATGGCCGAAAGACCTAAAATAGTCCACGCGGCAGGAATTCCTGATTTTTCTACCACCGCTTTTAACTCTTCTTCTGCGTGACCTAAAATAACTCCTTGTCCAAAAACTATCATAGGTTTTTTGGCTGCGTTTATCAATGCAGCTGCTTCTTCTATCCTTTTAGGGTCAATTTCTGGTACCGCTCTATAACTTCTAATTGCCTTGCACTTCTTATACTCAAAATCAAACTCTTGGAATTGTGCATTTTTAGTAATATCAATAAGTACAGGCCCTGGACGACCACTGCGAGCAATATAGAATGCTTTTGCAAGTATTTCTGGGATTTCTTTAGCATCCGTAATTTGATAATTCCACTTTGTTATAGGTGTTGAAATTCCTACAATATCAGTTTCCTGAAAAGCGTCAGACCCAAGTAAATGTCTTGCAACCTGACCCGTAATGCAAACCATGGGTGTAGAATCAATTTGTGCATCTGCCAGACCGGTTACTAAATTAGTAGCCCCTGGTCCAGAAGTTGCCATAGCCACTCCAACCTTACCACTAACACGTGCATATCCTTGAGCAGCATGGGTTGCCCCTTGCTCATGACGTGTTAACACGTGATGAAGCCGATCTTTATATTTATACAATTCATCATAAATAGGCATGATTGCCCCACCGGGGTAACCATAAATAAGATCAACACCCTCTTCAAGCAGACATCGAATAACGGCTTCTGCACCATTGATGGTTACTGCAGAAGAGGATGTGATTTTGGCGGTTTTTTCTCGTAAGGTTTCCATAATATAATCTTTCTTAAAATTCATCTGTTACACAACCACTGGAAGCAGATGATACTGTTTTTGCATATTTGTAAAGAACACCCTTTTTATAACGTAACTGGGGTTGTTTCCATAATTCTTTCCGTTTCTTTAATGTCTCTTCATCTACGGTAACATTTATCGTATTTTCTTCGGCGTCAATGGTAATTATATCTCCATCCTTCACCAAGGCAATTGTACCTCCATCCTGAGCTTCTGGTGAAACATGACCAACAACAAAGCCATGTGTTCCTCCAGAAAAACGTCCATCTGTAATAAGGGCAACATCCTTGCCTAGACCTGCTCCCATGATAGCGGCAGTTGGCTTAAGCATTTCAGGCATTCCAGGCCCTCCTTTTGGACCCTCGTAACGAATTACGACCACATCACCTTTTTGAACTTCTCCCTTACTTATACCTTTATTAGCGGCAAATTCTCCATCGTACACTTTGGCCTTTCCAGTAAATTGAAGTCCTTCTTTTCCTGTTATTTTTGCGACTGAACCTTCTGTGGCAAGATTTCCAAAGAGAATTCTAATATGTCCTGTTGGTTTAATTGGTTCTGCTATGGGTTTAATAATATCCTGCCCCTCTTTTAAATCAGAAACATCCAATAAATTTTCTGCTAGTGTTTTACCTGTAACAGTAAGACAATCTCCATGAAGCATATCATTAACCAACATATACTTAAGAACCGCTGGCACGCCTCCTACTTTATGCAAATCTTCCATTACATACTTGCCACTAGGTTTTAGATCTGCTAAAAACGGAGTGGTATCACTTATGCGCTTAAAATCTGCAAGGGTAAACTCAATATCTGCTGCTCTAGCTATGGCAAGAAAATGTAAAACTGCATTTGTAGAACCGCCTAATACCGTTATAAGTCTTACTGCATTTTCTAAGGATTCTTTGGTAACAATATCTGAAGGCTTAATATCTTTTTCTAAGAGTATACGCATGGCTTTACCTGCTGCCACACACTCTTCTTTTTTCTGAGCTGAGTTTGCTGGGTTAGAACCATTGTAAGGTAATGCCATACCTAAAGCTTCTATAGCAGAAGCCATTGTATTTGCGGTATACATCCCCCCACAAGCACCTGCTCCAGGACATGCCTTATGCACTACTGCTTTGAACTCTTGCTCCGTAATTGTTCCCGCAACTTTTTGTCCCCAAGCTTCAAAAGCAGAGACAACATCCAATTTTTTCCCTTCATGAAACCCAGGAGCAATAGTACCTCCATAAACAAGTATTGAGGGACGGTTTAACCGAAGCATTCCCATAAGAGCTCCTGGCATATTTTTATCACATCCCACAACAGTAACAACTCCATCATAATTCATTGCCTGTACCACCGTTTCAACAGAATCTGCAATTACATCACGAGATGGAAGCGAAAAACGCATTCCGGTAGTTCCCATTGAAATTCCATCACTAACCCCTATACTATTAAAAATTAAACCAACAACATCTGCTTCTTTAGTTCCTTTTTTAACATAGGTAGCCAAATCGTTTAAGTGCATATTACATGGGTTTCCTTCATAGCCAGTACTTGCAATACCTATTAAAGGTTTTTTAAGATCTTCATCTGTTAAGCCAATTGCATGTAACATCGCCTGTGCCGCAGGCTGCGTAGGGTCTTGAGTGACGTTCTTACTGTATTTATTTAGTTCCATTAATACGTTGTACTTTTAGTATTATATTCGAAATTATTGGTTTTAACGCCGACATAGCGCTTCATTTTAATATATTCTTTAAATTCAAGTACTCTTTTCACATGTCAAAATACTGTTTGTCAACCACTTAACTTCTTTTTATTTGTAATACTCAACTTTAATAATGTTCAAAAATTAAGGCCTTGTTTCTAATCAAATCGTGCAAATCTTAAGAGATACCAAACAAATTAATAGTTTTGATACTTTTGAAGGGATAACTGCTGTTATTTACCAATATTAAAAATCCTTATCTCTTTACGTATTTTTCAACTAGTACGAAGAGAACAAAAGAGTGAATGATACATTCTCTTTTTGAAGTGGTGTACTTAACAATACTATAAAACATATCAATTAATAAATGTTTGTCTTTTGGAGGTATTGAGTATAGCGGAATTGGTGCTTACCACGGAAAAAAATCTTTTGATACTTTTTCACATCATAAGGCAGTTGTAAAACGGGGAAATTGGCTAGATTTACCTTTGCGCTACGCTCCCTATACATCAAAAATGAAATTTGTTAATTACATTAAACACCTCCTCTAACTTATGGAAAAAACAGTTACCGAAGCAATACAATATCGAAGATCTGTAAGGGTATTTAAAACCGAAAAAGAACCGTCTAGAGATGAAGTAAAAGCATGTCTGGAAAATGCTGTTCTGGCACCTACCAGCAGTAATTTGCAACTTTGGGAATTTTATCATATTACAAATGAAGAAATCCTTAAGAAAATGACCCAAGCTTGCCTTGGGCAAAATGCAGCTGCTACTGCTCCACAAATGGTGGTGGTTGTAACAAGAAAAGACCTTTGGCGAAAACGTGCCGCATTTAATGCAACCTACTTAAAATCTAAGATGGGAAACAAACCTATTAGTGAGTATACAAAACGCGAAAAATTCGCAATTAACTATTATACAAAACTCATACCCACTATTTATACTGATTTTCTAGGTATTCTAGGATGGTTGAAGTATTTATTATTTAATATCATAGGAATTTTTAAACCGGTTTACAGACAAGTACGTTTAAGTGATATGCGTATTGTAGCTCACAAAAGTGCAGGTCTAGCTGCTCAAAACTTTATGATTAGTATGGCCGCAAAGGGTTTTGACACCTGCCCCATGGAGGGAAGTGATACATTACTCGTTAAAAAAATACTCAAACTTCCAGCCGGCTCAGAGATATGTATGGTCATAGGGTGTGGAATTAGAGATGGAGATAAGGGGATTTATACAGAACGTTATAGAGTACCTTTTGAAGATGTATACAAACATATTTAAAAGTTAGAAATACTATATTTCCTATAAAAATTGTATGTACATCTTTAATATTTGTGCTTAGGATAACTCTTTCAGTTTTGATATTGCCTCCATTGAAATCATCAAAAAAATAGTTGTATGATTTTGGGAATGCATTTTAAAATAATTGCTTTACCAATTAGCTTTCTACCAAACTTATTAATTGATTAATATTTCTACAAGTAATGAATTTCTTTTTATAGAAATTTGAGGTGGTTTTTTTTGTTACAAAAGTGAATCTCTTTAGATTCATAAAATAAATTCTATTTTAGCTTTATTAAATAAACATAATTAATGATAGTATCCCTTGCAGAAGGCACTTTGAAAACTAAATATGGTACTTTTAAAGAAGTACTATTCTATGATGGGCAGAAAGAAATTATAGTTTTGATTATGGGGTCAATTAAAAATGAGTCCGATGTGCTATGCAGAGTTCACTCTTCCTGTATTTTTGGTCATTATTTTAATAGTATAGAATGTGATTGCCAAGAACAAATGAATAGTTCTCAAAAACTAATTCAGGAGGCTGGGAAGGGTTTAATAATTTTATTAGATCAAGAAGGAAAAGGGAATGGACATTTAGCTTTGTTAAACAGTGTACAGTACAAAAGACAAGGTATTAGTCAAGCTGAAGCCTATAAATTATCAGGTTATAAAGAAGACGCAAGAGATTTTAGTCAAGCTGCAAAAGTTTTAAAATATTTAAAAGTACGCTCTATTATTATGCTAACAGATAACCCTGAAAAAACAAAAACAATGAATGATCATGGAGTAAATGTTTCTGGAACTCTTAAGACTTCGTAGTGTTACCTTTAAATTCTAATAAACTGTTTTGACCGAGATAAGACTTCCTTTGATTTGTATTAAAAATAGGAAGATTTGGGTATAACTTTTGAAATAATCAAACGCTGTCAAATTACTTTTTTTATAATAAAACAAAGAACCCTATTCTTTGAGATTGCTAATGCAAAAAAGTTCAAGCCAATATAATTTTCTGGCATAGAACTCTTGTTGAATTAGAGGGTATTAATGAAACCTTCTTTTTTAGAAGAAATTCCTAAAAGGTACATACCTATGGTTATCAAAAACTCACATTAAGAAACTTGACATTGCTGTTGACCGGGTTGAGAGATCGTAATAACCCCTCCCCACATACAATTTAGCGTACAAGTGTTGTTAAGTGTTGGAATACTCCCTACCATTACGGTGGGTGAACCAGGAACCCAAGGTGCTACGGTTGCAGGAATACAAGGCATTGGTGTGAGTACTCCTAAAGCGGCAGTGGTGGCAGATGCCACAGTTGGGTTAGCCAATGAAGAACAAACACCAAAAGGTGGAATATTGATAACAGGAGCATGATCCATAATAGTTGCGGCTGGCATATTACTGGTTAACACCCTATTTACTGGTAATACTATTAAAGAGGCGGGTGCAGCACCAAAACTGCAACTTATCATAGCCCCCATGCATACTTGTAAAGGCATAATTAAATGGTTTTATTAAGTTTCCGGTATTCTCTTTGAACACCTACTAAAATATCATCTTGTGGAATAAATTTTTCATTTCTTTTAGCAGCTTCCAAGGCACAATAACGTAAAACATTAATCATTTCACCTCCACTAAGCTCATATTTCTCTGCCAATGTTTTAATACATACATTAGCTGCCAAATCAAATTTCTCTTCAAATAATTTTTTCCAAAGGCGTTCTCTTTGTGTTACATCTGGCTTTGGAAAATGAATCATGTATTGAAATCTTCTTGCAAAAGCTTCATCAATATTTGTTTGAATATTGGTTGCCAAAATCACCAATCCAGAAAAATCTTCTATTCGCTGCAATAGATAGGCAACTTCTTGGTTTGCATATCTGTCATTTGCACCCTTAGTTTGCGTTCTTTTACCAAAGAGTGCATCTGCTTCATCAAAAAACAAAATCCATTGTTTATCTTCAGCTTCGTCAAAAAGCTGTCCTAGATTTTTCTCTGTCTCCCCAATATATTTAGAAACTACTAAAGATAAATCTACTCTAAAAACGGGGCGTTTGGTTTCTTTACCCAATAGCGTTGCCGCCATTGTCTTTCCTGTACCCGGAGTACCGTAAAACAAGGCTCTTAAGCCAGCTTTTAAATGTTGCTTAAGTCCCCAGTCATTTAAAATTTTATCACTGTGAAGCAACCATTCTTTTATATCATTTAGGCTTGCTAAAACTTTTGAATCTAAAATGAGATCGTTCCAACTAAGCTCTGTTGCAATCTCTTTTGCTGGAAATTTTGCGCTATATTGGGGTAAATACTCCTCTCCGGTTGTAAATAAACTTATTACTTTATTTGTGGGTTGTAATCTTTGATGTAAAAGAAAATCAGATTCCTTATCTACTTCCATTATACCTTTGGTAAAGAAAAAATGATCTTTACTAAATATGCTGAGAAAATGCATCCTATTTTTCATTTCTGATCCCCCCAGAACAAAAGCAGCAGTTTCTAGAGTTGGTATAAACCCTTGTCTTTTATTTTCAACTATTCCACCAAATTCTGTAAAATGAGTTCCTAAGTTCTGATTCTTAATAAGAAAAACATCCAAACTTTGAGGTTTTAAATACGTACTCATACCTAACATAAGAACTATACGCTCTTCAAAAGAAAGCTTATTTCCTTTGATAAAGTTTGCATAAGAGTCATTCTCCTCATTTAAAACTGGAGGTGCCAATTCATAGATAGAGTTTGCTTCTTTTTCGTTTTGAAAGTAGCAGGTAAGTGAACGTTCTATAACCTTTTCAAACCATTCAAACTCACGATCTATAAACATGATAGTATTTTCTTTTATTATCTCCATTCGCTGATTAGAATTTTTTGCATCCAACTTAGTTTTACCTGATTAATGTTCCACGGAATTTGATCCAATAGCATGTCAAAAGTTCCATTAGCTACTTTCAAGTAAAACTGTTCACTTTCTTCTTCCAACTTACCTTCTCTTTGTAAAAATGTAGTTCGTAAACCTTCATTAGAAGTTCCATTCATAGGTTTCCATTGACTTCTTACCGCATCTAGCAAACTGTTAGCAGTTTCTTTGTGTATATCTTCAATAGCTCCCTGAATTATTAAAGGTTCTGTGAGCGGTATCCCAGTTAACACTTTATTGAGAATCATCCCATGCTCTTCTTCATTTGATTCTTTTCCCCAAACCAAAAAATCTAACAACCTTGCCGCATCATGTTGCTTTTTTGTATTTACGAACTTGCTATCAAGAATAAATTCACACCTTTCAAATAACATTCCTAAGAAAGGTGATATCAAAATAAGTCCGGAGTTCTTGATAAAAACAGGGTTTAATAATTCTTTCGGTTCCTTTGCTCCGAGCTTTTTATAGGGTTTTTTAAATGTCTCCTCTTGAATAATTATCTCTTCTTCTTCATTTTCATTTTCTTTTTCTTTTTCAAAAAAGAATTCTGCAAATTGAACTAACTGATTTTCACTAAAGCTATTTTTAAATTTTGTTTGTCCCATTTTTAGAAATACACCATTCGTTTCAGCAACGCCAATGATTCTTCTAATCATTTTCTTTATATGTACTATCCAATCTGCACGCTTCCAAGAATTCCAATCCTTAAATAGAAATTGAACAAGTATCTCATTTAACCAGAAATATTGTAATTTTTTATAGGATTCAATAGGAACTAAATTTTCAAATGTAGCAATCACTTTATGAAAAAAGAGCAGCTCTTTTCTAACTTGAGTAGACGTATTTAATTTAACCCATTCAAGAATTTCGTTTTGACTAAATTCATTGAGCAACATTTCTCTAAATTCAATATTCATCAAGAAAACTTCTACAGATTTTATATCAAAACTGTTATAATTTGTTTTCTTAGATTTTTTTATAAATTGAATGATCTGTTTCATTTCATCCAATGATAAATTCTTACTTTTTTTAGCTAATACTAATACTTCATTATTCGCTTTTGTAGATTCTGTAAAAAATAAAAACTCTTTAATCCACTTTTCAATTTCAACGTGCTTTATTTCTTTTCTAAAGTTTTCTAAAGCATTTATAAAAGTTACTTGCTTTGTTGCATTAAACTTAAAAACATCTGATAAATATTCTAAAAGCAACCTTTTAAATTGTAATGGTTTTTTAGCTAATAAATTTTCTGTCGCTTTCAGCAAAAAGAGAGTGTAAGACTTTTCATTGAGGATTCCCTTAAAAAGCAATAACTTCAAAATATCAACATCTAATCTTTTTAAAAATAGACTGAGCTCTTTATTTGATGAGGTATCGGCATATTCCCAAAACAAATACAAATTGGATTTTGTGAAAAAAGAAATTAAAAGAGCCTTAAACGAATTTGTTTTTAATTGATTTCTAAATGCTTTGTTTAAAAATACTCTATTACCATACTTTTCAAAGTCTCTGTTGAAATAGACCCAAGAATAAGTAGTATCCCACCAAGGTAACTGTTGATTGAGCAAGGTATATGATAACTTTGAAATAATAGCCTCTATATTGGACTGTTCATTTATTTCAAACTGTTTCCCATTAGCATAGGTGTTTTTCCAATAAATCCATACATACTCATAGACTTTACTTTTAGATTTTTTTTCTTTAAAATTGAGAAAATACGCCTGTAAAATTTCCTCCGAATCCACCTGAAATTCTGAAGAAACCTTCCGTAAAATTTTAGCAACTTCCCTACTCCAATCTTTAAAAAGCATTCTATTAAACTGAATTTGGAGTAGTTGTTTTTCAAGAAGTGTAACTATAAAGCTATTACTTTCTGGATGCTTTGAAACCTCGTTAACAGTATCTATTATAGCAACTAATTGAGGGTTTTTAAGGGTTTCATTAGAATAATCCTTAAGAAAATTGAGTATTTCAACCTTAGAAAGTACAGAACCGTTTTCCCATGCTGCCAAATTACTTTTAATCCAATAATACCATGTTTCAGGTTCATTAGATTTTGTGAAATTAAGAAAGGCTTTTAGTATAATTTTAAAACTTTTATCTATATGTAATTTTTCTTTTTTTAGATTGGCTGCCTCCATTTGAAGAAAGTCTTCTATGGGTTTCTTATAAAAAGAAGGCATAAAAGAAATACTATTTTCTAACAAGCTAAAAAAGGAGTGTTCAGCGTGTTTTATTTCTTTTAACATCAAATACAAAAGCTTGTTTACAACGGTATTAATATGCTTTTCTTCTTTGAAAATTTGAATTAAAAAAAATGCTTTAGTTCTCATTAATTCTGTGGCTACGTTTCTGTTTTCTAAAGTTAATTTTGAGAAATTAACTTTAATTTTTTCAAAAAAAACAGTTCCGGTGGCTATTGATTTTGAAGTTGTTTTGGAAAGAAGAAGCTCTAATATATCTATATTTACAAGTGCTGTTATCTTAGCGATTTGAATTTCTGATTTTAATGCAGCAAATAAAAGCTTCATCAAACTCAAATCTTCTGCTATTAATAATTTTCTTAAAATAGTTAAAAATTCATTTTTTGTATATTTAAGATTCTTAGTAGGTTTAAAGATACCTGTTCTTAGATAGGCTTCAAATGTTACTAAAAAGTTATTAGAAGTTTCTTCTGAGGTTGTTGTAAGTTCACTTTTTTTAATTCGATTTTGAGAAGCTTCCTGTAATTCTATAATTATTTTTTGAAATTCAACCGCATCAGATGCTACATTAATTCCATCTATTCCCTTAAAGATAGCATCTAGCAGTATTTCGTAAGCAATGTTGTAAGATTGTGCTGTATTTCTTATTAAGTAATTTAAAAAATTCTTTCGGTTATAATAACCATTAGAAGCAATGAAAATATACGCTAAAATAATATGCCAAAGCGCATTTCTAAATTGATCAAAACCCGTATCTATCATCTCCTGATTTTTCTGCTGCTCAAGCATCTGGTTTTTGTACGAAATAATATAATCACTCTCTTCCACAGCCAGTGACCTAACAACCTCATCAAGAAGATCATCTTTAAATTGAAATACCAACCTATTTCTAATGGTTTCCTTTTTACCAAGAGTCCATAACAAAGAAGCTAAGTTAGCAGCGTTTTCTTCTAGTAAATCTTGTAATAATTGCTTGGCAGATTGTTGAGAAGAACCTTTCCAATCAAAATAACCATATACCAAAAAATGTTTTAGTCGTTCTAGCTTTTGATCTTCTAGCACTATCTTCTGTCCTTCTCTTAAAGAACCATTTGTGCTAATTGCTTCTTTAAAAAAACGCGTAAGCGCTTCCTCTATTTTATAGGTAATTTCTGTTTGATAATTGTGAATATTAACACTGCCTAAATCCAATTCGATTTTATCAAATCTGTAAATACACCCTATTTCTGAAAACGAATTCATAACATTCTCTATAAGAGGCTGAATAGTGGTTTCTTGAAGCAAGCTTATTCCAGATTGAATATCATGTGCCTTATCAGACTCCTGAAGGAGTATTTCAAATGCTTGGTACGATACAATATGTTCTTCTACTTTACTCATTTAGTAGATTTCTTCTTTTTTTTAAGGAAATACTTTTTAATATTTTCTATTAAATAATACGCATGTTTTATCTTTTCTTCTTGGAAATTATCTTCAGATGCCATTTGTAACCAATTAAAATAATGTTCTTCAAAAGATTTCATCTCCTTAAACTTTAACCAAATAACATCAAAAGCAATATGGGCAGGGTATTCTTCCAAAATTACATTTCGCAAACGTGTTTTAAAATTTGGATCTTGAAACCTTGCTGGCCATGAAGGAAATACAAAACTCATTTTATGAGAAAAGAAACTTTCATCTACTGTTTGTGCTCCATAATGTGCTAAAAAACTAATGTGGAGTTTATTACGTTCTGGGTAATTGGTTTGAAGCGAGCTTACCATTTGTGTGATCATTAGTTCCGATTCTTCTTTTTGAGAAAATTTTTCAGTACTTACAGCAAGTTGTGCTCCATTATTTGAAAGAATATGAATTTCATAATTTCCATTATTACTTATACTTCTAAATTGCAAACTTCCGTCTGCCTTATAATTATGAGTAATTTCAATAGCATTTTTATTTCTTTCGTCCATAGAAAGTAGTTCATGCTGAGAAAACTGAAGCGTTGTACAGTTATCTGGTTTTACGCTAAATTCATAACCAAAACAATTGCTTTGGTAAGGCGGTGCCAATAACAAATGCTCAATCATAAAAAAACCTTCACTTTCGTAGTTTACCTTCCTTAAACTATGCACAAAATCTTCTATAGCCTGAGAAGCTTCTTGACGTGAATGAGTAATGTGTACTACCCGGGCACGTTTCTCTTTAGTGCCTTTAAATAGAATATAGTGGGATGGGTGATGTTTCCCTTCATTAGATTTGATTTCATAATTTTTAGTACGAATACCATTTTTGAGCACTTCCTCTAAAATTTCATTTTCATTTCCATAAAAATAGAATGAGCTGTGGAGATCCCTAACTACTTCGTCAATTATAATTAAATCATCAAATTCTAACGCATCTTCTTTTTCATCTGTATATATAATCTCAAGGCGTTCTTCATGTCTCAGGTCATCAGATTTTTTATATACCTTGATGTTAGCATTTTCTAATACTTTTGAAAAAGACCTGATTCCAATATTGGAAATACCCAACAATAAGGAGATCTTTTGAACCAGTCCTGGAATTAACTTGTTCTCCTTATCATCTATGTAAAAATTTCGCATTAGCTCAATAGGCTGTGTATAGTCATATGCCTTAGCCCTATTGTAACTTAACTGGGCATAATCTCGTAACAAAATTTGTTTTAAAGACAGAATATCTCTTTCTAGTTTATTTTCTCTTTCAGTGTTTCCGTATAGACTTTTATGCATTTTGCGCAATGCATAATCAGGAAAAACTTCACCAAAACGTGCTAATAATGTATCTGCAACATTGTTAAGTCTATCTACAGCTTTATTATCAAAGGTTTTATGCAAATTAGCCAAGGTATTTTTCCAATCTGCCAGTGCTTCAGAAAGTTTTTGATTTTCATCTTTCGCAATCAAATCTTTCAGTTCCTTCATATCTTCTAGCTCCTGATAAAAGTAAGACTGCATTTCCTCTCGTCTAACATCATATAAGGTATAAATATTAGTGAGTTGTGCCAGAAAGTTTGCCATAAGCTGGTCAAAAGGTAATAGGTAGGCTTTTAATTGTTTTGCCTGTGCTTTTCTTTTTTCTGAAACAGAAGGTGACAACCCATAGGCACCAATACCGTAGGTTGGTGGAAATTGCTTACGAAGTGGAAAATATTCTGGAGAACTTGGTGCTCTCCCCTTAGGGATTTCAATTGAATTAAAAGATTTAGAAACTGATTTAAAACTTCCATAATTTTGAGCTTCAATATATGACAGTTTTTTTTGCACTTCATCTAGATCAGGAGTAAATTCAATACCTTGATTTTTATACATAAGCTGCTTACTATCGTGTGGTAATTCTAAAATAGCCGCATAATCTGCTGGTATTTCTAATCTCCCTTTTTTAGGTTGTTTTAATTGAGGATCATTGTAATGTGATGTGTGAATCTCAAGATTAAAATAATCAACACTAATAATATGGTCTAACTTATTGATCATACTAACCAAATCTGAAAAGAGAAGTAATCGGGTGCGTTTTTTTAATTGATTATCTTCAATAAATCCATTTTCAAGGTGTGGTCCATTAAAAATAGTGGTTACTGGTACTTTTTCTTTTCTCAATTCCCATAAAGATCTGAATTTAGGGTCTAATGAGATATGATTTCTCAACTTATAAAAAACTTCCGCTAGGATTTCGTCTCCATTAACCAAATCAGTAATCGTTATTTCTAAATCAATATGGAGCTCTAATGGTTTGAGGATGGTAACCTCATAAAGATCTTCACATAAATTACGATGAGCATGAAACAGCTTTTTCACTTCATTTTTCACCCTTTCATTTTCATCGAGTCTTGCTTTTCCAATCTCTGAATAGCGATGTAATTCTACAAAAACATGATATAACCCACTAATATTAGTAAGCCTTGTATGTTCTTTATCATAGGTATAGGTATCATTCTGCCTTTCAAACCAAATATTTTTTAGATTAACAATCTGGTCTATCATTATTTTACGATAATCTAATATCGTTATAGGGTTTGTAGTTAATATTTCCGAAGGAATAAAAAATCCATTATCACCAGAAGTTAATTGACTTCCTTTACCCTGCACCAATAAATCTTCAATAGGCTGTGATGTTTTATGCGCCACACTGGTCAAACCATAGACTACATTCTCCAGTATGGTTACCCCTGGGTCATGCAGATTATAATCTGTCCATTGATCACCTGAAAAATTCTGCAATAATTGAATTCCCTCAAGATATAAATCTTCAAAAGGTCCTGTTCCTTTTTCTTTTTTGACAATAAAACCTTTATCATCAATATTTATTTTATTTTCATCTTTATTCATCATCAGAATTAAAGAGAGACATCATGTTGTTATCCCAAAGTTTACTTATATGAAAACGTATGTTTAATCCGGCTCCATAATCGGTGCGCGTTTTCATTTGTAGTTTATAATCAAAAGTACTTCCTACCCATCTTAAAGCAATTTTATTCCACCACCATCCATAATGTGCCTGTGTACAGCTTATACGGCTTCTGGATTTGCCATAGGTACTTAAAGCATGGGCATGCAGTAAGGCATATTTGCCTGCTTTTTTCTTACCCACTTTTGCCACAATTTCAAAGGCATTACAATGGTCTAAATCGGTAATGATGTCATGCCAGGTGCCATCTGCGGGCACCATTCCCATTTTATAGGTGCCTACTTTGCTTTCAATTCCTAATGTTCCTTTTACTTCCAAATTGGTTTTAGGAGCCGTAGTTCCTACCCCCACATTTCCATTCTTTTCAAAGAAAAGCCTATAGTGTTTTTCTTTTTGAGAAATGTTTTCCACAATTCCCAATCCTTCCAAACCATCCTGAGCCAGCTCAATACTCCAATCTGGAGTTTCATTATTGATTTTCTGGTAAAAACTTATTAATCTTTCAGATTCTGAAAGTTCTGGAGCCAACATAAGACCATCTTTGGCATTTTTGGAAATTCCATCTTCTACTTTGTTGACCATAGAATCAATCAGGCTTCCAAAACTATTTGCATCTGGTCTGTTCCCATCACTAAAAACAGCCTTCAGACTTTCTCGATTTAATGGTTTTTTGTTCATCTCTTACTACTTTTTCGTTTTGCACACCAGTATGGCATTCTCAGGCGTTGTTTTTTCTTCTAAAGCCTTATTTTTATCCTGGTCAATTTCTACCGATGCCAATTCGTGATATGGCTCTCCAAGAATAAAATCTGCCCCTATCTCTAGAGCTCCAATTCCAGGATTCGTAATATCTACATCTTCATTTATGCGATTGCTATTTTCTAAATGATGCAATGTGAATGGTACCAGTACAGACCAAGGAGTAGACGGCTCAATTTCTTGCCCTTCATTAAATATTCCCAATGAAAAACTATTGGCTCCATTTTGAATAATATGTTCTATAGCAAATTTCTTAACTGATTTTATATATGGAAGGTCTTCAATAAAACCAACTACTGTATTAGGTACTACAACACCTCCTATCCCTTCATAACTATTCTTCATATTATATACCGGAGAAAGGAAGGTATTAACGTCTTCATTTATTTTTTGATCATAATATCCACCTTGTTCTTCTGGCTTAAACTCAATAACTCCTCTTGCCATTAAATATTCAACCTGAGGGTTGATCACATCTAAGACTACTGAAGCACTTACTAGTTTATTAATATAGTCTTTCATTTCATTTAGCCGATTCTGATTGAAAAAAGATCGATTCTCAGGGTTCCAATCCTTAGGCATCACAATAATTTTTACCTGTCCCGGCATGGGTACAAATTCAGGATTCAAGTTAGTACATTTAACAGCCTTTAGATCTGTAAATCTTTCTAGTAATAATCTTTCGTAATCCCAACAAGATACCGCCCTATCTTTATGTTTTAGGCGCTCGCTTACCCGTGTATAAAATTCAACTTCACTTTCTGGTCTCTTACCTCCAAAAGTAAATGAAGGTTGAAATACTTTTTGAATTTTAGGTGATTTTTGCACTAATTTTGTAATACTTCCCGGATTTAACTTATACCCTTTTAACTTAGGGTCTGATACATTACTCTTAACTACAGTTGCGTTTAAATAAATACCTTTAAGTCTTGGGTAACTGGCTGCATTCTCCAAAACCTTTATTCGCAATTGGTAGATTGTACTTTCAGAATCAACATCAGAAATCACTTCAGGAAGCAATAATTCCATGATGCCAGACTTAGTGAGACCATTAGTGTCATCCAACATAATATTTCTTAGAGATAAAGGTTTCCACATACCAAACTCCTTATATTGAAAGGAAAGCACATTTTCTTTTAAGTGACTTTGATTACCAACGGTTTGCAAATCAAAATATAGCGTTATAAGTCCCGCATTTTTTATGCCTTTTAGATGTATTAATAAATAACCTTCCCCCTCATAATTTGGCAGTAATCCAGTACTCTTATTGGTGTTTTCTATATTAGAGGTATTCCATCCAAAAGGGCTTATATGTAAAAACTTGTTTTCTTTTTTTCCATTAGTTGCCACTCCTTCATTAAATGTATCAAAAAACAAAGTATCTGTCGCATTATAATTTAATGATATCTTATTTACCTTAGGAACATATGGTTTGTTTGGGTAAGGTAAATTAGTTTTGTTTTGTGCATTATAAGTAGCAACTGCGGTAAATTCTTGTTGGTACAAATCCTGACCAAAAGCATAAGATGGAGCTGTAAGCATTAACCTAACAAAACCACTTGTTGAATTAACGGTATATAGAAGCGGATCTTTTAAATCTGAAACTTGTTCTAGACCAAAGGTATCTATTTCTGTAAAGCAAAGTGTAGAACTATTTTTCAATAAAACGCTATCATAATTATCAGTTGTGACGCAAGGATACGTTTCAAAAAGTGGTATTTCTTCTTGATCTAATGGATTGTTTGGAATCCAATATCCATTAGATAGCATTGAAAATTGAACCTTAAAAGAATCATTTGATATTTCTTCGGTATATCCATCATAATAACTCTCAAAACCGCCAAAATCTGCTGGTAAAGAATCCCAATCTATTTTAATAGTTAAAGAAGTTACATTCTTTTGAAAAAGCTCACTTTTTCCTAGCATGATCCATGACCTTACAGAAGGAATAGGCCCAAATAAATTAAAAGGCTTGCCTAAACCTATCTTGCCAATATTGTTGTAAATAGAAAGGTTCTTTACATCTGTAACTTCAACATTTATTTTTATAGTATCCAGCTCAATACCTTTTAAAAATGAATACGCATAAATTGGAGCGTATTCATTGAGCTCTACACTTATTGCTGGCCAGCTTAAACCTTTATCATTGTTTTTTGGAAGTGCAATGGGAGGTTTGGTTACTCCTACCACAAGTTTTAAACGAATCTCGTTTTCAACTTCATTAAAGTCAATTTGATAATGATCAAAAGAAATCCATTCTTTTTCCGATGAATAAGAAATTTTAAAAGCATTATCAAATATTTCAGCAAATAACAGCGTAAGTTCTAATTGTCTATGCGCTTTCATTTCATTCAATAATCTAGATAGTGAGGTTTCCGGACTTTGCTCCTTAAATTTAATATTTAAATTTATCACACGATTTCCTTCAGAAAGAATAAGTACCGGAGAACTAATTACAAACCCCATAGAAGCTACGGTTTTAGCATTTATCTGTGTTTGCAAAGAAGATTCCTCACTTGCTCCGAACAAATACCATAGTTCTTTATTGTCTGTTAATTGTTCGCCATTCTTAATAAGATGATTGTGATTAATTGAAGAAATTATGGGTTTGGAGGTTCCAACTTTGATATAGGGGTTTTTGTTGAAGTAAAGTGTTTGTAATTCTTCTAGCTTTATATCCTGTATTAAAATTTGTTTTTGGGTCTCAAAAGTAAGTTCTTCCAAACTACCGTTTATTTTTCCAGCAGATACTTTGGTTCCTGCCTCTAATAAAAAATGTGGAATCTTTGGTAATAAGTCAAAAGAAACAATAGCAAAGCTATCTTCTCCCTGGTTTAATTGTTGTTGTAATACATTCTTATAATAAAAATCTAAATGATTTTTACCATGTAAATTTATTTTATCAGATAATTTTTGATAAAGAAGTGTAAAAACTATGTATAAAGAAGTGTGCGCCTTATGTCCCTTGCTTTCTTTAATAGTATGTAAGAGATGTTTTTGAGCCGTTTCTTTAATGTGATAGATTCCTTTAAAAAAAATATTAATTGCTTTATTAATATTTAATTCACTGGCTTCTTCTGTTGGGGGAGGCGCATATGCAGGCATAAAGTCACCTAACTTACTTTTTAAATCTGGACGTATATTTTTTTGACTAATAAATTTCTCTAATTGTCTTTTCTCATAAATCAATAAATCATTGAGTATATTACCCACTTTATTAGCCAATCTATACTCTCCCATTTCATGAAGTACATCATACCATTTTTTAATTCTATCAAAGCAGTCAAGTAGCATTTTAACGATCTTTATTTTTGATGTAGGTGATAAAATTGAAAAATCTCTTTCTTGCAATAATTCTTCAATCCCTCCTAAAGGATCGTTAATAATAGAAACTATGTAAATCACAGGGTCATTTTCTATAAGCTCATTCCATTTTCCATCAAGTTCATTTTCTGTGTTATAATAATTAATTTGCTGCAAAAAAGAAGTGAGATATCCTAGAATATCCCAAAATTGACGCTCATCAATCTTAAACTTGCCATTCAACAAGTTTTGTGATAATCGTTCTTCTCTTATGGTACCTTTACGGTTTTGCATTTTATTGTATTAGCTTATTTTAGTTATCTCCTTCTGATACATTTCAGGTATATCTGTTCCTTCTACCTTATAGTAAGGAAAAACCAGGTTAAAACGAGTATTACTTACTTCTATGCTATAATCTAAACCAATCTTAACAATACCTTCTAAGTATTCGGAAATATCAATATGGATTTCATGAAGCTCAATTCTGGGTTCATAATTAAGAATGGCGGTACGAATTAGTTCTTTTAAGAAATGAATTTTGGTATTAGAAATAGAATCAAATAGAAAAGATTGTATACCACATCCATATTCCGGAAGCATCACGCGCTCACCTGGATTGGTAGTCATAAGAATCTCAAGAGATTCCATAATATCTTTCTCATCAGATACCATAACCACTCCAGAGTTGAATGATTTTTCAAATGTAGGAGGAAAACTCCATCCTTGACCTAAAAAAGATTTATCGTCATACATACTTAATTTATTTTAACCATTAATCCTTGAACCTCTACTTGACCACTACTTTTTACAGAACATTCTGCTGTACCTGTAATTGCGGTGGATTGATTTCCTGTAACTGATACCGAACCGCCTGTTGCATCTATAGATTGATCGCCATTAACCTTTACAGTTGTTCCTTGAATGGTAACCCCCTGTGACGCTTTTAAAGTTAGGTCTGACTGGCTTTCAACTAAAATACCATCCGTATTCATTTGGATTTTATTATTGCTCTGATCTGTTATTGTAATTCCTTCATCTTCATCGCTAAACACCATCGTATTGCCTCCTGGGGTAAGAATCGTGATCACTTTATTTTCATCGTCAAACTTTATCTGCAATTTACTCTGGGTAATAAGTGTTTTAATGGTATTTTTCTCATCTGGAGTTTCAGGTGAAGCAATTTTAGTACTGTAAACGCTGCCAAGAATTACGGGAAATCTGGGATCATCGTTTACAAAGCCTAAAATTACCTCATCATTTACCTCAGGCATAAAAAAAGCACCAAAACCATTCCCATTATAAAAGGTAGATAACCTTGCCCAGACGGTTTCGTTGTCCACACCTAAAACAGGTATTTCTACTTGTACTCTGTTTTGATTATCAGGATCATCGTAAATTTTCTTTACAACACCTGTTTGAAGACCTTTTATACCTGGTATTAATGCCGAAGTTACAGGGGCACTAATTTTATTTTCTTCTGCAAACCAATTTTCAGACAATCCAATGTGTACTTCTGTATTCCATCTTCCCTCATCCAAGGTATGCACAACACCAGAAATAAAAGCATTCCCATTAAAACGCTCGCTTAAACCATCAAGCTGTATGGTGCTATTGGGCACCGCTTTGGAAGATCCTTGAAAAGTAACCGTGCCTTTAAAGCGTGAAAGTCTATTTTTTAATAGAGCAGATTCCGCCCACACTTTTAAATCATCTTGACTTACAGGAGCTGATGTATTTAAATGATTATCTCCTGCATCTACTGCCTCAGACAATGATTTACCGGTAATATTTCCTTGTTTATTTACTGTAGGTTCTGAAGCATCTGAACTTATCATTGCTTGTTCAGACATATCCCATGCGGTGGAGGTAACTTTAGAATACTGATAGGTAGCATCTAATTCTCCATCAAATTCTATAATATCATATCCATACTGTAACTTAAGTGCAGGATCTGCTGAAATAGCAGGTTTGGCTGTTGTAAATTTTCCGCTATCTGTAAATACTACCATTCCATTTATTTCTGTGCGATTTATAATGAAATCCCAGTCTGTTGCATAATATTGTACCACCTCTTTATGCTCGACGGTAGTGGCAGCTATGGAACTTTGCAAGCCGCTTTCACCTATAATGTTTTCAATCACAGCACTGTCTTTTACATCTGTAAAAATGTTGTTTTTTCGATTAATGGTAAGTTTTACAGCTTCATCTTTACATAGTACATGAAGTGTTGATCCATTAATTTCATTTACTTTTAATTGTTGTTTAACTACAATACCTTTAAAAATAGAATCCTCCTTACTGTTATAGCCTAATTTAATTTCAATTTTTACTCCCGGTTTAAATATGGATGACTCTGCTACCGGAAATGTTTGTTTAGCCGTGTCTCCATCTTTTATGGTTATTTCTGCTTTAGCAATTCGGTTTAAATATTGCTCTATACGAATAGAATGTACTTCATACGTTACAGGTATCTGACTTCCTCCAGATATTATTTTGAAAGATACAAGATTCGTTTCTTCAACAATAGGTGAACTTGGCATGATTTATTGAATTGGTGGTAAATAAATTTTTGTTCCAGGTATTAAATTTCTAAAATTAATAAGTTTATTAAATGTAGCTACCTCTAGATAGTAACTTGCATCTCCGTACATTTCATGGCATAAATTTGGAAGGGTATCACCATCTTTAATAGTTATTATATGAGTTAAATCTGGTGATTTATTATTTGCTTCTCTTGCCAAGAGGTTCGCATCCGTTGCCTCTTCAAATTTAACATTCGCTTTTGCTCTAAGAGGAGTTCCATCTTGCTTAAACAATGAATACGTAACGTCTAAAGATGTCAATTTACATTTAAAAACTAATGATCCCCATGAAACTATGAGATAATTAGGTTCATGAATACTTCCATTATAGACAAAACAAACTTTTTTAAACTGATCTAATTGCGTTTTAACTGGTACTTTGTTGTTTTGAATAGCTCCAGTAGCATCAAAATGAATTTCAAATGAAATAGTTTCTGGCGGAATTCCTTTAAATTTCAAGGTTGTTCCCGGGGCTCCTTGGGCAGTTGAATTATCGTATTTTACCTGATAATTATGCGCATAAGAAGAAGGGTTAATCTTTACTGTGCATTTTGATTTCCCTTTACCAGAATACTTATTATTAGGATAAGCTACTATGGTCATTTTATTTTTTGCCATATTATCGCTCTTTTATTTTACTCAATTGTTTCTGAATTTCTTTCTTACAATCTTTAAGTATAGATTGTTTCATTAAGTTCAAATCCAAGTCTGAATTTCTATTTCCAGGCTGGTCTTCAATTTTTACTTTTATCAATAATTCTCTTATTTCTATAGCCATATTACTTCATTTCAAAATAACTAAACGCAAATTCCAATGTTTCTATAGCAATTTCATTATTCATAGAATTAAGATCAGATAATGCCCATTTAACGGGCCACGCATTTACAAAATTCCAGGATTTTAAAGGATTGCCATTTTCATCTAGTAATTTTACGACTACCGTTTTTGTTTCAATAGTTTCTTCTAAGTTCCCTCCTAAAGTATTCATACACCATTTTGCGATTTCAGAATTTTTAGGAATAAGCCCTCTTTTTAAAACTAGGTTCGCATATTTTGCAGCGACGGGTACGCGGTGTTTAAAACCGTTTACCCCGCCTTCTGCAATTTCTTCTGTACCCATCTCCATTGTAATTCCTGAAACTTCTTTAAAGGAACCATCACTTTTTCCAGAGCTTCCTTGAAAAGAAACCTGAAAATAAAATGAAACGGGTGGGTAAAATTCATTCATTTATTACCCGTTTTTAATGGTTAGTCCTTCATGCGCAAGCTCTAAGGTCTCTACCGCTACTTCATTTGCATCTGACTTTAAATCTGTACCGGAAATTTTGGTTGGCCAAGCATTTGCTAAAGTCCATGTCATTGTAGCTGCCCCTTTTTCGTCTAGCAACTGTATCGTTACCGTCTCTCTTTTTATGATATTCATTTTAATAGCATCATACCATTTCCAGAAATTATTGTCTTTTACAAAAATTCCTTTTTTGAGAGTTACGTTTCCAGACTTACTAATTCCAGGCATTTTAATAGTTGAAAACTGTTTGCTGTCTCCATGTCTATATTCTATTGCCTGTGTCTCTGTTTCTAATCCTGATACCTCCTGAAAGGAAACTGTATTGTCTTGCGATCCAAGACTTACTTTAAAATAAAACTTTGGTAATGGCCATACATTACCTTGTGCTGACCCGTCTGCCATATCTTTAAGATTTTAAAATTAAACTGTTTTTTTATTTGATTATGCTTTTTGCATTTCCTGTTGGAATGTGATTGATATAAATTCAGCAGGATGAGATACCGCAACCTTCACTGCTACCCTCATAATTCCCATCAATATATCTTCACCAGTCATCGTACTTCCAAGACCCACACTAACTGAAAAAGCATCTGCCGGTTTTGGACCTACCAATCCTCCTTGTTTCCAGATGTCATTTAAAAAGTTACTTATCATACTTTCTACATTCACCCAAGTGCTGGAATCATTAGGAGCAAATACATATGCTTTAGCTGCTTCTTTAACTGATTGCTCTAAAAAGATTAATGTTCTTCTTACATTGATATAACGCCAGTCATTAGAATTTCCATCTAAGGTACGTGCACCCCAAACTAAATTACCTCTACCTGTAAAAGCTCTAATGGCAGAAATTGATTTTCCATCAAGAGGCACATTTAAATCTTCCTGCGTTTGATGATCTATCTTGATAGACGGTGCTACTGTGCTTTGAACGCCTACATTGGCAGGTGCAACCCATACCCCTTCATTATTATCTACAGAAGTATAAATACCTGCCATCGCTGCACTTGGCCCCATAAGGTTCATTTGGGCCATCATAGCACTTACTAACATTTGATAAGATTTGCTCAAGTTTTGCAAGATGGTATTTGACTTTTCAAATTGTAACTGATTAGGTGCTGGTGTCGCCTTACTGTCAAAAACACCAATAATAGGTTTAATTTTCTCATTAAAAACCCCATTTTTATCGGTGTACTCTATGGTGAGCATTTTAAGAACCGAATCATAAGACTTTGAATCAATATTTTTATAAGAAACCTCAGAGGTCTGAATAACGGTAGTATGCAACCAAGGATAGTATGCTGCTGCATAGCTATTAAATTTCTGATCTAGTGGAGTAACCGCATCTCTAAAATAGGACACACTGGTCTTTCCTACTTCTGGTTCACTATAAGCCCCTGGAATATCTAATATGGCCACTCTATTCATCATCTTGCCACAATGGTTTATCATAGCTCCTTGAAGAGAGTACGCGTTTTTATAGTACTGTGAAAAATCAGTTACATCACTTGCTGTAGGATCTTTAATTTCTACTAGATCTGGAATCACCAACATAGTAGGCTCCATTTCTTTTTCCAGCAAAGTAATTGCTTTCATAAAACCATCTGTATCTGTAATGGCAGGCTTAGAATAATCATAGGCTCCAATAGAAATTACATAACAGCTTCCTCCTCCATTTTCATAAAAGAATTTAAGAGCCCCATACATTCTATAGTTAATGCTACTTGTTTCCACATCATACGCAATACCACCAATAACAAATTCTGCATTATGAATTACATCATCAATAGTTTTTTGTGCTGCTGCAAGCGCCTTTAACTGAGCATCGGTAGGTGCAGTACCATCTGTTGGCATTGCTGCCTGCGCTGTTGTAAGTGCTTTAAGGTTTTTATCTGCCTTCACAGCAGTTTGCTCAGCTTTTGCTGCATCATTGGCAGTTTTCGCTGCTGCTGCTGCATCTTTCTGCTCCTTTGTTGCATTGGCCGCAGCAGCAGTAACTGCATCGTTTGCAGCCTTTAATGCCGCTGCTGTATCCGTAACAGATTTATCTACTGCCGCTTGATATTCTGGCAAGTAACTAGCGGTTATTTTAAATTTAACTTCTGGCGGTTCTGTTCCAAAAATGGCCAGAAATTCTGCTAAGGAAGTAACTTTTACGGGTTTGTTTAGCAAACTCTTCCCATTGTAAGAGGTTTGCCCGGTGTACCCTATAAAAGCCGGAACGGCTGTTGGTATAGGTACCACTGCGTTCCCAAAGGCATCCAATTCGCTGATGTACACCCCGGGGGTTTTCATGACTGTTGACATAGTTTTAAAAATTAAGATTAAACATATACTATAGTTGATACCAGCAAATGACTTTCATTTTGCTGATTTTTAAATGATTGTAATTCCATAGGCTGAGGGTTTGGCAGCTTTAATTCAAGTGAACTTATTTCACTTGAAAAATTACCCGTGTAATTTAATGACAGCAATGGGGGTTGTTCTAATTCTTCCTGAAGCATCATAGGCGCTGAAGATAAAAATGTACGTATCTCCTGCCCATTTGGTAATTGTTCATTTTGAGGTCCCTCAAAAACATTTTCTTTACCTCTTGAGACTAACATTTTTTTAATCGTTGTTTTTGTAGAAGTACTGGCTATTTTATACTGCCAAAAAACTTCTCTTGCTTTAAAATCTATGTTATATTCTGGGATTTGCTCTAAATCTGAAATATCAGCTACTGCTAAACGCAAAATGCCCATATCTGATCTTACCAAATTATCTAAATAAAGAAACTTCTCAATAAGTTCATCATTCATCCATAACTCAAAAATACCTGGTGATGCTCCTCTTAACTGAACTTGATAATGGTTCAAAGACGGGGGGATATTGATCGCTTCAAAGACCACATCTCCTTCCCCATCCTTTACCATTAACTTTGTTGTATTATCTGGAATAATTAATGAGAACGATTTAGCCCTAATGGAAATCTGATCTTCCATACCCACATGATTATTTTTCTGCAATGTTTTATTTAAAGCGCTTTGATTATTTTCAAAGAAAAGAGTTTTAGTGTCACTTGGAAAAGGGATCTCTGTATAGTTATAAAACATCGTGTCGTTCACTTTTATAGTAAAATATAAATCAGAAATGCCTTGAAGTTTTTCTTTTAGAGTTGTGGCTTCCCCTTCATTCCTCCCTATAAAAAATGAGAAAGTACCAGACTTATGATTCAAAAGAATATCATAATTTTTTAAGATCTGTTCTGTTTCTCTAAAAGGAACCATGGTAAGAACTTTACAAATAGCATCTGGAAAGTACCCATGAGACACTTTCAAATCAAGCCATTTTTTATAAATTAAGTTCATACTAATTTGTTCTAGCTCCTACTTCGTTATCAAGACCTCCAACACCTGGAACTTCTCTGGTTATTTTATTTTCCTGAACAGCAATCATTCTTACTTTATAGATAATTGAGGGTACATACTTAGCCCCCAAACCTCCCCATATATGACTAAGTTCATTTATTGGAAGATTATAAATTTCAAAAGTTAGTTTATCCAAAAGAGGGGGCATATCTGGATTTTTAGACTTTACGAAATAGGTATTTGACTGAAATATACCTATGACAGATGAAAGCATTTTTAATGCCTCTTGATAGTTACCAGATTCATAATTAGCAGCAACCAAAAGGTAAAGATTTAAAAAAACAGTATTGGGCACCTTTCCATAATCATTAGAAGCACCTGAAACATATTGATGGGTATTCACTGTGGTCTCATGTTCTATATTTACTAAAGAGACTACTACTTTATTCATTACAGCATCTGAAGTACTCCCATCTGGATTTACTAAACTCTCTGCAACTACACGGTCTTCGTCTATCCCGTACAACATTTTGATTTGTTGGTTTAGAAAATTCTGTATGAAAACAAATGCCTTATCAATCATAACAATTTAACTTTTAGGTTTTGAACTCAAAGTTGCCAAAGCCCCCGCTACTGCTCTGGATAAATAAATCCCTCCCATATTCACGAATAAGTTGACGGTAAAAAGAGAGGATCCTTTAGAAATCACATCAACAATTTTCATTGCATCATCATAGGCATATTTTTTAATAAAATAATGAGTCATTAAAGTTAGTGGCAATGCCAAAAGCACTATAAATAATACCCACAGAAACTCTTTAGAAATAAACTTCTTTAATGTTTTAAAAAGCTTGAGAATCATTCCCTCTTTTTCCTGCATATTCTTCATCGTAGTGCTCTTTTTCATGGTCTGTCTCTGTTTATTTGTTCCAATATTTTATAAACCAGATAGCCGGAGACAGACCCCATTATGAAACCAATAATAAGTACTACAGAAAGATCGTTTATTTTGCCTGTCCACCTAAAGAGAACTAGTAAACAAGATATAATCACCAAGGAATAATAAACTGTTTGTGCTGTATTGGTAAAGAAATAAGAGCGGGTATCTTGTTGAAACATGGCAATGATAAAACCAACACCTCCAAAAATCACTACCAATAATAAGATTGATAGCAACAAGGTTTTATGCGTAGTCATTTCTCGAAGAATATATTCTATATCTGTAAGCTTCTTTAAAAAAGAGTTTTCTGTTTTTGGTTTTCCATTTTCTTCCTGATTTTTAGTAGGATCTGTGGGAACTGTTGGATTTTCGCCTTCTGTGGTTTGATTATTTGTATTTTGATCTGTAATATTATCACTGTTAGCATCTTCACTATTGGTAATAGGATCGTTAGGATTATCTGGATCATTCACTCCATTTCCCTGATTGGAATTATTAGCATCGGAAATCGCTACCGAAGGTTTACTTAGATTGTTGGCTACTGCTTTCCATAAATCTTTATTTACTTTATTGTAGCCTAACGCCCAAATACCTAGACCTTTTAATTTCTTTTTTTTAAGGTATTCCAACTTCGTTGAAAATGTATTCATATTATCAAACCAAACTTGTCTAAAAGGTGCTTTCCCTCCTTGCACAGCGTAGGCAGACCACATACTTTTACTTATAGAATCATACTGAATTGGTGATTTTATTTTCTCTTTAATATAATCGTATGTGCGAGAACCTATAAACCTTTTAGCTTTAGCCATTCTTTTACCACTATCAGTTTCCCAAATAGAACCGTAATAAGGTAATGCCAACAAAAGGCTCGAGCTAGGAATACCATTAGAAAGATAAAAGTCTACAGAAAGCTCAATATTATAACGTTGCCATATCTTACCGCTTTGTAAAGGGGCAACTGGGCCTGCCACTGAACTAGCCTGGCCGTAATAATCATAACCCATAATCACAAAGCTATCTACATAGGGGCTAATGCTTTCAAAATCCAGATACTGCTCCCAATCTACACTAGGAAGCGTTAGGTATAATTCATACGATTTATTTGCTGCTTTTAATTGTAATTTCAATTGAGATATAAAGGCAGAAAACAAATTACGTTCAGACTTGTGTACCCCTTCAAAATCCACGCAAATACCATGGGCACCTCTTGTTGAAATTAATTGAATAAGGTTTTTGATCAAGGTAGCTGTACTCTTTTGATTCCTGAGAAGCCTCCGATTATTATACCTTCCAAAATTTGATACCGTTAAGAGTACTTTTTTTCCATGCACCCTAGCAGAATCTAATAATGGAGTTGTGTTCCAATCGTGCACATTCTTTGCTTTTCCATTTTTTGGGTTTACCTCATATGCAAAATACGCTATGGTACTTAAAAGTTTATAATCCAGTGTTTTGTATAAATCTTTTTCCCAGAAAGGATACCAGCCAAGTACTTCTTTTCCTAACTCAAAATTATCTGCAACCACCAGATTATTACTGGAACTGCCTACAGGCTTGGTATTTAAATTATAGGGATAATTTCCTCCCTCTCTAAGTAGTTTTTGTTGTTCACGAATATATTTACGCGCCAATTTAGCAGAATCACTATGTTTTAATTTGCCGCCAAAAGAAAGTATTTTTGCAATTTTTTTTAAATCCTTTTTAAGCCCACTTTCCTTTTTTTCGGTCTTTTCTTGAGCTTTTACAGCATTGCCAACAGAACTCAATAAAAAGACTGCTAATAAAAATATTTTTAAAAATGTTCTTATTGATTTCATAAATAAAGTTCTGCCAAATACATTCTGAAAAATTTGTTGTTATGAATGAACCTTAAGGTGAATTTGTACAAAATGAAAAGTTAAAAAGCCTTTATAAAAAAACTAATTGCAAATCGTGATTTGTAATTAAATTACCAAAAGCTCCAATACACTATCTCAAACTATTAAAGTGATCTGAATGCTTTGATGAAAGGACAAAAAGGTTGTTTTTTATGGTTTCCTGTAAAAATAGACATATCCCTTCATCAAAATACGAGTATAAATACGTGGTTTGATAAAGTAGTTTCACTCGATTATAGGCTAAACTGGGTTTCAATAATATATTCAAGGGAATGGAATACATACTATTTTGGTTAATCTGATGAATTAATGGTAAACTTGTTAAAATCAAATATAATTAAATATTATTAAGAATATTATTTAAATAATATTGAAATATTTCTATAAATGTTGTAATATAATTTTTCCAAAAACTAATTTATAATTACAATGATTACGTAGGCTTATCAGAAAAAACCATAGCATTTAGAATTATCTATTTTGTTGTTAGCTAAAAACCAAGACCCCTAGGAGCAAACCAGCAAGATTTTAACAAGAGATTCAAAGTAATGTATTTAAGACCACGAAAAATATACTTATAAAGCCATTTAAAATACATTCAAGAAAGATAGGAGATTTCTTTGTTACATCACAAAAAATTAGTGTTGTAAAATCCTTTTGTACATAAAACACCTGCTGGGTGTTAATTAGCATCCTTTAGAACTAGGTCAATACTAAATTCAACCTTATTATCAGCTCTTTCTTTAAGTACATTAATATTCCAGTCCGCAGTATTAATTAAGCCAGACAGCTTTATTTGATTTTCTAAAACTGATGCTTTCATGGAGATATACTTTGAAATACCTTTAATATTGAGAACTCCTTTAACTTCATAAAGAGCTCCTTTTTTCACAATCTCGGCACTCTTAAAATAGATTCTTGGATGCTTTTGCCGGTAAAAATACTTCTTACTCATTAGGTGCCAATCCCTCAAAAAATTACCTGTTTTCAACGATTCTAAAGAAACAGAACCTTTAAAAACTGAGTTTTGAAAATTTTGAAGATCAATCATAGAAGTAGATTTTAAATCTCCTATGGTTCCTTGAACATTTTTTGAGATAAAAGTGAAGTTAATCTGAGCTTCATTAATGGAAACCTGTTTTTCCTGAGAAAAAGATCCTACTATAAATAAGAATAGGGTACAGAATATTGGAATTGGCTTTAATATATGCATAGACCTAGTTCTTTAAAATTTTAATGGTAAATCTAGCAGTTACTATTTAAAAGATTTACAAAATAGTTTTTTTTAACAATACTTATAAATAGATTAAGACTCTATATTTAATCCTTTTAATCATCCATATCGGTTGTTTAGGGCTATACAAACCTTTAAAATAAAGAACCAAATGGTTTCTACCTCTTAGAAAAATCAAAGTATCAATTCCATCAAATTTTATAATGAAAAAATATTAAAACACCCAGTTGGCAACCATTCATTACACAGATCTAAAAAGCAAAAAATTACATTTAAAAAAAGAAACAAGCGCAATAAAATGAATTTATTATTTAATATTTGTCATTGAGAAGAGCCCCATAACCTAGAAAGGATGGGGTCTCAAATAAAAAAAATTATTAAAATAATCTATTGAATTCTATTTCATTATGTCTATTTCAAAAATGATTCCAAATCCGTTTGACAAAAACTCAACGCTTTCAGGTTTGGAAAAAAAGAAAGAATTAATCAAAGAAGGATTAAGCTTTATAGGGCTAATTAAAATGATGGCTTTTTTAGGTTTCTTTGGATTTATTCTTATCGTTTATTTTAAAATTTCAACAACAGTTATAACCATCTTAATTGGAACCGAGATTTTAGTAAATTTAATCGTAGGATATCTCAAAATCAAAGCGATGAAATCCATTTATTCAATAGATACTCAAGACAGTGCAAAAAGCTACAGAAACCTACTAATTATAAATGAATATTGGGACTTTATTAAATCAGTTCTTCATTTGATTGGTATTAGTATTAGTAGCACTTTAATTTTTGTGTTTTTATCTTCAGAAGGTTCCGATTTAATTGGTCAACTTATTACTCCATATTCACCAATAAAAGGAGAGTCATGGAAGTACATCTTATTTGTCTTTATTATTTTTAGAGCCTATAAGTTTATGATACATCTGATTAAATATTATTGGATTGAAAACCTTTCTAAAAGCGATAATTTTGCGAAAATTAATCAGGAATATGTACTAATAGAAAAAAAGCTTAGCCTGATAAGGCTTGTGCCTACAATAAGCATTGGTATATTGGTGATGTTTTGGATTGGGTTAACTCATGTGTTTTCATGGATAATTGCAGTATTTATGTTGATCGTTGTTGTATTATCTATCATAGAATTTAAAAGAATAAAAAATGTCCAATTTGATGATAACAGAATAGATCCTTCTACTGTACAACATAAAATAGAAAATCGTCAAGATGAACAAATTGAGGGAGCTGTTTTTGGAATTATAGAAACTGTAACAAGTTTTAAAGATATTTTTAAAAATAGAGGCGGAGCGTTTTTGGGAGCAGGAAAAAGCCGTTTTCCGGAAAATTCTTTGGTGATCACCAATTATAGATTACTTCTGGTACAAATACCTGTTTCAGGAGGCAATAAGATGATTGGAGGTACTGATTATGCTTCTCATAATTTCCATTTCAACAGAGGAGAAATAAGACAAAAGGGAGAACAGCTATTAAAAACAAATTCTGTTCCAGAATTCCTTGAACTTACCACAAATGATATATATTACAGAGATATTAAGACCGTTACCTTGCACCATACCAATATTATTATTAAAAAATTGTCAGAAGATAAATTAGGGTATTTCTTCATGGATGAGGAATATATTGAACCCCTTAAAGAACTATTAAAATTGCATTTAAAGGAAAAATTTATTGAAAAATAAAGACGTTTGCTCTCTATATTTTTTGAAGGCGCTGCATGCTGGGTAAAATCTTTTCCTTCACTCTTTAATTTTAGGTTTCGCATACCATTACACTCCCCCTTGGTTACCACTTTACTATAATGCATCTAACATCGATAAAGAAGCAACGCTCGGTTTACTAAAATTATCCACTATGTTAGGAACTTTTCTTAATAGCAATATTGTAAAAAATGTGGGCACAAAAAATGGAAAATAAAAAGATATGAAATGTTCTGTTTGTTCAAATGAAATTAAAAAGAATTATTGCCCAAATTGTGGTCAATATTTCAAAGATAACCGAGTGACCATTTCAACACTATTTGTAGATTTATTTGATAGCATTTTCTCTATAGAAAAGTCTTTTTTAAGAAATATAAAAATTGGGGTAAGCCAACCAAAAACCTTAGCTACTAACTATTGGAATGGCTATAGGAAGTTTTATTTTAGTCCTGGAAAATTCTTCACGTTAGCATCTCTTTTCTTAGTACTACACTATCTAATGGCGAATGATTTTTTAGGACTTGTAGTAGCCAGTACTATTTCTTCACAATTTGTGATTTTAATAACCAACATCATATTACTAACTTTTTTAAGTTGGTCGCTTTATCTAAAATTCAAGAAAAATATTTTTGAGCATCTCATACTTAATATCTATAATGTAAGCTTATGGACAATTATTTTTGTTCCCATTTCAATAATTTCTAGCCTTACCATAAATAATAATGCTATTGAAGAAATATTTTTTATACCATATCACTTATTGATTATGATTTGGAATTCCAAGGCTTTTGACCTGACTAAAATAAGAAGATTTCTTTTTGTTATGATAAATTTGATTTTGTTTTATGGAACGATCTTATTTTTGATTTATAAGTATGGTGAATTTTGACCATATAATTTGAACAAATGAAAGCAAACACAATTAAGAATTACTGTTTACAAAAGCTAGGCGTTCCTCGCATTTGGATAGCTGAATCTGATAGAACATCCGTACTTAGCCTTTAATTTTTCTGTATCCTTTTTTAACTTAGTTTCAACAACCTTCGCATAAATTTGAATCGTTCTTAAAAACAGATACTACACCTGCGGTTATAGTGGCAATATCAGTAGGAGCAATTTCAATACATGGTTATTTTACTTACAGACATATCTATTAACCATAAAAGTATTTTTCACGAAACATGCAAAGACCATCTCAAAGCTTGGCTGGAAACTAATTTCAAAAATGTAATTCAGCTTAAACCTGTATAGCGAATGTCCGAGTGATGAATGCTGTAACTAATTAAAATCTGGTACAAGTCAAAAACTCGTGCCAGTATTTATCAGAATAAAACATTTAAAACCTGTGAAAAATTCAGTCAATATTGCCTTTTAAGTCTGCCGGTGTTAATACTGTTAGATATACGCATCATCACATATATTACCTTTATCAACAAATCCCGAATTTGGGATACTCAAAAGGGTGCTGGTAGAAATCTGGATAAAATTAGGTGCTACCAATAACTATATGGACAAGATTGCCGCCCAATAGGTAGCTGCCGAAGAAGCTTTACAAAAGCGAGCCATAAGGAAATTTAATCCGCCTACCAGAGAACATCACCAATTTTGCACATCGTTGTGTAATTTCCCAAAGATGTTTTAGGTTTTTATCTTCAGCATCTTTTTTCCTGGAGCGGGTTATACTTATAAAAAAACGGACCTTACGATCCGTTTTTTATTTGATTATTCTTAGAAATATTGGCATTCATCACCATATAATGATAATGATAAGCCCGTTTGAACAAATAATGATGATTATATGACTGAACCTTCTACCATCCCTCATTTCACCTTCAAATCTATACACAGACTCGTTTTCAAATCTATGTGGAACATCAATTACCTCACCATCCTGCATTCTGTGTTGTGCAAATCCAATTCCGCTAAACTTGTCTTCCTTAATGGAGTAATTTGCAATATCCTGTTCTCTCAGACCAGTTCTTTCAAGGAAAGTATCAAGGCTTGGTTCTCTCAATCCCTCCCTGTCCATAGGAAATTCATCAGCTTTTACTACTCCATACTTTTCGTGATAATCAAGTCTAATCTCCTCTTCGCCCCGTCGTACTACATTACCTTCAATTACGAAGTCATTATTTTTAACTGCACTGTAGATCTGTGACTCTTCAACTTTATCACTAAAGTTGATTTCTTCCTTAGAAAGTTGCTCTGCATTTGTCTCATCATAGACAGATGTCTCTTCGTTTTGGCAAGCTGTGAATATCAATAAAATGATAACCAACGCCATTAATAATTTATTTTTTTTCATAATATAAGGTTTTGATTTACTTAAATTTACCAAAATTTTCTTTAAAATAGTAGTGGAAAAACCTGCAAAAAATGAAGGTTAAAACGTATATTATTTACCTTTTTTTAAGGATGAATAGCGCTAAAGGGATATGTTAAAGTCAGGCTTAGCCGAAATAAACACCACTATTGGAGTTATGTATAAGATAAACCTTCTTTTAAATACCTATTTTGGTTCTATGAAATACTGTCTTGAGAATTCATAAATTATTAATTTTTTCAAACACAAACACTCATTTCAAATGGTCTTAAAAAGATTAGAGCTCCTGAAGGCACTCCGGGCTGAGAATCAACAAAAGAAAACGCTTCCAATTTATTACGCATCTGAAAACGAAGAAGTTTAAATATTCCTTGTGAGCTCAATACTCCTAATAATAATTTGAATCTCTTATTTATAGCTACTTCTCTCACAGACAGAATCGAGCCAGTAAACTACGGTTGTATCTTAAACCACCGTTAATTTGCGGTGTATACAGCAACTTTTAAGGCATCGTTCCAGTAAAACCCCCGAAGTTTATACACATGTACGTACTACACATTTAACAAACATTAAAAGTTCTTTTGATTTAGTATTCAAAAAGGTATATTTGAAAGAGAAATAAACGCAACAAAGTGCGTATATTAACTAGTTGGGCCTCATTTGAAAAATGACGATTGAAGAACTAAATAACGAACTCAAAAAATTAGGCGTTTCTGACGACAGGTATTATCTGCACGGACTTTTTGGCTCGACTGACGATAAAGATAAAATCGCTATGACAATCAAAATGGGAACGTACACTGCTGAATATGAAGTCTATTACAGAGAACGTGGCGAAAAGCATTCCACAAGAACATTTACAAACGAAAATGATGCTTGCGAATATGTGCTCAATAAAATCCAGGAGGAGCTGACAATTGAAAAAGTTCAGAGTGTTGTTGGATTTGGTGGAATGACCGTTAATGAGAGATTGTATGCAACAGGACTGATGGACGATTTTGACCGAACCAAAAAGAAGAATAAAACTCGAGCCGCCCAGATTTTAAGAATTTTACGAGTTGACGAACCTTCAATTAAGAAAATTTTAAAATGAAAAACGGGGCACAACAAAACCTATACGGAATGCGGGCTGAAGGGATAAACGAAAGGTCGGTGATTTTAGCCCGCCAAAGCTCCGCTTTGACGTTTTTGTTGAATAAAATTAAAAACACAAAACGCAGCTTTGGCTACCGTTTGTGGCAATTTGAAAGTTTCGGCTTTTTAAATCCGCACTGCGCATAGCAGGGCCGTTGCCCATAATACTGAAAAAACATTGAGAAGATTAATTTTACTTATTCTGATTTTAAATTTGTCTTGTAAAAGTCAATCCTCAACGCCTGAATTAAAAGCAAATTTTTCAGCCGACCAAATTGCAGACTTAAAAAAGATAACTAAATTTTTTGAGAGCCAAATCTGCAAAAATGACCAAACCGATTTTAAAAGTTGCTTTGAGCCAATTCTTCCGGACTTAATTAATGTTGGTTACGAGCCAATTGTTGAGCTTTTAGATTTCCAAATGCAGAAAGAGTTTTATAATTCAATTGGAAAAACCACGTTCAACGAAATTTGGAATTTTTGCGAAACAACAAACCTAAAGACAAATAAAAATTATCAATCAATTTGCGCAAAAGGTTTAGAAAGCAAATATGCAGATTTCTTAGTTGCAGTTGGGCAAAATAATAAGTTTGTAAAAAAATATGCAGACCGACTAATTACTTCTGGCGATTTTGAAAGTTCAACATTGTTACAACAATGGATTTACACTAATAAAGAAAGTTTTGACTTAGTAAATCCTAACATCAAATTAATAATCGCAATCCATTTTTTAAGCATTAATGACCAAGAAAAACGAACTGAACAATCTGACTAAAGTTTTATTGACAATACCATCGGTACTTTCCTTTATGTATATGTTTACATTTTCGTTTCCGAAAGAATTTGTTTGGTTAATTCCTTCAATGAAAGCCTATTATATTGAAATATTCACTTTGCAGATTTTAACTGTCGGACAATTGATTTTTTTAATCGGCCGTTTGCGGTCGTTTGAGAATATCGGAAAATCTGTCAAATCAAATTGGACTTGGTATTTGATTTTATTTAATTTTATTACTTGTCCGATTTATATTTGGAAAAAAGATAATGAGTTAATCCAAGCTGAACGCAAAAGTACTATGGGTAACAAAGTATAAAAACAATAGGTCAATTAGTAGCAAAACTAAAAGGTTCGGCCGCATTTGCGAGGTCGCCAAATCTTTTGGATTTGGCTTTTTAAATAGAAAAAATAAAAACAAACAAAAAGATTCGGCTAATCGCTTAAACGGAAACAAAAGTGCTTTTTTTTCCCATACTAATCATAGCCGAGACGTTAAGTTTAATTTCAAGCAGCCCATCGGACAAAACTTAACGGATGGATGCGTTAAAAAAGTAAGGATTGGCAAGTATTTTTAAGGCTTAGATTTTTTAAAAAGCGGGAAGTCAAAGTCTTTTCGATTGCATCGTGCAAATTTGGATTTGCAAACGTAGCTAACGTACTAAAGACTTTGGTTAAGGTATCGAAAAAAAATGATAAAGTCAAGAACTGCTTTTTTCTTCCCGAACCGCTTTGAGCTAAAAATAAGCCCGCGAGCAGGGTTTGATTTTAACGCTTTGCTTCATTGCCAGCTACGTTCCTTATCAGGGATAAAGCCCATAGCCGCCACTGATCCCTCCATCAAGTGTTGGCTTTTCATGATTTGCGCGGCCTGTTGAAACTCCGTTAGTTTACCCCACTGTAAGAAAGGGGAAAATTCCTTACATTTGGGTAGAACAACTAAACTTAACACTATGTAAAAAAGCATTAAAACGCTTTTTACACTTTACGTTGTGTGTAATTTGCGTACAACACAAAACATTAGCTCTTAAGTAAATGGAAAAAACAGATAAAACTAATAGTAATGAACTGAATGAACGTGTATCAAAAGTTGAATTAAAACTTTTGGAACAAGAACATAGGATTATTCCAGCTATCTTAAACATTTTTAAAGATGGAATAATAAAAAAGAAAGATTCGCAACTATTAGAGCTCTTGTTTTTCTCTTGTTTTCAACTCAAACCGTTACTGCAATTGGTGTAAGTATAACAGCCGTTATTGGGATTTTTTTAGCTACAAAAGCTAACGACCTTTTTGACCAACAGAATAAGTTTATTGAAAAACAAACATTTTTAGAAGAATCTACTAGAAGGTCAGCACTAGTTTTTGAATTAAGTAGTATTCTTGACGAAATAGATGAGGAATTGGACTTAATCGAATCCAAATCAGGATATACAATTTCCCCTGGTATCATTGCAAATTTTTTAAGCCCAAGACTTCAAGGTAGAATCATCGCGATTAGTAATTCTTTAAAGCCTTATAAATATCTTAATGAAAATGGAGAATTAACTTCACCTTTGAGCCCTGAACGAGGACAACTCCTTATATCATTGGTACTTGCAGGTACAAATATCGATTATATCATTGGCAACTCTGATTTTTCATATGCTGATTTAAGCGAATCGAATTTATTAACCAAGAACTTGTCAAAAATCAATTTAAAATCAGCAAACCTAAAACAGTCAGTTTTTCATGGTTCAAAATTAATACTAGCTGACTTATCAAGTTCAGATTTAAGCAATAGTAATATGAATTTTACAAATTTATCTTTTGCCAAATTAAACAATGCCAACATAAACGGGTGTGATTTTGAAGGAGCATATTTACCAAATTCTGAAAACTTTAGAGGCGCTAAAATGGACTCTATTAATCTTCAATTTAACACTGTACTTGATAGTTTATGGTTAGATAAATTTTTCAAATTAAAAAATGTGCCTAAGAATTATAGAAGAAAGGACTTTGATATAACAAAAGACAGAGAACTTAATAGAAGTTTTGCACCGTATGAAGCGAAAACTGTAGATACTAATGGAAATGTTCTATACGACTCGATGACTGACACCACCACAAGAGTTGTTTACCGAATCAAAAATTTAAAGAATCCCTCATCCGCTAAAAGACTAAAAATAAATGAGCCTATAAAATTCAATATGAATTCGAATTAAAACTACTCACAACAAGGGTAGTCGTTGCACAAGCCACTAATTTGCAAAAATCTTTCTTATTTTAAGCCCTATTGAAGGTCTTTTTAAATGCATTGACCTTAATGGGAAGCCATATTTAGTGGCTTTAAATAGAGCCAAAAAAAGCCCTGAAGCCCTGATTTATAATTTGCACAAAGTGGAGGCTTCTCGCCCCACTTTTCACCTTATTTTGAGTGAATTTTAAGTATTTTTTCAGACTTGCCCTGAGCATTTTGTCGAAGGGTTATATGCCATAGAGAATAGTTGCATACACTTATTAGCCTGCCCAATACAAACTGTTACTTCAATAAACTCACCACAAGTCTTGACTTGCATAACTAAAAATACGATTTTTCCTATCTTTAACAATAGTTGTGCAACAGGCACAACGTGTATAATGCATTGCTACTTCCCTAACCTTTCGGAATATTTTAGAGACAAGCTAAAGTTCGTGTTTTATTTGCTAAATTAGTTCTCAACCATCACAAAGATATCATACACGAACACCTTAGCATAAAAACTGAATAAACCATGAAAAAAATTCATCCAATTCTTCTACTGATAATTAGTTTCCATTGCTATTCACAAGAATCCAAACTGCCAGTAATAGATATTCATTTACATGCCTACCAAGAAATTACACCTAATTTAAAGGCTTCATGGGCAGGTGAATCGTATGCAAAAGAATTAATCTCCCCAGAAAATGCAGTGATTCATTTTCAAGATGTTCTTGATGAGATGGAGAAAAACAATATTAAGCTCGCACTTACCAGCAGTACTTCCATAAAAGCACTTGCAATCTGGAAAGAATCTCGACCTCAATTGTTTCTAACAGGAATACAAACAAATGAAAAAGGTAAACCGATTTTGAGCCCTGATTCTTTAAAGGTGTATTTTGGCAAAAATAAAGTGAATGCTCTTGGTGAATTAGGACTCCAATATTTCGGAATCACGCCTAATGACGCAATGATGGAACCTTACTACCAAGTTGCCGAAGACGAGGGTATACCCGTATGTTTGCACACGGGTCTTGGTCCTCCAGGCGGACCACACTCCTTTGCTCCTAAATTTAGAACCACACTTGGAAAACCAACACTGTTTGAACCTGTTTTGGTTAAACATCCTAAACTAAAAGCTTTCATAGCACATGCTGGCTGGCCTTATATTTCGGAAACTATTGCCATGATGTACATCTACCCCCAACTGTATACTGACATAGGTGTTTTAACATGGGCTCTACCAAAAAAGGCTTTCTATTCTGCACTCAAGCAATTAATCGATGCTGGGTTTGGTAAAAGGATTATGTTTGGAACAGATCAGATGTTATGGCCAAAGGCTGTTTCGATTGCTGTAAAGACTGTAAATAATGCGCCATTCTTATCCGATGATGAGAAAAGGGATATTCTGTATAATAATGCCGCTCGCTTTTTAGAGCTTTCTGAAGAAACAATATCACTTCACCACGAATAATAAAAGAATTATTTCAGATGCAAACTTAAGACGGTAGCAGTTGCACAAGCCACTGGTTAAAAAAGAACTGTTTTCTTTTAAGCTTCCCGAGAAAGTGGGGTTAAGGAGGTTTTCAATTTATTTATCCTAACTGGAGACTAAATTTACGGGCTTTAAATAAAGCCTAAACCATTATTAGAGCAATGGTCTCTTAGTTTGTAGAAAAGCAATGCTTCCCGCCCCAATTTTCACTTTATTTTGAGTGAATTTTAAGTATTTCTTTAAGGCTTTCCTGAGCACTTCGTCGAAGGGTAAGCAATTGCAGACAGCTGCATACATTTATTAGCTTGCCGAATGCCAATGGTTACTTCAATAAACTCACCACAAGTCTTGCCTTGCATAACTAAAAATACGATTTTTCCTATCTTTAAACAATAGTTGTGCAACAGGCACAATATGTATAATTAATGGCTAGTTCTCGCTTACTTCTGAAAATCCTCGCCGATTTTCAGTTTGGCGTGTACTTGCAAAGTTGAGTGCTAACCCACGCAACTACTCATAGCCGAGACGTTATGCCCAATTTGTGAACACATACAACAAAATAAATGCAACGTTTGAAAATTTTCTGGGTCTTTAAAGAAACCTTTAAAACATGAATAAACTTAAATACTTATTTATATTTCTTCTCTTTTCAAACTTATTTCAATCCTGTAATAAAGAGAATAAAGCACGAGAAATTCAAAGTTATGATGGGCGAAAAATAACAACCAAAACACTTGATGAATTTTTAAAAAATCAAATGGATAGTTTGAGTATTCCGTCTATATCTATTTCTATAATAAATGATGGTGAAATATCTTACAACAATTCATTAGGTGTCACTAATACTAGAACTAATCAAGCAGTAAATAAAAAGTCAATCTTTGAAGCTGCTTCTTTATCAAAACCAGTTTTTGCTCTTTTCGTGATGAAATTGGGTGAAAAAGGAATTATTGATCTAGACAGACCTTTACACTATTACTTACCAGATGAAGAAATGGAAAAAGACCAACGATATAAAAATGTATCAGCCAGAATGGTCTTAAGTCATAGAACTGGGTTTCCGAATTGGCGATGGTTTGACAAACCACCTGAAGATTTAGAGATAAATAGAGGTGATTTTTTTATGATTAATGAACCAAATATAACTTTCAACTATTCGGGAGAAGCATATCAATACTTGGCAAGAGTAATAGCTCATTTGAATTTTGTAAATATGAAATAACTAAATGAGTTATTTCAAAATGAAATAGCCCAACCATTTTCAATGGAACATGCATATTTTGTTTGGAATGATTATTTATATGATAATAAAGTATCTGGCCATATTAACGGAGAACCAAGAAAAATGAAATGGGGAACTGCATTACCTTATCAAAATTCAAAAATTTTCAGTGCATCAGGAGGACTTCGTACAGAGGCAAATAGTTATGCGAATTTTTTAATTTCTATAATAAATAAAGAAGGACTTTATAAAGAAACTTACAAAGAGATGTTAAGTCCTTACACAGTTATACCTAGGGATAATGTAAATTATACAAAAGACGGGATTACCCATTGGAGTTTAGGATTTGGAATAAAACCAACTGAAAATGATACCATCTATCGACATGGTGGTTCAAACAAAGATTTCCAGTCTGAATTTGCATTTAGTATTAAGAAAAAATACGGTTATGTATTCTTTGTAAATTGTGATAAAGGAAATGAACTCAACGAAAAATTAGAAAAGTTTTTGGGAATTTAAATTAATTAAAAATCAAAAAACTGGGCATAATAACAGTAGTTGTTGCACAAGCCAATAATTGATGATAAAGTTAATTATTTCAGGCCCTTCAGAAGGGCTTTTTTATTATTAGTTTATTGTTTTAGATTGTCAAATTAACAGGTTTTAAATAGGCGGAAAAACAGTTTTGAAGCACCGTTTTTATCATTTTATGAAAGGCAAGGTTCCATACCCCACTTTTCACCTTATTTTGATTGAATTTAAAGTATTTCTTTAAAAACTTGCCCTGAGCACTTCGTCGAAGGGTAAGCAATTACAGACAGCTACATACATTTATTAGCCTGCTGAATGCCAATGGTTACTTCGATAGACTCAGCACAAGCTTGATCTTGCTTAGCCCCATAAATTGAGTAACGTGCCAAAAACAGGCGCTACAGTGCTTTGTCGCTTCCCTTTCATGTATCGCCCTTGCTTACAGGTGCATTGTCCTATTCCACTGATTAGAACTGCTTATTTGTCCAAAAATTATATTTTTTGAACTAATGGCTAGGAAGCGTATTAATCACCCATATACAGCCTTTACTTTTTCTATGTTCCCCTTTTAACTTAGCATCAATAACCTTAGCATAAATTTAAGCGTTCTTAGAGACTTATACCCCATTCACTAACAGGCTCATTAGGGGGCTCCTTTGAACTAAGTAACTATAGATCCATTCCAAAACTTTTTGAATTTGGGCTTGCTCTCTTAAGAGCCAACTACTTTAAGTGCAAATAAAAAGGCTTCTGGGATAAAAACTCCCAGAAGCCCTGTGTTTACTAGTGATCGCGACAGGATTCGAACCTGTGACCGTCTGCTTAGAAGGCAGATGCTCTATCCAGCTGAGCTACGCGACCATTTTTTTTACAATATAAAAATACAAAAGAAAAAAGTTTTCCCTTTTTAGCGGTGCGAATATACAATTATCGGTATATACAATCCAACAGATTCTTTAAAAATTTTATAATCTTAAGTTTTAATGATCCTTTTCAGTAAACCTATCCAATTGAGAGCTTGATAAAGCGGTAGCATTTCTTCCCATTTAAATAGGCTGTTTTCTATAATTGTGATCTATCTTTATGAAGTTAAAAATATTTGCTTTTATATTTTTAAGTTATTATTTGTTCTTTATTCCCATTATTTTGTTATACTTAAAATCCCTATACGAAAAGAAAAAAGATTCGTTTAATAAAGGCAGACTACCAACGCAAAATGAAATTAATAGTAAAAACTTGGAAGAACACTCAAAAATTTTGCTTGATTGGCTATTGCCTAATTAATGTTTTTGCGGTCAACGGCCAAACTAATGATATCATAAAAACAAGGATTGAAAATCAAAATAAGCAAAATCAAGTAAAAATTAGCTTTCACCCTCTTGTACTTAATCAAATTATTAAATATAAGAAAAGAGAAACCCTTCCTGAAACTATGAGATTGGCTAAATTTTATTTTCCCTTATTTGAAGCCAAATTAAAACAGTACGGATTACCAGAAGAGCTTAAGTATCTACCTATAGTTGAAAGTAATTTAAGAAGTTATGCTACTAGTAAGGCAGGAGCGCAAGGACTCTGGCAATTTATGAACGGTACTGGTAAAGAACTAGGCTTATATGAAACTCAAAATATAAATTTATTTAATGAGCCTATTGCCTCTACAGATGCCGCGTGTAGATACCTAAAAAGTTTGTATCAAGAGTTTAAAGATTGGGAACTGGTGTTGGCGGCATACAATTGTGGTAGAGGAAGAGTAAAAAGAATTCTCAAAAAAACTGGAAAAAAAGATTATTGGGAAATCATAAAACATCTTCCAAAAGAAACCCAATTATATGTACCCTCATTTTTAGCTGTTATTTATCTAACAAACTATTCTTCCTACTACGAACTAAAACCGTCAGATTTTGTAGTTGAATATAGAGATGTCGTTATTAAAAGCGCCTCTAAAGATTTAAAAGTAAGCGCTTTACCCTTCAAAACTAAAAAGCAAAAAATCATATTTACTTTTTTAAATCCGCATTTAAAAACCAACCATATTCCAAAAAAAACATACTATTATACCACTCGAAGTATGTTTGAATAAAACATAAAATCTTCATTATCTTGTTCATTAGAAATAGCTAAAATTTGTACTGAGATTAAAAAAATACCAGAGCCAAAACAATACGTATTGTTTACCATTTCATGATCATAAAAAAACTAAGACGAGTTTAAGCCTACCATCTTTGAAGATGGTATTTTAAATGAGAAGACATCAGCTAAACTGCGCCAAATAAGAACAGTATAGATAAGTAATAAGGAGTGTACACCATAGGTAATGTAAGCAAGAACTTTTCACGGAAGAATTCTTCTTTGAAATAAGTGTTAATCATAAATATCTAAATTTAGCTAAATTCAAGATAGGGTAAGGCTACATTATTTTAAGATGAAAAATTATATTTTAACTTTACAGATGAATGGTAAATTGATGTTTGATAAACAAATAACGAGTATTTTAAACCTTAAAAATAATGTATAAGTTTTTCGTTAAAAGAATTTTAGACTTTACTGCTTCATTAATAATGATTCTTATGATTTCTCCAATATTTCTGTTTATTACATTTTTTCTTTTTTTTGCTAATAATGGCAAACCATTTTTTGTTCAAAAAAGACCCGGTAAAAATGAAAAAATATTTGAGATCCTGAAGTTCAAAACCATGAATGATAAAAAAGATGAACAGGGTAACTTATTACCTGATAAAGATAGACTAACCTCAATTGGAACTTTTTTAAGACGGACTTCTTTAGATGAAATTCCTCAATTAATTAATGTCCTCAGAGGCGAAATGAGTTTTATAGGACCAAGGCCCTTGTTAATTCAATATTTACCATATTATAAAGAAAATGAAAAAATCAGGCATTCAATTCTACCAGGGATAACAGGCTTGGCACAAGTATCCGGTAGAAATCTTTTGAGCTGGGATGCCAGATTGGCAGCTGATGTTGAATACGTGAAACGTATTTCCTTTATTTTGGATGTAGAGATTCTTATTAAAACCATACAGAATGTGATCACTTCCAAGGATATTGTGGTTGATCCTGAATCTATAATGCCTAATCTGAAAGATGAAAGAAGCACTGGTTTGGTTAAAAAATAAAAATTACTTTGCTATTTCTTGGTGATAAAATAATTACCTATTGCCAACGCATCTAGTCCAGTAGAAAAAAAACATCTAATAGCATCCTTGGGTGATTCTACCACAGGTTCTCCTTGTATATTAAAGCTAGTGTTCAATACCACGGGAATCCCGGTTTTGTCTCCTAATTTTTTTATAACATCATAATATCTAGGGTGAAGTTCTTTCCTTACAGTTTGTAGCCTTGCACTTCCGTCCACATGCGTTACTGCTGGAATTACACTTTTCTTATCTTCATTTACATTACAGACCTTTAACATAAAGGGTGCTTCAACGTTGAGATCAAAAAAATCATTTTTGGCTTTCAAAATTACAGATGGAGCAAAAGGTCTGTAAGCCTCCCTGAATTTGACCTCCCTATTTATTTTATCTTTCATATCTGGAAATGCAGGATTTGCCAAAATACTTCTACTACCAAGAGCTCTTGGCCCAATCTCCATGACCCCCTGAAACCATCCAATTATTTTTCCAGATTCTAAAAAGGAGGCCGCTTTTTCACAAATATCCTCATGGTATTCATACGAAAGCTTTGCCCCTTTTAAAACCTTTTCAATTTCTTTATTTGTATAGCTTGTGCCAACATAGGGATTCATATGGATAAAGCTTCTAGGTTTATTAAAAATACCATTATAAAGATAAAAAGCAGCTCCCAAAGCTGTACCATTATCACCTGCTGCTGGCATCACATAAACATCTTTAAATTTACTTTCTCTTATAATTCTTCCATTCATTACACTATTCAGCGAAACACCACCGGAAATCACAAGATATTCTGCTTTTGTTTTTTCATAAAGTATATCACAAATTTCTATGACTTTATTTTCCAATACTCTCTGGAAAGCAGCAGCAACGTCCATATGATATTTTTTGAAATCTTCGTTAGGCCTTCGCGGTTCCCCAAAAATTTTAAAAAATTTATCAGAGCAACGTTTCCAGCTCATGTGTTGATAGTTGAAATAACTCAAATCAAAATGTAGCTGTCCATTCTTATCAACTTTAATCATTTTATCTACCTCATCTTTAAAAACTTCAGGGTCTCCCATAGGAGCCAGCCCCATTGTTTTTCCTTCATCATAGCTCGTTCTAAAACCACAAAACTGAGTTACAGCTTCATAAAAAGACCCTAGTGAGTGTGGAAAAAAGCTTTCTCCCAAACATTTTATTACATTACCCTTTCCATACCCCAACCAAGTAGTCGCCCATTCACCAGAACCATCAATCCCCAATAAAGCAGCTTCCTCATAAGGAGAAATGAAAAAAGTACCTGGAGCGTGGCTATAATGATGTGGAATAAAATGAACTTTTGGGCCTTCTTTTTTACTCTTCCAATGATATTTAAACCAATTCCAAAACCCTTTTTGTTTATTATAAGCATGAACAAATTCGTGATTGACAAATGGTTTGAAACTCTTTAGACTCTTTAAACAGTATAAAAGCTTTTTACCCAAATTATGAGTGGGTTTAATAGAAACTGCTATATGGTTAATATCTTTATAATTGAGTTTAGCAATCTTAAGACATCTGTCTATTGCCATACTAGGAAAAACTCTGGTGTGTTTATCTCGGTTTAAACGCTCTTCTTCAATGGCTGCAATTAACTTTCCATTCACCACTATACATGCGGTTGAATCATGAAAGTAATAGTTAAGTCCTAATATTACCATTATTTACAGAAATTTTATTCAATACTTAATTCTCATACTTGTAAGAAGAACACTAAATTATATATTAAACTACAGAAAGAAATGACATAAGTCATGGTTGTGAAATTTACATACTATCTAAGTAAAAAACTGGTGAATTCTGCTCTCAGTAAAGTAAAAGAAGATGATCTTCTTGAATAAACTTACAACTAAACTATAGAGTTCTTAAAAGATTATAAGTCTTGTAAGTAGTATCCGGATATATCCTGATTTACGCTACATTCTGTATGTATACTCTTGGCTGTTATTCTATAGTTAATGATTAATTTTTAGGAATTTGTATTAATTTCTCTTTGTTAACGAAGATCCCTTAAAACAGTCCTACCAACTAGTAAATTATGAACAAATAGCCCATTAAACTATTCACCATTCTAAATACCAATCAGCGACGATATTAGATATCTGTACAAAAATAAAAAGCAATGAAAATCAAAAGGTTAACGTTTCTTAATAACAACTTACCTGTATTTAGTATAGTTGATAGACCTTGAAATAAAATCACAACACACCATCGCATGTTTTACCTTGCCAATTTTAAGCTACATATCTCTTTACCATTTTTAATAAAAATAACACAAGGAGCATAATTTTTTACCCTATAATTTTTTGAAAAACCAACTATTAGATCACAACTAATTTAAAAACTAAATCTGCAATCGATTAGCTTCTTAAAACATTCCTTTTATAAAGCTTTCTAAACCTTAAGATTTAATGGTTAAACGATGGACATTAAGGCACCAAAAAAAGTTAATCATACTGATATTCATCATTTTATAATTGATCTTTTGAAAGTACTTTAATCTGAAATTAACTTAACGCAGGAAAGTTTGTGCCATTCTTTGGAGTTCTCTTACTAGACATTATCTAGATTCAAACCGGTATCCTGCCCTATTGTTGAATTTACAATTAAAATGAATTAGCATGAAATACAATACGATTGTTATCGGAGGGGGCTTAGCCGGATTGACCGCTGGAGCCACACTCACCAAATTCGGAAAGAAGGTACTCCTTTTAGAACAACACCATAAACCTGGAGGTTGTGCTACCACTTTTAAACGAGGAGATTTCATCATTGAAGTTGGTCTTCATGAAATGTGTGGCGTAGAAAAGGGTAAGGCGATCTTACAATTATTTGACATGCTGGATGTGAATCAAGGAGTTCAATTGCTACAAGTCCCCGAATTATATGCTGTACTTTCAGAGCAACAGAAGTTTGTTTTTCCACATACTTATTCTGCGGCTAGCAAAGCACTGATCGATAAATATCCAGAAGATGAAAAAGGAATCAAACGGCTCATGAAATTGCTTGCTGGTATAAGGAAAGAAGGAGTCAAACTGCCACGTACACCATTGAAACGTAAGCTCATGTATCCATTTATGCCTTTGCTCTATCCCAATCTTGTGGAAGCAACTCGGCATACGGTAGGGTCCTGGTTGGATAAATACATCAGTAATGAAAACGCAAAGCTCGATCTGGTAGCGCATATTGCGTATTGGGGCGATGACCCTTACACCTTATCTATGTTTTACTATGGTCTCCCATTCTCCAGTTTTATAGGGAGCGGTGGTTTCTTTATAAAAGGTGGCTCACAAAAACTGTCTGACCATCTTGCTGCTTACATCCAAGAGCATGGCGGTACCGTGGCACTGGGCAAGAAAGCCGAGAAGATCATCACCAAGAATGGACACGTGACCGGAGTCACCTTCCGTGATCAATTTAATGATAGTCTAGAACCCGAGACCATTTACTGTGATAATGTCGTAGCCAATTGTGCCATTCCTGTGGTACCAGATATGTTAGAGGAGCCCTACGCAAGCTTACTCAAAGAAAAGATCGGTTCACAAAGCATTTCTTGTGCGCTTTTCTGTCTATATCTAGGATTTAAAGCCGATATAGCCGCTTTTGGCGTAGAACACTACTCCAATTATATCAAGGGAGATGATATAAAAAGCTTGAAGGACGTATACCCTAACTACACAGGCGATTGGTCTAAAAGAAGCTTTATTTTAGTAGATTACAGTAAAATAGATTCCCAATTGGCACCTTCTGGGAAATCTGTAGGTGCAATCTGCTGTGTAGACTATCTGAAGGACTGGGACGGACTGAGCACCAAAGATTACAAGGCCAAAAAGGAAGAAGTAGCTCAAGTTTTATTAGACCGATTAGAAAAACAATTTCCAGGAATTCGAGAAAGCATAGCATACTATGAAGTTGCCACTCCAAAAACCATTAAAAGGTTTACCTCAAATACTGCTGGATCAGTTTATGGTTTTGCGCAATCCAAAGAACAGTGCGGTACTAAACGCTTGAGAAATAATTTTCTGATTTCCAACTTGTACTTTGCATCGGCTTGGACATTTCCAGGAGGTGGATTTGAAGGTTCCATCATGGCGGGTTTTTTGGCAGCTTTACAAATGAATCGAGACAAAATATGGTCAGAATGTGATGGCGTAACATATGTAGACAAGAGACTCGTTTCGCTTTTGGAGTGCAAAAAAATCGATGACAAAACGCTGGAATTGAGTTTTGAAAAACCAGACAGCTTTCAGTACCTAAAGGGGCAGCAAGCCATTCTTAATCTAAAGGAGCCGAAAGTAACTGAATTGGATTTGCCCTATCGCTGGCTTCCCGTTGTTTCTTATCCAGAGGAAGAGAGCCTACGGTTTCATATTGAACTTGACGGCAGTAGCTTTTCTAAGAGTTGTGAGCTTATGAATATTGGTGACAGGGCTATGGTATTTGGCCCTATGGGTTATTAGGATACATGAATAGGTACAAAAGTGTAATAATGTATAGAAAACATAGCAGGCAATAAAAACTAGGCTAGAATGAATAAATCTTATCACCCTTTTAAGTCAGAAATAGCAAGAGAAAAATATCTTGCTTTTTATGATAAACGTGCTAAACTGTGGCCTGTTCCATCAAAAAACAAATATATTGAAACTTCTTATGGTCAAACCTTTGTTCGAATAAGTGGTTCAGAAGATAAACCACCTTTAATTCTTTTGTCTGGAGATAGTGAAAATTCACTGTCTTGGATGTCTCAGATAAAAGAGTTTTCAGAACATTATAAAACATATGCATTAGACCAAATTTATGATAATGGCCGTAGTATATATTCACGTCCTTTGAAAGAACCGAGAGATTTTGTTAACTGGTTAAATGAATTGTTTGATGCACTAAATCTGAAAAATGATATTAATCTACTTGGGTTTTCATATGGTGGATGGCAAGCAAGTATTTATGCCCTTTCATATCCCGAAAGGCTTCATAAAGTTATAGTAATCTCTCCCTCTTCAACAGTGATGCGACCAAGAGTTAAGTACTTAGTACTTTCCGTAACAACTCATTTCTTACCAATTTATTTTTTCGCAAAAAAACTAGTGTATTGGGAAAGAAAATGTTTGGTAAAACAAGGAGAAGCTGGTCGGGCTATTGCGGATCAAATGATTGATGAGTTAGTATTGGCTGGAAAATGTTTTAAAAAAAGAAAATTTGTCAAACCGACTGTTTTAATGGATACTGATTTGCAAAAACTTACAATTCCTGTATTGTACCTCATTGGGGAAAAAGAAGTCTTGTATTCTCCAAACAAAGTAGTGCAACGCCTTAATGATGTAGCGCCCCAAATAAAAACACTCATTATTCCTGATGCCAGCCATGATATAACTCATTCGCAGGCAGAGATAGTAAATCAAAAGGTTCTTGATTTTCTACAAAAGGAACAAGGAATGAGAAAGAATGAGCATATAACAAAACCATATTTAAAGAATAAACAAAATGGGATACTATATTGATTTGAAAAGCATCAGTCTTGATGCATACAAGGACATTTTAAAAACTAAAACGCTTATTCCAAGTTGGAAAGTTTTGGAGAACGATATAGATAAAAATCTAAGTATTCTAAAAACAAATCATATTAAGAACCTTGATGACTTACTAATAACCTTAAAGGACAAAGGCAAAATTCAGGAATTTTCAAAACAAAGTGGTTTGCCGGAGAATTATTTAGCAGTTCTTAAAAGAGTTATAAAAGGGTATCGGCCAAAACCCAATAGAATAAAGGATTTTAAATGTGTTAGCGAAGATATAGTTATCAAACTTGAAAAAATAGGAATCAAAAACACACTGAAATTATATGAAGAAATTGTGACTGACGAAAAAAGAAATGAACTTTCAAGAAAGGCAGGGATTTCTGATAACGAGATAATAAAACTTACCAAACTAACCGACCTATCAAGAATAAGATGGGTGAATCACACATTCGCATACGTACTATTGGAATCGGGTTATGATACAGCAGAAAAAGTTGCAAAGGCAGATTATAGAAAGTTATATGAGACCGTAAAACAACTTAATAATGAAAGAAAGATTTATAATGCTCATATCGGACTAAATGATATGAAAATGATCATTGAATCTGCTCAAAGTTTAGATTTTGAAATCGAATATTAAAATAGTAAAAAGGCTCGGACAAAAACATGCATTTATTGTTACAAACCATTTAATCACGTGCGCCATGTAAAAAAAGGATTATGAAAATAAAAAGAAATATTTTTTTGACATTGTTAGGATTCCTTGCAATAGGAGCAATTGCCGGAGGTGTGGTACTAATAATTTCTCCTACAGGAGAATTGATAGGAATACCTTTATCTGAATTTAAAAATAGTCCTTTCAATAGTTATCTGATACCTGGGATTATTTTATTGTCAGTTCTTGGGCTTATTCCGCTATTGCTGATACTAGCTTTATTAAAAAAACCAGAATCCAAGGTAGCCGAACAAATCAATGTATTTAAAGATATGCACTGGTCATGGACATACAGTATTTATATTGCTTTTATACTAATTGGTTGGATACATATCCAATTGATATTTCTTCAAGGAGGCGTATATTGGTTACATACGTTTTATATGTTTTACGCCATTTTAATTATTATCGTTGCCTTACTACCCAAGGTAAGATATTTATATAAAAAGAAGAATTAAGAAAGTACATCTGAAATCGGGGTATATCCCTCACCAATGAGAAGTATCCTAAATGATGGTCAAATTAGTCGAATTAATGTTGGGCATTTTATGGCAGACCTTATAAGTATGAATGATATTTGAAACAAGTAGAAGGGACAGATGCCAGCGATCTATAATAAAGGTACAGTAAAATAAATTTTATACGTGAATTTATTCAAGTTAAAAATCAAAAACCTGATACAATTCAGCCTATAATAATCAATATTATAATTTGGACAGAAAGTGATATATGAAGCATTAAACTTGCAACAAATCAATATCATGACAAGCCAACTAAGAGCAGGTATGGGCATATCGGGGACAATAGTGGTACCCCTATGAAAACGATTTAATAATCAACTAGAAACTAAAAGATGACAGGTCACATTTTCTTTTACTTAGGACATTCCATATTGACCATACACGAAATGGTGTCATCTATTAATGCATCCAGTGGTCAAATAATTTATATTGGTTAAGTACAATCATTGACCAATATCATTTTACACACTTCTTTTCTTTCCGAAATTAGAATTGCAAATACTTAGAATTAAACAAATGATAATCAAAGATTTTAAACCTTTCAAAGGTCAGCACTGTGAAACAACAGCCACGGGTAGCCTTTTAAACCAAATTGGAATTGAACTATCCGAATCCATGTTATTTGGACTAGGTGAAGGGCTTGGATTTATATTTTGGAATATGAAAATAATGGATTTTCCATTTATTGGAGGAAGAATAAAACCAGACGTTTTAACTGAAAATATTTGCCGAAACTTAAATCTTAAATTAGAAGTCACTGAAACATCTTCTACAAAAAAGGCTTGGGAAAATGCGACTAAACCCATTGAAAAAGGACAAGCAGTTGGACTAAAATTAGATAGCTATCATTTAGAATATTTTACAAACAAAATTCATTTTGCAGGGCATTATGTTGCCATGTACGGTTATGACAATGAATTTGCCTATTTGGTAGACACAAACCAACAAGGAGGAAAAGTAAAGACATCCTTAAAAAGTCTTGAATTAGCAAGAAATGAAAAAGGCCCAATGTCTTCACCAAACCGAACGTATACAATACGTAAAGGCGAACAGACTAACGATATACAAAATGTAATAAAAACAGCGATTTACAATAACACCGTTGAATTTCTTAATCCGCCTATTAAGAATATTGGCTACAAAGGAATTTTAAAAGCAAGTTCTGAAATAAAAAAATGGTTTAAAAAAAGTAAAAATATAAAAGAAGAATTTCAACTATCTGCCTACCTAATGGAAAAAGGAGGAACAGGAGGTTCTTTATTTAGAAACCTATACCGTGATTTCTTAAAAGAGAGTGCAGATGTGTTGAATTCACAGGAAATTAAAAAAGGCTATCAAGCATATTCTGAAATTGCATCACTTTGGAAAAAAGTATCTGAATTACTCTATACAGCAGGAGAGACAGAAGATATAAAGTGCATCAATCAAGCATCTGATATTTTGGTTGATTTATCAGAGAAAGAAAAAGTAGCAATGGAAAAATTGATGAATGCCTGCGTCTAAAAAAGAGGTAAATAAGTAATTAATCCCGAGTTAATGGATCTTTTAAAAGACACACTTTCTAGCCAATTTTTATTTTTTTAGTAGACTGATTTACATCATTGTTAAAGAACTCAATTAAGATTATTTTTATCTAGTTCAATGCAAAACTAGCACATTATGACATTCCATAAATTAACCCCAAATTTTGAAGTTTCAAACATTCGTGAAACAGTAAATTTTTATCAATCTGTATTGGGCTTTAACCTTATAATGGCAGTTCCCGAGATCCAAGACGGAATCGAACAGAAATTAAACAATGGAAAAGAGTACGTTTATGCCTTGCTTGCAAAAGACAATGTAGAAATTATGCTACAACGCACTGATAGTTTTAAGCAAGACATAGTATTGGTAGAAGATGCTAAAATTGGAGCATCAGTCTCGTTTTATATGGAAATTGAAGGGCTTAACGAATTGCACCATACTATAAAAAACGAGGTCAAAAATTGCACCGAACCAAAAACTGCTTGGTATGGTATGCGAGAATTTTATATTAAAGACCCGAACGGATACATACTTGGTTTTGCGGAAAAGACAGAATAGAAAATGAATTTAGAAGATTAGAGAACGTTTTGCCTAAACCGCAAAATATTAAGTCCCACTTACAAACAGAATTTTTCTAAAGAACCCTAAGGAGACAAAGAAAGAGAAATTCTCAAGGATGGGATAAGATGAATGAACAGTCAAAATTGAAAAATAATAAAGAATTAAGAGATAAAAAAACAAGATGGCAACGATAATACATTTTGACATTTCAGCAGACGATATTCAAAGGGCGAAGCATTTTTATGAACAATTATTTGGTTGGAATATTGAAAAATTTCCAAATAGTGCACAAGACTATTATATAATCGAGACAAAGACCACAAAGGGAGAAAAAGGAATTACTGGCGGAATTGCAAAAAGAGAAAAAGCCTATCAAAAAATAACCAATTTCATTCAAGTGGACTCCATTGACGAATCAATAGCTAAAGTGAAAGAACTGGGTGGACAAATAATAGAACCAAAGACGGCTATATCAAACGTAGGAACTATTTCTGGATGTAAAGATACAGAGGACAATATCTTAGGTCTTATTGAGGTTGAGAAAAAGTAAGTGCAATTAGGTTTAGCAGTAATAGTTCTTGTAAAATAGAACTGTATTTAGCAAGACGATATCCGTCAGTAAAGATAGAATTATATAAAATTTTGTATAAGAGGCGAATGATATGAAAAAGAAAATATGCATATATCTGTTCAATGGATTTTCCGACTGGGAAATTGCATACCTAACCCCAGAAATAAAGAAAAATGAAACGTTCGAATTAGTTTACTTCTCAAAGGATGGAAAACCTATTGTATCTATGGGTGGTTTAAGAATATCACAAGACAGCTCATTGGCAGCGATTAATACAGATGCTATTGAGATGCTCATTCTACCAGGTGGACTTGCTTGGGAAACAAACGAAAACGACGTTATCGACGCTTTTATAAAAAATCTGTTTGAAAAAGAAAAAACAATTGCAGCCATTTGTGCCGCCACAGCATACCTAGCAAAAAAGGGATTTTTAGATACACTGAAACATACGAGCAACGACCTTAACTATTTAAAAAGAATTGCCCCACACTATTTAGGAGAACAACATTATGTGAATGCACTTGCAGTCACGGACGAAAATCTTATTACAGCAAATGGAATTGCTCCCATTGAATTTGCTAGAGACATCTTTAAAAAAGTGAAACTTGATAACGAAAATGCTATTGAAAAATGGTTCCAATTGTTTAAAAATGGAATTTGGAAAGAATAAGTCTGAACACACAACAAATGTATATAACGCCAATACCTAGCAAAATCTGGTCACGCTGTGTAAAAGAGATCGTTAGTGGTAATTGCCTTCATACATAGTTAATCTAACACGGCACAAAACAACATTAATATGAGAAATATAAAGATTCCGGATACTATGCCAGCGGTTGTTTTAAATTCTTATTCGGGTGTTGACGCCTTAAGTATTGAACAAATACCCGTTCCAACACCAGGTAAGAACGAAGTTTTGGTCAAAGTTGCCTTCGCACCCATAAATCCCTCAGATTTGGCAACTTTGACGGGTTATTATGGTTTTAAAAATCCAACTCCTATTGTTCCTGGGGGAGAAGGTTCTGGAATAGTTGTTGCTGCTGGACCAGGAGTTATGGCAAATTACTTCCTTGATAAAAATGTTGCCTGTGCGGGTTGGGGAATAGGCGGAGGTCTTTGGTCAGAGTATGTGGTTAAAAGTGTTAAGGGAGGGGTATTGCCTTTGCATAAATCATTGCCTTTAGAGCAAGGAGCAATGTCTTTAATAAACCCCCTTACGGCCAATGCTTTTATAGATATTTCGAAAAAAGGGGGCCATAAAGCAATAGTATTGACTGCTGCAGCAAGTTCACTTGGCCAAAAGGTGAACCATCTGGGGCGCAAGGAAGGAATTCAGATCGTAAATGTTGTTCGCAGGGATGCACAAGTGAATCTTCTCAAAGCCCAAGGTGCTGACATTGTTCTGAACAGTAATGAATCAGAATTTGAACAACAACTATATGATGCGTGTCATCAGACTAATGCGCGTCTAGCTTTTGATGCGGTGGCAGGTTCATTAACGAATCAACTATTAAAAGCGATGCCCTCAAATAGCAAGGTTACCGTATTTAGTGCACTTTCCCGTCAAGCTGTTCAAGCGAGTCCTGACCTTTTAATATTTGAAAATAAGAGGATTGACAATTTCTGGCTAGGTCCTTGGATGAGCCAACAAAATTTCATAAAAATAATGCTGTTATGGAAACGTATACAGAAACAAATTCCAAACCACCTCAAAAGTGACATCCGAAGAATTTATCCGCTACAAGAAGTGAAAGAAGCTATCCTCGACTATAGGAGTGAAATGACAGGAGGAAAAGTTTTGTTAAGAATGTCATGATAAAAATAGGTCAGAAATTGGAATTGAACCCATCTGGTCGCCACGCTTTATCTATGTTGTGCTTCATTTGGTTCATACAATCAAAACTTTACATGAATGCTGATTGAAAATACAAATAAAAATTATGCTCATATTGGTAAGGTTACTTGCTGGATAACATTTACGCTTGGAATTGTATATTTAATAATTACACTTTTTGGTTTCCTCTCTTTAAACTCACATGATGAACCAATAGGAGACCCATACTTTACATTAATGGAAATACTTACCATTATAATTGCCCAATTAATGGCATTCAATATGATTGCAATTCATTATCACGCTTCAGAAAAATATAAGTTACATGGTCTATTTGCTCTATCTTTAATGTTTATTATGGTTGGAATTACGACAAGTGTTCACTTTGTTGTTATCATTATGAGCCATCAACTCGAAACTACTACAATAGGAGATTTGGCTTTGTTTTTTTCATTTCAATGGCCATCTGTCGTATATATATTGGATATTCTTGCTTGGGATTGGTTCTTTGCTCTTTCGTTTTTAATTGCTGCTCCAATATTCAATCATGGAAGATTGGAAAAAACAATAAGAACATTCATGTTAATATCAGGAACCTTAAGCCTTATTGGAATACTTGGAGTGCCGTTTGGAAATATGCAAATCAGGAATATTGGGATCATTGGATATGCATTAATTGCTCCCCTCGCCTTTTTATTAATCGGAATAAACTTCAACCGAATACAAATGAATAGAAAACGATATGAAAAATTTCCTCACTAATTTATCGACCAGCAAAGCGGCAATGGTTGTTGGAATTGCGTTCATAAGCTCGATTTTCATCGTAACTTTAGTTGATGATTTTCTATTGGCTAATTTTGTAGTACCGGGCGATACAGAAGCTTTAGCAAGAGATATTGAGACTAATAGGAGCCACTTTGTTTTTGCTGTTGTAGGTTATCTACTCGTACTTGCCCTTGATGCTATTATTGGTCTCGCCCTTTATGTAGTTCTTAAACCAGCGAATAAGAATCTTGCTTCGCTAACGGCAGTTCTCAGGTTGCTATATGCTTTTACTTTGATAATTGGATTATTGGCTATGGCATTTCAAATTATCAATGTTTACAACTATGCATCCATAAAACTCTTAGGATACATATTTTTTGCCTTCCACATCTTTGTACTTGGTTATGCGGTCTTCAAGTCAGCCTATATTCCGAAAAGCCTTGGTGTTTTGCTTGTAGTTGCATCCTTTACCTATATCGTATTCTTTGTAGATTTTCATCTACCCGAAACACTTGGGGTAATAACAATGTTAACAATGGCTTTTGCGGAACTTTCACTGAGTATATGGTTGATAGTGAAAAGAAAAAGGCTGCCTGAAAATTAATTTTAGTGAAATGAAAAAATTATCAAAAAATACAATAATTGCGTACCAATTTTTGTCTGGTAAACATAACAGTGTGGAACTATAGGCAGATTGGATAGCAGAAGTTACTGGATTACCAGTGTTTAATATTAAAGATTTCAAATAAGACTTTTTAGCCCAGTAATCTACTACGAGTTGTTAAATCAAAAATGAGTGAATGCCAAATGATCCATTATAAAGAGTAAACCTATCCTATTGTTTAACGTATCTGGCGCTCCATGCGGTGATAAACTTGATGCCTAGATTGCTGAAGACAAAATTTCAAAAGAGATAAAAAACTGTTAGTTAATTATGTACGGACCAATACATCCATAATAGCTTTGCAACCTCCTTGTTTTAGGTATTCGGTATGATCATCTAAATTCTCAAAAAATTTCCCACAAATGTCACTGCACAGCATTTTATTATCAGTTATCGTATTAAAAGCCTTAAGCATTTTTTTAGCTATTTTATTATTGAAAAAAGGCGGTTCTTTTTCTGGATTCTCTCGACACCAGTCTAACATGTTTTTCCAAATAGCAGCACTTAAAGCACCACATGCACCTCCACTTAAACCAAGCCCCCCTGCATATCCCGCAACCATGACCGCTTCTTCTTTGCTACCCCCCATTTGCCTTACCACTTCGGAAGCACAACTCAAAGACTTTTCTGTACTATTGTCATTTTCCGACAAGCCTTCAGCAGCTGCTTTAACGGCTTCAGGAGCCCATTTTTCAGCGAGGTTAAAGCAATGACTATTATTCATGCCCTTAAGTGTCACTTTTAGCATGAATCTTGCCATTCCAATTATGCTGGTAAGGTCATACCCAATGATGTCTCTACAATTAGTAGCGCCAGACTTTTCAATAAAAGATTTCATAATGCGCTGAGTAGCTCTTAGAGCAATAGCTGTAGCTTTTTCTGTGTCTTTATTCTTTCGATAGGATTCTGCTCCCACAGCTAGTGCAGCACCCCAAAGCATCCCGCATTGGTATCCTTGGTTCATAATGCCTCCGGCTAACGGATTTAAGGCGCGTTCCTCATGTTCTTTTAGATGCTTGAATTCACGATTTAATATATATGCAAAGGTTCTGGAGCAAGTTCCACATTGCTTAAAAACTTCTTTTGCATCATTTTTATGTTTTATAGAGACACTCATCACTTTCGCTTTTTTACTTATAATTTTCTCTTAAAAATATAACGTGTAATGAATATGCCTTGCCCATCATCTTCTCCTGCATCACTTTCTACGGCACTTGTAACAAAAACTAAATCCCACCCTTCGGCCAACATCTTCGTGAGTTTTGAAGAAATTACAGCATCATTAGCTGCAATATTTTGAAAACGAATGCCACCGAGGTTATAAAAGTTTAAGAGTTTCGTTTCTTCAAAGTCCTTAACACGAATATCCTTTCGTTTGGACTTGTTTCGGGTATTGTCCTCTTCTGTTTGTTCTGAAGAAAATTCTTTATAATCCCGATCTGTAGAAGAAGAAATAATCCTGGAACGTCCTAAGCCAAGTGGGACAATAGACTCAACACTTGTTATGACTTTTATCTCAAATTCTGGTTGCGAAGTATCTACCTGCTTTTGTGCGGTTGCGCCTAAGATTGGTACTATTGCAAGCATATAAATTATCATTAATTTTTTCATGAGTTGTAGTGTATTTTGTTTTACAAAAAAATCATATATATATCTTTTAATCAATGACATAGCTCATTTTTTAATCACCTGTACATCAGTATATTTAATATTACAATCTAAAAGAAGTACTTATGAAAACTATAGCTATTTTACTTATCTCACTGTGCTCAATAGTTTCTTTTGGCCAAACAGTGAATGAAGGTGATATCCTAATTAATAAGATCCAGTCAGATGACACCTATCGCTCTGGAGAAACTATCAAGGTAAATTCAGTTGTAAATGGAGACTTGGTCATAGCTGGAGCAAATCTCATTATTAGTGATAGCATTAATGGAGACTTAACAGCAGCCGGAGGTGAATTATTTCTGAACAGTTATATTGCGGATGACGTTCGTATAGCAGTAGGTAAGGTAACCATTGACTCAGAAATTGGTGATGACTTGGTTGTTTTTGGCGGGGAAGTTATTCTTACTGAAAATGCCATTATACAGGGGAATCTTATTGGTTTTGCCGGAAATATTGAAATACATGGCGAGGTGATTGGAAAACTTGAAATTAAAGGAGCAGATGTTCTTATTAATGGAACTATAAGGGAAACCTCAAAAATAATTGGAGAAGAAATCACTATCGGGTCCAATGCCAAATTTCACAAAGAAGTTGAGTATTGGAATAGCGATGGAGAAATAGATTTTAGAAACTCACTGATTAGCACTAAGGCGCAATTCAATGAAGATCTGGGTGAAGAAAAATCAGAATTATCTTTAACTACTTTTGGCACTACTTCCTTTTCACTATGGTTATTTTATATACTGTCTGCATTTCTAGTGATTCTAGTACTGCATGGGTTATTTAAAAACACATTTTCAACTGCTGCCGAAGTGATGGAGAATAATTGGCTCAAAAGCTTTGGATTTGGATTGATTTATCTAATAGGTATTCCTTTATTAATTATCCTTGCCTTGGTAATGATTATTGGTATCCCCTTAGGAATCTTCGCAATGGTCATATTTATATTTAGTCTTCTTTTCGGTCATTTAATCGCTGCTTTACTACTCGTTTATTATTTCAAGTATAAAAAAGAGAAAAATTGGGATTTTTGGAGTGTTACATTGCTAGCATTAGTATGCGCTATCATATTGCGCTTGCTCACAATAATCCCTATTGCGGGTATACTGCTTTCTGTGGTTATCCTGTCAATTACATATGGAGCATTGACCTTGAAAGTAATTCATTCTAAAAAAATAGCTCATTAAAAATAGATCTCATGAATAAAGAACATCCAAATATCAATATTTTAAAGAGGTTTAACCCTGCAAGTCCCAATACTCTGGCTGAAGTGTTAGCAGAAGATTTCGTGTGGCATTATATCAATCCTAAACTGGCCGAGTTAGAAGGAGACTATCTAGGCCTCTCTGGTTTAATAGATTTTTTCCAAAAATTAGCAGATCGTACAAGTGGTTCCTTTAAGGTAAACCCCATATCCATAATCCCTATGGGAGATGAACTAATTATCACTCATGTTAAGGATAGGATGTCTCTAGAAAATAAACCAATGGAAATTGATGCTGTTGTTTTGTGGTGTATTATTGATGGTAAGATTAAAGAAGCTTGGGATATACCTATTGTTCATACAGCAAGAATGATAAAAACGGTAAAAGAAAAACCATGAAACTAGTAGAGGTTACACCAAAAAATGCAATAAAAGAAACTTTCTTCTGCATAAAAGATACAAAAAGACAAGGATTTAAGGATAAGGTTAATTGGTATGAAAAGCGTTATAAAGAAGGGGTAAGGATAAAAATCTTAAAAAACGATGAAGACAAGATGATTGGCTTTATTGAATATGTTCCGGCAAAAAATGCATGGAGACCTATAGATGCTGATAATTATATGTTCATACATTGTACCTATATCTACTCTAAAAAAGAGAGAAGTAAAGGGTATGGTTCCATACTTATTGAAGAAGCAGAAAAAGAAGCCAAAGCCAAAGATATGGATGGTGTTTGTGTAATAACAAGCAAAGGAGGGTGGCTAGCGAACAAAACCCTTTTTAAGAAAAATGGCTTTGAAGAAAATGAAAGAAAAGACCGATTTGAATTACTATCAAAAACATGGAACAGTAACGCTAAAAAACCTAAATTCTACAATTGGACCAGCCAACAAAAAAAGTACAAAGGTTGGCATCTACTCTATGCAGACCAGTGCCCCTGGAGCGAGAAGTCTGTTGCTGCAATCTTAAATGTTGCGATGGATTATGAAGTAGATGTAAAAGTAACAAAAATAAACACCGTAAAAGAAGCAAAAATGGCACCCTCTGGCTTTGGCGTTTTCAATCTTTTACATGATGGTAAGTTGTTAGATGACCATTATTTAAGCGCAACGCGATTCAGAAATATTTTAGAGAAAGAACTTTATAGAACATGAGTTCTACCAAACAATAGAATTTAACCGATTAAATTTTATTGTTTTTAATAAGGTCAAGTAATTTTTTGAATGTTTTCCGTCAAATGAATGAAAATAAGTAAATGCTTGCGAAAATGAAGTTTTATACCATTACTTAACAAAATGACAAAACCCCCGTAAAACGGAGGTTTTTTATGTCGGGGTGGCAGGATTCGAACCTGCGACCTCCTGCTCCCAAAGCAGGCGCGATGACCGGGCTACGCTACACCCCGAAAATAAGAGATTTATCGGTGTACAAATTAATACAAAAATGCGGAGAGACTGGGACTCGAACCCAGGCGACAGTTACCCGTCGACAGATTAGCAATCTGCTCCGTTACCACTCCGGCACCTCTCCATTTAAAGAACTTCACAATATCAAATTGCGGATGCAAATGTAGTGGTTCATTACAAAGAACGCAACTATTTTTATTTTTTTTTGATTAATTTTTTTCTAGATATCCTAACATGCTGAAAATCAAAATCATCTTTACTCGGGGTATTCTACTCGTAAGTGATAAATATTAGTTAGCTTGTTCTTTAATACCTTTTTTACAGATTCAATTTCCTTGAAAGTAATATTCGCATTTAGAAATTGTCCATCTTCTATTTGTTTATTGACAATTTTCTCTATAAACCCGTCAATGATGGTAAATGTAGGATTTTTCAAACTCTTAGATGCGGCTTCAACGGAGTCACACATCATTAAAATAGCCGTTTCTTTTGAAAATGGTATCGGTCCTGGATATCTAAAGTCTGATTCTACAACTTCCTCTTCCTTTTCTTGTTGTTTTTTGTAGAAATAATAAACCAAATTAGTGCCATGATGCGTTCTAATAAAATCTATAACTCTATCTGGTAATTTTGCCTTTTTTGCCATTTCTATCCCCTCAATTACATGCTGAATAATAATAGTAGCACTCTCTTTTGGTTCTAATTCATTATGAGGATTCACATTGGTAGTTTGATTTTCAGTGAAATAGGTGGAATTTTTCATTTTACCTATATCATGATATAAGGCACCCACTCTCACAAGCATTGCATTTGCATGTATCTCATTTGCGCAAGCTTCTGCTAAATTGGCTACTTGAAGAGAATGATGAAAAGTACCTGGAGCCTTATCTGACAGCTCTTTTAGTAACCTGGTATTTGTATCTGAAAGTTCTAAAAGAGAAATATCTGAAACCAATCCAAACAGTTTTTCGTATACATAAATTAGTGGTTGTACAAAGAGTGTAGCAAGTCCGTTAAGGATAAACAAACCAAACATTATCCATTTTAGATTTGAAATATTTCCTTCATGGATTATATAAAAAGCAAAATAAGCTATAATGTAGATTAGAGTAATCTGGCCTACTGATATAAAAAGATTAGCTCGTCTGTATAATTCAGAAATCGTTTGAATGGTCACAATTCCAGCAATAATCTGTAAAAAAACATACTCAAAACTATTTGGAACGATAAATCCAAGAAGCAATACAGTAAGAACGTGGGTAAATAACCCTAAGCGGGCATCAAAAAAAGCTTTTAAAATAAGCGGAAGAATACATAAAGGAACTACATACACAAAGGCAACATTATACTTCACCACAATTGTAGTGAGAAATATCATAATCACAACATTAAAAAATATAAAAGTAACCTTGGTATTATTTGCATAGATTTCTGGTCTATACTTTATTAAAAATAAAAACAGCATAAGCAGTGCGAGAGCTACTAAAATAACATATCCAAAAACAATCCAAATATAATTTTGGTCATTCCAAAGTTGAGATTGATATTCTTGCTGCAATGATTCCAACATAGCTAGCCTATCTCCTTCTACGACTTCACCCCTAGCGATAATTAGTTTCCCTTTGTCTACATTACCTCTCGTTAATGCAATCTTATCTAACGCATCTTTCAAAGTACGTTCTGTGAATTCTTGAGCATAGGTTACATTAGGTTCTAAAATCTCAAAAAATAAATTATAATAAACTTCTGAAAAAGCCGATAAATTATTTTGCTGTAGTTTCCTGTTTAAAAAGTTCGTTAACTCGTTAATCTCAAATAAATTTCCGTAGGTGATTGTACGTTGCTCATTTTCGGTTATTAAATAGATTATTTGAGTTGTATCAAAACCCTCAATAGGAGCAACAACCCCATCTTTATAAATTTCATTAAGCAATTCTAAGCCAACACGCTTTAAGACTTTCCGAGTGGAGTTCGCAATAGAATCACTAAAATAAACGTCAAAATTATTTTGATACTGATTAAAAACTTTGTCTGCAAGAAAAAGATCATAAGAGAAATAGCTAATATGATTGGTTCGTGTTTGAAGCTTCTCTTCTTCTAAACTTTCCACACTTTTAAAAATAGCAAAGTCAAAAGGAGCATATAAATTTTCGTATTGCCATGGTTTACCCTTCTGAAACTCATATTTAAATTTACCTCCTTTAGGTAGAAGATAAATAATAAGCACTACCGCAACTATAAAAAGAAATATTTTGTAGAAAAAAGATTGATTTTTATAAAGATTATCTAAGGATAGATTCATTTGGTTGTTATATATAGTCAAAAGTAACAAAAATTAGCTTGAATATTCACTCAACTAAAACGGTTAAGTTTATGATTATCCTAAGAATTTAATTAATTTCGCAACACAAAATGTAAAGAGACATGCCTAGAAAAATAGTTATAGTTTCAGCAGTACGTACCCCAATTGGAAGTTTTATGGGAGGATTATCATCTGTACCTGCAACCAGATTAGGTGCTACTGCCATTAAGGGAGCTTTAGATAAGATTCAGCTATCCCCAAATGACGTACAAGAGGTTTTAATGGGTAATGTGGTGCAGGCTGGAGAAGGTCAGGCTCCTGCGCGTCAGGCAGCTATTTATGCCGGTATACCAGATAATGTTCCTTGTACAACCATCAATAAGGTATGTGCTAGTGGAATGAAAGCTGTTATGCAAGGAGCGCAAGCAATTGCTCTTGGCGACGCAGATATTATAGTTGCAGGTGGGATGGAAAACATGAGTCAGATTCCTCATTATGTTCATCTACGTAATGGAGTAAAATTTGGCCCTACCAGTCTTATAGATGGTATGCAAAAAGATGGTCTTGTAGATGCTTATGATGAAAATGCAATGGGTGTATGTGCAGATTTATGTGCAGATGAACATTCCTTTTCTCGTGAAGATCAGGATGCATTTGCCATACAGTCCTACAAACGTTCAGCGGAAGCTTGGGCTACTGGTAAATTTGCGAACGAGGTGATTTCTGTAGAAGTCCCACAAAGACGTGGAGAACCTATTATAGTAGCGGAAGACGAAGAATTTAAGAATGTAAAGTTAGAGAAGATTCCAAATTTACGCCCTGCATTTACAAAAGAGGGAACCGTTACAGCAGCAAATGCTTCTACAATTAATGATGGAGCGGGTGCTGTGGTTTTAATGAGTGAGGAAAAAGCAAAGGAGTTAGGAGTTAAACCACTTGCCATTATTAGGAGTTATGCAGATGCTGCTCAAGAACCAAAATGGTTTACAACAGCACCTGCAAAAGCGCTACCTAAAGCCTTAGACAAAGCGGGACTTTCTATTGGTGATATTGATTATTTTGAATTTAATGAGGCATTCTCAGTAGTTGGACTAGCTAATATGAAACTATTGGGGCTAGATGACAGTAATGTAAATGTAAACGGTGGTGCAGTCTCTTTAGGACACCCCTTAGGCTGTTCTGGAGTTAGAATCATAATCACCTTGCTGAATGTACTAGCTCAAAATAATGCTAAAATGGGAGCAGCCGCTATTTGTAACGGAGGAGGAGGAGCTTCTGCTATAGTCATTGAAAGAATATAGGTATCAACTACGAGATTCGCTAAATGCAATACGGTATTTGTAATTTAAGTATTATTCCCCAAAGGGCAGCACCTTCAGATGTAGCTGAGCAAGTTTCACAACTGCTCTACGGAGAACACTTTAAAGTACTTGAAACACGGAAATACTGGAGCAGAATACGAAATACTTTTGACCATTGTGAGGGTTGGGTAGCAAATAATCAGTTTAAATTCATTTCAGAAGAGAAATATATTGAGTTTAATCAATCTGAAAGTCATGTTTCAAATGATTATACCGATTTTGTATCAGATGGAAAAAATTTAATCCCATTAGTTATTGGGTCATGTATAAATGCTACCACAATATTAAATCATTCTTTTGATGGCTCTAGTTCTACTGGTTTGAAGAATAGAGAAGAACTTATAAAAAACGCGTTGTTTTATCTTAATGCACCATTCTTATGGGGGGGCAAAACTCCTTTTGGGATTGACAACTCCGGTTTCACCCAAATGGTTTACAAATTAAGTGGCTATAAACTTTTAAGAGAAGCTACAAAACAGGCTACCCAAGGAGAACCTCTAAGTTTCATTGAAGAAAGCGAACAAGGTGATCTTGCCTTTTTTGACGATAGCGAAGGAAAGATTGTGCACGTTGGCATTATAATGAATAACAATTACATTATTCATTCTTTTGGAAAAGTACGAATTGACAGAATTGATCATACTGGAATTTTCAATACAGAAATAGGGCGTTATTCTCATCAACTCAGAGTGATCAAACGCATTATTCCTTAAATGGAAAAACCCAGATATATATCCGGGTTTTTTCTGTTTTATATATTTACGATAGAGAGTTTTCCTATTGTTCTAACGCTGTTATCTTTTCTTTTACCTCTTTAAACTTATCATTTTCTCCCAAAGTGCCATAAATATTCATTAATGTTTTCAAAGCATTTAAATCATTTTCGTCTATGGCTAATAATTTTTCAAGATACGGGATAGCAGAGCGGTATAAGTCTTCTCTTTTTGCTTTGAGTTCATCATATCGTGCATTATCTGCTCTAGAAGTTCCAAGACTATTCATTTCTTCTACAATAGAACCTTCCTGATCAAGAATAAGCGCTGAAAGATTCAGGTAGCTATCCTTATAGTTTGGATCTACTTCAAGGGCTTTTTCATAATAAGATTTTGCTACTTTTAAATCTCCTTGTTCTGCATTAATAACACCAAGGTTAAAGTAAAGTACGGGATTAGTAGGGTCTTTAACTACCGCTTCCTCCATTACTTCTTTAAACTTATCTTTTTGTCCGTTTTTGATATAAAGATTCGCTTCGGTCAAAAGAAGATCTATATCTTTCGGATTTGCTTCTCTAGCATCTTTTACTGCAGCAATAGCTTCTTCTACTTTACCTTGTTGGGTGTATATAAGTGCTATATTCTTTACAATTTCTGGTAATCTAGATTCTGTTTCTTTTTCACGAAGATTCGTATAGTTTTTAGACTTTTTGTATAATTCATACTCTGTCTTAGAAACTTCCCCCTCCTCATTAGTTTCAACATCTGTAGCATAATACTTGGTAGTGATACCAGTATATCCCATATCCTTAAGTTCCTTATAATACACCAAAGCATTATCATAATCCTCAGACATTACCGCGGTTGTTGCGGCAAAATAAAGATAATCTGTATTCTTTTTATCAATAAGATAAGCCATATGAAGTTTCTTTGCCGCTACATCATAATTCTTATTCTCATTTGCAACTACAGCGGCATCTACCAACTCTGCAGCCATTTTATCTAAAGCAACTTTAGCTTCATCCGTATATTTCTTTTTACCAGACTCTTCTAAACTAATTAACTTTTTAAAGGCTTCAACAGAGGTTTCATAAGAAGTCTGAGTATTGAGTCCTTTTGCAGCCATATCTTGATATACCTGTCCCTTAAGAAAATAGTATTGTGTTTGATATTTCTCATCCGCACTATCAATGGTTCCCTCTAGGGAAGCTAAGACAACTTTAGCATCCGCCGAATTCCCATTTTTAAGTGCTTTGGTAGCTTCTTTCAATTCATTTTTCTGCGCAAAAGCGAAAGTTGAGAGCAATATAGCAGAGAATATTACAATTTGTTTTTTCATTTCTTTATTGATTTATTTTTCAAAATTAAACAATTCATCACTACTTAATCAATTGTTGTGCCATTATTTTCCTCCTCAACTTCAGTTTCATCTTCTTTCATTACCTTGGCAACCGCAGCAATAGAATCATCTCCCTTAATATTTATAAGACGAACCCCTTGTGTAGCTCTTCCCATAACACGAAGATTTTCTACACTTAAGCGAATGGCAATACCAGATTTATTGATAATCATAAGATCGTCAGAATCGGTCACACTTTTCATAGCTACCAATTTTCCTGTTTTTTCCGTTACAGAAATTGTCTTAACTCCTTTACCTCCTCTGTTTGTAATACGATATATTGCTTCTCCATCTTCTGGATCATCTATGTAGGTTCTTTTGCCATAACCATTTTCAGAAACTACTAAAACAGACTCTTCCTGCGGATTCTCTATAGCCACCATCCCAATTACTTCATCATTCTCATCTGCAAGAGAAATACCTCTAACTCCTGAAGCATTTCTTCCCATTGGTCTTGTTTTTTCTTCTTCAAAACGAATAGCTTTACCAGAAGCAACGGCTAACATTACTTGACTGTTTCCTGTGGTTAATTTCGCTTCTAATAATTCATCATCTTCCTTGATGGTTATTGCATTAATTCCGTTTTGTCTAGGTCTTGAATATTGTTCAAGCGGAGTCTTCTTTACAGTACCTTTCTTAGTGGCCATTATAACATAATGACTATTAATGTAATCTTCATCTTTAAGATCCTGTGTGCAAATAAATGCCTTTACTTTATCATCAGATTCAATATTAATCAAATTCTGTATAGCTCTTCCTTTAGATGTTTTACTTCCTTCAGGTATTTCATAAACACGCATCCAGAAACATTTCCCTTTTTGAGTGAAGAAAAGCATATATTGATGATTAGTCCCTATGAATAAATGCTCTAGGAAGTCTTCATTTCTAGTAGCTGAACCTTTCTGCCCTACACCCCCTCTATTTTGAGTCTTATATTCTGATAGTGATGTACGTTTGATATATCCTGCATGTGAAATGGTTAGTACAACCTGTTCATCAGGAATCATGTCTTCTATACTGAGATCCCCTCCTGCGTATTCAATAATAGAGCGTCTTTCGTCTCCATATTTTTCTTTTACTACTAGAAGCTCCTCTTTAATGATATCCATTCTGCGCTCCTTGCGTGCGAGGATATCTTTCATATCTTCTATAAAACTCTTGATCTCTTCGTATTCTGCTCTTAACTTATCCTGCTCTAAACCTGTAAGCTGTCTAAGTCTCATCTCAACAATTGCTCTGGCTTGAATTTCCGATAAAGAAAAACGTTCTATCAACTTAGCGCGAGCCTCCTCAGTATTACTGGAAGCACGAATAAGAGCAATTACCTCATCAATGTTATCAGAAGCTATGATAAGCCCTTCAAGTATATGGGCTCGTTCTTCTGCTTTTCTAAGTTCATATTCCGTACGGCGAACAACTACCTCATGTCTATGCTCAACAAAATGATGAATCATTTCTTTAAGATTCAACAATTTTGGTCTCCCATTAACGAGTGCTATGTTGTTAACACTAAAAGAAGATTGTAAAGCTGTATATTTATAGAGTGTATTTAAAACGATATTTGGAATAGCATCTCGTTTTAATATATAAACGATACGCATTCCATTTCGGTCAGATTCGTCACGTATGGTAGAAATACCTTCTATTTTTTTATCATTGACGAGATCCGCTGTCTTTTTAATCATATCAGCTTTATTTACCTGATATGGAATTTCGGTTACTACAATTGCTTCTCTACCGGCAATTTCTTCAAAATTTGCCTTGGCACGCATCACTACTCTACCCCGTCCAGTTTTAAAAGCCTCCCTAACACCATCATATCCATAAATAATTCCGCCTGTAGGAAAATCGGGGGCTTTAATATGCTGAATTAGTTCATCAATATCAATATCATGATTATTTATGTATGCTATAGTACCATCTACTACTTCAGAAAGGTTGTGTGGGGGCATATTGGTTGCCATACCTACTGCAATACCGGAGGCACCATTAATCAATAAATTGGGCACCCGTGTTGGTAAAACAGTGGGCTCTTTTAAGGTGTCATCAAAGTTTAATTGGTGATCTACCGTTTCTTTATCAATATCAGCCAGCATATCCTCTGAAATCTTACGCATTCTGGCTTCAGTATATCTCATAGCGGCTGGGCTATCCCCATCCACAGAACCAAAATTCCCTTGTCCGTCTACCAGCATGTAGCGCAAACTCCATTCTTGCGCCATCCGCACCATCGTATCATAAACAGAGGTGTCACCATGTGGGTGATACTTTCCTAAAACCTCTCCTACTATCCTTGCAGATTTCTTGTAAGCCCTATTGCTCATCACACCTAACTCATACATACCGTATAATACTCTTCTATGTACTGGTTTAAGACCATCTCGTACATCAGGTAAGGCTCTTGAAACAATCACCGACATTGAATAGTCAATATAGGCTGATTTCATTTCATCCTCAATGTTAATAGGAATCAGCTTTTCTCCTTCCGCCATGTTAAATATTTTATATTATTGGGTTAAGTAACAATCGTGGCAATATACACAAAATATCATCCCTTAAAGCTCCTAAACTTGGCAAATTTTTATCAATTTATCAACAAAATATTACCAGAAAAATCAAAGTATTATTTCTTTAGCAAAAAGCATTATTAAATGACTCAAAACATGAGTAAATAGCCACCTTGTCAGTTAAAACTGCCAGAAATGCAGAAAGGCTCGTCTATCAGGGTTGTTAACTGAATTTGAGCACTCCTAACTTATAAAAGCAGGTAACCAAAATGACATTTAAAATTAAGGCATGCTATTTGATCTAAATATTTTGAATTGAAATAAATGTTACAAGATAGAAATCAACAAAACTAGAATACCGTTAAATTTAACGTGTATTTTTGATACGTACGGTTGTTTTTACTATTTTAGATGTTGAAAGGAGTAATATATGGATGATAATTTTTCCCCAAGAGTTAAAGACGTAATCGCTTATAGTAAAGAAGAAGCACTGCGTCTTGGTCACGATTTTATTGGAACCGAACACCTAATGCTAGGCCTATTGAGAGATGGAAGCGGCAAGGCAATTAATATCCTAAATGCTCTTGAAATAGACTTAGACCACTTGAGAAGAAAAGTAGAAATTCTTAGTCCTGCTAACCCGAATACTGGTATAGTAGCCAATGATAAAAAGAATTTACATTTGACAAGACAAGCAGAGAGAGCGTTAAAAACAACTTTTTTGGAAGCAAAATTGTTTCAAAGTTCCTCTATTAATACTGCGCATTTATTATTGTGCATTTTACGAAATGAAAACGACCCAACCACCAAATTGCTTAATAAACTTAAAGTTGATTATGACAATGTTAAAGAACAATTTAAATATATGATAACAAGCGATGATGATTATATAGACTCCCCTTCTGCCGAATCATATTCAGATGACTCAGGTTCTGCAGAGGATTCACGTGATAACCCTTTTAGCAATCAAGGCGCCGGAAAATCTAATAAAAAATCCAAAACACCGGTATTAGATAATTTTGGTCGAGACCTAACGGCACATGCAGAAGAAGGAAAATTAGATCCCGTAGTGGGAAGAGCGAAAGAAATTGAGCGTGTTTCTCAAATTTTGAGTCGCCGTAAAAAGAACAATCCTTTGCTCATTGGTGAACCTGGTGTTGGTAAATCTGCAATAGCAGAAGGTCTTGCCCTCCGCATTATCAAGAAGAAAGTTTCTCGTATTCTTTATAATAAAAGAGTAGTTACGTTAGATTTAGCTAGTTTGGTAGCAGGAACCAAGTACAGAGGGCAGTTTGAAGAGCGAATGAAAGCGGTGATGAATGAACTGGAAAAAAATGATGATATTATTTTATTTATTGATGAAATTCATACCATCGTAGGTGCAGGTGGCGCCACAGGAAGTCTTGATGCTTCTAATATGTTTAAACCTGCCTTAGCAAGAGGTGAAATACAATGCATTGGAGCCACTACTTTAGATGAATACAGACAGTATATTGAAAAAGACGGAGCACTTGAAAGAAGGTTTCAGAAAGTAATTGTAGAACCAACTAATGTTGAAGAAACCATAGAAATTCTTCAAAACATTAAAGAAAAATATGAAGAACATCACAATGTAAATTATACAGAAGCTGCTATTGATGCCTGTGTAAAACTTACTAATAGATACATGACAGATCGGTTTTTACCAGACAAAGCTATAGACGCTTTAGACGAAGCTGGTTCCCGTGTACACATTACCAACATGCAGGTTCCTAAACAAATTCTTGAGCTCGAAAAACAGTTGGAAGATGTGCGTGAACTTAAAAATACAGTCGTAAAGAAACAGAAATATGAAGAAGCTGCTAAGCTTAGAGATGATGAGAAAAGACTCGAAAAAGAACTTTTAACTGCTCAGGAAAGATGGGAAGAAGAAAGTAAACTTCACAGAGAAACCGTTACTGAAGATAATGTTGCAGATGTGGTTTCAATGATGAGCGGTATTCCTGTAAACAGAATAGCACAGACAGAAAGCAATAAACTAGCGCTATTACCCGAATTAATAAAAGGACGGGTTATTGGGCAAGATGAAGCTGTGAAGAAGGTTTCCAAAGCAATTCAACGCAATAGAGCGGGCCTTAAAGATCCTAATAAACCCATAGGATCTTTTATTTTCTTAGGGCAAACTGGTGTTGGTAAAACGCAGTTAGCCAAAGTACTGGCCAGTGAACTATTTGATTCTGAAGATGCACTTATTCGTATTGATATGAGTGAGTATATGGAAAAATTTGCCATATCAAGACTTATTGGAGCACCTCCAGGGTACGTAGGCTATGAAGAAGGAGGACAGCTAACCGAGAAAGTACGAAGAAAACCTTACGCTGTAATATTATTGGACGAAGTAGAAAAGGCACATCCAGATGTTTTTAATATGCTTCTACAAGTTTTAGATGATGGTTATCTCACAGATAGTTTAGGACGCAAAATTGATTTTAGAAATGCCATTATTATCATGACTTCTAACATTGGTGCAAGACAACTTAAAGATTTCGGTCAAGGTGTTGGATTTGGCACGGCAGCTAGAAAATCACAGGCAGATGAATATCAAAAAAGTGTTATTGAAAATGCCTTAAAAAAATCTTTCGCTCCAGAATTTCTAAATAGAATTGATGATGTAGTTGTGTTTAATCCTCTTGAAAAAGAGCACATCCACCAAATTATTGATATTGAACTTGATAAACTCTACGGCAGAATTAAAGAACTTGGATATGTACTTCATTTAAGTGAAACAGCCAAAGACTATATTGCTGATAAAGGTTTTGACAAACAATATGGTGCTAGACCACTAAAGAGAGCTATTCAGAAATATATCGAAGACGCACTCGCTGAAGAGATTATTACCTCTAAAATAGACGAAGGAGATGAGATTTATATGGATCTTGACAAAGATAAAGAAGAGCTAACAGTAGTGATTCGTAAAGAAGAAAAGTCTCCAGAATCCTAGCGATAAACAAGAAGAATTTTATAAAAAGCGTATAGAAATAAATCTATACGCTTTTTTTATGAAAACTGTTTAAATTTCAGAAATTTTCAATTGTTTTTTACCTATTTTTTTTTCAAGCCTTAATTATTCTTTACTACTTTCGCCTTCTAATTTTTTCAATTATGAATAATCAAAAAACCATTATAGGTAGTGAAGAATGGATATCTCTTCCTTCATTTTCTATTCCTGCGATAAAAGTAAGAGTTGATAGTGGCGCTAAAACATCTGCCTTACATGCAGTAAATATTCAAACTTTTCAAAGAAACAATGAACCTTGGGTTACTTTTGATGTATTTCCGCTACAGTTTAATGGAAAAAAAGTAAAGCACTGCGAAGCTCGCGTAATTGATCAAAGAACGGTTAAAAGCTCTACAGGGAATAGAGAAAAACGATATGTAGTTAAAACAACCATGGAAATTGGTGAAAACTGCTGGGATATAGAACTTACGCTTACAAATCGGGATTCTATGGGATACAGAATGCTACTAGGGCGCGAAGCAATGGCTGGGAAGATGATTGTAGATCCGGCGGAAAGTTTTTTATTAGGGTCACTAAATGAGGATGAAGTAAATATTAAATATAATTCTGAAGAAAGTAATAGCGGAGGCCTCAAAATAGGACTTCTTGCCAGTAATCCTAATCTGTATAGTAATCGTAGAATTATAGAAGCAGGAGAACAAATGGGACACGATATCAAGTTCTTTAATATAAGGCAATGCTATATGAAACTAGATGCTAAAACTCCAGAAATACATTATAGAGGTGGAAAAGTTTTAAACGATCTTGATGCTGTCATCCCAAGAATACGCCCTAGTATGACCTTTTATGGTTGTGCCTTAACGAGACAATTTGAAGCATTAAAAGTATTTTGTCTCAATAGTGCAGCAGCTATAAGTCACTCAAGAGACAAACTCTACTCATTACAACTATTGTTAAATAATGGTGTTGATATTCCAACTACAGGTTTTGCAAACTCACCTCTTGATACCAATGACCTCATAAAGATGGTTGGTGGATCGCCTCTTATAATCAAATTACTAGAAGGCACACAAGGCAAGGGAGTAGTTCTTGCAGAGACAAAAAAAGCAGCAGAAAGTGTTATCAACGCATTTAAAAGTTTGAATGCTAATATTCTTGTACAGGAATTTATTAAGGAAGCAGATGGTAAAGATATTAGATGTTTTGTAATTAATGGAAAGGTAGTAGCTTCTATGCAAAGAGAAGCTCTTCCAGGCGAGTTTAGAGCCAATATGCATTTAGGAGGCACTGCATCAATAATAAAAGTGAGCCCGGAAGAGAAAAAAATGGCTCTTAAGGCTACCAAGGCAATGGGTTTACATATTGCTGGCGTAGATATTATAAGATCTAGCAAAGGCCCCTTATTACTTGAAGTGAACTCTTCTCCGGGACTGGAAGGAATAGAATCTGCTACGGGAATAGATATTGCGGCTTCAATTATTCAAGCTATTGAAAAAAATACAACTAAATCTTCAAGAGGAATTCGGTCATAAAACTCTCTTCACATAAAATTTATGTCTTTCATCTAGAACTTTTTCTTTTTGAAAATGAAAGCTATACCTTAACGAGTAGATTATGACACTAACCAATGAAAATAGTATAAAATGTTATAAGCTCGAAATAGGAGAGGTTTGGGTCTATGAAGACTTTATGGTTTCAAAACTTAATGAAGGAATTGTAGTTACTCTCGAAAGAATTTTTGAACTTATAGGAATCTCTGAAGTACATTTTAGAGATAGAAATTTTGCGTATATTACCATCAGGGATAACTCATATTCTATTGATCCAACAATATACATTCACATTAAAAACCTATCAAACTTGAAAGCTTTTGCTATTGTGTCTGTTAAAGCCGCGGATAAACATAATTTTAAAATTGAAAAACATTTTTTTGAATCTAAACCTATGAGATTATTTAACAGAAAAGAGGATGCAATTGCATGGGTTAAAAAACATTTAATTTAATTGAAGAAATGTTTTTTATTTTTACGTAATAAAATTCTCATAAATCTTCCCCCAAAACTATGAGTAAGAAAATAAATTTATCATTTGGTGCTTTTGAGCTTCATGAACATCACGCTGTTGGAATTATCAATGAAGGTGTAGACCTTATGTCTAAAGAAAATAAGGATCTTATCAACATATGCCAAAATTACTATGCTAGTACACCTTTTGGATATATCTCTTATAGACTTAACTCCTATTCTGTAGATCCTACAGTATATATTGAAACTGGAAAACTACCTAATCTTGTTGCCATCGCGGTAGTTATTTCTGAACCTGCTCAAAAACTGAGTGCTACCATTGAAAAGATATTTTTTGAAAAGCCATTTGAATACTTCAACTCTCTAGAAGAAGCACAAAGGTGGATTCATAACATTGTAGTAATTACTAATCAACAAGAAAAGACTCGTTAATTGTATATGCCTTGAAAAAATCACACGTTTTTTCAATATCGTAATGTAAAATCCTGTCTTCATTTACAAAAGGTATTTCTAATCGGTACAATCTAAGAAAGTTTTCTAAAAAAGGAGACGTTTTTTCAGGTTCTCTAAATACCAATGCCTGAGAAGCCGTAAGCAACTCAATAGCCAGAATGCGTTCTATATTTTTAAGAATCCGAAAAGCCTTGGTTGCAGAATTAGCTCCCATGCTCACATGATCTTCTTGCCCATTTGAAGAAACAATACTATCTATACTCGCCGGGGTTGCTAATTGTTTGTTCTCACTTGTTATACTTGCAGCTACATATTGCGGAATCATTAAACCCGAATTAAGCCCTGGATCATTGACCAAAAATGCTGGAAGGTTGCGACTTCCAGAGATCAATTGAAAAATTCTTCTTTCAGAAATACTACCTAATTCAGAAAGTGCAATTGCCATATAATCTAAACCCAATGCAAGAGGTTGCCCGTGAAAATTACCTCCAGAAAGAATCAGATCATCTTCCTCAAAAATGTTAGGATTATCTGTTACAGAATTAATCTCGGTTTTGATTGTTTTTCTAAAAAATCTCAGCGTATCCTTTGTAGCCCCATGAACCTGTGGTATACATCTAAAAGAATACGGATCTTGAACTTGATTTTTTTCAGTTTCAAGAAGTCCACTACCTTTTAAAAAAATATTCAATCGCTCCGCAGTTTTTATCTGTCCGCGATGAGGTCTTATTAAATGGATTCTCATATCTAAGGGCTGTTTTCTGCATAAAAAAGCATCAAAAGAAAGAGAAGATATCAAATCTGCAAAGTAAGAACACTTATAACTCTCAATTAGTAAATACACTCCATACGCACTCATAAACTGAGTTCCATTTAATAAAGCGAGGCCTTCCTTTGCCTGTAATTTAAGGGGTTGCCAATTAAATCTCTTTAACATCTCTGTAGAAGAAATTATTTTAGAATTTATATAGACTTCTCCTTTACCTAGTAACGGAAGTGCTAAATGTGCCAAAGGCGCTAAATCTCCAGAAGCGCCTAAAGAACCCTGAGTATAAATTATGGGATATATTTTGTGGTTATAAAATTCAATAAGTCTATTAACCGTAGTAAGTTCAATTCCGCTATATCCATAGCTTAAGGATTGTATTTTTAATAATAGCATCAAACGAATGATCTCAATAGGTACTGGGTCACCAGTGCCACAAGCGTGAGACATTACAAGATTTTCTTGTAATACCGCCAAATGTTCATTTGAGATCTTAATATTGCACAGCGATCCGAAACCTGTGTTAATACCATAAATAGGTTCTGTTTGCGATTGTAACTTTTTATTAAGATAGTCTCTACTTTTTTTTATCTTGACCCTTGCTTCTTCAGAAAGAGCTAATGATAAATCATTTTTCATAATCTTATAAATAGTTTCAACAGTAAGAATATCAGAACTGATATAATGTATATTCTTCATTGATTGGTTGTTTAAAAATATATTCTTTTAAAGTATATCTCCATTTATTGATTGAATAGTTTTATGTATTGTGATTTTGTGGCTGCGGAGGGGCAAATAATTCAATAAAAGCTTGGCCTATAAAATCAATAATCTTACCCGCAGTTAAGGCTTGGTATCCCATATTGGGCAAAGCTAAATCTCCTGCCTTTCCATGTAAATAAACCGCAAATATAGAGGCTTCTAGAGATGAATATCCTTGTGAAATAAAAGATGTAATCATTCCCGCAAGCACATCTCCGCTACCTGCAGTAGCCATTCCTGGATTTCCTGTTGTATTAATGTATATGTTTTTATGGTGAAAAATCAACGTATGCGCACCTTTTACCACCAACACTATTTTATACTTATTTGCAAAATTCTTCGCCTTTTCAATTTTATCAAAGTCATCTACCCATGAACCTACCAATCGCTTTAGCTCTCCCGGATGCGGTGTCAATATTGAGTCTTGAGGGATTAAATCCAGTAAATTATTATGAACTCCTAAAATGTTCAAGGCATCCGCATCTAAAACTAAAGGTTTTCTCTGATTTTCTAAAAAAGTCTTAAAAGCATTTACACTTTTTGAATGAGTTCCCATACCCATTCCTATTGCGATAGCATCTACTTTAAAAGAAATATTTATGGATGTTATAATCTCCGAATGTGAGTCTGTTTCAACCATAATTTCGGGTAAAGAAGACTGAAAAGGTATATAACCACAACTGGGTATATAGGCAGTTACCTTTCCCGCTCCTGTACAAAGACAAGCTTTCGCAGCTAGCAGTACTGCACCAATTTTACCATGACTTCCACCTACAATCAAGCTATGACCATAGGTGCCTTTATGGGCATATTTAACTCTTGGTTGATAAAATGAAAGTATGGTTGACTTATCAATAATTTCTGCGATTGGATGGGTTTCTTGAATATAACTTGGTGCCAAACCAATATCAATTACCTCCCAACTATTCATATAGATTCCTGTTTCTGGAAGAAAAAAGACTAATTTAGGTGTTTGAAAACTAATTACATGACTTGCATGAATGATTGCTTGAGATTGCTCAGGAATTTTATCCATATAAAGTCCTGAAGGAATATCTATTGCAAGAACAAATGCATTACTTTTATTTATGTGCTGAATGATTTTCAATACCCAAATAGCAGGAGTTCTAGAAAGACCTATTCCAAAAATTGCGTCAATTACAATAGCTTCTTTATTGATACTAGGGAGTTCTGTATTCTCGGATAAAAAAACAGGCCAACAGCCATCATTTTTTAAACGGTCTAAATTAATAAGAAAGTCCTTTGAGCGTTTGTCACTAAAATTAACAATATATACATTAACAGCATATCCATTTTGCAATAGATGTCTAGCTATTACAAGACCATCACCTCCATTATTTCCAATTCCACAGAAAACCTCAATGGTGACCTGAGATTGTTGTAATCTATCTTCAAGCCAGTTAAAGACTCCAATACCTGCACGTTCCATTAAATCTGTGCTACTGATTTGTTGCTCTTTTATTGTGAATTTGTCAGCTTCATAGAGCTGATTTGCAGAAAATATTTTCATTTAAAGCTAAAATTGATAATAATTTGTTAAATCAGTAAAAATTACTTGCGTCTTTGTTTGGACTTGTAAAAATACTACTTTTACGCAGATTAAATAGCCATATTAATGTATCTGATTGTACCCATTCTAGTTATATCAATTTTCTGCTTAGCAGCATGTGCTATAATTATGAATATTACAATTTCTTCTATTATTACCCCTATGGGGGTACGTTCATAAATAGCATCCATCCGTTTCCTTTCTGAATATATCAGAAAGCGATCTAAAATTTCTTTTGAATTAATAAAATCATAATGAAGGTTCTAAAATTTGGAGGCACCTCAGTTGCCAATGCAGAAAATATAAAACGAGTTAAAAACATTAGTGCGGCCTACGCAAAAGAAAGCCAATTGGTAATTGTGGTTTCTGCTCTTGGCGGGGTGACTGATTTACTCATTGAGGCATTAGAAACGGCTTCACAACAAAATACTGATTACGAAAAGATTTATGAGCGTATTAAAACCAGACATCTTGAAACCATTAATATATTGCTAAATGGTGAAGAAGAAAAGGAAGCCATACAACATATTCTTAGTGAGTTTGAAATTTTAAAAACATTATTGGATGGAGCGTTTCTTATAGGTGAGATCACACCAAAATTGAGTGATAAAGTGCTTAGTTATGGGGAACTATTGTCGTCTTACATTATCAATTCATATTTTAATTATGAGAAATTAGACGCTATACGCAAAGATAGCAGACTTCTTATTAAGACAGATTCAAATTTTGGACAAGCAGCGGTAGATTTTAATGTAACCAATGTTTTATGTGCAAACTATTTTGAAACTGTAAGTTATCAAATCATTGTTGTCCCTGGTTTTGTAGCTAAATCATTGGAAGGTGATTCAACTACGCTAGGAAGAGGAGGCTCAGATTATACGGCTGCCATTATAGCAGGAGCAATTGAAAAAAGTTCCTTAGAAATATGGACAGATGTAAGTGGTATGTATACGGCAAACCCAAAGTTGGTAAAGCATGCATTTGCAATTCCTGAAATTTCTTATGAAGAAGCTATGGAGTTGTCGCATTTTGGTGCCAAAGTATTGTATCCACCTACTGTACAACCGGTCTTTTCCAAAGGAATTCCAATTAGAATTAAAAATACTTTTAAACCAGAAGCCGCGGGAACTCTTATTTCAAAAATGACCAATGAAAATGAAAAACCGGTTAGAGGTATTAGTCATATAGACCATATTACACTACTCACTTTGGAAGGAAGTGGAATGATTGGAATACCCGGTATTTCCAAACGCTTTTTTGAAGTGCTTTCTTTAGAACAAATAAGTGTGGTAATGATTACACAAGCTTCATCTGAACATTCTATATGTATTGGAGTAGCAAATAAAGATGCTGACAAAGCAAAAAAATTAGTAGACAAAGCTTTTGAATATGAAATAAGTGGTAAAAGAATAAAGCCGTGCATTGTTGAGAAAGGTTTATCCATTATTGCGTTGGTAGGAGACCATATGAAAAGTCACCAAGGTTTAAGCGGTAAAATGTTTAGTGCACTTGGTGCAAATAATGTTAACATAAGAGCTATCGCACAAGGAGCTTCAGAAAGAAATATATCCGCAGTTATTAAACAAGAAGATGTTTCCAAAGCCTTAAATACATTACATGAACGCTTTTTTGAAGATAATATCAAGCAGCTTAACCTTTTTATTATGGGCGTAGGAAACGTTGGGAGTAAGTTTCTAGGGCAAATTGCTGCACAACACAAGTATGTCAAAAAAACACTTAAATTAAATATTAAGGTAATAGGTATTTCCAATTCCAGAACTATGATATTTAAAGAAAATGGTGTTGATCTTAAAACATGGGAAGAAGCTTTAAAAAATGGTGAAAAAGCTAATCCTGATTTATTTTTAAAGAAAGTATTGGCTAAGAATTTACATAATAGCATCTTTGTAGACAACACAGCTAGTAATACCATTGCAGCAACTTATGAAGGTTATCTTAGAAACAGTATTGCTGTCGTAACCTGCAATAAGATTGCCTGTGCTTCTGAATACCAAAACTACTTAAAACTAAAGGCTCTTTCTACAAAATATGGAGCTCCCTTTCTATTTGAAACCAATGTAGGTGCGGGACTTCCTATCATTGACACCTTAAAAAACCTAGTTGCATCAGGAGATAAAATTATTAAAATACAGGCAGTTTTATCTGGAAGTCTAAACTTTATTTTTAATAATTATGATGGGCAAACTTCCTTTGAACAAGTAGTTAAACAAGCGGGTGAAGAAGGTTATACAGAACCAGACCCTAAAATTGATCTTAGCGGAATTGATGTAATGAGAAAAATTTTAATTCTGGCTAGGGAAAGTGGATATCAGCTAGAAATTGATGATATAAAAAATAACAATTTTTTACCAGAAGAAAGTCTTAAAACCACAACTGTTGAAACGTTTTTAGAATCACTTTCATCTCATGAAAAACATTTTAAAAAGATTTATGAAAGTGCTGCCAAACAAGAAAAGTGTCTCAAATATGTTGCACAATTTGAAAATGGTGAAGCACATGTAGGAATTCAAGAAGTAGCAAAAGAACATCCTTTTTACAATCTTGCCGGAAAAGACAATATTGTATTGTTTTTTACCGACAGATATAAAGATCAGCCTCTGCTTATTAAAGGAGCGGGTGCAGGCGCAGAAGTTACTGCTTCCGGTATTTTTGCTGATATTATACGAGTAGGCAATTTTCAAATAGGATAAATAGAGAATATGTAAAACCTTTTATAAGAGTTTTAAATGAATGAGATTAAAGTTTTTTGCCCGGCAACCGTAGCAAATATATCCTGTGGTTTTGATGTTTTAGGATTGTGTCTTGAATCTGTAGGAGATGAAATGACCGTTCGAAAAATTAAGGATAGAATAATCCGAATTAACAAAATCACAGGTCAGGAGCTTCCACTCCAACCAGAAAAAAATGTAGCAGGTGTTGCGGCACTGTCTCTTCTTAAACAACTTCATGTTCCTTTTGGTTTTGAAATAGAAATCTCAAAAAGAATAAAACCAGGAAGTGGTATTGGAAGCAGTGCAGCTAGTGCAGCTGGTGCAGTTTATGCCATAAATAAATTAGCGGGATCACCGTTGAATTCTACAGAGTTAGTTTACCATGCCATGCAAGGTGAGGTTCTTGCTTCCGGTTCTGCACATGCAGATAACGTAGCCCCAGCTATTTTGGGAGGGTTTACATTGGTCAGAGGGTATGATCCTTTAGATATCATAAAAATTCCTTCACCAGAAGAATTAACCGTGGTAGTAATTCATCCTCAGATTGAAATAAAGACCTCAGAAGCAAGAGCCTTGCTTTCTGATTCTGTATCCTTAAAGAATGCGATTACACAATGGGGAAATCTAGGAGGGCTTATTAGCGGTTTGTATTCTAATGATTATGATCTTATAAGCAGGTCTTTAGTTGATGTAATTGCAGAACCAGCTAGAAGTAATTTAATTCCTAAATTTAATGCTGTGAAAGAGGCTTCGATAAATGCCGGCGCCCTTGGAAGCGGTATTTCTGGTTCAGGCCCTTCAATTTTTGCTTTGTGCAAGGGTATGAAAATAGCAAAGAAGGTAGAAACAGAAATCAAATTAGTGTATGATGCCATAAATCTACCCTATGAAACCCACGTTTCAACCATTAATACGGCTGGTGTAAAAACCCTAACCACTCAAAAATAAATATTCAAAATTACCATTATCATTGAATCATGAATTATTCAAGTTTAAACAATAACTCATCCAAGACAAGCTTCAAAGAAGCCGTTATTAAAGGAATTGCTCCTGATCGCGGACTTTATTTCCCTGAAGATATTAAGCCACTTCCAACAGATTTTATTGAAAATCTTCAGAACCTGAGTCATGAAGAAATTGCTATGATAGCAATAGAGCAGTTTGTTGGTGATGAAATTCCAAAGAAAGAACTCCAACAAATTATTAAAGAGACTTTATGTTTTGAGTTTCCGATAGTAAAAATTGCAGACCACATTTATTCACTGGAACTATTTCATGGCCCAACTATGGCTTTCAAAGACGTGGGTGCACGATTTATGGCGCGTTGTTTAAGGTACTTCAATAAAGATACCCAAGATAGAGAAGTTACAGTTCTGGTAGCTACATCTGGAGATACAGGTGGGGCAGTTGCAAGTGGTTTTCTTGGCGTAAAGGGGGTTAAAGTAGTAATCCTCTACCCTTCTGGAAAAGTGAGTGATATTCAAGAAAAACAATTAACCACACTCGGCCAGAATATTACAGCACTTGAAGTAGATGGTACATTTGACGATTGCCAGGAAATGGTAAAATCAGCATTTATTGATTCTCAACTTTCATCCATCTCCCTTACCTCTGCAAATTCAATAAATGTTGCTAGATGGTTACCTCAAATGTTGTACTTTTTTTTCGCCTATAAAGCTCTAGTGACTTCTAATGAAAAAGTAGTTTTTTCTGTACCTAGTGGAAATTTTGGTAATATTTGTGCTGGAATGGTAGCCGCTCGTTTAGGCTTGCCTATTCATCACTTTATTGCATCTACTAATGTAAATGATACTGTTTTACAATTTTTAGAAACTGGAATATATCAACCAAAGCCATCTAAACAAACCATCTCAAATGCAATGGATGTTGGAAATCCGAGTAATTTTATCAGGATTCAAAAACTTATGAATAATGACATTCATAAATTAAAATCTGTGTTTTCCTCATATAGCTATACAGACAAGGAAACAAGAAGAGCACTAAAATCTATTTATAAAACTTCCGGTTATATAGCAGATCCGCATGGAGCAGTTGGTTATTTAGGGCTTAATGATTATCTGAACACAGAAGATGATAATTGCTTGGGTATTTTTTTAGAAACTGCACATCCAGTAAAATTCAGAGATGTTGTAGAACCCATTATTGGTAAAAAACTAGAAATCCCCTCTCAGATAAAAGAGGTAATGGATAAAGAGAAAAAAAGTATTAAAATAGATAGCTACGAAAAATTGAAGTCTTATCTTCTTGAATCTTTATAAATTAATCTTTAAAAAGAGAAATTATTGATCTTTAGCTCCTCAAAACAAAATTGTATTCTTAACAAGGATTACATGTATTTTCAATAAATTTGCGCAACTTAAATTCAGAATAATTCATTTTGAGTCTATTGCCAAAACTATTTTAAATGAAGAATACAATCCTTACTGATGTCCATATTGCGCTGGGTGCTAAAATGGTTCCTTTTGCAGGTTACAACATGCCTGTTCAATATGAGGGTGTTACTATAGAACATGAAACTGTAAGAAAGGAAACAGGTGTTTTTGATGTAAGCCATATGGGTGAATTTCTAGTAAAAGGGCCTAACGCGCTTGAACTCATTCAAAAAGTAACCAGTAATGATGCCTCGAAATTAGAAATTGGTAAAGCCCAATATAGTTGCTTTCCTAATGATAATGGAGGTATTGTAGATGATCTTATTGTTTACCAAATAAAAGAAGAAGAGTATTTATTAGTGGTAAATGCATCTAACATTGAAAAAGACTGGAAATGGATCAATCAACACAACGATGTAAATGCAACCCTGCAAAATATATCTGATGATTTTTCTTTATTAGCCATTCAAGGTCCTAAAACAGCTGAAAAAATTGCATCACTAACCTCTGTAGATTTAGATAGTATTAAATATTATCATTTTGAAATTGGAGATTTTGCAGGTGCAGAGCATGTTATTATTTCTGCAACTGGATATACAGGAAGTGGAGGTTTTGAAATCTATTGTCATAATAAAGATGCAAAACAAATTTGGGAAAAATTAATGGACTTAGATATTAAGCCAATAGGTCTAGCCGCAAGAGATACGTTAAGATTGGAAATGGGATATTGTTTGTATGGAAATGATATAGATGATCATACTTCTCCTTTAGAAGCTGGTCTGGGTTGGATTACCAAATTTTCAAAAGACTTTGTGAACTCAGAAAATTTAAGAAAACAAAAAGAAGAAGGAATTACAAAAAAATTAGTAGGTTTTGAATTGTTAGAACGCGGTATTCCAAGAAAAGACTATCAAATTACTAATGAAGAAGGCAACATCTTAGGTATAGTCACCAGTGGTACTATGGCTCCATCAATTGGAAAAGGAATTGGTCTAGGATATGTACCTATAGCGCTTTCTAAGCCTGAAAGCCTTCTTTATATCCAAATTAGAAAGAAGCTTATTCCTGCAAAAGTGATCAAACTCCCTTTTTATAAAAATGATAAATAAGGTTGACTTTCAGCAAGTTTTGGATCGTATTCAGCAAAAAGCATTTACCACTAAAAACAGAGGTCAAGTAGCTACGTATATCCCTGAGCTAAAAACAGTGGATTTAAATAAATTTGGTATCCATTTAAGAACCAACAGTAATCAGCAATTTAATGTAGGGGATGCTTTTGAAAAGTTCTCAATTCAAAGTATTTCCAAAGTATTGACATTGGCACAGGCGTCAAGAATACTTGGAGCAGATATTTTAGAACGTGTAGATGTAGAACCCTCCGGAAATCCATTCAATTTTCTATCCTTGCTAGAACTGGAAAAAGGAATTCCTCGAAATCCGTTTATCAATGCAGGTGCTTTGGTGATTTCGGATATGCTGGTATCTCAATTTGAAGACCCAAAAAAAGCTTTTTTACAGTATGTACGCGAATTAACAGATGACGAAGATATTCACTATGATGAGGCTGTTGCAGCCTCTGAAAAAGCTACAGGTTATAGAAACTATGCAGCAGCAAACCTACTAAAGTCATTCAATAACCTTCATAACGATGTTGAAAAAGTACTAGATTTTTATTTCTACCAGTGTTCTTTGGCAATGTCTTGTGAGCAACTCACCAAAGCATTTTATATTTTTACCCATGGAGGGAAATGTACTAGAAACAAAACATTCTTAACACTGGGTCAAGTAAAAAGGATTAATGCATTAATGATTACATGTGGGTTTTATGATGAAGCTGGAGAATTTGCTTTTGAAGTTGGTCTTCCCGGAAAAAGTGGTGTAGGTGGAGGTATTGTAGCAGTACTACCTGGAATGTACTCTATAGCCGCGTGGTCTCCTGGATTAAATGCAAAAGGAAATTCTACTTTAGGCATGCAAGCATTAGAAAGGTTTACTACTTTAACCGGACTCTCTATATTTTAATTGATTTGAAAAAAATTCTCATATTAGGAGGCAGCGGATTTATAGGTAATACCCTTTACAGGGAATTATGTGCTTATTTTGATACTTATGGTACCTATTTCACCGCAAAGTCTTTTTCTAAAAACAAACATTTTTTTCAATTTGACTTTGAAAGAGAAGGATTAGACATACTATTGAATGAGTTAAAACCAACCCATATAATTTCATGCTTGAGAGGTAATTTTGAAGGACAAATTGAATTACATGAAGAAATTGTTTCCTACAGCATTCAAACGGGATGTAAAATACTCTTTCTTTCTTCTGCAAATGTGTTTGATGCCTTTAGTAATTATCCCTCTTATGAATATGATAAAACCCTCTCTGAAAGTATTTATGGAAAACTAAAAATTAGAATTGAAAATCTCTTTTTACGTCTGCCAGAAAAACATTATTGCATTATACGATTACCTATGGTTTTTGGCTTCCAGTCTCCCAGAGTGAAAGAAATAAAAGAGAGTATTATTCATAAAGAACCTTATGAAGTTTTTCCTGATTTAGTAATGAATGTAACAACTGCAGATAGATTAGCGCTTCAGATTCATTACATTATTAATAGAAATAAGAAAGGAATTTTTCATCTAGGGAGTACAGATCTAATACATCATGATGAATTTATAAAAGAAATGATAGAAAAACTGAATCTGGCTAACCCTACGTTCAAGAATGTTTATACTTCTAATTTTGATCGTTTTCTGGCGGTACTGCCAAAGGATAAATTATTGCCTAAGAATTTACAAATAACTAGCAGTGAGGTAATTGAAGATACTATTAGCCCTCTTAAAAAAAAGAATTAATTCATTTTAAAACCATACGATTATGAAAAAATACACAGAAAGAGAAATTGAAAGTAACCTGAAAAAACTAGAAGGATGGGAATACCTGGATAATGCGATAGAAACTACTTTTGAATTTCCAGATTTCAAAGACACTTTTTCAGTAATGTCAAGAATTGCTTTTGAAGCAGAGGCACTGCATCATCACCCAGACTGGACTAACGTTTATAATAAATTAACCATACGCTTATCTACACATGATGCTGGAGGAGTCACCGAAAAAGATTTTGAACTTGCCCAGGTAATTGAAAATATAATTCAAAGCGAATAAGTAGTGGTTAGCGGTTTTCAAAATTTTACAATTTCGCTACATTTGTATTATTAAATACTAAATTTTATGGGAAGAGCTTTTGAATTCAGAAAGGCAAGGAAAATGAAACGTTGGTCTGCCATGGCTAAAACCTTTACAAGAATAGGTAAAGATATTGTGATGGCGGTAAAGGAAGGAGGGCCGAACCCTGAATCTAATTCAAGACTTAGAGCTGTTATACAGAATGCTAAGGCTGTCAATATGCCTAAAGATAATATTGAAAGAGCCATAAAGAAAGCATCTGATAAGAATACTGAAAATTATAAAGAGGCTCTATTTGAAGGGTATGCTGCTAATGGAATTGCAGTCTTGGTAGAAACAGCTACCGATAATAATAACAGAACTGTTGCCAATGTTCGCAGTTATTTTAATAAATGTAATGGTAGTTTGGGTACCAGTGGTTCTGTAGAATTTATGTTTGATCACAGCTGTAATTTTAGAATTACTCCTGAAGGTTTAGACCCCGAAGAATTAGAACTAGAATTTATAGATTTTGGCGTTGAAGAAGTGTTTGTTGATGATGATGGTATTATGCTTTATGCACCCTTTAACAGCTTTGGAGCCATTCAAAAAGAACTGGAAAACCGCCAAATTGAAATCCTATCTTCTGGGTTTGAGCGAATTCCTCAAGTTACTAAAAGCCTAACCGAAGAAGAAGCTACTGATGTAGAGAAGCTACTGGAATTACTGGAAGAAGATGATGATGTTCAAAATGTATATCATACTATGCAAGAAACAGAATAAACATTTCTTTCTGTAAATCAAAAGCGTGAATTTTTAGAATTTCACGCTTTTTTTATAAGATCACGCAACCAATATTGAAATTGGCAGACTAAAAAGAAAGAACCAAAGCTAATTTATTTGTATGAAACTTAATTTTCTATTCAGTATTGTCACTTTACTAATATTCAGCAGTTGCACTGTAGACGACAGTCAAGATATTGCACAACAGGAACCTACTGCTATACTCACCCTTGAAATGGACAGCGATTATCTACAACAAGGAGATACTTTTTATTACTTGGTACAGAATATAGAGGACGAAAACATCACATCTGGATTTGGAAGTCTTAATAATAGCCAATCTATTACTTTAGAAAGTAATAATGAGCTTGATGGTTTAAATGTTAGTTTATTTACATACAGAGCTAATCAAAATCGTATAGAAGCTAAAACCTATTTGAATATAAATCCAGAACAACTAATTACAATAAGGTCAAGACCCTCTGGGACCTCAACGGAATCTGTACAAGTACAATTATCAAACGTACCCAATCGCCTAGATGAATTTGTGTTTTCTGCAAACAACCGATTCACTCCAGGAAGTCTCTCTATCATACCTCCAAACACCGAAACCTCATTTGGCATTGGAAATTATGCGAATCTTCAGACTACTTTTACTACTATAGAAGACGTCTCCTCAAGTATTCCAAAATATCAAGTTTTGACACTTACCAGTGATGAGGTTAATCAAGTTGATGTAGCCGCTGGAACCGAAATGGAAAATAGTCACCAAATAACAAGTTCTATAAGCGATGTACAATTAAGAACAAAACTAGTTGGATATCAAAATAGCGACTTTGAAAATCCAGATGGTAATAATTTACTTTACAATACGTATAGTCCGGTTCTTTCACAAAATAATTTCACCGTATACTCTATGAATAATTTCTTTAGTAACTATCAGTTGAGCATCTATGCTCAAAATGTTAATGCAGCATACTTACAAGTAACAAATGGTACAATTCCGTCTGAATTTACTCCAATTGATCCTGTTTTGACTATTGAGCAGGCTTCATTTTTAAATTATCAAATAAATACAGATAATACTTTTACCACTTCCAAAACCTTCTGGACGTTGAAAGGTGAAAACGGTATCTCTGATGCGCTAAGATGGGAAGTATATGCAAACGGCAATCAATCTAATTTCACTTCATTATCTAGTATTCCTGCGAATTTACCGGAAGATTTTGACGCGTTGAAAGATCTAGAAGAACTACATCTAGAATATGCCCGAGCAATTGAAGTTCCAAACACAAATTACGACGAACTTATAACTATCATATTTGACGGAAATGACCTTAGTCTTTTACCAATAATCTATAGTAAAACTATAGATACTCCGTAAATAAACTTTTTGATTTAGTATAACCTGGGGTAAAACCTGGGTTCTTTCTTAAGAAATAGATTCTTCCCAAGAATATTCAGGAACCTTTCCTATTACTCCCTTAAAAAAGGATTTCATAAAAGTAAAATCTTTCTCTTTATCGTCTGTAGGATAAAAAGCCTCTGATATTTTTACCGTTTTTGTTCCAAAATCAAACGCTACCATTACAATGGGAACCTCTGCTTCAATGGCTATATAATAGAATCCCGTTTTCCATTGATCAACTTTTTTCCGAGTTCCTTCGGGAGCCAATGATAATCTGAAAACTTCTCTGTTTTTAAAAATAGCTGCAATAGCCTTTACTTTATCTTGACCAGATGTGCGATCTATAGGTGCCCCTCCCATCCATCTAAAATAAGCACCAAAAGGCCATCTAAATATTTCTTTCTTACCTATAAAATTAATTTCAATTTTTTTAATCGCTCTTAACAATACACCTATATAGAAATCATGCCAACTGGTATGCGGAACTACAATTATGACCATCTTTTTAACGTCTGGGAATTCTCCCTCTATCTTCCATCTAAGTATCTTGTAAAAAATAATTTTTGAAATCCAGTGCATTAGTTCATTTTATCAATTATTATTTTGTCTTGCATTGAAAGTTGGTATTCTGAAATAAATTTATGCTTACTTGGAAATAAATATACCATAAGTATTACAGCAAACAAAGGAATTAAAAGGTAGAGTAAAGAACCGGAATTTAAAAACTGAAAAATTGCAAAGAAAGAAGGCCCTTCTAACAATGCCATTTTAATAATAATTTTTGTTTGATAATTAGATATTTTAGCGGATAAATTATAGGAGGTTGGAGGCACTAAGAATCTATTCACTAAGTAAAACGCAGCAATCGCTCCAGAAAAAAAAAGCATAAATGCTATGGGTAGCATAAAATCTTCCGCATCATAATCCATGGAAACAGTATCTTGTAACCATAATGAAATAACTAAAAAAAATGCGATCCCAGATAGGAGCCCTATCCCTATTACCTGAATTGTTTTAAACTGATTTGTTTGTTGATTCATCGCTAAATTTTTTCGTAAATGTTTTGTAACTTTTTTGGAGTTATGATGCTTTTCCAATCTTTCCCTAAAGCATTCTCCCATAGCGGTTCCAAGCTTAGGGCAATTTGCGTCATTTTAAGATAATCTGCTTCACTAAGATTTGCACAAATCCCTTTGCGTAACTCTACCTCGTTTATCTCTTTCATTTTTTTAAAGGTTTTTACACCTTCTGGATAGTACTCTTCTAAATGATCAAATACCAAACAATTTCCTTCTCCATGACGAATGCCTAAAACGTAAGAGAGCCCGTAACTTATTGCATGTGCTATGCCTACTTGAGAATAAGCAATACTCATGCCTCCATGCCATGAAGCCATCATTAATTTGCTTCTGCTTTCATTATTAGAGATATTAGTATTCGTAAAAACATCTAGACATAAATCAAATGCTTTCTCTCCATAGCTTTGGCTAAAGGCATTTAAAAAACTTCCATTAAGTGACTCTATACAATGTATATAGCAGTCCATTCCTGTATAAAACCATTGTTCTTTTGATACACCTTGGGTTAATTGTGGATCTAACACTACCTGATCAAAAGGAGTAAAATCTGAATTTATTCCTAATTTTTTATCGGGCCCCGAAAGCACCGTTGTTCTAGACACTTCTGCTCCAGTACCGCTAATAGTGGGTATTCCAACATGATATAATCCCTTATTACTTACCAAGTCCCATCCCTGATAGTCTGCAGCATTCCCTGAGTTTGTAAAGAGTAAAGAGACTGCTTTCGCTAAATCCATTACGGTACCACCACCTATGCCAATAATACCATCTGGTGAAGGTGACACATTATTTTTAATGTGATCTACCAGAATATCTACTTGAGCTGTTTTAGGCTCCTCATCGGCAGAAATAAAAATAATTCTATCATTGAATAATACTGGAATACGAGAAATCACATCAATTTTTCTCTCAAAAATATCATCTACAAGAAATATAAAAGCAGAGTCACTATTTTTCCTTTTGGGAAGTAATATCTCATGCAACTGGTCAAAACAACCATTACCAAACATTACTCTGGGCACCATTGGAAAGTTTTTAAATCTCATCAAACCGTTTTCTTCTTTTCTAATTCCTGATTAAGTTGTTCCTGAAATTTTTCGGCAAAAAGCCCTACGTGATAACCATCCATAATTGCATGATTTACATGGACTGAAACTGGCATTAATTTTTGCATATTTTGCTCATATATTTTACCAAATGATATCTTTGGAATAGATTCTCTCAAGCTAAAACTTCTGGCATGAGAGATCGCAGTAAATTTAATCCAAGGTAAAACTGAAAAATGAATGGTATTGTCATCATTTTCAACAGAAATGAGTCTATTATCTGCCTCTACCCTTTTGATTTCCTGGGTCATTTGAGATGAAAATTCAAAAAAATCTGTATGGTAATCAATATGTGCAAATCCAAAAGTACCGTTAGGTCTGTAAACTGTAGGAGAGGCTCCAATACTATGGTGCAAAACCACTATATCATTACCTCTGATGCGTAATCTAAATTCTTTTATTTCATTGGCAGTTTTAAGAGCGGCATAGAGATATGCTATATAAAAAGAAATATTGCTTCCTTTTACATAGTTATAAAGATAGGTTACATCCACATCAAAAGTGACCCCAAAAAAAGGTTCTTCAAAATTTTTAAAAAAATGAAAATGTTCTTTACGGTCCCAAGATTCTATGTCAAATAACTGGCTCACTTTAAATATTTTAAAATTTCTTTGATGGAGCTCATGGTTGCGTAACTGTCATTTTCCTCTTGAGGAGCAACTGTTTCATGCGCCCAAGTTGTATGAAAAGGAATATGGATTGCTCTTGCTCCAATATTAATTAGCGGCAGTATATCTGATTTAAGAGAATTTCCTATCATTAAAAATTCAGAAGGTTTGACCTCTAGATGCTCTAAAAGATTCCTGTAATTTGATTCTTTTTTATCACTAAGCACTTCAATATGATGAAAGTATTTGGACAAACCTGATTTCTCCAATTTACGCTCCTGGTCTAAAAGATCTCCTTTGGTTAATAATAATATTCTGTAATCTCCATTCAATTTCTTCAACACCTCTTCTACTCCTTCCAAGAGTTCAACTGGTTCGTGAATCATTTTCTTACCCATCTTAATAATCTCAGAAATTGATTTCACATCAATTTGTCCATTAGAGAGTTCTATCGCAGACTCTATCATTGATAGCATAAAACCTTTGATTCCGTACCCATAAAACTCAAGATTCTTAATCTCTGTGCTAAACAACTCTTGATCTATTTTGTTTTCGGTTTCATAGGCGCGTAGTAAACTTGCAAACTTATGCTCCGTTTCTCTAAAATAGGTTTCATTAACCCATAAGGTGTCATCTGCATCAAAACCCAAAGTTGTAATTCCCTCGTAATTCATATCATTTTTTTCTTTGCCCGTTCAAGATCTTCAGGTGTATCTATTTCAATCCCGGTCACTCTGGTTTCAACCATTTTAATTTTTCTGCCATATTCTAAATATCGAATGGCTTCAATTTTCTCTGTAGCTTCCAAAGGGCGCATTTCCAAATTTGGAAAATCTACTAACGCTTTTTTTCTAAAGGCATAAATTCCCTTATGCTTGTAATATTGAATTCCGGTATTTTGTGCTCTTGGATATGGTATAGCTGCTCTTGAAAAATACAAGGCAAAATTACGATGATCTACAATTACTTTTACCGTATTAGGGTTATTGATTTCCTCTATATCATGAATAGGTGTCATTAAAGAAGCAAGGTCTATTTCCTTTTTATCATCTTTAACAAAAACATCCAATACCTTCTGCAAACTTTCTTTTTCGGTAAAAGGTTCATCTCCCTGAACATTCACTACAATATCCACATGCATACTCGCCACTGCTTCTGCAATGCGATCACTGCCACATTCATGTTCTTTTATGCTCATGATAGCCTTCCCTCCATTGGAAGTGATCTCCTTAAAAATAATATCACTATCTGTTACCACAAAAACATCATCAAAAAGACCTGTTTCAAGGGTTGCCATATAGGTTCTTAAAATGACCGTTTTACCTCCAAGATCCTGCATTAATTTACCCGGAAAGCGTGAGGCCGCATATCTTGCCGGAATCATAGAAATAGCTTTCATGATAGTTGTGGAATTAGTTTTCAAAAATAAGATTTACAAATGAATTTTTCATTTCCTGCGTGGACGTATTTTTCGATAGAAAAGAAAGACAACAAATAAAATAATAATCACCAATACTACAGCTAAAACCGGTAGAAATACTGATGCAACTGATACTAGCATAGAAGTACCCGTTTCAATGGTTGAAACAACAGGATTGCCTACTCCTCCAGTAGTCGCTGTAGAAGTTAGTCTAGTTGCAGAGGCTGCTCCTTTTATGGCTGTAGCCGTACCACCGCCAGCTATAATCGCTAAAGTCCATGTGATGGCTGGAGTCATATCCGCTACTGTAGAAACCATAACAGCCGTTCCAGCAATTGTAGCCAAAGGAATAGCTATAGAATCTAAAAGGTTATCAAACCATGGGATGTAATAGGCAAAAATTTCAGCAACCATGGCTACTCCAAAAATAATCAAGGCTCCAAGACTTCCAATCCACCCCCAACTTTCATTAAGCTGCCACATGTCTAAATAAGTGACAAGACTTAATACAAATAAGGGTAGAAAAACTCTAAATCCAGCGGAAGCTGCCAATCCAATACCCAAAAAAATACTAATAATGGTATCTGAAGTCATAATTGTGATAAATAAGAGCACTAAATTACAATTAATCTTCTACAAAAAAATCATTTTTAAATCCGATTAAATAGAGTTGTCCACTTGCTCTGGTTACAGCGGTATAAAGCCACCTAAGATATTCTCTATCAATACCGTTTGGGGCATAAGGTTGTTCTACAAATACAGTACGCCATTGACCACCCTGAGATTTATGACAAGTAATTGCATAGGAGAATTTTACCTGTAGCGCATTAAAAAATTTATTGTTTTTTACTTTCAGAAATTTACGATACTTAGAGGTTTCATCTTCATAGTCTTTTAAGACTTCCTGATACAATTGATTTCCTTGTTCATAAGAAAGTGCTGGGGTTTCAGCTTCTAGAGTGTCTAATAGAAGTACGGTTTCAAAAGGTTTTTGATCTGGATAATCTACCATGCGCACCTGTACTTCTGCAAAACGAAAACCATATAGCTCCTTAAAAGAAAAAATTTCTAACACTTCAATAATATCTCCATTTGCAATAAAACCAGCCTTGCTGGACGATTTTAACCAAAAATAATTATTGCGAACTACCATTAAATAATCTCCGGTAGCCAACTCGTGTTCATGGAATAAAATTCTACTTCTTATTTGTTGATTGTACAGATTCGCTCTTTTATTAGAACGAACAATAATTGCGGTTTCTTCTTTACCATTTTCAGAATATGCTTCTGTAATTGCCTCTAGTATTTCTGTTCCTTCAACAAGTCTTACTATATCCTGATAGCCTTTTAAATTAAATTTAAAAATATCGGGAAAATTCCCTTTTATCTCTTCTCTTAAAAGAGTGGCGTTCCATAATATACCAGAATCTTTTTGCTGTCTCACCACTTCATCTAATTCAATATGACTTACCTCTTTGTTATAATTTAAAGATATTTTATCTATATCTAGTGCTGGACTTACATCCAGATTTACAGGAGGTAGTTGTGCTGTATCTCCAATAAGCAGTAATTTACATTTATGCCCAGCATATACATATTGAATAAGATCATCCAACAATGAACCATTTTCAAAAAATTTAGAGTCACTTTGTACATCTGAAATCATAGATGCTTCATCTACAATAAAAATCGTATTTCGGTGTTTGTTAGGTTGCAATACGAAGCTCACACCTCCATTTTTTTGCTTTTTAGGAAAATAAATATGCTTATGAATGGTGTTTGCATTCCTTTTAGAATAATTGGTAATCACTTTGGCAGCTCTCCCCGTAGGTGCCAATAAAACAGATTTCATTAGGGTTTCCCATAGGTTGTTCACCAACGTACCAATAATAGTTGTTTTTCCCGTACCTGCATACCCTTTCATCATAAAAAGAGCATTTGCATCATCATTAAACAAAAAACCAGAAAGCTGTTGTAACGCAATATCCTGTTTTGGTGTGGGTTGATGTGGAAAATTTTCAATAAGTAATTTATAAAAAGAAGACTCTGTCATCTGGAAATAATCTGGTCTAAAGTTAACAATGTTTTTTAAGGGTAAATACTTTATCCATTAAAAAAAAATTGTAGATTTGCCTAAATCACTATAATCTAATTCAAAAATACACAAATGAAAACAGCCATTCAAATAGCACTTTGGTTATTAAGTTTTTTCTTTGCTTTTATGATCTATAAGTCGATTAGTGAACCGATCGAATTTAAGAAGGTAAAAGAAGAGCGATACAAAGCAGTCATAGCAAAACTTAAAGACATCAGAGATGCTCAGGAGGCTCACAGAACTGTAACTGGTAAATTTGCTTCTAATTTTGATGCATTGGTTAAGTTTGTTGACACTGCCCAATTCACTATCACCCAGCAACGTGACTCTTCTTTTATGGAATATGATGAAGTTTATAAAATTGATATGCTTCGCGAGGTAAAGATTATAGACACTTTAGGATTTAAAGCGATAAAAGATTCTATCTTTAAAAATTCTGATCGCTATAAAACCATGATGAATGTTCCTTTTGCCGAGAATACGGCCAAATTCGAGATGAAAGCTGCTATTTTAGATAAAGAAGGATACAAAGCACCTGTATTTGAAGCGAAGGTTAAAAAAGATGTTATTCTTTACGATCAGCCTAAAAATTTACGAGTTCAGGAAAATCAGATGATTTCAGTTGATGAAGTAAATGGAAATTCTATTATTGTAGGATCATTAAACGATGTAAGTACCAATGGTAACTGGCCTACCATATATGACACTAAAAAGAAGAATTAATACATACGATTTATCAAATAAAGAATTGTCCATTCAGGTTGATCTGAGTGGACTTTCTTTTTGCATTCTAAATCGGGCTGAACATAAAATTGAAGCTGTATTTCATGAGAATTTTCAAGAATCTGTAACTCCAGATATTCTAGAGCAAAAGCTCAAAGAATTGTTTAATGAACACCCTACAATAAAACTTCTAAGAAAATTACACCTAGTTCATAGTAATGAGCTTTCTGCATTTATTCCAGAAGCTTTATTTAATAAAGATCATTTATCAGATTACCTTAAATTCAATGTGAAAATCCTTGAAAATGACGTAGTAGTATTTGATGAAATTCCAGAAGCAGCTTTAGTAAATGTTTATGTTCCCTTCATGAACGTGACTAATTATTTTTTTGACCTATTTGGAAGCTTTGAATATAAACATACCGCAAGTGTATTAGTAGAGCAATTAATGCGAAAGGTAGTTCGTAATGATCAACCTGCCATGTATGCCGATATTAATACTACCCGTTTTGAAATTATGGTAATAAAAAACAAGAAACTTATCTACTATAATTCATTTTTTTATGACACCCCTGAAGATTTTATTTACTATGTACTATTTGCAGCAGAGCAGCTAGGGATGAATCCTGATTTATTTTCTTTTGAATTCTTAAAAAGTATTGATGAAGAAGATATGAAATATCAATATGTTTATAAATACATAAGAAATGTAACTATTAGTAAGCACCAATTTAATTTTAAAACATCAGAAGATGTTAGCAGTAAAGACCTTAACGATGCACATCTTTTAATTAGTACTTTTTAATGCGAATTATTTCTGGCAAACACAAAGGAAGAAGACTAATGGCACCGGGAAAGCTTCCGGTTAGACCAACAACTGATTTTGCGAAAGAAGCGCTCTTTAATATTCTCAATAATTATTACCACTTTGAAGAGATTTCTGTTTTAGATCTTTTTTCAGGAACTGGAAATATTAGCTTTGAATTTGCTTCTAGAGGCTGTTTGGAAGTTGTATCTGTTGATAGTCATCACGGTTGCATTAAATACATAGAAAAAATAGCTATCGAACTCTCATTGGAAATAAAGACTATTAAAAGTGATGTATTTAAATTTTTAGAAAATACCAATGTATCCAGAGATGTGATTTTTGCAGATCCTCCCTATGACTTATCTATTGAGCAATTTGAGAAAATTGTCTATCACGTTTTCAACAACTCCCTATTAAAAGAACAAGGTACACTTATTATAGAACATTCAAAACATACCAAACTAGACCATCTACCTAATTTTCACATGGAAAAAAGGTATGGTGGCAACGTTTTTAGTTTTTTTGAAATACCATAAAAAAGCAGGCCTATAAGCCGGATTCTGTCGAGTCTTATCATTTATCTGGAGTAATTGTTACCAATCACCTCTAACCGCCTACCCTCCAACTTGAACGCGCAATTCTCAAATGTTGGTTTACATGGCGTTGCACCACATAGAGTTTACCTGATTTCACTACAGCATTACCTGTACTTGCTTTCTGTTGCACTTGTCCTCTTAGCTATGTAGCATAGCTAAGGACGGGTATTACCCGCTATGTTGCGCTACGGTGTCCGGACTTTCCTCTCTTGCAAAGCAAAAGCGATAAGATAGCCTGCGGTGTAAAATTACATAAATTTTAAGCAATTATCTCTTATGTTAGATGCATATTGAACAAAAAAATTGTTAATAAATACTCCTAAATTTCAAGGGATGATTTATAATTTCATAAAGCAATTTTTATCTTTGTAATGTACACTCAGAAATAGTTTTACCTAATTTTCAAAAAATTTTATGGAGCCGTTCGTAGTATCCGCACGAAAATACAGACCGCAAACATTTAAAGATGTTGTTGGACAACGTGCAATTACGAATACCTTATTAAATGCTATTGAAAATAATCATTTAGCCCAAGCACTCTTATTCTGTGGACCAAGAGGAGTGGGTAAAACAACTTGTGCACGTATTCTTGCCAAGAAGATTAATCAAGATGGATTTGAAAACCCAGATGAAGATTTTGCATTCAATATTTTTGAACTTGATGCAGCATCCAATAATTCGGTTGACGATATCCGAAGTCTGATAGATCAAGTTCGGATACCGCCTCAAACCGGAAAGTATAAAGTATATATTATTGATGAAGTACATATGCTGAGTCAAGCGGCCTTTAATGCCTTTTTAAAAACACTTGAAGAACCTCCCAGGCATGCTATTTTTATATTGGCAACTACCGAAAAGCATAAAATAATCCCTACTATTCTTTCTAGATGTCAAATTTTTGATTTTAAAAGAATAACTGTAAAAGATGCCAGAGAGTATCTAAAATACATTGCTCAAAATCAAAATATTGAAGCAGAAGAAGATGCGCTGCATATTATTGCTCAAAAAGCAGATGGAGCAATGCGAGATGCATTATCTATCTTTGACAGAGTTGTAAGTTTCTCAGGAAAGCAGCTTACTCGCAAGGCCGTTACAGAGAACCTGAACGTTTTAGATTATGACACCTTCTTTAAAACAATAGATTTTATTCTTGAAAATGATATTCCCAATTTATTAATTGACTACAACGAAACACTTTCAAGGGGTTTTGACGGGCATCATTTTATTGCCGGATTAGCCTCACATTGCAGAGATTTAATGGTCTGTAAAAACGAAGCTACCATACCTCTTCTTGAAGTTGGTGAACAAACACAAAAAAAATATTTAGAGCAATCCAAGAAAACGTCTATTCCATTTCTACTAAAATGTATTGAGCTAGCTAACGATTGTGACCTCAAATATAAAACCAGTAAAAATCAACGATTACTCGTTGAACTTTGCTTAATGCAGCTTGCCTCCATCTCCTATGATGGAGAAAAAAAAAATAGCAATGCATTCATAATACCCCCTAAATTCTACAAAGAAACACCTAAAATTCCATCTCCGCCTGTTTCAGGACAGCCTGTACAGAAGCCTCTCATCTCTGAAGTTAAAAAAATTCAAGAATCTCAAGAACAAAGAGAAGAAGCCGTTTCAAAAAGCAATTATTCTGAAATTAAGATAGAAGAAAAGGCACTCGTAATAGAAGAACCCAAGCCATCAAAACCCTTTGCAGAGAAAAAGATTTCTGGTTTATCTATTTCTAGTATCAAAGCAAAAAAGCAGCATGAAATTAATAAACTAGCTCAGGAAAATATTACAGAAGAGCTTCCCAAAAAAGCGTTCACAAAGGAAACGCTGGAAAAAGCTTGGACAGATTATGTAAATGATATGGAAGCAAGCGGAAAAAAAATTATGGCTTCAAACTTAGCTGCGGATATTCCAAAACTGAGTAATGGAACATTAATTTCAATAGAGCTTCCCAATGACACCATGAAAAAAGAGGTAGAAAGAGAAAGTTACCCACTCATGGAGTTTTTAAAAAAACGTTTACAAAACTACGATATCACGCTATCCATTACTGTTAATGAAACAGCTGCCAAAAAATACGCTTTCACACCCATAGAAAAATATGAAAAATTAAGAGAAAAGAATCCACTAATTGATAAACTTCGCAAGGAGTTTGATCTAGATATCTAAAATTAAGTTAGTATGTTAGGACTTAAATTACCTACAGATCCAAGATGGGTTAATATTGTTGAAAAAAATATTGAAGAGATCTTAACTGATCATGCATATTGTGAGCAAAAAGCCGCAAGTACCGCTATCTCTTTTATAGTCATATTTCCTGAGTACACAGAATTGGTGCAAGAAATGACTGCGCTGGTAAAAGAAGAAATGAGTCATTTTAAAATGGTGCATGATAAGATCATTGCTAATGGTTGGATTTTAGGTCGTGATAGAAAAGATGACTATGTGATTGCGCTAACGAAGTTCTTTCCTAAAGGAGGTAGTCGTACTACCCAATTGGTGCACAAACTACTTTACGCAGCACTTATAGAAGCGAGAAGTTGTGAACGATTTCGTTTGCTTTCTGAGGAACTTAGAGACAAAGAACTTGCAAGTTTTTATAAAAAGCTTATGATAAGTGAAGCTAACCATTACACCATGTTTTTATCTTTCGCTCGTCAATATGGTGACCGTAAAGAAGTAGATCAAAAATGGGAGGAACTACTAAAGTATGAAGCTGAAATTATGAAAACCCTCAGTACCAAAGAAAGTATACACGGATAATCTAACTTATCTCGTTTCTTAATTGATTTAACAAAATATTAGCGTTTTTTATTCCTTATTTTTAAAAATTCGCAATATTTATTCAATTATCTTTGAAAATATCATAAAACATATCCTTTTATTATGAAGTTTAAAATCACCTTCTTTATGATGGCTATTTTATTACTGATAAGTTGTAAAAAAGCGATTAACGAAACCGAAGTGTCTGAATTTCAGGTGCCAGTAGACTATTATAAGCTAGATAATGGTCTTAAAGTGATTCTGTCACAAGATAAGACAGCACCCACTGCTATTGTGGCTGTCTATTACAATATAGGTTTTAGAATTGAACCAAAAGACAGGACCGGTTTTGCCCACTTATTTGAACATATGATGTTTCAAGGTTCTGAAAACATGGGTAAAATGGAATTCATTCAATTAGTACAAACAAACGGAGGCGTACTTAATGGGTCTACCAGATTTGATTTTACTAATTATTTTGAAATTGTACCCGCGCACAAACTTGAAACCATGCTTTGGGCTGAGGCAGATAGAATGAAAGGTCTTGCTATTACACAAGAGAACCTCATCAATCAACAAGGTGTAGTGAAAAATGAAGTCAAAGTAAATGTAATTAATCAGCCATATGGAGGATTTCCATGGCTAGATATGCCGCAATATGCCAATACTAACTGGTATAATGCTCATAACTTTTATGGAGATTTAAAAGATCTGGATGCGGCAACGCTTGAAGATGTTTCATCCTTTTTCAAGACTTATTACGCTCCAAATAATGCGGCAATTTCTATTGTAGGAGATTTTGAACCTGAAGAAGTTAAAATTTGGGTGGAGAAATATTTTGGAAAAATCCCTGCATCTGAACTACCAGAAAAACCAGATATTTCAGAACCAAGACAAACAGAAGAAAAAGCTTTTGTCAAAAATGATTCTCTTGCTAGTAAGCCTGCAATTGCCATCGCCTATCATATGCCAAAAAGAAACACGCCAGCATATTTTGCTATGGGGCTTCTTGATCAAATTCTTTTGCAAGGAGATAACAGCCTTCTATCTCAAAAACTAAAAAATGAAAAAGGATTTACTTCTAGTGTTAGCGGAGGTATTAATTATTTAGGGAATATGTTCAATTACAATGGCCCAATGCTTTGGATGTATGAACTCACTTATGATGATAAGGAAAGTAGAGAAGCCATTCTTGTCGCAGCAGATGAAGTAATTGAAAACCTAAGAGGCAATGTTACCCAGGAAATGTTAGATAGTGCTTTGATTAAAATAAGATCTCAGTTGTATGATGATCTTGGAGGTACGTTTGGATTAGGAAGAGCAGATTTACTTTGCAGTTTTGCATTATTTGATGATGACCCAGCAAGAATTAACACTTTAGAAAAAGAATTTAAGAAAATTACTCCTGCAGTAATTAATGAAACCATTAACGAATTTCTAAGAAAAACGAACCGTACAATTCTCGCAGTGAATCCTCTTGCAAATTCTAAAAATGAAGCCTTATGAAAACTAGTATAATCACATTTGTGCTGGTATTGTTTTTTGTTACCATTTCATATACACAGGATAAAGAACAACCCCCAGTTGGAGGTGAACCTAAAAATTTTATTATTCCAAAAAAACAAGTTGTTTCATTTCCTAATGGACTGCGTTTGGTGATGGTTCCCTATGGCTCTATCCCTAAAGTAACCATTCATATTTCAGTTAAAACGGGAAATATTCATGAAAAGGAGAAGGAAGTTTGGCTTAGCGATTTAATGAGTGATTTGATGGAAGAAGGCACCGACTCTTTAAATTCAAAACAGATCGCTAATAAAATGGCCAGTATGGGTGGTAATTTAGGCATAGCCTCCGGAGTTCATACCATAACTTTAAATACTTCTGTGCTTTATGAATTTGGACCAGATGCTATTAAACTTATGGCTTCTGTTCTAAAAAATCCTGCATGGCCAGAAACTGAAATTGATCGTTTGAAAAATGACCTCAAGAGAAGGCTGAGCGTGGCACTTACCAGATCTCAGACTCAGGCCAGAACTAGTTTTTATAGTACAATATATCCTGATCATCCTTATGGTAGATTATTTCCTACCACTGAAAACATTGATTCTTATAGTATTGAAAACGTCAAGAGTTTTTATAATGCCAATATAGGCGCAAAACGCACTACTGTTTATATTGCAGGAAAATTTGATGCTGACAAGGTAAAGGAAGCCGTTGAAAAAGCTTTTGGCGATTGGAAAGAAGGACCAGAAGGCTTTTATCCAGAAGCAAAACCTATTTCTTCCCCTAGTGTTCAAATTATTGACAGACCAAATGCGCCTCAATCTACCATTATTTATGGATTACCTGTGGTAGATCCTTCACATCCAGACTATACTGCATTAGATGTAACCAATTCAATTCTTGGTGGATCTTTTGCTTCTAGAATCACCAGTAACATTAGGGAAGACAAAGGTTATACCTATTCACCGTATAGTTTTGTAGACAATAACTTTAAAAGTTCTATATGGGCAGAAATGGCAGACGTTACCACAGAATTTACTTCTGCATCTTTACAAGAGATTAATAATGAAATAATTAAACTTCAAAACGAAATACCTACAGAAGAGGAGTTAAAAGGAATTCAGAATTATGAATCAGGAATTTTTGTTTTGAGAAATTCTACTCCTAATGGTATTATAGGACAAATGGTTTTTCTTGAAGTTCATGGGCTAGAGGAAGACTATTTAACTAACCGTGTAAAAAATATTAATGCGGTTACTCCAGAAAAGGTGAAAGAAATAGCTAAAAAATACATTCGCCCTGAAAAAATGACACTCGTTATTGTTGGGGATAAGGAGAAGGTTGAAAAACAGATGAAAGAAGCAAAAAACAAAGTAAAAGACTAAATTATTAGTAGTAGTAAATAAACCAGTGTCTTTTATTACAGGAACATTGGTTTATTTACTAGTGATTCAATTGAATATATTTATCTTTTTTCATTAAAGTATAGTGTTTTAATAATTCCATCTGATAATCCTATTTTGGGAACATGAATTTTTTTAGCACCACTCCATTTAGCAGCAAATAAATAAATTCTGGTTGCAGGAATAATCACATCAGCACGATCAGGATTTAAACTTAGTTCACTTACGCGCTCATCATAAGATAAACTCTGTAAGAATTGGTACTGGGCGTTAAGCCATATATAAGATAAAGGTTCCCCGGGAGCCCTATTAGACATCTTATGCAGTTTGTTGATATTCCCTCCAGATCCTATTATAGAGAGTTTTACTAAATTTCGTGTATTGGATTTTACCCATTTTTCAATCTCAATCCAGATTTGTTCTTCAATTACCTCATTGAGAAAACGAACCGTTCCTACTTTAAAAGATTTGGAAATGACTATTTTACCTTTAGAAAAAATAGTAAACTCAGTACTCCCTCCCCCAACATCAATATAGAGATAAGATTTATCTGTTTCTATTAATTCATGTAAATCAGTAGAAGCTATAATGGCAGCCTCTTTTTTTCCATCTATAACATCTATTTTGACACCTGCTTTATTTAATATTTTCTCAGCGACTTCCTGTCCATTACTTGCTTCTCTCATTGCAGAAGTAGCGCAGGCCATATACTTTTCGACACCATGCACTTTCATGAGTAATTTAAAAGCTTTCATAGCATCAATCATTCGCTCTTCATTTACTTTTGATATTTCGCCCACGGTGAAGGAATCTTGTCCTAAACGAATAGGAACCCTTACTAAAGAACTTTTTTTAAATTGAGTTTCTTTTCCGTTTTCTTCAATAACATTATTTATTAATAGTCTTATCGCATTAGACCCTATATCAATAGCTGCAAATTTTCTTATTTTCAAATTTTACTCTTTTAGTTTATTTTCATAGTAATCATACATGGCCACTTGAGACCTTATTTTAGTATCACCATTTTTTCTATAACTGTTATCTTGCTTTTCAGAAAACACTCGTGCTTTTACGTTGTCGCTCCATCCAATTTCAAAGGTATCTATCAACTCTTTCTTGATCTCTTCGTCATAAATAGGACAAGTAACTTCCACTCTATTTTCAATGTTTCTAGTCATCCAATCTGCTGATGAAATATAAATCTTAGGATTTCCTTCATTTCCAAATATATACAATCTGGGATGTTCTAAATATTTATCCACAATACTAATGGCCTCTATATTCTCACTTAATCCTTCCACTCCAGGAATCAAACAGCAAACACCTCTTACAATCATTTGAATCTTAACACCTGCCTTACTGGCTTCATAGAGTTTATCTGCCATTTTATAGCTAGTAAAACTATTCATTTTTAACCTAATAAAAGCTTCTTTACCAGCATTGGCATTTTCTATTTCCTTATCAATTAGCTTCGTAAAACTGCTGTAGGTGTAGTGAGGTGATACAATTAAATGTTTATATCTGTGAACTTTATAATTTATTTCGAAGAATTTAAAAACCTTATTTATTTCCTTTAATATCTCTTGATTAGCTGTAAACAGTGTATAATCCGTATAAACTTTTGCTGTAGATTCATTAAAATTACCTGTGCTAATAAAGCCATATCGCACAAGCTTTTGTCTCTCCTGGCGCTCTATCATACAAATCTTACTATGCACTTTAAGGCCGGGTACACCAAAAATAAGCTGAATCCCTTCTGCTTCAAACTGCTTTGCGAACTTAATATTGGCTTCCTCATCAAAACGTGCTTGCAGTTCTATCTGTACGGTTACTTTCTTCCCATTTTTTGCTGCGTTAATAAGCGAGTTTGCTACCAAAGACACCCTTGCCATTCTATACACCGTAATTCTAATGCTTTTCACTTTAGGATCTAAAGCAGCTTCTTTTAGAAATCTAACGATATAGGAGAATGTATGATAGGGTGTATGTAGTAAATAATCTTTAATGGCTATACGTTCAAAAAGACTCCCTTCCAGATTTAAACCTTTTACTAACAAAGGCTGGTATGGTTTGTAGAGTAAATCAGTGCGTCCTAAACTAGGAAAGCTCATATAATCTCTACGGTTATGGTAACGCCCTCCGGGTATTATACTATCTGTATTATCAATACCCATTTTATCCATAAGAAAACGAAGCGTATCTTTCGCAATTCCTTTGTCATATACAAAGCGTACTGGCTCACTTACTTTTCTTCCCTTAACACTAGAAGATATTTTTTCAATAAAACTTTTACTCAAATCACTATCTATATCTAGCTCTGCATCTCTAGTGATTTTGATCATATGAGCAGATAAAGACTGGTAATCAAAAATATTGAAGATGCTGTTCATACAATATCTTATCAAATCGTCTAGCATTATTATATAGTCTTTGCCATTTTCCCTAGGCAGTACTACAAACCGTTTAATTGTTCGTGGAATTTCTATTAATGCGTATCTTATATCATCGCGAATACCCGGCTTAATTACCCGTTTGATTCCAGTAGGTTTGTCTGGGTTTTTTATAACAATTTTTACAGCCAGATAGGCTGCACTGTCTTTTAGAAGAGGAAATTCTGCCAAATCATTTAAAATAATTGTGATTAAAGCAGGGCTTACATTTTCTAAAAAATATTGTTTTATATAGGCACTTTGTGTTGGTGAAACCTCGGTTTCATCGATTCTAAAAATACCTTTATCCTGTAACATTTTTTCAATATTGCTAAGAATTTCAAGGCTTTCTGCTTGTTGACGAATTACAATATTTGTAATTTCTTCTAAAAGTTCTGCTGCGTTAGCACCTCCTAAGGCACTTTTACCACTTTTTCCAGCCTGCGAAATTCGCTTTACTGTAGCATACCTTACTTTAAAAAACTCATCTAAATTATTAGAAAAAATTCCTAAAAAACGAAGTCTTTCAATTAGAGGAACGGTTTCATCTTCAGATTCCTGCAATACTCTTGCATTAAAATGAAGCCAGCTAATTTCGCGGTTTATATATTGATTTTTTTTTGAATTCATTATTTAAATTGCTTTGGAAAAATCATATTTATCGTACTTCCTTGAGAAATTTCACGCCAACTATTTACTGGAAAGGATATAGTTACCAATCCACTTGTTGGTAAGTTGTCTATAAATTTATCTCCCAAAATATTTGTTAAATGAGTAAATGCGTGATTATGTCCGAATATAATTACCTTTTCATAATTATCATTCAGGTTTTTAATAAAAGTATGAACAGATTCTCCTGAAAAGTCGTAGAGTTTGGGAGAAATTTCCAAGGTTGAAAAATGAATATTCAAATTCCGCATAAAGATAGCACAGGTATGCATTGCCCGATTTGCATAACTTGAAAATACTGCATCGGCTAAAAAAGGTTTATTAGCTAGGTGGCTTGAAACTAAATGGGCATCATCAATTCCTCTTTGATTCAGTGGTCTGTCTTTATCAACTACCTGATAATCCCATGATGATTTAGCATGTCTAATAAGGGTAAGCGTTTTCACTACTATATTTTATTTAAGGTGCAAGTCTTTCACAAATCCAATCAAGTTCATTTTCAATTCGGTATCGCAATCTATCATGCAGTCTGTTGGGTCTTCCTTGCCAAAATTCCATAGATACAGGACGTACAAGAAATCCTCCCCAGTACTCCGGTCTTGGAATCTCTTCGTTTTCATATTTCCTTTCTAAAACCTCCAAATTTTTTTCTAAAGTTTCTCTGGAATCAATTACCTGACTTTGTGGAGATACAATAGCGCCCAATTTGCTTCCATCCGGGCGAGAGTCAAAATATCCATCAGAAAGATTTTCTGGCACTTTAGAAGCCCTGCCTTTAATTATTATTTGCCTTTCTAAAGCTGGCCAAAAAAAAGACAAACAAACATTTGGATTTGCTGCAATTGCTTTACCTTTCTCACTTTCATAGTTGGTATAAAAAATAAAACCTTCATGTGTAAACCTTTTCATTAAAACAACCCTGCTTTTTGGAAATCCGTCAAGGCCTATAGTTGAAACGGTCATAGCATTTACTTCTTCTATTCCTCCAAACTTTTCTGTTTCAAAGAACCATTTTTGAAACAACTCTAAAGGATTTTCTGGAGCAATATTTTCAAGTAATTCACTCTTCTCGTAAGACTTACGATAGTCACTTAAATCATTATGCATAATTATCAAGAATGTTGATATGCAATTTACAAGTTATTCTCTTGGTTTAAAAGTAAACCTTAGAATGAAATCTTATTTTTTGCGTATATTCTGGATTGTATTAAAACGAAAATACCTTTCCATCTTCGGCAAGAAAGACCTTCTCAAATACTGTACTAGCTTCTTCCTTAAATACTTCAATACTATCATAACGAGTTGAATAGTGACCTAATATAAGATGAGATACATTTGCTGCCTTTGCTATTCTTGCTGCCTCATTGGCGGTAGAATGTTTGGTTTTTTTAGCCAGCTCTGCATGCTGCTCTATAAATGTTGCTTCATGATATAGTACCGTTACATTTTGAATTTGTTTTATAATATCTGGCTTATATGAAGTATCGCTACAAAAAGCATAACTTTTAGGTGGTTCAGGGTCATGTGTTATTTGATTATTAGGAATTACTGTACCATCTTCCAAAATGGCGTCTGCACCTTGTTTGATTTTATTATAATACGCTTGGTGAATATCGTAATTTAATACTGCATTAATATTGAGTTTTCTTAATCCGGGTTTTTCTTTAAACAAAAAACCGTTTGTGTAAATTCTGTGATTAAGGGGAATTGTATGTACCTCTACTTTGGTATCTTCAAATACACATACGGATTCTTTTGAGTCTAGTTCATGAAAAAAAAGCGGATAGTTAGTCCAAGAATCTCCTAGTTTTAGCAATAAGGTAATTGCCTGTTTAATACCTTTAGGACCGTGAATATGTAACTCTGATTCTCTGCCGAGTAACCGAAACGTAGATACAATTCCTGGAAGTCCAAAAAAATGATCCCCGTGTAAATGAGAAATAAAAATGTGATTGATTCGAGAAAATTTTATTTTATTCTTCCTAAGAGCTACCTGAGTTGCTTCGCCACAATCAATTAAAAATAAGTGATTGTTAATTTCTAAAACCTGAGAAGTTGTATTGTTAAATGTTCTGGGGGTTGCAGAATAACAGCCTAATATGGTTAACTTCATAAAGGTTAAAAATCAAGGTCACGTTCTATTTCTTCCATCTCAATAAGGTCTATTGCCTCTTGAACAGTTGGTACAACCACCAAAGATTCAGGAATATCATCCGTATGCAAAGCATCAGTTACCAGTACGAAAGATTTTTTATTATTTCTATGTTTGTTTGATACTTCTAGAAACTCTAATAGTTCTTCTATCTTCAACTTATCTAATGAAAACAAATTGAGAATTAAATTATCTTCCTTATAATTTGAATAGGTTTCAAAAAATTTATTGGAAAAATCTTTAAAAACAGCAGATTCTCTGGTAAAGATAACTACTGTTTCTTCCTTACTTATTAACATATTTTTATTGTTTGATTTTTGACGCTAGTAAATAAATAACTGCCATTCTAATGGCCACACCATTCTCAACTTGATTAAGAATTATAGCTTGGTCAGAATCAGCCACATCACTTGTAATTTCAACTCCTCTGTTAATTGGACCTGGATGCATAATAACAATTTCTTTATCTAGCCTGTCTAATAATTGTTTATTTACGCCAAATTGTTGTGTGTATTCTCTGGTAGATGGAAAATAACTAATATCCATTCTTTCATTTTGCACACGAAGCATATTGGCTACATCACACCATTGAAGTGCTTTTTCTAATTTAGTTTCTACAGTTACCCCTAAGGATTCAATATATCTTGGTATTAAGGTTAATGGACCGCACACCTTCACCTCTGCTCCCAGTTTTTTCAAAGCAAATATATTGGACAATGCCACTCTGGAATGAAGTATATCTCCTACTATGACCACCTTTTTACCTTCAACAGATCCTAATTTTTCTTTTATAGAAAATGTATCTAACAATGCTTGGGTTGGATGTTCATGTGCTCCATCTCCTGCATTGATAATACTAGCATTTACATGTTTTGATAAAAAAACACCTGCCCCAGGATTTGGATGTCTCATGACCACCATATCTACCTTCATAGATAGAATATTGTTAACTGTATCAATTAGGGTTTCTCCTTTCTTTACAGAAGATTGTGATGCTGAAAAATTAATCACGTCAGCGGTAAGTCGCTTTTGAGCTAATTCAAAAGACAATTTGGTACGCGTACTATTCTCAAAAAAAAGATTTGCAATAGTAATATCACGTAAAGAAGGAACCTTTTTAATAGGTCTATTGATTACTTCCTTAAAATGATCTGCTGTATCAAAAATAAGTTGAATATCTGAAGGGTTCAGATACTTAATTCCGAGTAAATGTTTTACACTTAATTCACTCATTTGTTTTTTCTTGCTTTATACTATTAACTCCCATTTTAGGTTTTAACTAGATATATAACATCTTCACCTTCATTCTCTTTCCACATTACCTTCACTTTTTCATTATTTATAGCATCTACTTGTCTACCTCTATAATTAGGTTGAATTGGTAGATGCCTGCTGAATCTTCTATCTATAAGTGTTAGTAATTCAATTTCTAAAGGACGCCCAAAAGACTGAATTGCGGTTAATGCGGCGCGGATACTTCTTCCTGTGTAAAGTACATCATCTATAAAAACAACCTTCTTATCTTCTACAATAAAATCTATTTGAGTCTTGTTGGCCTCCAAAGGTTTATCTCCTCGTCTAAAATCGTCCCTATAAAAAGTGATATCCAAATATCCGAGTTTAAGATTGGTAATGCCATAGTCTTTAGTAAGCAAAGTAGCTAAACGATCTGCCAAAAAAATTCCTCTTGGCTGAATCCCTACCAAAACTGTATTTGAAAAGTCAAGATGATTTTCAATAAGCTGACAAGCCAATCTGTTTAATATAATATGAATATCCTTTGAAGAAAGCAGTACTTTTTGGCTCATAATTTGAATACCCTCTAATATAGGTCAAAGTTATGCATTTATTAGGGAATATTAAAAGAGGGGCCAAATAAAGAAATATTTATATTAAAAAAACCCTCCAAATTACTATTTGAAGGGTTTAGTATTTATAACAAAAAAGAAAAATGATTACTTCTTTCCTTCCATTTTATCTTTCAACTCTTGCAGTGCATCAAGATCTCCCAAGGTAGTCTTTTCTGCATTATTGTTACTCGCTGAAGCAGCTTTTACATTTTTCTGCTCTTCTGCTTTAAAAATAGCAGTATGAGAAGCTACAACACGCTTAAAGTCTTTGTTGAATTCAATAATTTTGAAATCGGCCACTTCGCCTTTTTTCAATTTTTTCCCATCTTCTTTTTCAAGATGACGAGATGGTACAAAAGCTACAATATCTTCATTGAAGTTAATCGTAGCACCTTTATCAACAATTTCTCCAATTTCTGCATTATGTACTTTTCCTACAGCGAATTCACTTTCATATTTATCCCAAGGGTTTTCGGTAGTTTGTTTATGACCTAAACTTAACTTTCTGCCATCAACATCTAACTCAAGTACAACAACTTCAAGCTTATCACCCACATTCACAAATTCTGATGGATGCTTAACTTTTTTAGTCCATGAAAGATCTGAAATATAAATAAGACCATCAATACCTTCCTCTAATTCTACAAACACTCCAAAATTGGTAAAGTTTCTAACAATACCTTCGTGCTTAGAACCAACAGGATACTTAGTAGTAATATCTGTCCATGGATCTGGAGTTAATTGCTTAATACCAAGAGACATCTTACGTTCTTCTCTATCTAGCGTCAATACAACTGCATCTATTTCATCACCTACATTTACAAAATCTTGCGCAGAACGCAAATGGGTAGACCAAGACATTTCAGAAACGTGAATAAGTCCTTCAACTCCTTCCGCCACTTCAATAAAAGCTCCGTAATCTGCTATCACGACAACTTTACCTTTCACTTTATCTCCTACTTTGATTTCTTCACCAAGTGCTTCCCATGGATGTTTTTGTAGTTGTTTAAGACCTAATTGAATTCTAGATTTATTATCATCAAAATCAAGAATTACCACATTAAGTTTTTGATCTAGGTCTACTACTTCGTTAGGGTGATTAATTCTACTCCAAGAAAGGTCTGTAATATGGATAAGTCCATCTACACCACCTAAATCAATAAATACACCGTATGATGTAATATTTTTAACAACTCCTTCAAGCACCTGACCTTTTTCAAGCTGCCCAATGATTTCTTTCTTTTGCTCTTCAATATCTGCTTCAATCAACGCTTTATGGGAAACTACTACGTTTTTGAATTCGTGATTAATTTTAACCACCTTAAATTCCATAGTCTTACCTACATATTGATCATAATCGCGAATTGGCTTCACATCTATCTGAGATCCTGGAAGGAAGGCTTCAATACCAAACACGTCAACGATCATACCTCCTTTGGTTCTGCACTTCACATAACCATTCACAATTTCTCCATTGTCATGAGCTGCATTTACTCGATCCCATGCTTTAATAGTTCTTGCCTTTCTGTGAGACAATACTAACTGACCTGTTCTATCTTCTCTAACATCAATTAATACCTCTACTTTATCCCCTACTTTAAGATCTGGATTGTACCGAAATTCATTTAAGGAAATAACCCCTTCAGATTTCGCATTGATATCAATAATTGCTTCTCTTTCTGTAAGGTGAACAACTGTACCTTCTACTACCTCTTCATCTGCAGTATCAACAAAATTGTTTTCTACCAGAGATTCAAATTCTTTTAGTTTTTCGTCTTCAACCTGCTCTATGCCTTCTTCGTAATTTTGCCAGTTAAAGTTTGCTAAAAATTCTTCAGGATTTTGAGTTTCCTGATTTTCTGTTTTTGTGCTTGTTTCAGCCATTGCTGATTAAAAATTTGTATTCTACATCTAACCGAGAGTGAGCAATTGATAGATTGTAAAAGTGTTTATATTTATTTAAGTTTTTATTTTCCCTTTTCTCTCATATATTGCAAAAAGGAGTGCAAAAGTATCACTATATTATTTGATTTACAAGTAATTAAATATTAAAATAATAATAGCCCTTCTACATTCTCAATATGGAATAAATGTTAAATAGATGAAAGAAAATAATTATCTTTGGGCATCTAAACATTAAAATTAAAACCATGAGTGTAAAATCTAAATACAAATCTGTTCTGGATTTGGGTGAAAAATTAAATATCAAAGACGGTAACGTTACTGAAGAAAATGGAGTTTTAAAAATAAAAGGGCAAGCCGCTACTCCTTATGAAAAAAATGTTCTTTGGGATGAAATTAAAGAAGTTGGTGGTGAAAGTCCTTCTGATATCAAAGCGAATATTAGTGTCGCAGATGAATCTGTTTACCACAGACATATTGTTCAAAAAGGTGAAACACTAGGTAAAATAGCAAAGCATTATTATAAAGATGCTTCAAAATACAATGCTATTTTTAAAGCAAACACAGATAAACTTAAAAATCCAGATCTTATCCATCCAGATCAGGAATTGGTGATACCAAATATCTAAAACAAAAAAACCGCTTAAAGCGGTTTTTTTTATTTATTGACCTAAATAATGTAATTAGCTATTTTGAATTGCCTGCAATACATGTTGATGAATTTGTTTAAACTGTTCTTCTAGACCCATTGATGAGTTATCAACTTCAATAGCATCTTTTGCTTTTTTTAAGGGAGAAGTTTTGCGAGTTGAATCTATTTCATCTCTTGAAGTAACATTTTTAAGTACCTCATCATAAGTAACATTTTCACCTCGTTCCAGTAATTCATCATATCTGCGTTGCGCTCTTTTTTGAGCTGATGCGGTTAAAAATAGTTTTAATTCTGCATCAGGAAAGACTACCGTACCAATATCACGACCATCCATCACAATTCCTTTTTTCTCTCCCATACTTTTTTGCATTTCAACTAATTTTGAACGCACTTCTGGAATAGTAGCTATACTACTAACAAAGGAAGAAACCTGCATAGTTCTTATTTCTTTTTCCACATTCCTTCCATTGAGATACATTTCTGAATAATTTAAATTTGAATTGAATTTAAATTCAAGATTAATGTTAGAAAGTTCTGCTACCAATGCTTCCCTATTTTCATGATCTTTAGAAATATATCCATTTTCAAGTGCAAAGAGTGTAATTGCTCTGTACATTGCTCCCGTATCTACATATACGTATTCAAGTTCTTTAGCCAATCTTTTTGCTATAGTACTTTTTCCTGTAGAAGAAAATCCATCAATAGCTATAGTTATTTTTTGATTCATAAACTTGATAAAAAGTAAGGTGCATTAAATTAACTAAAAATATAGAAAGCTTCTATAAAAATGAAATTGAAAAAGCACTGTAAAAATGCTCGCTACTGTAGATACTATAAAAAAACCTGGTTTAACCAGGTTTTATTTTATAACACCTTAGCATTTTTAACCTTCTGATTAGTGATGGCGATGTCAATAACCTCACTCATCTCAGATACATAATGAAAGGTAAGACCTTTTAGATAAGATTCTTTTATCTCTTCAATATCTCTTTTGTTTTCTTTACATAAAATAAGCTCTTTAATCCGGGCTCTTTTTGCTGCGAGAATTTTTTCTTTAATCCCTCCTACAGGAAGTACTTTCCCTCTAAGGGTAATTTCACCTGTCATGGCGAGACTCTTTTTAACTCTTTTTTGTGTAAACAAGGATACTAATGAGGTAAGCATCGTAATACCTGCACTAGGACCATCTTTTGGTGTGGCCCCTTCCGGTACATGTATATGTACATTATATTTGCCAAAAATATCTGGATTTATATCCCACTTTTCTGCGTTAGATTTAATATACTCCATTGCAATGGTAGCCGACTCTTTCATAACCTGTCCCAGATTACCTGTTATATTAAGGGCTCCTTTTCCCTTAGACAAGATAGATTCTATAAATAATATATCACCTCCTACACTCGTCCAAGCTAAACCTGTAACCACTCCTGCCACTTCATTATTTTCATACTTGTCACGTTCAAGTCTAGCAGGTCCTAAAACTTTAATCACATCTTCTTGAGATACTTTTACTGCATAGGTTTCCTCCATAGCAATTGACTTTGCCGCATACCTTACCATTTTGGCAATTTGTTTCTCTAGTGAGCGAACTCCAGACTCGCGGGTGTAGCCTTCTACAATTTTTTCTAATAAGCGCTTATCTATTTTTAAATGCTCTTTTGTAAGTCCGTGTTCTCTAAGTTGCTTGGGTAACAAATGTTGTTTCGCTATTTCTACTTTTTCTTCTGTAGTATACCCAGTAACTTTGATGATTTCCATTCTGTCACGCAAGGCAGGCTGAATAGTAGAAAGACTATTTGCAGTAGCAATAAACATTACTTTAGAAAGGTCATAACCCATCTCCAAGAAGTTATCATAGAACTCATTGTTTTGTTCAGGATCTAAAACTTCAAGCATGGCAGAAGACGGATCTCCTTGATGACTTGATGCCAATTTATCTATTTCATCTAATACAAATACTGGGTTGGAGGTGCCTGCTTTCTTAATAGATTGTAATAATCGCCCGGGCATGGCACCAATATATGTCTTTCTATGTCCTCTTATTTCTGCCTCATCACGCAATCCGCCAAGTGACATTCTAACGTATTCTCTTCCCAATGCCTCTGCTATTGATTTCCCTAAAGATGTCTTCCCTACACCAGGAGGCCCATATAAACAAAGTATGGGAGACTTCATATCGCCTCTTAACTTTAAGACTGCTAAATACTCTATTATTCGTTTTTTAACATCTTCAAGTCCGTAATGATCTCTGTCTAAAATTTGCTGTGCTTTTTTAAGATCAAACTTATCTTTTGAAAACTCATTCCAAGGAAGATCAAGAAAAAGATCTAAATAATTTCTCTGTATTGAATACTCTGCAACTTGAGGATTCATTCTATGCATTTTAGCGAGCTCTTTATTGAAATGTTCTTTTACTTTTTCATTCCATTTTTTATCTTTTGCTCTTTTTCTCATTTCTTCAATCTCTTCCTCATAAGACCCTCCTCCTAATTCTTCTTGGATGGTTTTCATTTGTTGTTGAAGAAAATATTCACGTTGTTGTTGATCGAGATCATGCCTTACTTTAGATTGAATATCATTCCTTAACTCCAATCGCTGAAGTTCAATGTTCATATATTTTAAAGTAGCTAATGCTCTTTTAGTAAGATCGTTAATCTCTAATAATTCCTGCTTCTCCTTCACACTTAAATTCATGTTTGAAGAAACAAAATTGATTAGAAATGAATTACTTTCAATATTTTTAATTGCAAAAGAGGCTTCGGAAGGAATATTAGGATTATCTCTAATAATATTGAGTGCTAATTCTTTTATAGAATCAATTACTGCATTAAACTCCTTATTATTTTCTGCCGCCCTTACTTCAGGTACTTCCTTTACTGTTCCTTTAAAGTAAGGGTCAGTCTGTGTCATCTTATCAATGGCAAAACGCTTTTTACCTTGAATAATAATGGTTGTATTACCATCTGGCATTTTAAGCACTCTGAGAATTCTTGCAACGGTACCAATTTGATGAATATCATCTGCCGCTGGATTCTCCACAGATTCATCCTTTTGTGATACTACTCCAATTACCTTATCAGCGTTATTGGCGTCTTTAATTAATTGTATAGATTTATCTCTACCGGCGGTAATGGGAATTACAACACCTGGAAACAGCACCGTATTTCTTAAAGGAAGAATAGGCAGTAAATCTGGTAACTTTTCATTGTTAATTTCTGCTTCATCTTCTGGGGTCATTAAAGGAATTAATTCTGCATCTTCATCAATTCCTTGAAATGACAAACTGTCAATATTTAAAATTTTTGTCTTTGCCATAGTTCATTTTAAGCCAGATTGTCACTATTCAATCTGGTGATTTTCTTTTTCAACAATTCTTGTTTACTGAAATCATTAAATAGTAAGGGATATAGTTATCTTATTATTTAAATTCAATTATTAGAAGTCAATAGTTATGCCAATCCTTCAATCTGTTATAAAAAAATAAACTTACTTAATTTTACCATTGTTTTAAAAGATGTAAACTTTTTTTCAATCCAAAGTGTAACAATCTTAAAACGCTATCATCTTTTAATATAAATGAATACTTTTTGAGCCAAACAAAATTAGATATCAATCAACTATTGTCCTTATGCAAAAAAGGTGATCAACGTGCACAAATGGAAGTTTATAACCGTTATTACAAAGCCATGTATAATACCGCAATACGGATTGTTAAAGATCGCTTTGAAGCTGAGGACATTATGCAAGAATCATTTTTGAATGCTTTTATGAAACTGCACACTTTTAAAGGAGAGGTTAGTTTTGGTGCCTGGTTAAAGAGAATTGTTATTAATAACAGTATCTATCAGTACCAGAAAGCACGAAAAAAAAATGAGGTATCTATAAATGAAATAATGTACAGGGTCGAAGATTACAACGAGGATGTCTCAGACCATGTGTTTACAAATGTTCAGGCTCGAAAAGTTTTGGAAACCATGAATCTGTTAAAAGATAATTATCGAGTGTCTTTGACCTTACATTTAATTGAAGGATACGATTATCAGGAAATGTCTGAAATCATGAAAATTAGTTATGCAAATTGCCGGACTATGGTTTCCAGAGCTAAAGAAAGTTTACGAAAAAAATTAACCATATCATGTCTATGAAAAAAGATGCTATAGAAGAATTGTTTACCAGCTTAGAGCATACGTTTGATATAGCTGAACCAGAAAACGATCATCAGGCGCGTTTTATGGAAAAGTTACAAAAATCGGGTGTAAAACCGTTGCGTATAGCAAAGAAAAATAAAGCTTGGTATTGGAAGCCATTGAGTATAGCAGCATCCATTGCAATTTTGGTAGTATTTGGGTTAAAGCTAATTAACAACTCTGTACCAAACGTATCACCTGAAGTTGAAAAAACTCAATTTTACTTCGCTTCTTTATTGAATGAAGAAATTGAAAAACTAAATACCATAGCCGATGATGATACCAAAATTTTGGTAAACGATGTTATGCAACAGTTAACGAAACTTCAGGAAGACTACACATTATTGGAACAAGAACTGGTTAAACATGGTGACCATAAGAAAATACTATATGCCATGATCATTAATTTTCAAACTCGAATTAACCTCCTTCAGGAAGTAATCCATCAAATTGAAGAAGCAAAAAAATTAAAAACATCAAATACAAACTTTTATGAAAACTCTTCTATATAATTTATTCATCATTTTCTTATGCCTTCCCAACTCTATATTTGCAGGAAATGGGCATACAGGAAAGTACACCAAAGAAAAAAAGATCAAAAAAGAATATCAAGTTGATGCCAAAGCCATGTTAAAAATTGACAACAGCTACGGAAACCTCTATATGACTACTTGGAATGAGGATAGAGTAGTTATAGAGGTACACATCAAAACCAATGGTAATAACGAAGAAAAAGTTAAGAAAAAATTAGATGAAATTGACGTGATATTTGAAGCCAACAATTCAATGGTATCTGCTAAAACAGCTTTCTCTAAAAGTAAATGGAACTGGAACTGGGGTAAAAGTAATAATGTAAATATTGAGGTAAATTACACCATAAAATTACCTGCTTCTAATAGTGTGAATCTTTCAAATGATTACGGAGGTATTTATTTAGATAAATTAGAAGGAAAAGCTTCTATAAGTTGTGATTACGGAAAAATTGAAATAGGCCAACTCTTGTCAAGAGGTAATTTCTTAAAATTTGATTATACTTCAAAATCTTCTATAGATTTTGTAAAAGGTGCAACGATTCAAGCTGATTATTCGGGATATGTAATTGGAAAGGCAGAAAACCTTATTGTAAAAGCAGATTACACGAGTTCAAGAATTAAGGAGGTAAAAAACATTGAATATAAATGCGATTATGGATCTATAAGTGTAGACCAACTCACCAATATTCAAGGTAATGGGAGTTATTTAAAAACCGAATTGGGTATAGTGAATGGAAATGTTGATATAAACTCTGACTTTAGTTCCATTAAGATTGAAAAACTCACCAGAAATGCTGGAAATGTAGTTATCAGATCTGAATATGCCGGGATAAAGATTGGGTATGCCCCTGAATATTCCTTTAATTTTGAAGTCAAACTGGATTACGCTGGTCTAAAGAGCGATAGTCTTGAATTTACTACCAAGCGTTCTCAGAATAATCAAAAATATTACAAAGGTTTTCACGGAGCTGAAAACAGTAGTAATTTTGTTAAGATCAACTCTCAATATGGAGGTGTTAGCCTCAAACAAATTTAATTCATTTATCAAATAAACATAAACTTATGAAAAAATTAACCACACTCGTTCTTATTTTATTTTTAGGCACCTCCTTACATGCGCAATGGTGGGGAAATGATAAAGTTAAAGGAAATGGTAATGTAACCACAGAAACTAGAAACACAGGAGAATACGACGGTATTTCTTCTGCAGGATTCATGAATATTGTACTTGTTTCAGGAACTGAAGGAAACATAACGATAAAAGGAGAATCCAACCTACTTGAATATATTGAAACAGAAGTCTCGGGAAATAATTTGAATATTAAGGTAAAAAAGGGCTATAACTTAAAACCATCTTCAGGTAAGCAAGTGATCATTACCATACCTGTTAAGGGAATTTCAAAATTATCGCTCGCAGGATCTGGCACTATTATTTCAGAAACTACTTTGGAATCAGATGATTTCAAACTAAGTGTTGCCGGCTCAGGTAATCTTAAAACGTCTATTGAAGCAGACAATATTAAAGCTAGTGTGGCTGGTTCTGGAAACATCACCCTTTCTGGTAAGGCTGGTAATATGAAACTTAGTATTGCAGGGTCTGGAAACCTAAATGCTACTGAGATGAAAGTAACAAACATAAACGCTTCTATCGCAGGGTCTGGCAATGCAAAAATACATTGCGATGGTTCTATCAAAGCTAGAATTGCAGGCTCTGGAAACCTCAAATATTCTGGTAATCCAACATTAGAAGACACGAAGTCTGTGGGATCAGGAAAAGTGATTAAGATATAACACCCTCCATCATTCAATCAAAAAACGAAAAAAGCCTCTATTGAGGCTTTTTTTATGGAGCACTTGTTTCAAAATCCTTCTTCCATCTATTCCAATCTTCTAGATAATAGTTTAAAATAACAGGATTATCCAGTGTATTAACTAAAGTTTCTTTGAGAATGACATCTGTAGGCCATTCAAAAAGGTTTTCAAGCTGTGTCTGATTTAAATATTTTAAATTTTCTGGAAGTGACCTAAGCTGTTTTATGTTTGTACTAGATCTAAATGCCATATTAAATCCCCAATCTCCGAAAGAAGGAATATATACATGATAGGGTGTTACTTTATCAAAAACCTCATTCATTGTAGTATTGATGCAACTAAATACCGTATTTGAAAAATAAATTTCACCAGATTGGGTAACAAAGATACCATCAACTTTCATGTTACGTTTCACCATTAAAAAAAACTGTTTGCTGTAAAGCCTTGCAATACTTTCATTTGAAGGATCAGGTAAATCTGCTATTATTAAATCATATAAGTCTCTATTAGAATTTAAAAATGTAAATGCATCTTCTGTGATTAAATTTACTTTTTGGTGAAGCGCTGCATTTTTATTTATTTGCTTAAGGAGTATATTCTCTTTTGCCAGTTTAAACATTTCACCATCTATATCAACCACATCAATATATTCAATCCTATCGTCTTTTAGAGCCTCTCTGCTAGCTAAGTTTTCACCTCCACCTAAGATAAGAACTCTTCTAGGACTTTTATGATATACTAAAGGTGTATGCACTAATGATTCATGATACCGATGTTCATCTTTTGAAGAAAATTGGATAATCCTATTTAGATAAAGTCTGATATCATTATTTGGCGTTTTTGTAAGTACTATTTTTTGATATGGAGTTTGCACGTTTAACACAATAGGACTTTTATAAATTTTCTCGTCCCATATTTTTAATAATGAACCCGCAGATACTACTAATATTAATAAAGAAATCAAGGCAATAAATCCAGGTATAAGTTGTTTTTTTCGCTCTTTAAAAAAGCGTAAACTTAAAAGAAGCCCCAGAATAATATTTACAATACCGAAAAGCAAGGAAGAATAGAAAAGCCCTAAAAACGGCAATAAAATAAACGGAAAAATTAAGGTGGCAAGTAACCCGCCAATGTAATCTAAAGAAAGTATGTTTGACAGATCATCTTTCACTTCTTTTTCAGAAGACACAAAAGTTAGCAATGGTACCTCCATGCCTGTGAGGAGGCCAATTATAAAGATGATAAACAAGCAATAAAACTGCAGTGCAGTAGGACTCACATTTACAAAAAGGAAATATATTAGAGGTACCGAAATTCCACCAATAAAACCTAGCAAGTACTCAATATGTATAAAAAACAATAATGATCTTTTTTTGAAAAATTTAGAGATAAAGGCTCCAACACCCATTGAACAAAGGTATACACCTATAATAAGTGAAAACTGCTTTACTCCATTTCCTAAAAAATAAGTAGCAGCCGTACTAATGAGTAATTCATAAATAATAGAGCAAAGTCCCGCTGTAAATACAGCGATAGCCAGTAGAATTTTTTTTCTCATAAAATTTAACTATGTTTGAAACATAAACTAATTTTCACGGTCAAAGATGAACAAAAAAATTATTAACGCTCTTGAATTATCTAAAAAATTAGCGCTCGCTGGTTTATTTTCAAGCATGCTTGTTCTCAACAGTTGTTTTTCAGATAATGGGGAACCAAGAATCAAGGAATACGACGAAAAAACCGTTTATGAATCTACCAAAGGAATTATTACTGAGGTAGAAGAAATTGAACCTGGAAATGATTACCGCGTTCTTGATGAAAAAATAATTGATGATAAAAGTAAGTCTATAGCTATAGTACATGCGTTAGATGGAAGCATTGACACCTTATCTATTGCCAAGATTGAATCTGACAAACAAGAAAGTAATCGCCATCACTCTGCCTTACGTCCTATTCTTTATTATACACTTGCCTCTTCACTTTTTAGAAATAATTTAGGAAGCGTAGCTCCAAATTCCAAATATTATAAAACGCAAAGTGCATTTAATAAATCTACCGGGCTTAAAAACGACCTTCAGAGTACTGCAACAAGAAGGACAGTAAGAACACCTAAAGCGTCATCTTCAGGGTATGGAAAAGGGAAGTCTTTTAGGTCGTTTGGGGGATAATAGATTCCGTGAAATAAAAAAACTAAAAAAGAAAAATATTCCTCATTACCTTCATTGGTTTCTTAAAGAAGATTATTTTTCAGAAGAATTACTAGGTATTTACCGTCATGAAGTAGATCGGTTTAAAAATACGGCACAGGAGGCATTTACTATTTTTGAAAAAGCTACTGAAAAAATTATCTCTGAAAAAAGCTTAGACTTGCTAGGGATCCCATCTTTCTTTCATGAATGTATTTATCATTCTTGGGAAAATCGTGAGCACCATACATTTTTATATGGAAGATTTGATATCAATGGTGGCTTTGAAAAGAAAGGTGAAAAAGTCATAGAATTCAATGCAGACACTTGTAGTACATTACCTGAAACTCTTTATTGGCAACCGTTGCAATTTGCCCAGTTAAAGTCTGGTTCCAGCATGTTTAATCATTTAGAAAGTGCACTAGTAAATAAACTTACAAAGTTACATGCAAAATTAGGTATTGAAAATCCAGTTTTTTTAGGTTCTTCTTTTGGTTATGAAGAAGACAAAATGAACGTAAATCCCATTCTGGATCTAGCTTATCAAGCTGGGTTCAAGCCTTTTTATGAAGATTTAGAAAATGTAGTGTTTTCTGAAGAAGGTATTTTCTATAAGGTAGGTGAAGAATATCAAATAGTAGATGTTTGGTTTAAAATGATTCCGTGGGATTGGATGTTCAATGATGAACCGGAACTTGCTAAAATTGTAAGCGATTTAATAGTGAAAAATCTGGTTATTGTTTTGAATCCACCTTATACTTCTATTTGGCAGAACAAAAAATTCTTAGCATATATTACGAAGCACTTTCCTTCAGAATTCATAGCAAAAACGTATACGAATGAGCCATCATTAGGAGACTTTGTTAAAAAACCGGTATATGGGAGAATTGGAGAAAACATTCAAATTAAAGCCCTAGGTAAACGAACAGAAACAACGGGAGATTATGGGAAACAAGATTTTATCTTTCAAGATTATTGCCCGCTATTATTAGATCAAGAAAACTATTATTATCAACCTGGGGTCTTTTATATGGAAGAACCTGTTGCACTGAACCTAAGAACTCAAGATCAAAAAATAATGACAGATGATTGTGAATTTATGTCACATTTTATATTGATTTAGGATTCTGGTAAAATTATTTTATTTCACAGATGGCGTTGGTATCCTTCCGCGTTTCATAGAAGAAGTTTCAATCAGGTCTGCTCTAAATTTATCTAATAAATACGTTTTTAATTTAGAAATCTCAATTGGTTTACAAGAAAAAATATCTATTGCGGCAAATTTATGCTCTGGCCATGTATGAATACTTATATGACTTTCTTCCAGTAAAATAAAACCTGTGACACCAACAGGTTGAAATTGTTTAAATGCCGACTGTACTTTTGATAAGTTTAACTCATCTATAATCTCGTGAAGTAAACCATCAATAAAAGGAGTGAACGAAATAGTAGCTTCGTCACAACCATGAATATCCCAAATGTAGTGATAGCCAATACTCAAAATATTGTAAATTATTAATTAATATCAGCTTTACTCTCCTTCTTCAGGAATACTTTCATATAATTCAATAGGGTCTGTCAATTTAACTAAGATCGTATACAAATCTCCATCCTCTATCATAACAGTTTCAGGAAGTACCTCACGTGGACCATAATCCCACCTTACTGTATTGATAACGTCCTCTACAATTTCATAATTTCCTTCAATTTCCATTCCAAGATAATTAACGGTCTTTAAAGGAATAGAACTTTTATGCATGTTTTGATAAATGGTATTACCATAGAACTCCTCATACATCAAATATTTGGTTAGTGTAGGATTTACCATGTATACATTTTGAGTAAAATTGTATTTAATGACACTGTCATTTTCCAACTTTATCTGGTGCTCTCCCTTTCCCATTTCTACCCATACCACTTGTCTTGCTGGAACTTCTACCAAAAGAGAATCAACAGAAATCAACACGGCTTCATTTGTAGGATTATCAATAGCCAAATCTACTTTTGAGGAACAAGAAACCACCAAGCAGATAGCGAGTAAAATCAGGACTTTTTTCATGAAATATAATTTATGGAACTGCAATATACAAATTAAATTTTTTCTTCAAAATAATAAGTAAATAAGCCGTATATAAAATTCCAACGACTTTATAATTGTATAAAATCATTGAAATTTCTATTCGAATAAGAGTAACTCTTTTACACTAATAAGATACGTCAATAAAAGAGCCGTCTTCAAGTACTATAGGTCTGTACTCTTGATCGTAAGCCGTAAAATGAAAAGTACCTGAAATTTTTCGATTCTCAAGATCCAGCTTGGTAATCTTAATTTCACCCCAGTTTCCTTCAATACCATTTGTAAGGTATCCTTTGTTTTCTGTATTAAGTAAAAAACCAGCAATATTGCCTTCAGGATTTTCCGAGGAATCTCCCAGATTCAATGTACCTTCACCTAATAGCTTGAATGTCAGGAAGACTGAACGGTTTGAAGAGGTCTCTGTACCTACGATATTTACAAAGTCACCCTCTGCATTTACCGCAACCTCATCTGGTTGAAAATTTTGCCGATTCACTTGAACTTCAATAAAGTTCTCATCGGCGGTAATAATTTGTTCGTTTGAGTCTCCGATATTATCAGAATCACTGGAACAAGAATACATAAAAACAGCAATTTGGGATATGCAGCATAGTAGGAATAATCTTGATAGTTTCATATTCCTATTTTAAGTTAAACGAATATAGACTTTAACATTCAACTAGCATTACCAAGATCGACAAAGTACCAAAAGAATCGTTAAAATACATGGTTAAAAAAGCAAAAAAAAATTACCTTTTTTAGCAATTCTATTCAACTATTCAATCTTAGAAGGGATGGTTTCATTTTTTCTTGGAACAAATAATAAAAGTATAAATCCTCCAACAAAAAAAACAACTATTGCTAGAATAGAAGAACGCATACTTCCTGTAATCTGAGCAATAAACCCATATACAACCATCCCGATCACAATCCCAATTTTTTCAGCTACATCATAAAAACTAAAGAAAGAGGCAGTATCTTCTGTTTGGGGTAGAAACTTAGAGTAGGTAGACCTACTTAGAGATTGCACTCCTCCCATTACCATACCCACAAAAGCAGCAGTTATATAGAATTCATTGGGAGTAGTTACAAAATACGCTACAATACAAATTACAATCCAAATTAGATTAATCACCAGTAAAGTCTTTATATTTCCAAACCTTCCTGAAGCCTTTGCAGTAAGCCATGCGCCCAATACTGCTACAATTTGAATTAACAGGATACTTATGATAAGGCCAGAAGTTCTTTGATCTGCACTCCCCCATTCTAATTCTTCTTCTCCAAAATAAGTAGCAATTAACATCACAGTCTGTACTCCCATACTGTAAACAAAGAAAGCTATCAAATACCGCTTTAATCGCAAAGAATCATTTAATTTATTGAAAACAACAGAGAGTTCTCTAAAACCATTAAGCATAATTTTGCGAGTGACTTTCTTAACTTCATGTGTTCCGGTTGGCAAATAATAAAAACTATACTGACTGAAACCAATCCACCATACACCCGTTAAAATGAATGCTAATCTAGTAGGAGTTCCAGCACCTTCAAAACCGAACCATTCATACTTTAAAATCATGGCAAGGTTTATTAACAACAAAAGAACGCTTCCAATATAGCCCATTGAATACCCTTTGGCACTCACCTTATCTTGTTGCTCTGGAAATGCAATATCAGGAAGGTAAGAATTATAAAAAACCAGACTCCCCCAAAAACCAACAAGGGCTAAGAAATAACAAAAAAGACTCAAGTAAATATGCTCTAAAGAAAACCAATAGAGAGCAATACAGGACAAAGCCCCTAGGTAACAAAAAAATTTCATGAAAACTTTTTTATTACCAACATAATCTGCTATTCCAGATAAAAGGGGCGATAATACCGAAACCACTAAGAAAGCAAAAGCGGTGACATAACTTATAAGGGGAGCTCTTGCTATCATCCCTCCGAATACTTCTATTTTCTCTATCTGCGCTTCTCTAAAAAGTGCCCCGTAGAATAACGGGAAAATAGCAGATGCGATTACGAGACTGTAGACGGAATTAGCCCAATCGTAAAACGCCCATGCATTAAGAAGTTTTTTACTTCCTTTAGTAAGTGTTGTCATAGTTTCTATTTAAAAAAAGCTGCTCAAAATGAACAGCTTTTAATTAATCTCTATAGAGTTAAATACTATCAATTTTATTTTTGAAACTTAGTCACTCCATACTTTTTAGCCTCTTCTACCGCTTTTGGTGCTAACTGTGCTAACTTATTGATACGGGTATCATTTGATGGATGTGTGCTTAGGAATTCTGGCGGCTGTTTACCTCCACTTTTTGCTTTCATCCGCTTCCAGAGTTCTGCGGCTTCATAAGGATTATACCCTGCTATTGCCATAATTTGAATTCCAATAGCATCTGCTTCAGATTCATGACTTCTACTAAAAGGCAACATACCTAATACATTAGAACCCACGCCATATGCAGTATTAAATAACTGTCTGTTTTCATCATCTTTATTCAAAGCAACATTTCCCGCCACTGCACCTAGCTGTTGTAGCGTTCCGGCACTCATGCGTTGTGCTCCATGATCTGCAAGAGCATGAGCTACTTCATGTCCTAAAACAACAGCTAAGCCCGTTTCGGTTTGCGTAATTGGCAGAATACCAGTGTATACCGCTATTTTACCTCCAGGCATTGCCCATGCATTTACCTGATCTGCTTTTATCAAATTGTATTCCCATCTGTAGTCTTTCAAATATGCAGGATACCCATTAGCGGTAAGCCATCTTTCAGCAGCACTTGCTATACGTTGTCCTACTTTTGTAACTAGCGTAGCTTCATTAGTTCCTTTAACCACTTTACTTTCATTCAATACCTGATCGTACTGTTGAAAAGCCATTGGAAATATCTGACTATTAGGATAGAAATTTAATGTCTTTTTTCCAGTAAACGGATTTGTTTTACAAGAAAGTACCAAGAAAAAAAAGGAAAATAAAATAACTGATCTCTTCATTTCATCTAATTTATTTGAAAATTACAAATTTTTAGGCTCCAATAATATGCAATTCAGTAAATTCTTTATCAATTTCTAGGGTATTATCCCCATTTATCTTGATGTCTTTAAACGGAATTTCTTCATTGTCATATTGAATTGCTTTTATTTTAAAAGGAAGTCCATGCATTTTCAAAGTGAATTTTTGATAAGGAGTTATATATTTACCAACTTTATGATGCTGAATAATTAATTCGTTTTCCTTACCAGTAAGTTTAAATGTTCTTAAACAATAACGCCCTTTTTTATAATCAAAACCATCATTAGAATCTTCATAAACAGAAGAAACCTCCTTGCCTCTTTTATAATAAACTTCTAGTGTGAGTTCATCTATTTCTTTTTCACCCACATACTGTTGAATTGGGTATTTGGGTATAATTGCTCCTTCTTTAACAAAAAGCGGCATACTGTCAATATCTGCTTCCACCCAGTGTTCTTTTCCACCAGAGATCAACTCATCATTCCAGTAGTTATACCAATTACCCTTGGGCAGGTACATTCTTCGTCCTTTTGAGTTGGGTTCTAGCACAGGACATACCAATATTTTTTCCCCAAAAATAAATTCATCTGTTCTATAATGTGTTTGAGTGTCTTCTTGATCGTAATATACTAGTGATTTAATAAGAGGCACTCCTTCTTCTGTATATCGCCAGAACATAGTGTATAAATAGGGAAGCAATTGATACCTTAACTCCACAAACTTACGAGTGATATCTATTACATCTTCTCCGAATGACCAAGGCTCTTGATCTCCATGATCTCCACTGGAATGCACTCTACAAAAAGGATGGAATACTCCTAACTGAATCCATCTTGCAAATAATTCTCCAGTAGGATGTTCTGCAAATCCTCCAATATCGGTTCCTGAAAAACTCATCCCACTCATACATAATCTTTGGACTTGTATGTTTGCTAACCATAGATGTTCCCAGGTGGCTACATTATCTCCGGTCCAAGTAGAACAAAAACGTTGTGCTCCAGCATAGGCAGATCTTGTAATAACAAAAGAACGTTTTGGAAAAGAAAACCTTTTAACACCTTCATAGGTTGCTCTTGCCATTTGAGTTCCATAAACATTATGCGCTTTTCTATGGCTACAAGGATTGCCATCATAATCATGACGCACATCTAAAGGAAATGTCTTTGTGGGCACTTCCATAACCGCAGGTTCATTCATATCTGTCCACACTGCTTTTACTCCAACCTCAGCAATGAGTTCTTTAAACAATCCGGCCCACCACTCGCGTACCTCTGGATTGGTGAAATCAGGAAAATTACATTCACCGGGCCAAACCTTTCCTCGCATAAATGGACCATCTGCTCTTTTACAGAAATAATCATTTTCAATGGCCTCATTGTATACGCTGTAGTCTTTATCTATTTTAATGCCCGGATCTATAATAACCACTGTTTTAAAACCATCATCTAACAGTTCTTTCACCATTTTTTTTGGATCTGGAAAATATTCTTTGTTCCAAGTAAAACAACGAAAACCTTCCATATAATCAATATCCAAATAAATAGCGTCACAAGGAATTTTTAATTCTCTAAACTTTGCAGTTATATCTTTAACTTTCTTCTCTGGATAATAACTCCATCTACTTTGATGATATCCCAATGCCCATAAAGGGGGAAGTTCTGGTTTTCCAGTTAAATCTGTGTAGCTTACTACCACCTCAGGTATAGATGGACCATAAAAGAAGTAATAATTCATTTCTCCTCCATCTGCCCAAAAACTAGTGATATTTCGTCTCTCATGACAGAAGTCAAAATGTGTTTTAAATGTGTTGTCAAAAAAAATTCCGTATGCTACTTTATGATGAAGTCCTACATAAAAAGGAATTGTTTTGTAAAGTGGCTCTTGCTCTTTTCCAAATGCATATTGATCTGTACACCAATTATGTACTCTTTTACCTTTTAAATTTACATGAGTTGCTTTATCGCCAAGACCGTAGAAGCTTTCTGCCTCTCCGCTCATTTTACTCATTTTAACAATATTACCTCCATACTCATAGTTTTCCTCCCAGTGAAAACCAGATTCGTCTTGATTAATCAGATTATCATCAAGATCGAAAATCGCAATCTTAAGATTTTCCTTTTGAACGGTCATTTTTATTTTAGAGGTAGTAATGGAGAATTGTGTTTTTTCTTCATTGACCTCTAAGTGGTTATATCCAAAATTAGCTTCTTGATCTATTGCGTAAGAAAAGTCTGGTTCAAAAAGATTCTCTGTAGCGTATCGAAAATGAATTGCACTATCTCTAAGTACTGTTATTTCTAAAATCACATTATTTTCTGTATAAAAATATATGCGATCTACTTCTTTTTTATAATTTACAATTTTTGAAGGATATAAATTTCCTTTAAACTCCAGCTCTGTATTGGTAATCATTTTTTTTTCTTTATTTCAATAGCCTACAAATGAAAGGCTTTTGATTTTAAAATGAAACAAATGTTTATAAAATTTCAAAAACAACTACTCCCATGGGTGGAAGCATAATTTCAGTGGAATGCTCTCGAAACTGCCAAGTCTTTTTCTTAGAAGCAATTTGTTTCTTATTGCTTACACCACTTCCTCCATACTTTTTAAAATCACTATTGAATATTTGATTAAGCGTACATTTAGCAGGCAAGCCAATTTTATAATCTTCTCTCACTACGGGAGTTAGATTACAAACGATTAATAAATTTTCCTTGTCATCATTTCCTTTTCTCAAGTAAGAAAGCACAGAATTTTGAGCATCATTATGATCTATCCACTCAAAACCGTCTGCATCAAATTGCTTCTCATAAAGTGCAGGATAGTTTTTATAGAGTTTATTTAAGTCTGTTATTAGCTTTTTAATACCTGCATGGTAGTCGTATTGAAGTAGATGCCAATCAAGACTTTCTTCAAAGTTCCATTCGTTAGATTGCCCAAACTCTGCTCCCATAAATAATAATTTGGCTCCCGGATGCGTAAACATATAGCTGTACATAGCCCGAAGATTGGCAAAACGTTGCCATTCATCTCCTGGCATACGACCTAAAATGGACATTTTACCGTGAACAACCTCATCATGCGATAAGGGAAGCATAAAATTTTCTGTAAAAGTGTACGTCATACTAAAGGTGATATCATTTTGATGATGCCTGCGATAGATGGGTTCTTTTTTAAAATATTCCAACGTATCATGCATCCATCCCATCATCCATTTCATACCAAATCCTAATCCGCCTAAATACACTGGTCTTGAGACCATAGGGAAAGCAGTTGATTCTTCAGCAATGGTTTGAACACCCTTGAAGTTCTTATAGACCTCTTCGTTCAACTCTCTAAAAAATGAAATCACTTCTAAATTTTCTCGACCTCCATAAATATTAGGTTCCCAATCTCCGTCTTCTCTTGAATAATCTAAGTATAGCATAGAAGCTACTGCATCAACTCTCAATCCATCAGCATGATATTGATCTAACCAAAAAATTGCATTACTAATTAAAAATGAGCGTACTTCGTTTCGTCCATAATTAAATATCAAACTCTTCCAATCTGGATGATACCCTCTTCTTCTATCTGGATGTTCATATAGATGAGTTCCATCAAAAAGACCTAGTCCATGGGCGTCTTCAGGAAAATGAGAAGGCACCCAATCTAGAATTACACCTATATCGTTTTGATGAAGTTTATCTACCAAAACCATAAATTCTTCTGGTGTACCAAATCGTGAAGTTGGTGCAAAATAACCGGTTAGTTGATATCCCCATGAAGGATCATAAGGGTATTCCATAATAGGCATAAACTCTACATGAGTAAATCCTGTCTCTTTAACGTATGCTACAAGTTCATCTGCCAATTCCAGATACGTAAGACTTCTGTTTTCTTCTAATTTTTTCCTCCAAGATCCAATATGCACTTCATAAACAGAATAAGGCGCGTTGAGACTATTTTTTTTCTCTCTTTGGCTCATCCACTTTTTATCGCTCCAATCATAATTTAAGCTCCACACTACAGATGCGGTGCTAGGAGGCTGTTCACAATAACGTGCAAATGGATCTGCCTTTTCTGTTTTAATATCGTTATGAGATGAGTGTATTTTATACTTATATAAAGTACCTTGCTCAATACCCGGTATAAAACCTTCCCAGATACCGCTAGAATCCCAGCGTACGTTTAGCAAATGTTCTCCTTCTAACCAATAGTTAAAATCTCCTATTACGGATACACTTTTAGCAGAAGGTGCCCAGACTGCAAAATAGGTTCCCTTTACTCCATCTATTTCAATAACATGAGAGCCTAATTTTTCATAAAGGCGATAATGTTTTCCTGCCTTAAATAAAGCAATATCGAAATCAGTGAATAAACTGTGTACTTGTACATTACTCATGTTATTTTGGTTGGTTATAATTCATTATACTTGCTATACCTTCTAAGGGTATAACTGCCCATCTTGGTCTGGAGTTTAATTCATAGCCTAATTCATATACTGCCTTCTCCAATAGACAATATTTTAATAAAAACTTAATCTCATGACTGTAGCCAATATTAAGGTTTTCCCTTTGTGCTTTGTCTATGTAAGTTTCCAAAAATACACCTACCATGAATCTGTAGAGAATTTCGCCTGCTCTAAACAAATCATTCTTATCATGTTCATAATTTTCAGAATTATTAAAAATAGTAGAATAAATTGCGTAATGAAAAGATCTAAACATTCCCGCAACATCTTTAAGTGGTGGTTGTTTTACTTTTCGGTCACGTATGGTACTCTCTGGTTCTCCTTCAAAATCTAAAAGATAAAAATCATCACCTTTTACCAATACTTGACCCAAGTGATAATCTCCATGAATTCTGATGCGTTCACTTTTTAGTTTAGTCCAGTCAAATTCTAAAAACTTTTTTCTAATTTCTTTTTTACGCTCTAAAAATTGTTGTGCTAGTTCTAATGCTAGCCCATCAAGCTTATGTAAATTATTTTCAATAGTATTTAATCGATTTTGAAATTGATAAATTAAACGGTTTTTTAGCCATACGGTGTAATCACTATTATAATTGGAAGGAGTGAAAGAGGTATCTTGTATTTCACTTCCTAAAGCAATGTGCATTTCTGCAGTTCGCAACGCTAATTGTTTAATTCTAATGAACAAGTTTAAACCTGCCCAATCAATAATTTCTGGTGGAATATCCGTTATTTTTAATCGCTTAAATAAAGAGATTTTGGGTAATTTTGAAATTTGTATTTTCTTGCGTTCCAGATTGCTAAAAACCTTATCTAACTCATCCAACATATATTTCCAAGCATCTCCTTGATTGGGTACCAATTCTTGCATGAGACCTAATGTAATGGTATCATCTTTACCATGCTGAAGATTGATACTGCCATGATAAGCAGGGGTATTATTAAAATTACTACGCTCTGTTAAAAAACGACTTATTTCATAGTCAGGATTTGTATTAATATAAATACGTCTAAATAATTTGAGGACAAAATGGTCATTAAACACGATGGAAGTATTACTTTGTTCAACCCCCATAAAGCTGGAAGATTTATAAGCAGTTTCTTTTAACTTCAATCCTTTATGAAACTGTATTTTCTGTCCTTTTTGATAAGGATCGGCATACAATATCTTTTCAAACAACAATTTTCTAAATTCTTCTTCATGTAAGGCATCCATTATATACCCTTCTTTGCCGTCAAAACTTATAGGGGTAATTACCGTATTAGTATTCAGGTTTTCTTTTAAACAAAAGGAAAGTGGCATAAAGTAATTTTGAAAAAAAGCTTCCTTAAAATTTACCTCTAAAAGAACTCCAAAATACAACTTGGTCTCCGAAACAATTTTAAAATAATCTATGATTTCAATATATTTTAAAGTACTCGCCTTGCCTGCATACCAACGCTTTTTTATAATATAATCTTCTAAAATATCTTCAGAAAATACTTTGAGAAATTCATCACTATTAAAAGCATTCTCCCATTTAGTCTTAAAAGAAAATGGCGTTTTAAAGGTGTCTTGGTCGGTTGCTTTATGACTCATTACTTATGTACTTTAAAAAGGTGAAACGGCAGCGCGGGGTGTAATTCTACAAAACACCATTCTTTATCCCATACATAGCTGCTTCCGGTAATGGTATCATTAATATGTAATTGTTGACCCTCTCTTGTATTGAGTTCAGCTAGTGGCAATTTTATCCAACCTTGGCTCTTGTAGTAAGAATCTAAATTAACGACCATTAAGGTATAATCTTTTCGCTCATCATCAAACTTTAAATAAGCCAATATATTATCATTATCTGTTTCACAAAAGATAATGTTTTGAGTTTGTTGCAAAGAAGGATGTTGTTTTCTAGATTCGTTAACCTTTTTAATTACACTAGTGAGTTTATTTTCTATATTCCAATCCCAATGACGTATTTGATATTTTTCAGAATCTTTGTATTCTTCTTTCCCTGGCATTGGTTCTGACACCATTTGCTCAAAAACTGGCCCGTAAATACCTGTATTTGAACTTAAGGTTGCTGCTAAAAAGTATTTTTGTAAATATTGAGCTTCATTAGCACCTTGCAAGGCATATGGATTAATGTCTGGTGTATTTGGCCAAAAATTGGGTCTAAAATATTCCTTCTGAGAAGTTTGTGTAAGCTCTGATAGATACTCTTTAATCTCCTGTGCAGAATTACGCCACGTGAAATATGTATATGATTGCGTAAAACCTTGTTTGGCTAGTTCCTGCATTACCTTAGGTCTTGTAAATGCTTCAGAAAGAAATAAGACATCAGGGTACTTTGCCTTTACTTTGGCAATAAGCCATCCCCAAAAATAAAAAGGTTTTGTATGCGGATTATCAACCCGAAATACGTGAATACCACATTCTTTGATCCAGAACATCATGATATCTAATAATTCCTTCCATAAATTCTTCCAGTCTTCACTCTCAAAATAAATAGGTAAAATATCTTGGTACTTCTTTGGTGGGTTTTCTGCATATTGTACTGTACCATCTGGCCTCCATTTAAACCATGAAGGATGTTCTTTAACATAAGGATGATCTGGAGCTGCTTGCAATGCAAAATCCATAGCTACTTCTATACCGAGCTCTTTTGCTTTATTCACTACAGACTTAAAGTCTTCTATAGAGCCTAACTCAGGATGTGTAGATTTGTGTCCTCCCAAATGAGAACCTATACCCCATGGAGATCCTACATCTCCATCTTCTGCATTGGTTGCATTATTTTTACCTTTACGGTTTACCTCTCCTATTGGGTGTATTGGCGGGAAATACAAAATGTCAAATCCCATATCTGCGATTCTTGGAAGCAGTCGCTCGCAATCTTTAAATGTACCATGTTTTCCTTTTTCTTGCGCAGAAGAACGAGGAAAAAACTCATACCAAGTAGAAAAACGAGCTTTGAGTCTGTCAACGTAAACTTTTAATTCTGGTGAAGTATTTACCAACAGTTTTTCTGGATATTTTTTAAACAAAGTCTTGAGAGTTGATGATCCCGCTTCTTCTACTGCTTGCTCATATGCCGTATCTGATTGAAACCAATGTAACAGGTTATCTAAATATTTTTGTTCATCTGCCGTTGCTTTAGGTAACACTTTTTTAATATATTCAACACCTTCCAATAACTCTGAAGTTACTTTTTGACCATCTTCAATTTTACGCTCAATACCATGTTGCCAATTTAATGCATAGTCTACCCAGCCTTCAATATAATACGTATAGTATCCTTGTTCATCAACCCTAAATTCCGCCTCCCAAACATCATTCCCTTTAGGCAGCATGCGAACTTCTTCTGCCAATTTTTGTTTTTCATGTTTAAACCTAACGGCGCATTCTATAACATCATGCCCGTCCGAAAAAACATCTGCAATTACTGTCACTTTTTCTCCCACAACCCTTTTGATATAAAAAAGACCTCCATCCAGTTGAGGTGAAACATTTTCAATAATTACTCTTTTTTGGCTCCACATTTTTTTAAACTTTAGTATTCGTTAAAAATATAAAAAAGGTTTTAAATAAATAACTTGCAGTCTAATTAACTAAGTGATGACCAAAGAAGCTATAAAAAAAGAAAACAAATCAGTATTAAAAGTTCCCAAGAGTATCTTATTCACTGGAAAATTATTACAACTTTTCTCTTTAAAATTGGTTGCTAAATTTGCTGCACGCCTTTTTATAACCCCTTTCAAGCATGCCATCCCTAGGCGAGAATTTTCAATGGATAAAGAGAGTAAACAAACCTTTTTGAATCTCCCGCATAGTAAAAAACAAATCTGCGTTTATAAATTTGGAACCTCTCAAAAAAAGATCTTGCTAGTGCATGGATGGAGTGGACGCGGTACACAATTAGTTAAATTTGCCGAAAAGTTAGTCGCACTTGGCTATCAAACTATTAGCTTTGATGCGCCTGCCCATGGCAAAGCCACTGGAAAAACAACCGATATTAAAGAGTTTATAGAAGCTGCCCTATTCTTATCCAAAAAATATGGTCCGTTTTACGGGGCCATTGGCCATTCGTTAGGAGGAATGACGTTGCTCAATGCGATTGCTCAGGGAATGATTACAAGAAAAATTGTTATTATTGGTAGTGGCGATATTGTAACCGATATAATGGACGACTTTATCAGAAACCTTGAATTAAGACCTCAAGTACGATTTTTAATGCAAGATATTTTTGAGAAAAGAACCAACGAACTCATGAATGATTACTCCGCTAGCAAAGCAGCTAAATTTGTAAACATCCCTGTATTAGTTATTCATGACAAAGATGATAAAGAGGTATCTGTAAAATGTGCCTATCACCTTCATGAAAACCTTTCCAAATCAGAAATATTTATTACCTCCGGCCTAGGTCATCGTAAAATCTTAGGAAATGGTACGGTTGTTGATAAAACTATGCAATATATCAATAGAACCTAAAAATTTAATAACATTATGAAACATTTTGGAAAATTACTCTTAGCATTCTCTGTTCTTTTTATCTCTTGTGAAGGTGACCCAGGTCCTCCCGGTTTTGATGGGTTAGATGGTCTGGATGGTGAATCTCTTTTAGGAACTGTATTTGAAACTCCCGCTATAAATTTCAATCAAGGAAATGATTTTTCAGCTTCTTTTGATTTCCCTACAAATTTTGAAGTATTTGAGTCTGATGCTATTTTAGTGTACTTATTAGAAGATGTAACCGGAGACGGCAACGGAGGTGAAGCAGATATCTGGACACCCTTACCGCAAACTTTCTTTTTAAATGAAGGCACATTGCTGTATAGTTTTAATCATACTTTTTTTGATGTAGCTCTATTTTTAGATGGAAATTTTGATTTATCATTAACCCCAGATGGCTTTACGCAAAACCAAATATTTAGAATTGTAGTAGTTCCAGCAGAATTTGGGCAAGCATCAAACGTAGATCTATCTAACTTTTCTCAAGTAATGAAAGCCATGGGTAAAAGCGAGATTGATATTATAAAAATGACTCGTGAACAGTAAATTTTATTTTGAAGTCTTTTGTAAAATTTATGGTTTTATTACGACCAAGGGATAAAGTGAATTCCTAAATTTGTTAAAAAGTTGATTATGAATAAAATTATCTTGGCCATTGCGGTTGTAACACTGGCAGGTTGTAATGGCAATGCACAAAAAAAAGAACGGCAAAAAAAGGAGCAGGAAAAAACCTATGCTGTGAATAAAACACCCGAGGAATGGAAAGCACAACTTTCAGACAAAGCATACTATATTCTAAGACAAAATGGTACGGAAAGAGCATTCACGGGAAAATATAACAAGTTTTACGAATCAGGTGTTTACCAATGTGCAGGATGCAAATCACCCTTATATAAAAGTGAACATAAGTTTAACAGTGGTACAGGCTGGCCTTCTTTTGATCGTGGCTTCGATGAAAATTTGGAATATATAACTGACAATTCCTATGGAATGTCCAGAACAGAAGTGGCTTGTGCGGTTTGTGGAGGCCATTTAGGTCATGTATTCAATGATGGGCCTCAAGACACAACTGGAAAGAGACATTGTATAAACTCAGCAGCTTTAAACTTTAAACCAGAAGATGAAGGAAAATAAAAAATACGCCATTCAAAAAAGTGACGCAGAATGGAAAGCACAACTTTCGCCTGATGAGTATCGTATTATTAGAGAAAAAGGCACAGAGCGTCCACATTCTGGAGAATATAATTTACACTTTGAGAAAGGTATTTATCAATGCAAAGCATGCAATACTCAACTTTTTAAAAGCAATAGCAAATTTGAAAGTGGATGTGGTTGGCCAAGTTTTGATGATGCCATTGAGGGAACGGTAGAATATCATAAGGATATTACTTTTGGAATGATCAGAACCGAAATTGTGTGCGCAAATTGTGGAGGTCACCTAGGTCATATTTTTGATGATGGTCCCACAGCAACAGGCATGAGATATTGTGTAAACTCCGCAAGTATCAATTTTGACGAAAAAAAATAACTACTAACGGCTTCCTAAAATAGGAAGCTGTTTTTTTTATTCACATTCCGGCACCATTATGAATGCTAATTCGCCCAACCAATTTTCTTTCCTATGCTACAATTGCAAAGAATATAGCAGTCTTCAACCTCTCCATAGAATAAAAATTTGCAGAAGATTTACAGCAGGCGAAGCATCTGGCAGATGAGGCTTTTCTTTCATTGATTTAAATAAAACAAAAACTGATACTTCTGTTTTATAAAAGGCTAAAAATGTATAAAAATTTAGTCCTTAAAAACTTATTGCTTAACTTCGTGACCGAAAAATTAGCAAATAAAAATCTACATCATGAGTAAATACGATATCATAGTTTTAGGTAGTGGTCCTGGCGGTTATGTAACCGCTATCAGAGCCTCTCAATTAGGGTTTAAAACTGCTGTGATTGAGAAGGAAAGCCTTGGAGGTGTTTGTCTTAATTGGGGCTGTATCCCTACAAAAGCTTTATTAAAATCGGCTCAGGTTTTTGAATACCTTAAGCATGCTAAAGATTATGGCTTGAAAGTTTATGAATATGATAAAGATTTTGACGCAGTTGTTAAAAGAAGTCGGAATGTAGCAGATGGAATGAGCAAAGGTGTTCAATTTTTAATGAAAAAGAATAAGATTGATGTTATTGAAGGATTTGGTTCCGTGAAGCCAGGAAAAAAAGTAGATGTTAAGGATAAAGATGGAACGGTAACAGAATATCAGGCAGACCATATAATAATTGCTACCGGAGCTCGATCCAGAGAACTCCCAAGTCTTCCCCAAGATGGAAAAAAAGTTATTGGATACAGAAAGGCAATGACATTGCCTTCTCAACCAAAAAGGTTGATCGTAGTTGGTAGTGGCGCTATTGGCGTTGAGTTTGCATATTTCTATAATTCTATGGGTACAGAAGTTACCATTGTAGAGTACCTACCTAGAATAGTACCCGTTGAAGATGAAGAAATTTCTAAACAGTTAGAAAGAAGTTTTAAAAAGAGTGGTATCAATATTATGACTTCCTCCGAAGTAACTCAGGTAGATACTTCTGGTGATGGCGTTAAAGCAACCGTAAAAACTCAGAAAGGCGAACAAATACTGGATGCAGACATCGTATTATCTGCAGTTGGTATTAAATCCAATATTGAGAATATAGGACTTGAAGAAACCGGAATTGCTATAGATAGAGATAAAATTTTGGTGAATGATTATTATGAAACCAATATTCCTGGATACTATGCTATTGGCGATGTTACTCCAGGCCAAGCCTTGGCACATGTTGCTTCTGCCGAAGGAATATTATGTGTAGAAAAAATTGCAGGAATGCATGTAGATGCCCTTGATTATGGAAATATTCCTGGGTGTACTTATTGCAACCCAGAGATAGCTTCTGTTGGTTTAACAGAAGCACAAGCCAAAGAGAAAGGGTATGAAATTAAAGTTGGGAAATTTCCTTTTTCTGCTTCTGGAAAGGCCAAAGCAAGTGGAAATCCTGAAGGCTTTGTAAAGGTTATTTTTGATGCAAAATATGGTGAATGGCTAGGTTGCCATATGATTGGTACTGGGGTAACAGATATGGTAGCAGAAGCGGTGGTTGCTAGAAAATTAGAAACTACAGGGCACGAAGTTCTTAAGGCAGTTCACCCTCACCCTACCATGAGTGAGGCCGTTATGGAAGCGGTGGCAGATGCCTATGATGAAGTAATTCATCTCTAAAGATTAAGCAATCAATATATAATTATAAAAATCCGGATTTTTCATTTAAAATTAGCATCGTTGAAGTTATTCTTTGATAAAACTTTTAATAGCCAGTTCATAACTCTGCATACCAAAACCAAGTATCACTCCTTTTGCTCCCGCAGAAATATAAGATTGATGTCTAAATGCTTCCCGTCCAAAAGTATTAGAAATATGAACTTCTACAACAGGTGTCTTAATTGCCTTTACAGCATCACCAATGCCTACAGAAGTATGCGTATAGGAAGCGGCGTTTAGTATAACACCATCATAACTAAAACCCACTTCTTGTAACTTGTCTATCAAAATTCCTTCAATATTAGATTGGAAATACTCGAGTTCTATAGCTCTAAATTTCATTTGTAACGATCTAAAGAAATCCTCAAAGGTTTCGGTTCCATAAATTTCGGGTTCTCTTTTACCTAATAAATTTAAATTAGGCCCGTTTATGATAATCAGTTTCATTTTGTCTTATTAAGAACGTAAAAGTAGCAAAAGTGAAGGCATAAAAAAAGCGGAAGAAAACCTTCCGCTTTTAAATATTTAAATTTAATTCGTTGTATTATAAAAAGAAATATCCTACAGACAATTGGAAAGCTCCGTTTTTAGCATCTGCATCTTCAGCGATGTCTGCTAATCCAAGACTATATCTTCCCTGAAAAAATAAACCGCTATCAAGCGTATAGCTCAAACCTAAATTAAGGCCGTAGTCAAATGAATCAGCTTCAACATCTTCACCTAAAATTTCGTCTTTTACTAAAAATCCTACCTGAGGACCTGCTTCAATACTAAACGCTTCTGAAACTTTAAATTTAGCTAAAAGAGGTAAGGTAATATAATTAAGATTAAGATCTATACCACTAAATGAAGCACCCTGTGCAGAGTATAACAATTCTGGTTGAAATGCAAATTTGTCTGAAATTCCTATTTCAGCAACAGCTCCAAAATGGAAATTTGTTATGCCATCAAATCCATCAGCACCATCGCCATTAAGGCTCGCAAAGTTAGCACCCGCTTTAGCACCAAATTTAAAAGATTGCGCAGAAGTAGTCATTACCAATGCGAGGGCAAACACACTAAATAAAATCAATTTTTTCATAATAAGTCAAGTTTAAAATTAAGGCGCAAACATAGCATTCTATTCAATTCTACCCTAATAATCAGGTATTTTTTAACAAAAATTATAGAAAAAAACTTTCTTTGTAAGAATTTAGCCTCTTTTTTATTGTTTTGATAGTTTCTCTATATTTTAAACACTATTTGTTTCTTTTAATTCAAAAAAAGATGACTTTATCACCCTTATTGATAATTTAAAATGTTCATACTACTTGTTAAAAATGTTAAAAAAAAGAAAATAACGTACTAAAACTTTGGCAGGGTTACCTGGAGTATAGGTTAACTGCTGAGAAATCATAGAATCCTGCATTAGCATCTTTTCTTTATTATAGCAACTCACCTATGGAACTACTTCTCCACTTCATTTATCAGTCAAAAAGTGCTTCCCTTAATCTTGACTAACAGCATGATTTGATTCTTTTATTTAGAATATTCATAATTTAATTAGATTAAAAAATAAGTTAAGTTATTTATCCTTTAAAACTAAAATGTATTTACCCAAATAGGTACATTCTTTATATTGATTAAGAAGTAAACTGAGTAACTTAAGTATCTTTAATAATACAGATTCACTTTTATTTTTTGAAGTAAACCAAATTTGAATAAATAAAATTCTATTTTTAAGCTATGAAATGGGAACATGCCTTAAAAGATTTTCAAAACTATCTAAAAATAGAAAGAGGTTTGTCTTCCAATTCAGTAACCAATTACTGCTTAGATCTTAAAAAACTCATTGTTTTTTTAGAATGTAACAACATTGAGGAATCTCCTGTTACCATAGGTTATGAAACTATCCAATCTTTTATTTATCAAATAGCAAAAGAGGTAAATCCTCGATCTCAGGGAAGAATTATATCTGGATTGAAAAGTTTTTTCAATTATTTGGTTTTTGAAAATTATCGAGAAGATCATCCATTAGCACTTATTGAAGCCCCTAAAATAGGTAGAAAGCTTCCAGATACCTTAAGCCAGAACGAAATTGATTTACTTATTAAAACAATAGATTTAAGTAAACCAGAAGGAGAAAGAAACAGATCTATTCTTGAAACTTTATATGGTTGCGGACTCAGAGTATCTGAGCTAACAGACTTACGTTTATCTGATCTGTATTTTGAAGAAGGCTTTATTAAAGTAACTGGTAAAGGAAACAAAGAAAGACTAGTTCCTTTGAGCCAGCCTACCCAAAAATTTATGACGTTATACATAAAAGGTATTAGACTTCATCAAAATATTCAAAAGGGAAATGAAGATATTTTGTATCTTAACAGAAGGGGTAAAAAGCTCACTCGTGCCATGATATTTACTATTATAAAAAGATTGGCAGAAGCTGCCGGACTCAAGAAAAGTATTAGTCCACATACTTTTCGGCATTCTTTTGCAACTCATCTTTTGCAGAATGGAGCAGATCTAAGAGCCATTCAACAAATGTTAGGACATGAAAGTATTACCACTACAGAAGTCTATATGCATGTGGAAAGAAGTTATCTTTCCAAAGTGATCAATGAATATCACCCAAGAAACAATTTAAATCTATGAGTTTATCAAATCAATTTCAGCATAATTGGTGGAAAGAAGGAATTGTTTATCAAATCTACCCAAGAAGTTTTCAAGATAGTAATGGAGATGGTGTAGGTGACTTAAGAGGTATTATTAGCAGATTAGACTATATCAAAAGTTTGGGTGTAGATATTATCTGGTTAAATCCTATATATGATTCTCCAAATGATGACAATGGTTATGACATAAGTGACTATAGAAATATTCTTGATGAATTTGGAACTATGGAAGATTTTGATGTACTCCTTAAAGGTTTACATGAAAGAGGAATTAAGCTTCTAATGGATTTAGTGGTAAATCATTGTAGTGACGAACACAAATGGTTTAAAGAGTCTAAAAGTTCCAGAGACAGCAGTTATCGTGATTATTTTCATTGGTGGCCTGCTGAAAAAGGTATCCCCCCTAAAAGATGGAGTTATTTTGATGTAGAAGGAAATGCATGGAAGTATGACGAACATACAGATGCCTACTATTTACACTATTTCTCTGTAAAACAACCAGACCTAAAGTGGGAGAACCCAGCGTTGCGGAAGGAAATCTATGATATGATGACCTTTTGGTTTGAAAAAGGAGTGGACGGATTTAGAATGGATGTTATTTCATTTATTTCAAAAGACACTAATTACCCAGAACTGCCTGAAAAATATAAGGGTGATTTTATAAGTTATTACGCAAACGGACCAAGGCTGCATGAGTTTTTAAATGAAATGAATACAGAAGTACTTTCTAAATATGATGTGATGACCGTAGGCGAAGCTCCTGGGGTAACTTTAGAAGATGCGTTGTCTTTTGTAGATGAAGACCGCAAAGAGCTCAATATGTTTTTTCACTTTGATTTAATGTCACTGGATAGAGCGCCTGGGGAAGTTTTTAAAATGAGAAAAGATCGCTGGAAGCTTACCGAATTTAAGAAAATACATTCTGCTTGGGATAGAGCTTTTGAAAAAAAAGGATGGGGAAGTATGTTCTTAAGTAATCATGATTTCCCAAGAAGCGTCTCTAGATGGGGGAATGACCATCCAGAATTCTGGCATAATTCTGCTACAATGCTTCAAACTTTTTTACTAACTATGCGTGGCACTCCCTATTTCTATTTTGGTGACGAAATTGGAATGACGAATGTTAAGTTTGAGCGTATTGAAGATTATCGAGATATCAATACCTTAAATGCTTATCATGCTGCTGCACATAACGCTGATGATCTTGAAGCTTTTATTGAAAATGAAAAAGAAGCTGCAAGAGACAATGCACGCACTCCAATGCATTGGGATAGCACTAAAAATGCAGGATTCACAGAAGGAAATCCTTGGATCAAACTCAATGAAAATTATAAGAAAGGAATCAATGTAGCAGAGCAAGAGAAAGATGCTACTTCTGTTCTCAACTATTTCCGAGCTATGGTAAAAGTTCGTAAAGAACATCTTACGCTAGTGTATGGCGATTATGAGTTATTGGACGAGAAAAATGAAGCCATTTATGCATACTTAAGAACTATGAGTAGCAAAAAATATTTAATTCTATTAAGTTTCTCTCAAGTGAATACTTTGTTTGATATCAGTAAGATTTCATTCAAGAAGAAGTACTTGATTATCTCAAATGATGCTGTAATTAAAAAAAACGAAGATCAAATTGAGCTTAGACCTTACCAAAGTATTATCTACAAATTAGATTAAATATGGAAATTAAAAAACAACGTATTGAAAATATTGATGCATTAAGAGGCTTTGCGCTTGCAGGAATTGTGATTGCCCATTTTAGTGAAAATTATTTAGCAAGTCCCGCACCAACGGCATTTAATGAAGCTGTGCACCCAGGCGCAATAGATTCAATTGTAGATGGATTTATTTTTTTGTTTATCAGAGGAAAATTTTTTGCTTTGTTTTCCTTCTTATTTGGACTTAGTTTCTTTTTACAAATGAGTCGTGCGCATGATGCAGGGAAAAATTATGGACTCCGTTTTCTATGGCGCATTGTTATTCTATTTGGTATTGGATATGTGCATCACCTATTCTACAGAGGAGATATTCTTACGGTATATGCAATCGCCGGTGTTTTTCTTATTCCCTTTTATCGTATTCCTGTTCGTTGGACGTTGGCTATAAGTGTTCTTATTTTCTTGGGAGTATTCAGGATTTTAATTTATTATATCACACAGGGTAATCCCATTTTTTCAAGTACTGAATTATCTCCTGAAAGTCCTGATGTTCTCAATTATTTTAAAATAATTTCAGAAGGCTCATTAATAGATGTATTTAAGATAAATGCTGTGGACGGTTTTCTACAAAAGATGGAATTTCAGTTTGGAGTTTTCTCCCGTGGATATCTCACTTTTGGTTTTTTTCTTTTAGGTTTAATCGCTGGGAAAGTTCACTTATTCCTAAATTATGAAGACTATTTAAAAAAGATTAAGCGTAGCCTTGTTGCTTGTATCGTATTGTTTTTTGTTTTTGCCGGGTTAACTACCTTTTTAATGTCAACTGAGCAAAACGGATTCAATATGAAAAGTCTTCGGTTTATGTTTGGACTTAATCTTTATGATATGCTTAATTTGGTGATGACGCTTGCAATTATCTGTATTTTTATTTTGGCATGGCGCAAACAATGGGGATATAAGTTTTTAAGTCAATTTACTGATTATGGCAAAATGGCGTTAACAAATTACCTCTTACAAACCATATTTGGCACCTTATTTTTATACGGTTGGGGCTTTGGTTATATAGGAGAATTTAGAATTCTATATATTTTTCTTATCTCTATTATATTCATAATAATACAAATATATCTAAGTAAGTTATGGCTTAAAAAATTTAGTTATGGGCCTTTTGAATGGGCTTGGAGATGCCTTACTAATTTTAAATTATATTCCATTTTACGTAATAATCGCTAATAAAATGTAAGAAAACGTTATCTTTAACTGTATAATTGCAACAAAAAAAACAATAAATGCAATGTAAATAACTTTAAAAGCTAGTTCTTATCAACTCGTATTTTATATCTTGCATTCTTTAAAACTAATCTCAGGCTAAACCTAACAAATGTGAAGAGTTATTATTTCATACCTCTTTTTATAGTGATTTTATGTACAGATTTAGTATTTAATAATCATAGCGAGCTTCAGTTTTTGCGAGTTTATTCAAAACCCGCCCTCTCCATTACACTGCTTCTCTTTTATTACTTGAACAGTAAAAATCGGCATAAAAAAGAACGAATACTTCTTATCTTATGTTTATTATGTTTACTGCTTGGTGATATTTTTTTACTAGAAGATAGTAGAATTTATTCATTTCCCATTGGGCTATTTGCTTTTTTCATGGCAAATATATTCTATAGCATGGTGTTATACCGCAGTGCAAATATTGAGATCAATAAATCGTATCCATTTTTAGTGGTATCTGCAATTTACCTTTTTGCAATTTTCTATTTGATGTATGACAAACTAAATGAATACTTTGTACCTGTATTGATTTATATATTTGCAGTGTTAAACATGATTCAGGCTGCATTTTTAAGATACAAAGTGGTTAACCATTACAGTTTTATTCTGGTATTTACAGGTGCTTTGCTTTTTCTATTTTCAGAAAGTATTCTAGCCTTGAATATGTTTTATACTCCTTTTCCATATAAAAACTTCCTAATCATGTTTTTTTATGGAGTCTCACAGTTACTTATAATTTTGGGGATCTTGAGAGAACAAAAAAAATTCAGACGTTTTGATTAGCCTTCGCAAGATTATTGCGACTTTTTTTATAAGGTCTTATTATTAAGCGTGCTTCTCTATCAAAACGCACATAATTATACACCCAATTTATAAAAACAACCATTCTATTTCTAAACCCAATAAGAAAAAATAAATGAACAAACATCCATACAAACCAAGCAAAAACGCCTTGAAATCTAAATTTAGGTAGATCAACTACTGCCTTGTTTCTTCCAATGGTGGCCATAGAACCTTTGTCAAAATAACTAAAAGGTTTCATTTCTTTTTTATTTAATAGGCGTTCAAAATTATCTCCTAAGTGCTTCCCTTGTTGCATGGCAGGTTGGGCCATCATAGGATGCCCAAATGGATAATCTTCATCTATCATACACGCCAAATCACCAATAGCAAATATATTCTCAAATCCATCTACCTGATTGAATTTATTTACTTTTATTCTATTTCCCCTAGCTATAAAGTCACCTGCGTCAAACCCTTTAATAGTGGCTCCTTTTACGCCAGCAGCCCAAACAAGCGTTGCGGCTTCAAAATGTAAATCGGTATTCGTACTTACTAAATTACCGTCATAATTTGTAACTCTCACTTTTTTCCATACCTGTACGCCTAATGCTTCTAAAAAGTCTTCCGCTTTTTTAGACGCCTGAATACTCATTGCATCCAGTACACGTTCTGATCCTTGAACTAGGTTTATTTGCATTTTTCGGATATCAAGATCTGGATAGTCTTTGGGTAAGATACCCTTTTTGATTTCGGCTAACGCCCCTGCCAATTCTACGCCTGTTGGCCCTGCTCCTACAATTACAAAATTCATCAAAGCATTTCGCTCATTGAGATCTGAAGTTAAAATGGCTTGTTCAAAATTCTCTAATATAAGGCTTCTAAGATTTAAAGATTGTGGTATGGTTTTCATTGCCATACTATGAAGCTCAATTTCCTGATTCCCAAAAAAATTTGTTTCAGATCCCGTGGCAAGTATTAAGTAGTCATAAGAAAGATTACCTATATCTGTTTTAAGACTATTTTTTTCGTGCTGGATCTCTTCTACATTTGCGAGTCTAAAATAGAATTCAGGATAATCCTTTAAGATTTTACGAATAGGATAGGCTATAGAATCTGGTTCTAATCCACCAGTAGAAACTTGATAAAGTAGTGGTTGAAATGTATGATAATTGTGTTTATCTAACAATACTACCTGTACTTCTTGTTTCCCTAATTTTTTTGCTAGAGAAATTCCTCCAAACCCACCGCCTACTATGACTATTCTTGGATTACTTGTTCTGGGTATATTCATTTGTATTACTTCTACCGCAAAATTAACAATTAACATAGATTTTAAGTAAGTATCCTATGTTTATATTTTATATAAATTAATGAAATGCATTTTAGCTATTTTTCTAAGAAATAAAGTGCTCAAAATTAAAATACACTTCATAGCTGATTGATTACTGCTATTTTTACAAAAAAAACAATCATTAGTGTAACTTTTTAATAAGTTGAACTACTAATAATAGAAAACTATCTAACCAACTTTAGTGAATAAAGAACTTGAACATAATTTTGTAACGGCACTGGAGCGTAACCAAAACATAGTTCATAAAGTATGTCGTATTTATACCAATGATGAAGATTCGCATAAAGATCTTTTTCAGGAAATAACCATACAACTGTGGAAAGCATATCCAAAATTTAGAGGCGACTCAAAATTTAGCACATGGATGTATCGTGTAGCTCTTAACACAGCCATCACACTTTACAGAAAGTCAAAAAGAAGTCTAAAAACACAAGACTTTGAAAGTGTGGTATACAAAATAAGTGCAAAAGAATACGACGATACGGAAGAACAACATTTGAAACTAATGTATGATGCAGTTAAGCAATTAAACGATATTGAAAAAGCATTGGTATTTCTATATTTAGAAGACAAGAATTATACAGAAATATCAGAAACATTAGGTATCACAGAAGTAAATGCCCGCGTTAAAATGAACCGGATAAAAACAAAATTAAGAACCATATTGAACCCTTAATATGAATGAACTTGATCTTTTAAAGAAAGACTGGCAGAGCAAAGAACATTCGCTTCCCAAACTTTCTTACGATGAAATTTATCAAATGATCTGGAAAAGATCATCTTCCATTGTTAAATGGATCTTTTATATAAGCCTAAGTGAAATACTCATTGGTTTGTTATTTACCCTCTTTGCTGCAGATAAAGAATACTGGGAAGAATTAGATAGAATAGGACAAACAGAAATCACTATTGTTACATATATTTTATCGTATGTGATAGTTGCTTACTACATCTATCTTTTCTACAAAAATTATAAAGAAATTAGTGTTACCGAAAGCACTCGTAATCTGATGAAATCTATTCTTAAGACCCGAAAAACGGTGAAAACTTATATCGCAATTCTTCTTGGTTTATCTGGAATTTATAGCACGCTTCTTTGTATAGGGTATTTACAAACAGATTTCACACAACAAATACTTGCTGAAAACAATGGTGTTTTGCCCGATTATTTTTGGCCACTTATGATATTTCTTTGTCTAGTAATGGTATTTATTGCCTTAATTTTTATATGGCTTTTTTATAGATTACTTTATGGAATACTCTTGAAAAAATTATTGCGAAATTACGAAGAGTTAAAAAAAATGGAAGTCTAAAGGTTAAAATTAAGCTCAATTAATAATTCCAATTACGGTATTTATTCAATTCTTCTTGCGCTATTAATTCTTCCTGAGGAATCACTTTTATAAATGAAGGATGTTGCTCAATTGCGTATTCTAATTTTTCTACAATCTCTTCAACAGAATCATTGTCATAATCAATTTCCAAGGGCTCTTTAATCACCATTGATTGAAGTATTCCCTTCTTTTTAATCATTAATCCTTTTTTATCAAAAGAACGTCTAAAACCATCTATTACAATAGGAATAACAATGGGCTTGTATTGTTTTATTATGTGTGCTGTTCCTTTTCTAATGGGTTTCCATGGCTTAGTAGTGCCTTGTGGAAATGTAATTACCCATCCGTCTTCAAGCGCAATACCTATGTTCTCTGTGTCACTTAAATTTACATTTCGCTGAATGTTTTTCCCCTTTTCACGCCACGTGCGTTCCACAGTAATCGCGCCGGCATATGAAAGGATTTTAGGTAGTAAACCAGACTGCATCGTTTCTTTTGCGGCTACATAGTAAATGTTTAGTTTGGGATTCCAGATATAGGCAATGTTACGAATGGAATCTGTTCTACCGCTTAGGCTTGCATTAAAAACATGAAACATTGCCACCACATCGGCAAAATATGTTTGGTGGTTTGACACAAACAAAATGCCCTGTTGAGGAAGCTTTTTTATAATTTCAGAACCCTCAATTTTTAACTCATTAAAACCTCGATATCTACCATGTGTAATTGCTCCAAAAATTCTTATCAACCATTTCTTTAAAAAAAGTATATGCCCAAAAGGGTTTTTTTTAAATAATCCCATGTACTACATTTTTCAAGTCAGTTAAACAAAACTACGAATAAACGCGGTTATAATATGCCTTTTAGCAGTTCTTTAGCTTCATTTAGCATCATTGCAGTAGCTCCCCAAACTGTATATCCCTTTAAATTAAAAGCTGGAACATCTACGTTTTTAGCATAGGAAGTGTTTAATTTTTGGGTAAATACCACCTTATCGTCTAAAAACTCTTCTACCGGTATCTCTATTATTCTTTCTACTTCTTCTGGTTGTGCGCGAAAAGAAGGATATATTTTAGAAACTCCTACAAAAGGAGACACCATGAAATTGCTGGGAGGAATATATACTTCTGTCAATGATTTAATAACCTCTACTTGTTTTGAGATCACCCCTACCTCTTCTTGTGTCTCTCTTAATGCTGTTTGCATCAAACTTGTATCTTCTTTCTCTACCTTTCCTCCCGGAAATGCTATTTGGTTTGAATGTACTCCGGGATACTTTTTTCTTTGAATTAACACAAAGTTTGTTTTTTCTTTTTGGTCTGGATAAAAAAGAAGCAATACCGCTGCTCTTTTCGGATTCATTTTTTCTATATCAAGAGAATTTAGCTCTTTTAAACGCATTAAAGGGGCCATTTTATAATGCGAATCTAAACCGGGAAGCGGTCTTTTTATTATTTTTGGTACCGATTTCAGAAAAAAATCAAATTTCATGTTAAAGCTATCTCCATCTTTACTTACAATAATACTATTTATATTTTTAATAGCGTGCAATAGCTCTCCATCTGATAAAAAATCAATAAACAGTGAAAAAGCTGATATGATTGAAGAACCAGCTAAAAAATTAGATACCATCATAGAAGAAGAAATACCACCGCCTTTTAAGTTAACAGAAGAAAATGCAATTCGTTTCTTTTTTGAGTATGCAAAAGAAAATCCCGAAAAAAAAGTACGTATTACAACTGATTTTGGAAGCTTTGTAGTTGAATTGTATGATAAAACCCCATACCATAGAGCCAATTTTATATATTTAACTAAAGAGGGGTATTTTAATAATACTTATTTTCACCGTGTTGTTAAAAATTTTATTATTCAGGGAGGTAATGCAGACACTAAGGAAACTGCATTAAAAAGAGCAAGCATAGGAAGATACTTGCTTCCTCCAGACACCAAAAAAGGGTATAGACATCACAGAGGAACCATTTCTATGCCAAGCAGTGATATCAACAACCCGCATAAACTAGCCTCTCCTTTTGAATTTTTTATTGTGGTTACCAATCCAGGATCATATCATCTGGATGGAGATTATACTGCCTTTGGCAGAGTCATTAAAGGAATGAATGTTGTTGACAAGATTAATTCTCAACCTATAGACGACGGTGAATGGCCCTTACAAAACATTAAAATAAAAGCAGAAGTCGTAGAATAATCATTTTTGAATACTTGGTAATTTTAATTTGAAATATACAGCCATCAAACGAACAATGATTACAACCAAGGCTGTAATTATGTAACTAATATTTTCAGATACTGGAAACATTTGCACTAAGAAGTAGGTCAAACCTCCTATTAGGCAAGCCGTTGCATATACTTCTTCTCTAAAAATAACAGGTATTTCATTACACAAAATATCCCTGATTACACCTCCAAAGGAAGCGCTAATTGCACCTAATGCAATACAGATAATTGGATGCAGTTGTGCTTCTACTCCTTTTTCAATACCAATCAGCGTAAAAACTCCTAAACCAATAGTATCAAAAAGGAAAAGAGATTTACGTAAATAATCTATTTTTTGTTTAAAAATAATGGCTATCAAAAACCCAATTAAAATTATATAAATATAATTAAGATCATACATCCAACCCACAGGCGTTCTACCTATTAAAACATCACGAAGCGTTCCTCCTCCTACCGCAGTTACAAAGGCAATAATAAAAATCCCAAACAAATCAAGGCGTTTATTCATTGCTGCTAGTGCTCCGGAGATCGCAAATACCAAAGTTCCAATAAGATCAAGAGAATAAAATAGCATTACATACTTTGGGTATAATAATTATAGTCTGAAATTATTTTCTTAACAAATTCTAATGGAGTTTCTGAAGATTTTACCTCCAATATTTTTTGAATTTGATGACTGAGTTTTACAATTACATTATGGTTTCCATGCTTAAGAGCACTTTCATACATAGTTTTAATCTCTTGAATTTCCAAGTCTGTAAAAAGGGTTACTTGTGGATACCTAGGTTGATAATCTAAGGGGATTTCTTCATGCAAAGTATCACTTAGTTTAAATAAGTGCTTTTCACTAATTACCGTGGTTCCTGCGGCAATATCTCCTAATCGTTGTCCTTTACCATTTAATAATATCGTTAATACCGCTCCACCACCTGAAGTAAGAGTAACCTCAATTACTCTTAAAATCCATCGTAGAAAATAATTTGAAAAAGCAGGTTTGCTTCCATCCAACTTCACCACTCTAGTTTTTACTACAAATTTACCTACGGTTTTACCATCCGTAAAAGTTTCCAAAATTAGATAATACAAAAAACCCGGAAGGCTTGCTAATAAAAATAAGGCCCATTGATCTCCTGGGTTTAAATCAAGAGATACCAATATCCAGAAAATCAGTATATAATAAGATATAATGACAACAGTATCCAACAAAAAGGCTAGCATTCTGTCTATAATACTTGCAACATTTTGATGTATCCCTACATTTTGAGAGGTTTCTATTTGGAATTTATCCATTTTTTGTTTTCTTTATGGCAAATAAATCAATAATCTTCTTTAAGGGTATTTATGCGCGAAGCTGCATTTGTTAGGCAAAATAAGGATAAATGGTCCACTTTTGAAAATGTTCTCAAAAATAAAGAACAATTAGATCCCGGAGACTTGTCCGATCTATATATTGAGATTACAGATCATCTTAGCTATGCAAAGACATTTTATCCTAAAAGTAATACCATGGCATACTTAAATAGTTTGTCTTCTTTAGCACATCAAAAAATTTATAAAACCAAAAAAGAACCTAAGAATCGTATTATTACGTTTTGGAAAGATGAGTTTCCTAAGGAGTTCTATAAATATCATAAAATATTATTGGTCAGTTTCTTGTTTTTTTTACTTTTTACCATTATCGGAGCTTATTCTGCAGCAACCGATGGTGATTTTGTACGCTCTTTTTTGGGCGATAATTATGTAAACATGACGCTAGAAAATATTGAGAAAGGAGATCCTATGGGTGTTTACAAAAAACAAGGAGAGTTTAATATGTTCCTTGGCATTACCATCAATAATATTAAAGTTGCTCTTATGGCGTTTAGCTATGGACTCATATTTAGTCTTGGTACACTCATTATATTAATGCAAAATGGAATTATGCTTGGTAGTTTTCAATACTTCTTTTATGAACAGGGATTGCTTTGGGAATCTGTAAGAACTATTTGGATTCATGGAACCATTGAAATTTCAGTAATTGTGATAGCTGGTTGTGGAGGTATTGTAATGGGAAACGGATTATTGTTTCCAGGCACCTATACCCGTTTGCAAGCATTTAAGAGAAGTGCAAAGGCAGGATTGAAAATTATTATGAGTACTATCCCGTTTTTCATCATCGCGGGCTTTTTAGAAGGTTTTGTAACAAGACATACGGAGATGCCAGATTGGCTGGCTATCTTAATTATAAGTATATCCTTATTTTTAATTCTTTTTTATTACGTTATTTATCCTATTCAACTCAACAAAATATCCAAATCATGACAAAAGCGAAAATTGAATTTAAAAAGCAACGGGAAATTGGAGAAATTATTACCGATACCTTTGCTTTTATACGTCAAGAATTCAAAAACTATTTTGGAACCATTATAAAAATGGTAGGTCCATATCTGCTAATTGCTATTGCAGGTATTGGTTGTTATCTATATAGTCTAGGGTCTCTTGTAAACATACAGATGTTAGAGTCTAACTTTTCTGAAACCGATCTCATATTTTTAATCATTGGAGTTATATTTTTATTAGTTGGAGGAATTGCTACTTACGCATTGTCTTACTCTGTAACTCTTAATTATATTAAATCTTATGAAAATAATAACGGAGTTGTTATACAAGAAGAAATACGAAAGGGAGTTAGGGATAGTTTTTGGGGAATTATTGGTTTGGGAGTTTTAGTTTTTATCATGATGTCTGTGGGAATCATGCTATGTTGTTTTCCCGGCATTTATCTTTGGGTTCCACTAACCTTATCATTTTCTTTATTGGTATTTAGAAATTTATCTGTTACGGATGCTATTTCTGATAGTTTTTCTCTCATAAAAAATGAATGGTGGATGACCTTTATTACCATGTTTGTAGTTTGGCTTATAATGGCTATTGCTAGCTACGCATTTAGCATGCCTGCTATCATTTACAGTTGGGTGAAAATGGGGATTTCTGCGGGAGAAGGTGATTTTGCTAATGGCGATTTTTTTATAAAAGACCCGGTTTATATTGCACTCAACCTTGTATCTTACTTTTTTCAATATTTTTTAAATTTAGTTACTCTTATTACCTCTGTTCTTATTTATTTTAATTTAAATGAAAAGAAAAATTTTACTGGAACTTTTGAAAAAATTGATTCTTTAGGAAGTAATTCATAGAATTAATGAGAATATTATTTCTTTTTATTTGTTGTTTAACTTGTATAAGTGCCTTGCGAGCTAACTCCTTACAAATACCCAAGGATAGCAGTGATATTTCATTGATAGAAATTAAAAAAGAGCAGCTAGAGAAATACAAAAACAATCCAGATTACGATTACAACACCAAAAAAAACCAAGTAACCTGGTGGCAACAATTTAAGAATTGGGTTTTTAATTTGATTATAAAAATCCTTAAATCTCTTTTTAATATTGATATTACTTTTGGAATTCTGTCTTTAGTTTTTAGAATCCTTATTTATGGATCTATTGGATTGCTAATTTTTCTTCTTGTAAAACTCTTTTTAAAAGTTGGCACACGTTCTTTTATTAGCTCAAAAACCAATACCCCAATGGTATCATTCTCGGAAGAAGAAGATATTATTCAGAATGAAAATATTCCTTCTCTAATTGAAAAAGCTCTTGCTAATAAAGAATTTAGACTTGCTGTAAGGTATCAGTATCTTTTGGCATTAAAAGAATTAAGTGATCATCATATGATTGAATGGGAGCAACAAAAAACAAATGATGATTATCTTTCAGAATTAAGTCATCATGAAGTTTCAGGATTGTTTTCAAGCATTACTAAAATTTACGACTTTATATGGTACGGGAATTTTGATATAGATGAATCCAGATACGCAAAAATAAAACCTGTCTTTACCTCCATATCTCAAAAAATCAATATGCATGGGTAAAGAAGGAAAAATTTATATCATCATTACGGTAGTGCTCATTGGATTGCTTGTATTCATAGAATATACCAAACCCAAAGAAATAAGTTGGTTTCCCTCATATTCTAAAAATCATACGATCCCATTAGGCATGAAAGTCTTGCATACCGAGATGAAATCAATATTTAAAGATCGTTTTGAAGACACCTCAATAGCTCCTTATTCTTTTCTAAAAGAGCAGTATCCAGAAGGCACTTATTTTTTTGTTAATGAAACCGTAAAGTTTGGAAAAGAAGAACTTAATTCCTTGTTAGCATGGGTAGCTGAAGGAAATCAACTGTTTATTGCTTCTTCAAGTTATGAAAAAAGATTATTGGACACATTAAATTTAAAAACCGATTATATTACAGATCTTGGTACTTTGACTTCCTCGTATAAGCTTTCCTTGATGAATGAGACTTTTAAGAATCAAAAAACTGCATTTTTTGATCGAAATATGACGATCCCTTTTTTTAAAAACGGAGATTCATTACAAACCACTGCAATAGGCACCATCAAGCTTGAAGGAGAAGCTAAAAATTATGTGAATGTTATAAAACAGCCTTTTGGTAAAGGTGAACTTATTTTATCTTTATTTCCAGAATCATTGTCTAATTATTTTATTCTTAAGAGTCCTAATGAAGAGTATGTATCTGGGTTGTTATCCTATTTAACTTCTTCAAAGACCATCTATTTTGATAATCACTATAAAACAGGATCAAAATATTACAGCTCTCCTATGTATGTTTTTCTAAACAATAAAGCACTAAAGTGGGCTTATTATCTTGTTTTAATAGCTACTTTCTTTTATATTATTTTTGAAGGCAGAAGAAAACAAAGAAGCATTCCAATTATGGAACCACTTAAAAATCAGACCTTAGATTTTGTGCGTACTATTGCGAATATGTATTACGAAAAAAATGACCATCGAGATATAGCCTCTTACAAGATAAATCATTTTTTAGCTTTTATCAGGAATCAGCAATCTGCTTCTGTTTCAGAATTAAATACCCGGCAAATTAAAGATATTGCTTCTAGAAATGGTAAGAACTTTGAAGAAACCAAAAAACTGTTTGATTTCATAAAAACTATCCAGCATAAAATCAGTATCAGTAAAGAAGAACTCATGAATCTCAATCAAATGATTGAAGATTTTAAAAAATAAATCATGGAAGAAAACAAACCTATGGAATTTAACAGTCGTATTGAGCTAACTACCTTAAAAGAAGGCATTGAAGGAATAAAAAAGGAACTTGCTCAAATAATAGTAGGTCAGGAAAGTTTTATAGAATTATTGTTAGCCGGTTTGCTTGCAGATGGACATGTACTTATTGAGGGAGTGCCTGGAATTGCTAAGACCATTACCGCCAAATTATTTGCTAAAACTCTTAAAACAGATTTTGGACGGATCCAGTTTACGCCAGATCTTATGCCTTCAGACATTATAGGAACTTCCGTTTTAAATATGAAAACTTCAGAATTTGAATTTAAAAAAGGACCTGTTTTTAGCAATATCGTGCTTATTGATGAGATCAATCGTGCTCCTGCCAAAACACAGGCAGCCTTGTTTGAAGTAATGGAAGAAAGACAAATTACTATTGATGGACATACTTTTAAGATGGATGCACCATTTATGGTTCTTGCAACACAAAACCCTATTGAACAAGAGGGTACCTATGCACTTCCGGAAGCACAGCTAGACCGCTTCATTTTTAAAATTAAAGTAGATTACCCTTCACAAGAAGAAGAAGTGCAAATTCTATTAACTCATCATGAACGCAAGGGTAAAAAACCAGAAGCTATTATTAAAGCCATTCTGGAACCTGAAAAACTAGCAAGTTTTAAGGCAAGTGTTATGGATGTCATTTGCGAAGACAAAATCATTAAATACATTGCAGAAGTTATATCAAAAACAAGAACACATTCACATTTATTTTTGGGAGCTTCTCCTAGAGCTTCCATTGCTGTTCTAAATACTGCTAAAGCATTTGCTGCCATGAGTGGAAGGGATTTTGTAACTCCTGAAGATGTCAAAAAAGCATTATTGCCAGTATTAAATCATAGAATTATCCTTTCACCAGAACGAGAAATGGAAGGTATTACACCAGAAAAAGTAATTGAAATGATTCTACAATCTATTGAAATACCGCGATAAGAATGCTACAATTCATTCGCTCTTTCTATCTTAAAAAGTTCTTTTTCCGGTCACTTATCGGCCTTTCGCTATTATTTTTTATTTCGCATTGGTTCCAAGAATTATACCTATTAGCATGGCTGAGCGTACTTGTTTTTTGCATCTTATTAATTTCCGATATTCTTTTAGTTTTTATGCCAAAAAACCCAATAGATGCCAATAGGATTTTACAAGAAAAGTTTTCTAACAGTGACCCCAATCCAGTACCTGTAATTGTTTTCAACCACTATACATTTCCTATTCATGTTGGTATTATTGATGAATTGCCTTTTCAATTTCAAAAAAGAGACTTTTATCACATAACACGTATTGAAAAACAACAAGAGTATCGTTTTGAATATAGGGTAAGACCCGTAGAGCGAGGACTCTACCAATTTGGCTCACTGCACATTTTTGTTTCCTCACCACTACGTTTGGTAAGAAGGCGGTTTTCATTTCAAAAAGCTCAGGAAGTAGCAGTGTACCCCTCATTTATTCAAATGAAAAAATACGACTTTCTTGCCATAAGTAATCAACTTACAGCGTTTGGTTTTAAAAAAATTAGGCGTCTTGGTCACACTATGGAATTTGAGCAAATTAAAACATATGTGCAAGGGGATGATTTTAGAACTATCAATTGGAAAGCCACTGCTAAACACTCGCTGCTCATGGTAAACCAATATCAAGATGAAAAGTCACAACCCATTTTATCCTTACTTGATACCGGTAGAGTTATGAAAATGCCATTTGAAGGATTAAAGCTTTTAGATTATGCAATTAATAGTACACTTGCTTTTTCTAATGTTGCACTAAAAAAGAAAGATAAGGTGGGGATGTTGTCTTTTAATAAAAATGTTGCAGACTATATAATGCCCTCAGATAAACTTTCTAATCTTACCAATATTATGGAAAGGTTGTATAAAGTTGACACTGATTATCCAGATGCTGACTTTGGGTTACTCTATAATTTTATAAAAAGGAAAGTATCCCATAGAAGTTTATTAATGCTTTACACCAATTTTGAGCACATCTCTTCACTTAAAAGACAGCTTCCCTATCTTCAGGCCATTGCTAGAAAACATTTATTAGTTGTTATCTTCTTTGAGAATACCGAATTAAAAAAGTTAACCGATCAAGATGCTGAAGATTTACAAGGTATTTACCATAAAACTATTGCAGATAAATTTGATTTTGACAAAAGGCTTATGCAGAAAGAACTGCAGAAACACGGCATCCAAAGCATCCTTACTACTCCAGAAAAATTGTCTATTAACGCAATAAACAAGTACTTAGAAATTAAGTCCCGAGGGTTATTATAATGTAGTTTTTAGTGCTAATTCTCTCTTGAAGAATTAAAATTTACAATTCAATCCTTATTTTTTACAATCCGGTAAAGTATGTTATGATTACCTGTCTGTGGTTTGCACTTTTGTCATGTAATTATTTATAACTATTAAAATATAACATCATGAAAACATTAAGACTCTTTATCTTCATCGCATTAATTTCAACATTCACATTTGCTCAAAATTCTGAAGAAAAAATAGCAACTGGGGTTACTCTAAAAGTAAAAATTGACAATGTAAGAAACGAGGAAGGTCATGTTTTATTTTCTCTACATACAGAAGAGACCTTTATGAAAGCTCCTGGTATTCAAAACGCTGCTGTAGTTATAGAAAATGGTACTGCACATGCAATTTTTGAAAACGTGACACCTGGTAGTTACGCTATACTAGCACTACATGACAAAAATAATAATAATAGGATGGATTTTGAACCAAATGGTATGCCTAAAGAAGACTACGGCGCTACTAATAACGTAATGGTCATGGGGCCTCCAACTTATACGGATGCAGAATTTACAGTAGAAAACGTAGATTTAGAATTATCTATTCGTTTCTAAACTTCACTTGAATCTAATAAAAGGGATGTTTTTAGACATCCCTTTTATTATACGCTTTCATCCAGCCAAGCTTTCATCATCCAGATGATTTTCTCCTGTTCGGTAATAAAATCACTCATCATTGCATTTGTACCTTCATCATTAAAATCTCCAGATTTGTTTAAAATGATTCTTTCAATTTTCAATAATTCGGTTAAAGAAGATACCACTAGAGAAACTGCTTTTTCATCTATAGAAATGTTCTTTCCTACCGGAACCTTGGCAGCTTTAATATAATCTTCAAACGTATGCAAAGGAGTACCTCCTAAGGTTAATATTCTTTCTGCAATCATATCTACCTTTAATTGTGCATCGTTATAAAGTTCTTCAAACTTCACGTGCAAATCAAAAAAACGTTTTCCACGAATATTCCAGTGAATGCCTCTTAAATTCTGATAATATAATTGAAAATTAGCTAAAAGATTATTGAGATCATTTTGTAACTCAATAGTTCCTTTAGCATCTAAACCAAGACTATTTAAACTCATTGTTATTTGCTTTTAAATTCTACATAAAGATAGGCAGATAAACTTTTACTATTGTAATAAGTTTTATTGATAGTTTTTATATTTTTATCATCTAAAATTATACTGATGACCATTACGCAATTACAATACGTTTTAGCTGTTGCAGAATATCAAAATTTCACCCTTGCTGCTCAAAAAAGTTTTGTCACACAACCTACGTTAAGTATGCAAATTCAAAAATTGGAAGATGAGCTTGAAGTTTTAATTTTTGATAGGAGCAAAAAGCCTATTCAATTAACAGAGATTGGTAAGAAAATTGTTAATCAGGCCAGAAATGTTGTAAATGAATCTGACCGAATGCAAGATATCGTAGATCAACAAAAAGGATATGTTGGAGGTGGGTTCAAGTTAGGTATTATTCCAACTATAATGCCAACACTACTACCTATGTTTCTTAAACATTTTATCAAGAAATATCCAAAAATAAATCTTAGCATTGAAGAAGACAACACAGAGAGTATTATACAAAAGCTGGAAGATGGTCATTTAGATGCCGCTATTGCAGCTACGCCATTAGGAAAAGATAAAATAAAGGAAAAAGTACTTTATTATGAACCTTTTGTTGCTTACACCCCTCCAAATCATGTGTTGAGCGGGGCTTCTCAAATAGAAGTAAAAGATCTGAATCTTGAAGATATTCTATTGCTGGAAGATGGGCATTGTTTTAGAGATAATGTTTTGAATCTATGTAGAAGTAATAGAGCTAAGAAAGACGATACCTTTCATTTAGAAAGTGGTAGTTTTGAAACTATGACAAAACTGGCTAATGAAGGTTTGGGCATGACATTATTACCGTATTTACATACCTTAGACCTCAAAGAGGAAGACAAACAATACTTAAGATATTTTAAAAAACCTCAACCAGCAAGAGAAGTAAGTATTATTCATAATAAAAGTGAATTGAAGCTACATATAATAGCCGCCTTAAAAGAAACTATTTCTGATGTTATAAGAGGGGCTATTGCCTTTCATGATGTTGAAATAATAAGCCCTACAAGCAAGAAAATATAACCTAATGTAGTTTTTTCATTACTTTTTTATATCTTTTAAATATATAAATCTTAAAACCAAAGAATTATGAAAAAAAAGATTGTAAAAAGCTCCCTTACACTCAACAAAAAAACCATTGGTAATCTTAACACCATTAGTGGAGGAAGACCTCCTGGAAGTAGAGACTGTACTATCGTAAATCCGGGACCAATTACCATTGAGACTATTTGTTGGACCGAATCCAGAGACGCTGGTTCTAACTGCTGGTGCTCTTCAGATGATAGTTTTGCCTGCTAAATTTTAATTTACCCATAAAAGCATCCTCTGAGGGATGCTTTTGTATTATTTGTACCCTTTGAAATTAATTTTCAAAATCTTCCCACATTTCTTTCAAAAGCTATTTTTCAGCAATAATATTAAGTTTTTTCTCTAAAAAAAATAAGTAAAAAGATATTAATTTACTATCTTTAATATTTAACTATCTAAATTTTAGATTTTTATGAAAAAAACTGTCAGAAGCTGAATATTTCAAAGCAAACAATTGCAAGCCTTAAAGGGGGGCATATTTCTGTAAATGCATGGCAGCAAATATCACGAAAAGAAACATGTTTGTGTATGACAATAACCAGTCCTTGCGAACAAACAAACCTATAAACATAACATCTTATGAAAAATAAAAAAAACTTAAAGTCGCTTACTCTTGACAAAAAAACAATTAGCAATCTAAATTTGACAGGAGGGATTAAAGCGCTTAGCGAAGAAATTCCTGAGACTTTTAGACAAGGTTGTCCTACCGATCCTAGGATATGTGATCCTGTAGAAACAGTATTTATTAAGTACTAGTAGACCCGTTGTAATTCTTGACATTCACAGATAGTGAAAAAAGAAAATCATTAAAATTTCAAAAAGAAAAGATGGCTAACCTCATAGATTTCAAAGGAGGTGTTGATCTTTCTATTACCGTACTCAACAGTGAAGCGTTATTGCTTATCAATTGTTGACTATTATACTTGCATTACTAGACTCTAGATGAAAGCATTAAAATATGCCCAACGGATGGTTAAAATTTAACTGATGAAAAAAAAGATTCTTAAAAATCTTATTTTGAATAAATCTACTATTTCAAATCTTAATGAGGTAAAAGGGGGCGATTTGATTCCAATTACCATAATAAGAACACAATTTGTTGGCTGCCTTTCTTTCATAGGCCATCATACATGTGAAACAGGTCTTCAACCTACTTGTGATCATAGCTATAGAATTTGCCCTATTACAACAGAAGTAGACTGTTAAGGCTCCAAAAACATTTTTTATATCAACACAAATTCTCAAGAAATGAAAAAAAAGAAAATTAAAGGCAAACTTTTCTTATCTAAAAAGATAATTAGCAATCTAAACAAAATTCGAGGCGGAATAGATGTTGTGCTAATAGATTTTAACACGAACCTTGAAAATTGCACTGCACTTACTAAAAATAGATTGACTTGTCAGACCGGGTTACATTTTACCTGTGATCATAGTTATCGAATTTGTCCTGTAGATACAGAGATACCAAAGGAGTTTTAAAACCTTTTATCTGAACTAAAATTTTCCGTCTATCTTTCAAAAAACTGGCTAACCTTCATAAGGTAATTCTAGACAAATAGATTTTCACAATAACAAGAGAGTAAGTCTAGTACTTTCTAATAATAAAAATACCCCCAACTAGTATTAAACTCATTGGGGGTATTTTAGATACAAGTGGTTTTAAGTTATACGCTCAAATAAATCATACATTGATTTAAGTCTGGGCGATCTTTTGTGAAATTCTCTAACCACTCTTTTAATTGCTCAATTTCATAGGGTAATAATAGTTTTACTGCTTTTTCTAATTCTTTGTAGAATAGAACTGGATCAAAACTTACCTTTTGTAAGATGACTCTTGTGTACTCATACATAGCTCTAGCCATAAATATTTGTTATTAATTGGGGTTTGTTTTACTCTGTTAAATTAACTAAATTTTCCCATATAATATTGTTTGCAAAAAGTTAAAACTTATTGCTTATTTGTTAATTCTTGATTATTTCTATATCCATTTTCCTGTGGATACCTTATAAATAATCAAAAAAAAAGATATTAATTATTATTAAGTCTCATATTTACTTCCGATTATCTATCATACAAGGCTACTTTTGTATTTCAACTATCAAGGCTATTTAGAATTGTAAAAATGATTCGGTTTAAAAGGTATTTTAACAAATGAAAAAGAGTTAATTTTATAAACCTAAAGTTAGTTATAATAGAACATTACTACGCTTCAAAAAAATTGCTAAATGTGTTTACAATCCATAGGTGTCAAAGCTGTAACTGCAATCATAATTATATGGCTATGTGCTGCCTGCGGCACTCAAAATAGATTCACTTCTGAAATGATTAAGGTTTCCGAAAAAGAACACTTCATCACGGGATTTATGCTGTATGATCCAGATAAAAAAGACACTTTAATAAGTATTAATCACAACAAATACCTTAATCCAGCTTCCAATACAAAAATCTTCACTTTATATTCAGCAATGAAAATGATAGGAGATTCCATTCCTGCTATCAAATGGAAAGAACAGAATGATACCCTTTTCTTAATGGGAACAGGAGATCCTACCCTGCTCCATCCTTGGTTTAACTCAATGCGGGTTATAGAATTAATTAACACCTCATCTACTAAAAAAGTAGTTTTAGATACAGGCAATTATTTAGAAGACAAATATGGTCCTGGCTGGGCATGGGAAGATTATGCCTATTATTTTATGCCAGAACGAAACAGTTTTCCTATGTATGGTAACGTAGTAAATTTGGCTTTATCTAGAGATGCTATTCAGGTAGTTCCAGATATTTTTGCACCTCAAATCAAAAAAGAGAAACAACCATACTCAAGAAGTTTAAACAAAAATACTTTTTATATAACCTCCAACAAGATAGACTCACTGGAGGTTCCGTATATAACAAACGACAGTCTTACAATGGGACTGCTCAACAAACATCTTTCTAAAGAACTTGTATTGGGTAAATTCCCACCCAGCCAACTATCTTCAAAAATACATTATAGTATTAAAGCTGATAGCTTATACAAAAGGATGATGAGTGTAAGTGACAATTTTCTAGCAGAACAGATGATGATTCTTTGTTCGGGTACTATTTCCGATACACTTTCTGTAAAAAAAGCAATTGATTACTCACTAAAAAATTATTTTTCAGACATTCCTCAATACCCCAGATGGGTAGACGGTTCTGGTCTGTCCAGATACAATCTTTTCTCTCCACACAGTTTTGTATATGTTTTAAATAAGATGTATCAGGAATTTGACAAGGAAAGATTATTAAATCTTTTTCCAGCAATTAATTTATTAGGAGAAACCGATAATGATTTGAACCTCTATTTATATGCTAAACCGGGATCTTTCAGCAACAATTACTGCTTAAGCGGCTATCTTATTACTAAATCGGGTAAAACACTTATTTTTAGTTTTATGGCAAATCATTTCACCATTCCTAGTAAGGAAATAAAAAGACAATTACAGACCATACTTTTGGAAATAAGAAACCAATACTAAGTTAATTGTCTTTTTCTAAAAGATGCTTGATATACCCCCTAATATTAACTCTCACCTACGCTTTTTCCTCCAGCTCTAGGTGCGGAAGCCAATACCTTATCTGCCAATCTGCTAAATGGGAGTGATTGCACATAAGCTGTACCCGGACCTCTTAACCTTGCGAAGAAAAGTCCTTCCCCTCCAAACAAAGCGTTTTTAATACCGCCAACAAACTCAATGTCATAATCTATACCTTGCGTAAATCCAACTAAACATCCAGTATCTACTTTAATTTCTTCACCCTCGGCCAAATCTTTGCGCCCTAAAGTTCCACCTGCATGAATAAATGCCATACCATCACCTTCTAGTTTTTGCATAATGAAGCCTTCTCCTCCAAAAAACCCACGTCCTAGTTTTCTTGAAAATTCAATCCCTACTCTTACACCTTTTGCAGCGCATAGAAAAGCATCTTTTTGACAAATAAATTTACCTCCAAATTCGGTTAAATCAATAGGAATTATCTTTCCGGGATAAGGAGAGGCAAAACAAACTTGTTTTTTACCTTCCCCTATATTAAGAAAAGCAGTCATAAAAAGACTTTCTCCAGTGAGCATGCGCTTACCAGCAGAAAATAATTTTCCAAGAACGCCCTTATCTTGATTAGAACCATCTCCAAAAATAGTTTCCATTTGTATCCCACTATCCATCATCATAAAACTACCGGCCTCTGCTACTACTGCTTCCTCCGGATCTAACTCCACCTCCACATACTGCATTTCTTCTCCGTAAATACGATAATCAATTTCGTGTGCTGTCATTTTTTTATTTTTTATATTTATTTTAATTATTAATAGGTAGTAATAGTAGGCTAATTGTTACAAGTAGTTACTTTTTTAAACGAATTGTCCATTCAAAATTAAAGGTAGAAACGGTCACGCCTTCTTCATTTACCCCTACTGATTGCATCCAAAAAGTTTGTCCTTCTCCTGTTTTTATCGTCTCTTTTATTGCTTCAGCTATTAAATGACCATCTTTACAGGTAAAAGTAATTCTGCCCGTAGCCTTTTTAGAAAAGTTTGCGTTATTGTTGGCCACCAACATAGAAATCTTCTTCCCACTTTCCTTTATTTGAGCAATTACCATAGCACCAGTTGCTAATTCTGCTGCCATACCCTGAACTGCCCAAAACATAGAATTAAAAGGATTTTGATTGAACCAACGATGTTTAACAGTCACAACACATTGGCCTTCCGTTATAGATTTAACCCTTACACCACTGAGCCAGGCAGAAGGTAACTTTAACATTGTGAAGGAATTAAGCTTAGAGGGTGTCAATTTCATACGATAATTTTAATACTTGTCAATGTATTGAAAATATATGGCTTATCAAGAACCCTAATTTCTTAAACTTTTGTTAAATTATAGTACTATGTTTTGCATAATACCTTTTTTTAGATATATATTTGCATAAGAAAATAATATGTAATGAACTCATCAATCACAAAAAATCAAAAAACGCTGGCAACTATCACCCACTTGTCCACCTTTTCAAAGTACTTTTTTCCATTTGGAAATTTTATTGTTCCCTTAATACTATGGTTATCAAATAAAAATGAGTCTTCATTTGTTGACTATAATGGGAAGCAAGTACTAAACTTTCAAATAAGCATTCTTATCTATAGTCTTACGGTAGGAATTATTGCGGTACCACTTTTTCTCATTTTTGCGCAAGACTTTATTGGGTTTTACAGTATTCTTGAACACAATACACATAATGTAGATTTTGACCCGGAAAGTCTTTTTCATTTTAATAGTGGCTTGCCATTTCTAGGACTCATTGCCGTAATTGGTGCAGCCTTATGGGCATTAGATGTAGTTTGTACCATTGTAGCATCTATAAAAGCTGGGGAAGGCGAAAGCTACAAATATCCGTTAACAATCAATTTTATTAAATAAAAATATCATTCATCATCAATCATTCATCATCAATCAAAAACGACCATCAATCAAAAAATGAACAGTTTTAACAGTATTAAAAAATTTATCTATGAACATTGAGAACACGAAAGCGCAAATGCGTAAAGGGGTGTTGGAATACTGTATCTTGTCTATTCTGGAAGATGAAGACAAGTATGCATCTGAGATTCTAAGCACTCTCAAAGACGCAAAGATGCTGGTAGTTGAAGGTACAATTTACCCTCTACTAACAAGACTCAAAAACTCTGGATTACTCAACTATCGTTGGGAAGAATCCACCTCCGGGCCTCCAAGAAAGTATTACACACTTACAGACACGGGAAAATTATTTTTAACTGAGTTAACTAATACCTGGGACAATCTGCGAAATGCGGTAAATCTCGTAACTAGCCAAAAACATAAACAATGAACAAGACTATTAACATAAATTTAGCCGGTATGTTTTTTCACATAGATGAAGACGCATACACAAAATTACAGCGCTATTTGGATGCCATTAAACGTTCATTTTCTACCACCCAGGGGCGGGACGAAATTATTGCAGATATTGAAGCTCGAATTGCAGAGCTCTTTCTGGAAAAAATGGAAAATGACAGGCAGGTTATGGGTATGGCAGATGTAGATTATATCATCAATATTATGGGGCAACCCGAAGATTATCTTACAGACGATGATATTTTTGAAGACGAGCCGCCAAAAGTAACCGCACAACCAATCTCTACCAAAAAGCTGTATCGAGATATTGATAACAAATACATAGGTGGTGTTTGCTCAGGAATAGGTCATTATATTGGATTAGAAGCCATTTGGGTACGACTCATTTTTATTCTAGTGGCATTTTCTACCGGATTTGGATTCCTAGCTTACATCCTTTTTTGGATTCTAGTGCCAGAAGCAAATAGTACTGCTAAAAAATTAGCAATGACTGGTGAAGCGGTGAATATTAGCTCTATTGAGAAAAAAATCAAAGAAGGTTTTGACGGTGTCGCAGAAAAAGTAAAAAATGTAGATTACGAAGGGGTTGGAAATAAAGTTAAATCAAGTTCAAAAAGTTTTTTTGATAGCCTTGGCGACTTAATTTTATTTTTCTTTAAGGTGATTGGAAAATTAATTGGAATTATACTCCTTATAACTGGTGCCTCTACACTGATTGGTCTTTTTGTAGGATTATTTTCTGTTGGTATAGCAGATATTATAAGTATTCCAGGAGTAGATTTTGTAGATGTATTTAATACTTCAGGCTTACCAATATGGCTGATCTCATTGATTACATTTTTCGCCGTAGGAATTCCATTTTTCTTTCTCTTTTACCTAGGATTAAAAATATTGGTAAGCAACCTTAAATCCATTGGTAATATTGCTAAATTTTCATTATTAGGATTGTGGATTATCTCTGTAATATCACTAGTAACCGCAGGGGTAAAACAAGCGTCTGAATATGCCTTTGAAGATGCCGTAATTGTAAAGGAGCAACTATTTGTTTCACCACAGGATACAGTAACCATTAAAATGAATATTGAAGACTATTATGACGAGAGGTATTTTAGAAACTCAGACTTTGATGTGGTTAAAGACGAAAATGGTTTGGAGAAAATAATATCGGATCAGGTTAGTTTTACCCTTAGAAAATCTAAAGATTCACTTCCACTAATTCGCATTCGCAAAGAAGCCAATGGTAGTAGTTTTCAAAAAGCCAGAGAAAGAGCCGGGGCTATTACATATTCTTATGTTACCGATGCCAATACCCTTTTCTTGAACAGCGCTTTTGTAACAGATAAAGATCAGAAGTTTAGAGATCAAGAAGTTAATGTACAAGTATACCTGCCAACGGGAACCATTATTAAAATAGACAATTCAGCATACAATTATATAAGGCGAACTATTAAGAATGATCAGAACTATTCCAGAGATAATGTGGTAGGGCACACTTGGAAAATGGGAGAAACTGGAGAACTGGAATGTTTAGACTGTTTAAAATCAATTAAAGAAGATGATGCACCTGTTGATGAAGATACCCAAGAAGATTCATCACAAGACTCCACAGTTGCAAAAGACAGTTTAGTAACAATTAATAAAAATATATAAGTATCAAAACAAATCAATCAAAACCAAAGATCATGACAACACTATCAAAAATTATTATTACCATTTTAGTCTCCATATTTCTAACATCCTGTCAATGGGATATCAATTTTGGAGAAGGCAAGAAAGGAAACGGAAATGTAGTTTCAGAAACTAGAGATATTACGGAAGATTTTAATGTAATAAATGCTGCTGAAGGCTTAGATGTTTACATTACCCAAGGGAAAGATTTTTCCATTGAAGTAGAAGCAGATAATAATATCATAGAGTATATTAACACAGATATTAGCGGCGGAACGCTTCATATTGATACAGAAGAACGTATTGGTAGAGCAAAATCAAAAAAGGTTTATGTTACCCTGCCAGAAATTATTGAAATTAGCGCCAGTAGTGGCTCTGATGTATATGGACAGGGCGTTATTGAGTCTTCCAAACTGGCTTTAAGTAGCAGTAGTGGGGCAGATATCCGGTTGGAAGTAAATACAGAAAATCTTATTTGTGACGCAAGTAGTGGTGCAGATATTGATATTAGTGGAAGAACTATCAACCTACGTGCAAATGCAAGTAGCGGTGCCGATATAGATGGTAGAGAATTAACCGCAGAGAATTGTAATGCAGATGCAAGCAGCGGAGCAGACATTTCCATAAATGCTACCAAAGAACTAACTGCCTCTGCAAGTAGTGGTGGTGATGTGCGCTACTCAGGAAATCCAGAAATTGTAAATAAAAGCAAATCTTCTGCGGGAAGTGTCTCGAAAAATTAAGTAAACCAATGTTTTAAGAATCAATCCAACCAAATAAACCAACCTTAAAAGCTATTGCAGATGCAGTAGCTTTTTTTCTTATTAAATCGTAATATATGAAGATATATTCCGGCTTATAGCAATATAAGAAAGAATCAATTCAGTAATTATTTTTGAAAAGGCACTATTAAAATCTAATTGAATATAGGAACCAACACTTTTATTCCGATGAAAATTCTTATAAATTTGTAAGTGTAACGGAAAGCTTTATGTGTTATCTAATATCGCTAACTGTATCATTCCATTTTCTAATGCAATAATTTTAACCATGAGAAAATTAACAATGCTGTTTTTAGTATTCATAATTTCAAATCTTATAAATAGTCAAATTACTTTAGAGAATCACTTTAAAGCGGTAAATTTATATAATCAAGGAGGTGTTGAATTTCAAAATGAAAATTACAAAGAAGCAATAGTTAAATTAAAAAAAGTAATTCTACTAGATCCTACGTATAGAAGTTCCTATATTTTATTAAATCATGTTTTATATAGGTTAGGAGAGGTAGAAGCTCAAAAAACTAATCTTACTAACGCAAAAGCTATCTTTTTAGAAGATGACGAATTGCATTATTAGTTGGGAAAAGTATATCAAAAAGAGAAAAAACTTGATTTAGCAATTGAAGAATTATCAGAAGCAATTAGATTTGGTAAAATTAATGGAGAAGATTACCCTATAGTTTATGACTATCACTCAAATCGTGGCGCATGTTATTTAAAAAAGAATATGTATAGTCAAGCATTAGAAGATTTTAATTATGCTCTAAAATTAAATGACTCTAATGCAAATATTTACGCAAACAAAGGGGTTGCATTATATAAATTAAAAAAGGTTAAAGCTGCCTGTGAAAGTTGGCAAAGAGCCTTGGAACTTGGACAAAAAAGCGTTCAGAATTATATAGATAATAAGTGTAGACCGAAATGACAATTTATATGCCAGAAACTACTTAAAACCTCTTTTGTACAATGGTAATAGCATTAAAAGAATTCAATCTAAAACTTGCACATACTTTCAGTATTTCGCGGGAATCTCATGACAGCCAATCTTCTTTAGTAGTTAGTCTGCATCATCAAGGTGAGGTTGGTTATGGAGAGGCCACTTCCAATCCATATTACCAGATTACCACGAAAACTATGATTGATGAAATCACGAAAGTTCGTGAAAAAGTTGAACAGCTCACACTTACTGCTCCAGAAGATTTTTATACCCAACTAGAAAAACTACAGCTTTCTAATTTTTCCCTTTGCGCATTAGATCTGGCTGCTAATGATCTATACGGAAAATTAAAGCAAAAACCATTGTATAGGCTTTGGGGAACAACAACAGAACGTTACCCAATCACTAATTACACCATTGGAATTGCTGCTATTGAAAAAATGGTGGAAAAGATGAAAGAGAAACCATGGCCCATTTATAAAATAAAATTAGGAACTGATCATGATGTAGAAATTGTTAGTGAACTTAGAAAACATACGGACGCCATTTTTAGAATTGATGCAAATTGTGCTTGGTCTGCAACAGAAACTATTGAGAACGCGCTAAAGCTTAAAGAATTGGGCGTAGAATTTTTAGAACAACCCTTAAAAGCAGAAGATTGGGAAGGAATGCGAGTAGTTAAAGAGCATTGTGTATTACCTGTAATAGCAGATGAAAGTTGTATACTGGAAGCGGATGTTGATCAATGTGCAGTATATTTTGACGGTGTAAATATAAAGCTAGTGAAATGCGGCGGATTAACACCTGCTAGACGAATGATAGCAAACGCAAAAAAACACGGATTGAAGGTAATGGTTGGATGCATGACAGAATCTACTGTGGGCATTTCTGCGATTGCACAATTGCTACCTCAGCTTGATTATGTAGATATGGATGGCGCTATGCTATTAAAAGAAGATATTGCTTCTGGAGTTGTGATTGAGAAAGATGGTAAGATCTTATTTCCGGAAGAAGGAGGAAGCGGAATCCATTTATTAAAATGAAGTATTCAGTAGATGCATTTCCCGGAAGAACCTTTTTTTCAAATGGAAAAGAGTATTTATATTTTGGAGGGACCGGGTATTTAGGTCTCCAAACGGATTTGGCATTTCAAGACTTATACCTCCAAAATATTCGTAAATACGGCACTGGATACTCCGCTTCACGAGCCTCCAATGTTAGATTTAGTGTATATGAAGAAGCAGAAAGCCATATGGCAAAGTTATTTGGCTGTCAAGCATGTTTTACGGTCTCTTCAGGATTTCTGGCGAGTCAATTGGTAGCAGACTATTTTGTAAAACAAAAATATGCTCTTTTTTATGCACCTGAGACACATGTTGCCTTACAAACAGCAGGATTTCAAAACGAGTCCAACTACGCCGCTTTACAAAAAAAAATACACCAGTTTCTTAATAAAAACCCCGAAGCAATTATTGTTGTTTTATTAGATACAGTACAGTTTTTTGGACAAAACTATCCGTATTTTGAATGGCTTAAAAAACTTCCTTTGGAGCGCATTATTCTCGTAGCGGATGATTCTCATGGTTTTGGCATTTTAGGAACTTCAGGAAAGGGCTCTTACGGAATTTTAGAGACTTTACAGTCAAAAGAACTCATTGTTTGTGGTTCTCTAGGTAAAGGCTACGGTATTCAGGCAGGAGCCATAATAGGGAATAGTCATCGTATAAAGTCTTTAAAGAATACTGCTATGTTTGCTGCTTCCAGTCCGGCGGTACCTGCTGCCATGGCTACCTATTTAGAAGCAACATCAATTTATCAATTAAAGCTACAGAAATTAAGACAAAACTGCGAACTTTTCAGGAAGCTTTTGCAGCAGCCGCATCGATTTTTTTCTATGCCTGACCATCCTGCTTTTACTTTTAAAGATGACGGACTCACCGCTTATTTAGAAGATCAATTTATTATCATCACTAATTTTCCCTACCCTAATGATTCTGGTGATAAGATAAATCGCATCGTATTATCTGCACATCATACCGCAGATGATATAAAAAAGCTTTGTGAGCTTATCAATTCTTTTAACTATACAAATAACTAAAGTATTCAGAAATATTCTTTGGTAAGTGAACATGTAAAAATCAACCACTGTTTACGAGCAAATCAAACGTGTTTAACAAAAATCGTATTTTTGTGAGAGTCAAAAAACAACCAATGAAAAAAGTAGTGGTTTTATCCGGAGCAGGAATAAGTGCAGAAAGCGGGATTAGTACATTTCGCGATGCAGACGGACTTTGGGAGGGGCATGATGTTATGGAAGTAGCCTCACCACAAGGATGGAATAACAATCCATTATTGGTGTTAAATTTCTATAACGAACGGAGAAAACAACTGAAAGAAGTGAGTCCTAATAAAGCGCATTTAGCGATTGCAGAATTAGAAAACCATTTTCAGGTGAGTATTGTTACCCAGAATGTAGATGATTTACATGAAAGGGCAGGAAGTAGTATGGTAGTCCATTTGCATGGAGAACTTTTAAAGGCCCGCAGTACTTTTGATGAAAATCTGGTATATGATTGGCATCGCGATATCAAAATAGGTGATTTTTGTGAACTACAGCATCAGTTAAGACCCCATATAGTATGGTTTGGAGAAATGGTTCCCTTAATTGAGCATGCGGCGTCTTTAGTAGAGCAAGCAGATTATATTATGGTAGTAGGCACTTCCATGCAAGTGTATCCTGCTGCAAGTTTGGTTCATTACAGAAAAGCTAGTGTTCCTGTTTACTTTGTAGACCCAAAGCCATCCATCACCGAAAATGAAATGAGTAATCTTACCATTATTCCTGAAAAAGCTACTACAGGTATTACAAAGGCTATTTCTCTCCTAACTGATAAATAAAACGAAGATCTTTTGCCCAACTATTGAGTTCTGCAACCTGTTCTTTAGACAAATTTGCTTCTGCATGCATCCATGTGTAAGCAGACTCAGGCATATGCCCTTCTTCTACTTCCTCTATTAACTCTTCTAGTTTATGTGCCTTCTTTTTTACAGAGTAATTTCCCCATTCTGAAAAGTTAAGATGCTTCTTGCCATCTTTAACATGTTCGGCTATTAAAAAAGAAATAGGTGCTACTTCACTATACCAAGGGTATTTTGTATTGTTAGAATGACAATCATAACATGCAGATCGCAAAGTAGTCTCTATTTTGGGAGAAGGACTTGTCATAGCTATAAAATCTGTAGCAGGAATAGTCTCTGATAGATTCTTTTCAGGTCGCAAAAACTGAATTACAATTAAAGCGATTAATAATAAAATCAATATTTTTTTAATTATTTTCATGGTCTAGGATTTGAAAGCTCTAAAATAATAAAAAAGCATGACAGCAAATCTTTTTTTTGAAGAACTAAAAACATTAAAAGCATATCGAGAAACCCGTAAAAGACTTTCCAATCAGGTTTTAAAAGACCCTTCCCTACTTCCAGAACTTTTACGCATCTGTTTTCTTTTTGATGATCCGGTATCTTCTAGAGCCTGCTGGGTTTTAGAATTTGTATGCCAAGAGAAACTAGAACTTCTCATTCCGTATTTAAACAATTTCACAGCGCAACTTAGAAATTTCCGTTTGGATTCTTCCAAGAGACCGATAGCCAAGGTATGTCAACTTCTTATTTTGGCATATTTTGGTAAAAAACCTTCCGTTTTCAAACAAGAACTCACAGAATTGTATTTAGAACGTATTACAGAAGCTACTTTTGACTGGTTAATTAATGATGAAAAAGTAGCCGCTAAAGCATATTCCATTTATACTTTATTTGAACTGGGTAAAAAATATTCCTGGATCTATCCAGAATTGCAATTAGTACTTAGAAAAGATATTCCTGAACAATCTGCTGGCTATAAAGCGGCTGCAAAGAAAATACTTTCAAGACTCCCAAAAGAATAGGAACTACTATATTATATAAAGTTAAAAAAGTATCTTTGAGGCTTTCAAAAAATCAGAAAATATGCAACTTTCGGCACTTAACGCCATTTCTCCTATTGATGGTAGATATCGTACTAAAACTGAAGCTCTAGCAAACTTTTTTTCAGAAGAAGCTTTAATAAAATACAGAGTAAAAGTAGAGATTGAATACTTTATTATGCTTTGTCAACTTCCATTACCTCAACTTGAATCTTTTGATCTTTCTATAATTGATAGTCTTAGAGGTATCTATAAAAACTTTACTTCTCAAGACGCTCAGGCTATAAAAGATATAGAAAAAGTTACCAATCATGATGTAAAGGCGGTTGAATACTTTATCAAAGAAAAATTTGATCTGCTGGAAATTCAAAAGTTTAAAGAGTTTATTCATTTTGGTTTAACGTCTCAAGACATCAATAATACTTCCATACCGCTCTCTATAAAAGAGGCTTTACAAGAAGTGTATACACCTGCTTTGGCAGCCTTGCTAGATAAACTTAAGGGACTAGCAGAAGAATGGGAAGAAATCCCTATGCTTGCAAGAACGCATGGGCAACCCGCCTCTCCTACCCGATTAGGAAAAGAGATACGTGTTTTTGTCAAACGTTTGGAAGAGCAAATAAAAGGATTACAACAAATTCCTTTTGCTGCTAAATTTGGCGGTGCAACCGGAAACTTTAATGCACATAAAGTAGCCTACCCTAATATAGACTGGGGGAAATTCGGGAAAGAATTTGTAGAAGATAAATTAGGTCTTTACCATTCATTTCCCACCACACAAATAGAACACTATGATCATGCTGCCGCACTGTTTGATGGCATGAAACGTATCAATACAATTCTTATTGATCTTAACAGAGATATTTGGACCTATATTTCTATGGATTATTTTAAGCAACAAATAAAAGCAGGTGAGGTGGGCTCATCGGCCATGCCACATAAGGTAAATCCTATTGATTTTGAGAACTCAGAAGGTAATCTAGGCATTGCGAATGCTATTTTCGAGCATCTTTCCGCTAAATTACCCATCTCTAGGTTGCAACGTGATTTAACAGATAGCACAGTTCTTAGAAACGTTGGGGTTCCTTTTGGTCATACCATTATAGCGTTTGCATCAACCCTTAAGGGACTCTCTAAGTTATTGCTTAATAAAGATCGTTTTGAAAAAGACCTTGAAGATAACTGGGCGGTGGTAGCAGAAGCCATTCAGACTATTTTGCGAAGAGAAGGATATCCAAATCCGTATGAAGCGTTAAAAGGCTTAACTAGAACCAATGAGAAGATCACACAAAATTCAATAGCTGTGTTTATTGATACTTTAGAAGTGAACACAGCTATTAAAGAAGAATTAAAAGCAATCTCTCCTTCAAATTATACAGGTATTTAAATTAGAGTAACGCTATTTAAAACAAAAAAATCCTGCAAGAAGCAGGATTTTTTTATTATCAATTTTTTAGGATTAAATATCTTTAAGGAAACCTTCAAGTCCTCCCAAAGCTTTAGATTCAAAATCAGATTTTTTAACAACCTCCATCAACTTTACTATTTTCTCTGGTTTCATATCATCACCAAGAAGTCTTACCAATCCAAACCCAAATTCTTTTTTAGTTCCGAAAAGAATTACCTCATCTATTGAAGTGTCATCGCCAATATATTTAACGGTTACTTTAATATCTCGCGAGTTAAATTTCATTAACTCCTTATAGGTATCATCTTTAAGAATTTCTAAAACCCGCTTTTTTTCTACAGCATACTCCGGATCATTTTCACCTTTCATTTTGTAGGCTAGAATATTCATCTTACGAATAGATTTATAAGCCTCTTTCTCCTCTTGATCTAACTCTATCTCTTCAACGTTAAGCAAACTAACCGGAATATCAACAGCAATAAAGTTGTTGTTTTCTTTGTTCTCCACATAATATTGTTGAAGGCTTTCGGAGTTTTTACAGGCACCTAAACAAAGCGTTATTATTGTAATGAGTACTAGTAGTTTTGATTTTTTCATGACGGTATTGATTTATTTGATTGATGAATTTATAAAACCACCTGATTCTAAATAGATCCAGGTGGAATATTATGATAATTATAAGTTAGATTTTATTTTTCTTATCTACTTTTTCCAGTTCAGAAGGAAGATTCATTTTTTTAGTAAGCGTACTAATCTTATTTAAATCAATATCTCCTGTTAAAGAGAGTAAAACGGTTTCAAATTTTCTCCCATTAGCTTCCACATCTTTAAGTCCGGTTACAAACATTAACAACTCGCTCACATGGTCTTCATCACGCCCTTGCTTGATATAAAATTTAACATTTACATCTTTATCTTTTACCCTCATTAATTCTTGTAATGAAGCCTTTTTAAGATACTTTTCTACGGCTGATTTCATATCTTCTCCTACTCCTTTATCTTCTGTAATAAATACTTTAAGATCATTCAAAGATTTTACCATTTCCATAAACTCTTGTGCTTCTGGATCATCTGATTCAATTCTAGAGAATAATTTAAACATATTCTGATTTACCACAACCGTGCTCACTTCATCCATATCTTCAAAACGATCAAATGTAGACTGGCTAAAACCAATTAGGGGAAGGGCTATTAATGCAATTAATAAAACTATTTTTTTCATGACTTCTTTTTTTACTTATTAATTAAAATTTTGTTTTTTGTGTTATTAAATTCGGTGAGGTATTCCATTTTCTCGGTACCTCTGTCGAGATTTTGAGCAATGAGTTCAAATGCTTTTTGAGTTTCTTCATAAGCCAACTCTATTTCACGTTGTTCTTGAATTTCATTACCAAAATAAATACCAAAACTAATCACTGCAACTGCTGCCACCGAAATCCACTTATATAAGTTGCTTTTTCGCATAGGGTTTAATGGAACGGGTCTGGTATACTGTTCTTCTTTGGCATTTGAAAAATAGGTGAACATACTTCTATACTCTTCTAGGTGAGGTGCTACCTCTTTTCCTGAAAAATACGTCTGTAGCATCTTCTCTTCAGCAACCGTTGTGGTAGCCTCAAAGTATTTTTCTAATAATTTTTCTATGTTAACTGATTCCATAGTTGTGTTTTTTTACTAATTCTTCTCTAACCATTTTTCGTGCTCTTGATAAAGCTACTCGTACCGCAGTATTATTCATATCCAACATTTTGGCAATCTCATCATATTCATACTGCTCTACATCTCTCAATTGTAACACCATTTTCTGTTGCTGCGGTAGTTTTTCCATAATTCTATGCATCCATGAAACACTATCTCTAGCTTCCAATTCCTTTTGCAAAGAAGTTCTTTCGTCTTGATAATTACTGTGAACTAGCTTAAGGTTAGAAGCCTGTTTTGATTTCAATCTGTCAAGACAATAATTCTTGGTCATGGTCATGGTAAATGCTTCTACATTTCTGTATTTCTCCATTCCTCCTTTGTTAGACCATAATTTTAACAAGACTTCTTGTGTGGCATCTTCCGCTTCTTCAACAGAAACCAGCAACCGCTTTGCTAGACGAAAAACTTTGTCTTTAAAAGGCATTACTAATTGTAAAAATTCTGTCTGTCTCATTTTGGTTTGGTTGGTTACAACACTTTTTTACGGTGTTATACTAGGAAGACGAGCTATCTTTCATTTTGTTACAAAAAATTTTAATTTCACAATATAGTCCCTATTTTAGTGTTTTAATAGCAATGATGAAATATAATACAGTTATGAAAAAGTTTATTTATTTACTTGCCGGACTTACATTTATATTGAGTGGATGCAGTAGCAATGATGACGATGCTCCGAATCCTATAAGTTTTAATGTTGAAACCGAACTCGCAGCAGAAAATTTTATCTGGAGTGCCATGAACTACTGGTATTTCTGGCAGGAAGAGGTACCGGACTTAGCAAATAATCGGTTTAACAATGCACAACAATATGCGGAGTTTATTTCGGGTTTCTCTTCTCCAAATGACTTATTTTACAACTTATGCAATAGACATTCCAATATCGTAGGTAACAATAATCCTATAGATCGATTTAGTTTTGTATCAGATGATTATAATAGGCTATTAAATTCTCAACAAGGAAATTTTAAATCTAATGGAGTTGAATTTGGATTGGTACGGTTCTCCAATAATAATAATATTTACGGCTATGTACGTTATATCATTCCTGGTTCGGACGCTGTTACTAAAAATATTCAACGAGGCGATATTTTTACCGGGGTAGATGGACAAACTTTGAATCTTAATAATTACGTTGATCTATTGTTTGGAGACAATGACTCCTACACTTTAAATATGGCCGACATTGAAAATAATGTAATAACCCCTAACGGACAAGAAGTAACTTTAACAAAAACAGAACTTACTGAAAATCCGGTTTTAATTTCCAAAACTCTCGATGTAGGCGGAACCAAAGTAGGCTATGTGATGTATAATGCATTTACCGGAAACTTTGACGATCAATTGAATGAAGCCTTTGGACAATTAAAAAGCGAAGGAGTTACGGAGTTGGTTTTGGACCTTCGTTATAACGGAGGAGGCTCAGTTGCTTCTGCGGTGGCATTATCCAGTATGATCACTGGACAATTTACTGGAGATCTATTCTCAAAACAAACCTGGAATCCACGTATCACTGCAACATTCACTGATAGTCAGTTAGAAGATCGATTTGTAAGTTCCACTAGAAACGGACAATCCATAAACAGTCTTAATTTGACTAAGGTTTATATTATTGGTCTTGGGAGCACGGCCTCAGCTAGTGAATTGGTTATTAATGGCTTAGATCCTTACATAAATGTGGTTCATGTGGGTGCGACCACAAGAGGAAAAAATGAATTTTCATTGACTTTGTTAGATAAACCAAATGCGGACTTCCCTTTCTTTAGTGAAGAACCTGTAGGATTAAATCCTAACCATACGTATGCAATTCAACCACTGGTTGGTCGGAACGAAAATTCGATAGGAAATTCTGATTATACGTCAGGCTTGGTTCCTGATATCAACTTAGATGAAGATTTAGCGAATTTAGGAACACTGGGCGATGAAAATGAACCTTTATTGGCCAGAGCGTTGCAAGAAATTGGCGCCGTGGGAAGAGGTATGGTCACAGAACCTCAAATACCAATTAAAGAAGTCACTAATTCCAAGATGTTTTTACCAACTCGTGACAATATGTATGTAGAATTGGATTAAGCTAAAAGAAACCGTTATCTAAGCCACATTTTAAAGAATGTGGCTTTTTTAATTCTTACATTTAAACTATAAGAATTAACTTTCTTTTGTAATTTTACCCCCAACCTAAACATATAAATATGAAAGCACTTTTTACTCTATTATTATGCCTGTTACTTTGCTCTCCTCTTTTTTCACAGATTTCCTGCGATGACTACGATTTACTTCTCGAAGAAAAAGTTCCATCAGGTAATTGTTATCAGCGCTTAACGTTTACTGTAAAAACTTCGAGTCAATTAAATGGAATTGAACCAGAACCGAGCGATTGGGATTCAATTTGCTCCCCTACAAACACAACAGATTACACATATTATAAATATAAATTACAGATCATATCCACTACTAACGGCTCGATTGTGTCAGAAAAGTATGTAGTACCTCAAGACTATAATTTCTATAGAAACAACCATTATTTTTACATTGTAAATTATGATGATTATCAAAACTCGTTTGGACAGCTTTATGGGAAATTGACGATTGAAAGGTACTATTTTTTACCTCAGATTCACAACGGATTCTGGCAATGCCCTAATGGGGCTCATATGCTGCAAACCGAATGCGAAACCTCCAGAGTCAACGGCTGCCCACCACCCCAACCTAACTTACGCTTAAAGGCGCTAACTGTAAATAATAACGGACAAAACTATAATCTAACTTCCGGGCAGGTACCTAATATTTATTTTGGAGAAAACGCTACTTTTGAGGCTATCTTAGAAAACAATGGTAACGCAGATGCCTCTTCTTCTCCTTTTGCTTTATATGCTTCTGCTTACAGATATGCATTTAATCAAAATCTGGATGTATATCAGTTTGCCTCAGGTGATGGGGGTTCCATTCCTGCCGGAAGTACCAAAAAAGTCACTTTATATCATACCTTTTATGAATATGTAGGAGCTTTACAACTGTCTAATAGTTCTGTATATCGTATTTACTCATATATGGATCACGTGAACCGCATACCAGAATCTAATGAAAGTTTAAGTGATAATGTTCGTGAATTTGCATGGAGATATATTAAAACCGGAAGTACTACCGATCCTGAAGATGAAGAACCTTGTATTCTCTGCCCTACAGATGATACTGGAAGGGTTTCAAATGCTATTACCGCTCCTTATAAAATTGAAACCTATAATTTTTCAGGAATCTTTATAAATTCAGCACTTGTCAAAACAGAAGCCGAAGCAAGAAATCTAATTAAGAGTCTTCCAAAAGGACTATACATTATTAAAACCCCTTTTGGAGATCGGAAAATTTCAAAAGATTAATAAAAAAGCCGCATTTAGCGGCTTTTTTTAGTTTATAGATTAAGTGAAAAACCTAGTCTTATATTTCTTCCTCGGGTAGAGAAACCTATTACCTCAAGATAATCTTCATTGAAAATATTAGCTACATTGGCAAATACTTTCATTTTATCATTCAGTATTTGATGACTGAAATATAAATCTAATAATGAAAAGGAATCTAACTCCAGATTTTCAAAGGTGCTAAAATCTGTATCTGTTCTGCTTCCGGTGTGTTGAAAGTTTAAAGAAGCAAATGATCTTTTTGATAATTCATATCCTACCAATAAATTAGCCTTGTGTTTTGGTATTCTAAGTGCTACTCGGTTTTCTCTTTCTGTAAAAGTATAGTTGGCACTAATTCTTAAATTCTCCAAAGGTTTGGTTGCTACTTCAACTTCTACTCCTTTTACTTTAAACTCATCGGTTACGTTTCGGTATTCGCCCTCAAACGTATCAAAATTGGTTACCACATAATCTATAAAATTCTCTTCTTTTCTATTGAAATAAATAGCATTTATTCTAAAATTAGACGCTCTATATTCAAGTCCGCCCTCTAAAGTGGTGTTTTCTTCCGGTTCCAAATCGGGATTAGGACCAAAAGTTCCAAATAGTTGAAACAAAGAAGGCGCTATATAAGAAGTGCTGTAAGAACCTAATACCTTAAGATAATCTTCATTGAATTTTATCACATAAGACGGATTGAAGTTATAGGTTACATTGGTTCCATATTCACTATGATTATTTAACCTTGCCCCTGCATTCATATTGAGTCCAAATTTAGAAACCCATACTAAATTAGCATAAGGATCTACAATAGAAAAATTGGTGTTGCCATCAAATTCGGTCTCATTCTTAATATAATTAACCCCAATAATTGTATATAAAGAAGAATGGAAGGTATACTTGTTAAAAGCATCTACAATATAACTTTTTGCTTCAAATGTGGAAGGAAAATCAGAAATGATGTCACGATCCACTGTATTAATGGCCGAATTCACAGTAATGCTGCCTTTACCATATTCATAATTTAGTGTACTCCCTACTCTAAACTGTTCTGTTTCAGACTCATTTGCTGCATCTTCAATTGGAAAAGAATTATCAAAATCTGCATTAAATTTATCGTGATTTCCATATAGACTTACTTTTAGCTTAGGATTGAATTGATACCCCAAACGTACTGCAGAACCTATTCTTGAAAATGGATCACGTTCATTATTCTCTGTCACTACCGCAGATAAGCCATCGGTATAACTTTGTGCAAAAGATGCATTATAAGTAAACTTGTTTAAAGTTCCGTTTACACTTACTGAATTTGAAAAGTCTGCTGCATTGTAATCTTTCTCATCTTGAGATTGATTGGTACCAATAGACGAATTAATCGTAGCCTGAATTGATTTCTTCCCCGCACTTTTGGTTTTAATGTTAATAACAGCGGCTGCAGCCCCATTTCCATACAATGTACTGGCAGCTCCTTTAATTACTTCTACCGATTCAATTTGATCTAGGGAAACTAATCTAAGATCATAATCATTGGCAATCTGAGAGGGGTCCCAAAGTTGTACTCCATCTATAAGAATAAGAACTTGTCTATTATTCCCGCCTCTTACAAAATAACTTAAGGGTTGACCCGCATTACTGCGACTACCGTTGATCTCAAATCCACTTTTTGAATTAATTAATTCTGCCAGACTTTTTCCTTGATTTTGCTGGAGTTCTTCTTGCGTAATTTTAATGACCGTTTTACCTGAGTTTTCACGTTTTAATTTAAATCTTGAATCTGAGACTACTACCTCATCAAGTTCTTCAGGTTTTTGATCTTCTTCTTGCACTTTTTGTGCAAAAATTGAGGTGCATACCAAAGTTAATGCACACAAAGAAATACTTCTTTTGTTCATTTTTTTAATTCCGTTAAAGGGAAAAAAAGTATGTAGCGTACCCATACCTAAACTTTTATCCCGAAAGTTTGACATTCGTTATAGAAAAAGGCAGGTCTCCTGGCTCACGTCTTGCTATATACCTTCCCATTTTTACACAAACGCAAAAACAGTGGTAATAAGAATTTATAACAAGCATCCATAAAAAATGGACTCAGTTTACAGTTGCGGGAACAGCTCAGGATTTACTATTAGAAAATATCTTACAATTCACCTGATTCCCTTTTAATCTGTTTCTTAAAAAGAAACAAAACCAAATTCTACGGGTAAAATTAAACATTTCAATGTTACAACCATCAAAAACTTTAAATAATCTTATTTTTGAAAATGAATTGCCATTATGAAAAAATATAGTCTACTTTTATTAGCGTTGTTTAGTCTTACTTTAAGTTGTATTGAAAAACCTAAAAAGACTAAAAAACAGCAGGCTGAATCTAATATTCAATCATCAGAAATAAACACTATTACCCATGCAAAAGGGTTTCAAATAAGGAAAGAAGGAGATCTTACAGTACTTACGGTATCTTCCCCATGGCCAGAAAGTAATCAAACGTTTACATATGCCCTCATTGACAAAAGTAAATTAGCTTTTATAACACTGGATGCAAATGCTTATGATGCCATAATAGGGGTGCCTATAGAAAAAATCGTGGTCACATCTACTACCCACATTCCTATTTTGGAGGCGTTAGGTGTTGAAAACACCTTAGTAGGTTTTCCAGACAGTCATTATATTTCTTCTAAAAAAACAAGAGCTTTAATTGATAATGGTCTAGTAAAAGAGTTGGGTAAAAATGAAGCTCTGAATACAGAAGTATTGATTGATTTAGAACCCGAATTGGTGGTTGGCTTTTCCATTAACAACAATAACAAAGCGTATGAAACCATTCAAAAATCAAGAATACCAGTGGTTTATAATGGAGATTGGATTGAACATTCGCCGCTTGGAAAAGCAGAATGGATGAAGTTTTTTGCAGCTTTCTTTCAAAAGGAACATTTGGCAGATTCTTTATTCTCAGTAATAGAAAAAGAATATCTAAAAGCAAAAGACATAGCGAGTGCTTTTAAAAACAAACCTACCGTACTTTCGGGGGCTATGTATAAGGATATTTGGTATCTTCCTTCTGGCGATAGCTGGGCTGCAAAATTCATTGAAGATGCAAATGCCCAATATTTATGGAACGATTCTAAGGGAACTGGAAGTCTTTCTTTAAACTTTGAAAGTGTTCTTGATAAAGGTCAGACGGCAAATTTCTGGATTGGACCCGGACAATTTATATCGTACGATCAAATGAGATCAACAAATGATCATTATACCAGATTTGATGCTTTTAAAACAAAAAAGGTGTATACTTACAGCAGTGTAAAAGGAGAAACTGGTGGCTTACTTTATTATGAACTTGCACCCAATAGACCCGATCTGGTGCTAAAAGACTTAATTTCTATCTTCCATCCAGAGGCCTTACCTGATTACAAACCCTCTTTTTTTAAACCATTGCAATAATTGAAACCCATAGCTACATACAAAATCACTTTTCTAGTGTTAGTACTACTTTTAGTATGTTGCTTCTTTGTCAATATTAGTTTGGGTTCTGTAAAAATCCCAATAGACGAGATTATATCAATGTTGGTAGGGAATATACCAGAAAAATCTTCCTGGAGTTATATTCTGTTTCAATATAGATTGCCTAAATCAATAACCGCTATACTAACTGGTGCAGCACTGTCTCTTAGCGGATTGTTAATGCAAACACTTTTTAGAAACCCTCTTGCCGGTCCTTTTGTTTTAGGTATCAGTTCAGGAGCAAGTTTGGGTGTCGCACTATTAATCTTTGGAACTGCATTTATGGGAAGTGCTTTTGGAATCATGGCTACCGGAACCGTTTCTATTGCTATTGCAGCAAGTCTTGGGGCATTTTTAGTGCTACTGGCAGTAATGATGGTCGCTACCCGCATAAGAGACACTATGGCAATTCTAATTATAGGTTTAATGTTTGGCAGTATTACATCTGCAGTGGTGAGCGTTCTTTCATTTTTTGGTGATATGGAACGTTTACAACAATACATATTCTGGTCTTTTGGGAGCTTAGGAAATTTGTCTTGGTATCAAATTTCACTCTTCACTCTTTTAGTGGTTTTAGGTTCAAGTATTAGTATTTTAGCACTTAAGTCTTTAAACTCATTACTGCTGGGTGAAAACTATGCCCGTAGCTTAGGGGTCAATATAAAACGTTCTAGATATACTATTATAATTGCTACCAGTTTGCTTGCAGGAAGCGTTACTGCTTTTGCAGGTCCTATAGCGTTTATTGGTTTAGCAGTACCGCATTTAACCAGACAGCTTATCAATACACCAGATCATAGAATACTAATGCCTGGAGTCATTCTTTTAGGAGCCGTAATTATGTTGGTATGTGATACCATAGCACAACTTCCTGCAAGTGAATATACGCTTCCTATCAATGCAATTACCTCACTGATTGGTGCTCCGGTTGTAATTTGGCTATTAGTGAAAAGAAAACGACTCATTTTTTAAATCCTAATTATTAAAACAGAAAATACATATAAGGTTCTAGAGGTTCAAAACTTACAAATTGGATATCAAAAAAAAAGCAATCAGATTGTTGTTGCTAACAACATCACGTTTAATGTGGAAAAAGCAAAATTGGTAGCCATAGTTGGTGCAAATGGAGTAGGAAAATCTACTTTGTTGAGATCTATTGCAGGAGTACAAAATACGCTAGGTGGTGAGGTGAAGTTGAATCATAAAAATTTAAAAAATTATAATGCTCTTGAACTTGCTGCAGAATTGAGTATTGTTCTTACAGAGCAACTACCTTCTATAAATTTAATGGTTAGTGAGGTTGTAGCGCTTGGCAGGCAGCCTTATACCAATTGGATTGGGACTCTTAGTCCTGAAGATTATCAACGCGTAGAAGATGCTATGAAACGAGTACATATTTTTTCACTGAGAAACAAAAAGTGTTATGAACTTAGTGATGGGCAGTTACAAAAAGTTATGATAGCAAGGGCTCTGGCTCAAGAAACCTCTCTGATTATTTTAGATGAACCTACTACTCACCTCGATATTTATCACAAAGCCTATATTCTTAAGTTGCTTAAGAATATTACCCGAGAAACGGGAAAGACTATCTTGTTTTCTACTCATGAAATTGAATTGGCTATTCAGCTATGCGATGAAATGCTGGTAATGTCTAATGATAAAATTTCTTTTGGTGAACCATGTGAGCTTATTCAACAAGGAGTCTTTGATTCGCTTTTCCCAAAAGACCTCATCTGGTTTGAACCTGAAACAGGAACATTTAGAATAAAAAAGTAAAAGCTATCAGGTAATCTGGTTGGAAACATTCTAACCAAATTAGTTTCTAATATCAATTGCCGCTGTGATTCCAAAAACACTCAAGCTTTTAGTAACATCATTAATTCCTATTTTGCTATTGTGAAATACGTTTGATACCCATTCCGTAAATTCAATTTCGGAACTCTCAGTTTCAATCTGACGAAAGCTTATATTTTGATAATTTTGAGTTTTCATAATTACATATTTTAAAAAGTTTACATGATTTGTAGTAGTGTTAATTTCTTACTGCAGCTGCAGCTGCAGCTCCATAAACACCTAAATTTTTATTGAATTTTATCATTTCAATTTTGATACTATTGAAAGTCCTTTTCATATACGTTTGCCATTGGCTATTTTCTGTTTTTGCAACTTTTGAGTTTTGCGTTTTCATAATTAAAAGATTTTGGATTCATTGTTTTACTAATAGTAGACTTACTTGTTAAATACCCCTAAAAAGAATTCAATCTTTATTTTTACTATACTGTTAATTTCTAATGGCAGATGCAGCAGCAGCTCCATACACACTTAAATTTTTATTGAAATTTACTATTGCCCTTTTTACATTGCTATAAGTCTTTGTTCCAAAAAACAAGAAGCTTCTATGAGCAGTATTATTCTCGGTTTGTGTCGCAGTCATCGTTTGATTGTTTTGAGTTTTCATAATAATTAAGATTTGGATTCATTGTTTTTATAATAGTAAGCTGTCGTAGGAAATACCCCCAAAAGAAATTAATTTTTGTTGGTATTTATATTAATTTCTAATCGCAGATGCGGCAGCAGCACCATAAATGCTCAAATTTTTATTGAATCTTACCATTGTACATTTTACGTTTCTAAACGTCTCTGTAATTAGTAATTTGAAGCTTCTATGAGTAGCATCATTCTCTTCTTTTCTAGCGATTGAGTTTGTAGTGTTCTGAGTTTTCATAATTTTAAGATTTAGTTTATTCGTTTTATAATAGTAGATTTCCATAGGAAATACCCCCAAAAGAAATTTCTTAAAAACATAAAAACAGGATAGTCTTGCTATATATTAAGTGCGTACTTTTTATTAGTAGCTGATAAGTATTCCAACAGGATTTGTTCAAAAAATAGAAGGCATTAAGTATCTTTGTCTAAGTCAGATAAAATTATATAAACTCAATACTGATAATGGCTATATTATTTTGAAGACCTATATTTCATCAGTGAATTTATACGATTCATCAAGTAGTACTTAATTTAAGTTATAAATCTAAAAAGGAATGCGCTTATTCTTATCTAATAATTAGCTGAAATAGAATGCAAGAATCATTAATATTTATTATCATTTCCCTCTGTATACTTGTTGTTGGCACTTTTCTAGGTATCTATATCCAAAAACTTAAAACCAAATCTATTAAGGCTGGTTTGGAAGAACGTGAAAGGCAACTCAAAAATTCTTTAGAGGATCTAAGAGGGCAAATGGATATACTCACCGATGAAAAAGAGGAAATTCGCAAAGAAAAAGATACTCTTGCGCTTCAAATGACTCGAAAAGCAGCCGAGTTTGATCATTTATTAGTTCGTAATAAAGAACAAAAAGAAGAGGTAAATCAATTACAAGAAAAGTTTACCAAAGAGTTTGAAAATCTTGCAAATAAAATTCTGGAAGAGAAATCAAGCAAATTTACAGAGCAGAATAAAGAGAACATTAAAAATATCCTGAATCCATTACAAGAAAAAATACAACTTTTTGAAAAAAAAGTAGAAGCTACGCATAAAGAAAGTATTGATTATCACGCTGCACTTAGGCAACAAATTTTGGGACTCAAAGATCTTAATGAACAGATGAGTAAAGAAACCCTAAATCTCACAAAAGCGCTAAAGGGTGATAGTAAAATGCAAGGAAACTGGGGAGAATTGGTTTTAGAAAGAGTACTGGAAAAATCTGGATTAGAAAAAGATCGAGAATATGAAGTGCAACAAAGTTTTAAGCGAGAAGATGGTTCTAGGGTACTACCCGATGTAATTATTAATCTTCCAGATGGCAAAAAAATGATTATTGATGCTAAGGTCTCACTCACCTCTTATGAGCGTTTTGTTAATACAGAAGAGGAAGAACAACAAATGCATTTAAAAGCGCACATAAATTCTATTAAAAAACATGTAGATCAACTCTCAGCAAAAAAATATGAAGATTTATATGAAATGGAGAGTCCAGATTTTGTATTGATGTTTATTCCAATTGAACCTGCGTTTGCCATTGCAATAAACCATGATAACTCTTTATACAACAAAGCCTTTGAACAAAATATTGTTATTGTAACACCTTCCACCCTTTTGGCTACCTTGCGTACCATAGATAGTATGTGGAATAATGAGAAACAACAGCGTAATGCTATTGAAATTGCCAGACAGGCAGGTGCACTTTATGATAAATTTACTGGATTTATTGATGATCTCACCAAAGTGGGGCAAAAAATGGATTCAGCAAAAATGGAATATAAAGGTGCTATGAATAAATTATTTGAAGGCAGAGGTAATATCATAGGATCTATAGAAAAATTAAAAAAAATGGGGGCAAAAGCTAAAAAAACATTACCTGAACCCATTTTAAAACGTGCTATTGAAGAAGATGAAGACATCTAAACCAAAAATATATAAAAAAGTAGAAGATTCACAAGTTACCATCTCTGTGTTGATGCTTCCGTCTCATTCCAATTTTAGTGGAAAAATTCACGGGGGTTATATTCTTTCACTAATGGATCAAATAGCCTTTGCCTGTGCCTCAAAATATTCTGGGGTTTATTGTGTAACCGCATCGGTAGATACCGTTGATTTTTTGAATCCGATAGAAATTGGAGAACTTGTAACCATGAAAGCTTCCATTAATTTTATAGGAAATAGTTCTATGGTAGTAGGAATCAGAGTAGAGTCTGAAAACATTCAAAATGGTACCGTAAAACATTGCAATTCTTCCTATTTTACCATGGTGGCCAAAAATGATCTTGGTGAAAATGTAAAAGTACCTGGTCTTATCATAGAAACAGAAGAACAGATAAAACGATTTCTTAAGTCTATTAAACGTGCTGATGAAAAAAGAAATCGGAAAAAAGCATTTGGTTATCCTAAAACAATATCAGAAGCATCCCTAAAAACACTAGAACAATACAACATAAAATTAGCACTTAAAAGTTAGTTTACTGTTTTACAAATTGCCCAAAAACAATTTCATCAGGTGAGTGTATTTTAATAAGGTAAGTTCCTGCTTTAAAATCAGAAACATTGATCACTCTAGTGCCTTCCAGTTGCTGATCAAATAAGACAATTCCCGTAGCATCTTCTATACGAACCATGATTTTTTCCTGATTCACATTGCGTTTAATATGTATAAAATCATCTACAAGAGTTGGGTAAATATCTGAGCTATCCAGTTCTCTAATTGGAAGATTATTTAAGAGCTCTTTCTTTTTTTCATTTTTCGCATAAGCCGCTATTTCTTGGGCACTTATCGGTAGAAAACTTAAGATCAGTAAAGTAAATAGTATTTTTCTTATCATTTTTATTTTAAAGTTACCGTGTTCTTTCCAAAAACCACGTTAATAAAAAACTAAAAAAGCGACCCTAGAGCCGCTTTTATGATTTTATTAATAAATGTATTTATTTGCTCAAATACATTTTACGTCTTGAATACAAGTTATAGAAGTCGTCATCCTTAAGATTTTCTATAAATAGGATACTTTCTCCGGTACTCTTCATTTCAGGTCCTAATTTTTTATCTACATTAGGAAACTTATTAAATGAAAATACAGGTTGTTTTATGGCAAAACCATCTAATTCCGGTTTAAAATCAAAGTCTGATACTTTCTTCTCACCTAACATCACCTTGGTTGCATAATTCACATAAGGTTCTTTATAAGCCTTAGCTATAAAAGGAACCGTTCTTGAAGCTCTTGGATTTGCTTCAATAACATATACCATATTATCTTTTACGGCATATTGAATATTAATAAGCCCAACCGTATTTAATGCCAAAGCTATTTTACGAGTATGGTCTTTAATCTGTTGCATCACTAACTCTCCTAAGGTAAATGGAGGGAGTAATGCATTAGAATCACCAGAATGAATACCACAGGGCTCAATATGTTCCATAATTCCTATGATATAGACATCTTTACCATCACAAATAGCATCTGCTTCTGCTTCTATTGCTCCATCTAAATAATGATCTAGTAATAATTTATTATTTGGTATTTGTCTTAACAGCCCAACTACATGATCTTCCAGTTCTTTTTTGTTAATTACAATTTTCATCCCTTGTCCACCCAATACATAAGAAGGTCTCACTAACAATGGAAAATCTAAGGTATCTGAAAGTGCCAAAGCCTCCTCTGCTGTTTCTGCTACACCAAATTCTGGATATGGAATATTATTTTCTTTCAGCAGTGTAGAAAAACTTCCTCTATCTTCTGCTAGATCTAGCGATTCAAAACTAGTTCCTATAATCTTTATTCCATATTTATCCAGCTTCTCTGCTAGTTTAAGAGCCGTTTGCCCTCCTAATTGTACTATGACACCTTCTGGCTTCTCATGTTGAATAATATCGTAGATATGTTCCCAAAAAATAGGCTCAAAGTATAATTTATCTGCGGTATCAAAATCCGTTGAAACTGTTTCCGGGTTGCAATTAATCATGATAGTCTCGTATCCACACTCCGCAGCTGCCAGCACTCCGTGAACACAGCAGTAATCAAACTCTATACCCTGCCCTATTCGATTTGGACCTGAGCCCAAAACAATAATTTTCTTGCGGTCAGACCGGGTACTTTCATTGTGTACATAAGTAATGCCATCAGGAGTTTCTATTTCGCTCTCAAAGGTAGAATAATAGTAAGGTGTAACCGCCTTAAATTCAGCAGCACATGTATCTACTAATTTGTAGACTCTTTTAACTCCTAAATCTTCTCTTCTTTTGTAAACCTGACTTTCCCAACAGCCTAACATATGAGCAATTTGACGATCTGCAAAGCCTTTTTGTTTAGCTTCTAACAAAATGTCTTTAGGAAGACTTTCTATGGTAAAACTGGAAATTTCCTTTTCTAGCAGGTATAATTCTTCGTATTGCTTTAAAAACCACATGTCAATCTTGGTAATCTCATGAATTCGACTCAGGGTAATTCCCATTTGAATAGCATCATAAATTACAAAGACCCTATCCCAGCTTGCATGTGTGAGTTTATCAATAATTACATCATAACTTTTAATGCCTTTACCATCCGCTCCTAGTCCGTTTCTTTTAATTTCTAACGACTGTGTTGCTTTATGCAAAGCTTCCTGAAAGGAACGTCCTATTCCCATAACTTCTCCCACCGATTTCATTTGAAGTCCGAGAATACGATCTGATCCTTCAAATTTGTCAAAGTTCCATCTAGGTATTTTAACAATTACATAGTCTAAGGTTGGTTCAAATAATGCAGAGGTTGATTTCGTAATTTGATTATCCAACTCATCAAGTGAATATCCAATAGCTAATTTAGCTGCTATCTTGGCAATTGGATACCCAGAAGCTTTAGATGCTAATGCTGAAGATCTAGAAACCCTTGGGTTGATTTCAATGGCAATTATATCTTCATTTTCATCTGGACTTACTGCAAACTGAACATTACATCCACCTGCAAAATCGCCTATGCTTCGCATCATTTTAATAGCCATATCTCTCATGCGCTGATATGCAGTGTCAGACAAAGTCATAGCTGGTGCAACAGTAATTGAATCTCCTGTATGGATTCCCATAGGATCCATATTCTCAATAGTACAAATAATGACCACATTATCATTTTTGTCTCTCAACAACTCAAGCTCATATTCTTTCCAACCTACTAAGGCCTTATCAATTAATACTTCATGAATTGGTGATGCCTCCAGACCTCTTGTTAGAAGCGTTCCAAATTGATCTTCTGTATGTACAAAGGAAGCTCCGGTTCCACCTAGGGTGAAAGAAGGTCTTATTACGAGTGGGAAACCAAATTCTTGAGCAATTTCTTTCCCCTTTAGAAAAGAAGTAGCAATTTTAGCAGGCGCTACAGGAATATCTATTGTTTTAAGCAATTTTTTAAACTGCTCCCTATCTTCTGTAATTTGAATCGCAGCAATATCAACTCCAATAATTTCAATATCAAAATCACTCCAAATACCCTTTTCATCTGCTTCAATACAAAGGTTTAGTGCAGTTTGTCCTCCCATAGTAGGTAGAACGGCATCAATCTCAGGATGCTTCTTAAGGATTTCTATAATAGACTTGGTATTCAAAGGCTTCAAATAAATATGATCTGCCATTGAAGGGTCTGTCATAATAGTTGCAGGATTGCTATTTATTAAAACCGTTTTAATTCCGTCTTCTCGTAAAGAGCGCAGTGCCTGCGAACCAGCATAATCAAATTCACAAGCTTGTCCAATAATAATGGGTCCAGAACCTATAATTAAAATAGTATTGAGATCTTTTCTTTTTGGCATTGTTAAAATAAAATTTACGAAATAGGTTATTACAGATTAAAAAAAAGGTGTTACTTTAAAAAGTAACACCTTGATATTTTTGATCACTAAAAATAGTCATTATTTTTTATGTCTAAGCTCAGAAGATACAGATAACTTCTTTCTTCCTTTTGATCTTCTTCTTGCAAGCACTTTTCTACCATTGGCAGAAGCCATACGTTCTCTAAAACCGTGCTTATTTTTTCTCTTTCTCTTTGATGGTTGAAATGTTCTTTTCATTATTCAGTAACTTAAACGCTGTTATCGATATTTATTTGCACGAGTTTCCTTCACAAAAGTGCGGCGCAAATATACGAAGAGTTTTTACTCTTACAAATGCAAAAGTAAAAATATTTTCATTTGTTTTTCCTACCTTTGCACTCCGAAATAGATATTCCATTTATGAAACCGTTTAGAGCAGCACTATTTGTCCTTGCATGTTTATCATGTTTAATGGTTACAGGTCAAGTTACGCTGAGGTATACGCTACAATCTGGGAATACATTTAAGATTAAACAAGAATCAAACCAAACTGTTGTTCAAAAGATAGATGATGTTGACAATATTGTTTCCAATAGCATACAAGCTATCATGAAATTTGAAGTGGTAAAAGAGCTTGCAAATGCCTATGAATTGCAAATTACTTTTACTGATATTAAAATGCAAATAACTTCTAATATTACAGGTGAGATTTTGGATATGGATGTGACAAAAACAGAAAATAATTCTCAAAATAGAATTTTTAAAAGTCTGCTTAATTATCCTATTACCGCAATTTTAGAAACAAATGGAGATATTTCAGAGATTAAGGGATGTGAAAATCTTATTAATGAAATGATTCATCAATCCAATATTAGTGATGCCTTTACTCGCGACTTAATGAGAACTTCTCTTGAAAATGATTTTGGACCTAATGCTATGTCTCAGAGTTATAAACAAATGACTTACTTCTATCCTAATAAAAAGGTGCTTATTAACGACAGTTGGCATACTAAAAATAAAGGTTCATTAGAGACAGATAATACTTGGAAATTAATAGAATTAAGCGATAAAAAAGCTATCCTGGCTGCTAATGGCATTGTTAATATGAATGTAAACAAATCCGGAATGATCATGCAGTTAATAGGGAAACAAAAATCTCGATTAATTGCAAATATGTATACTGGATTTCTTCAGGAACTCACTATTGAAGGAGTTGCCAAAGGCAATTCAGAAATCGAAATGGAAGAAGGTGTTATGGCTATTCCAACAGTAGTAACTTCAACAATTAAATATAATATTATCAATTAATATGTTTCATAAGAATTTTAAACTTGTAATCGCAGCAATTATTATAGGCTTAGCCATATGGCAATTTATTGAGGGATATATTGGAAACGGTATTTCTCTAGTACTCCTTGCTGGTATTTTTGTATTTTTATACTTCCGGAATGAAATGATTTTAATGGCATTTTTGAGAATGAGAAAACAAGATTTTGACGGCACTCAAAAATGGTTAAACCGAATAAAAAATCCAGAACAGGCACTTATTACCAAACAACAAGGGTATTATAATTATTTGCATGGCATCATGGCGTCCCAAACCAATCTCACGAAAGCAGAGAAATACTTCAAAAAAGCATTAAAACTTGGACTTTCTATGGATTATGACTTAGCTATGGCCAAATTGAGCCTTGCTGGTATCGCCATGCAGAAAAGAAGAAAAAGAGAGGCTACTACCCTACTTCAAGAAGCCAAAAAACTAGACAAACAAAATATGTTGACTGATCAGATCAAGATGATGCAGCAACAAATGAAGAAAATCTAGTATCAAAGTAAGGGTGCCCAAAGGCGGCAAAAGGATTCTTTTAATCGCTGTGATATTTTACGATTTAGCCAGACTTCTTTATTTAAAAGTACGCAATCTTTAAGATCGTTTTCAAAAATTTCAATGGCTTGTTTAGTGATATCTATATCATAAATAAGTGCATTGATTTCAAAATTAATATTAAAACTTCTGTTATCCATATTAGAAGTTCCTATGGTAGTAAAGACATCGTCTACCGTTATCATTTTAGCATGAATAAAGCCTTTGGTATAAAGGTAAATTTTTGCATCTGCTTCCAAAAGTCTTTCTAGATAAGAATGAGTAGCATATTTAGCGGCCCAAGAGTCTGATTTTTTTGGAATTATTAGCCTAACCTCTACTCCACTTTTAGAAGCCGCAACCAATGCCGTTATGATTTGTTCATTAGGAATAAAATATGGCGTACATACATTAATGGTCTTGTCTGCCGAGTTTATAGCCGAAAACATAGCTTCCATTATACTAGCCCAGTCTGTATCCGGTCCGCTCGCTGCTATTTGTACAGCCGTTTTTTCTTTTATGTTGGTTTTTGGAAAGTAAGAATCCTTAATTTTAAAATCTTCTTCTGTCACAAAATCCCAATTGAGCATGAAATACAATTGAAGCGATCCTACAGCTTCTCCTTCTATTCTAAGATGCGTATCTCTCCAAAATATATCTGAATTTCTATTTACATAGCGGTCTGAAACATTAATTCCTCCAACATAACCAATACTACCATCTATAATAACCATCTTACGATGATTTCGATAATTCATTTTACTAGTAAACCTTGGGAAATAAACAGGCATAAAGGGATAGAAGAAAACACCATTTTCTTTTAACTTCTTTTTGGTTTTAGCGGAAATACTACTCCCTACAGAATCATAATTAATTCGAACTTCTAATCCTTCTGATGACTTTTTACAAAGCAATGCTATCAACTCATTACCAAGATTATCATCCTTAAGAATGTAATATTCTAAATGTATAGTTTCTCTAGCAGATTCTATATCTTCAAAAAGTCTTTTAAACTTTGCTTCACCATTAATTAAGATTTCTACTTTATTCTTAATGGTTACAGGAGCTTCTTCATTGGTTTTTAATAACTGAACCAGCTTAATCTTGTCGCCCATTTGCAAATCGTCAAAATGAGTTAATCTTTTTTCACTCAATTCAAGACTCCGCTTCCATTCTCTTATATTTTGCTGATTTAAAACATTCTTACGCTTAAATATTTTACTCTTACGATATTCCTGACCAAATAGATAATAAAAAATAAGTCCTACATAAGGCAATACTATTAATGCAAGTAAGTATGAAAGTGTTTTAGTTGGGCTCAAATTACCTAATAACAAAGTAATTACCGCAATAATTACAATGATGTAATTAAGCAATATTGAAAGCTCCCATAAATGGTTGCTTACGAATTCCATAATTACTTACCTATTCCGGTTTGATAGTAGCCAGCTTTTGGCAATTCTATAGTATACTTTTTTCGGGAAGAATTATTTAAAAAAGCCTCTCTTAACCACGGATTGTGGATCTTTAAAATTTTATAATTAATGTTATGTTTTTTGGAAAACTCCGCAAAATCGGAAACCGCAGTATCAACTTCTATTTCATATGTTGGAATTCTTTTATAATAATCATTCGCCGTCAATTTAAATCCATATTGCTCAGGATCCGACAAAATTTCTTTGATAGCTAGGATTCTAAAAACATATCTTCCAGTCTCCTCTCCTAGAAGTAAATCATAGTAGTCATTTACTTTTTGCCTTTCTTGTTGATTCATCACTCCTCCCCGTCCTGCATTATAGGCAGCCGCAGCTAAAGTCCAAGTACCAAATCGTTTTTTTGCTTTTAATAAATATATACAAGCTGCTACTGTAGCTTTTTTAAGATGATACCTTTCATCTACATTAGAATTCACTTCCAACCCATATTCTTTTGCAGTGGCTTTCATAATTTGCCAAAAGCCAGTGGCTCCCGCTGGAGAAACCACGTTTTGCAGACCACTTTCTGCTACTGCCAAATATTTAAAATCATCTGGCACTCCATATTCTTTTAAAATAGGTTCTATAACCGGAAAGAACTTTTCCGATCTTTTGATAAGCAATAAAGCATTAGATTGCCAGTAGGTGTTTACTAATAACTCTTTGTCTAAGCGTTCTCTTATGTCTGGCTCATTTATAGGCACTTTTTCATTTGCAAAACTTATTTCAGTAGGTATTTCTAAAGCCCTCACTCCATAAGTCTCTTTTGGGTCATTTTCTTTAGGGGCAATAACAGACTTAGCTGATTTATCATCATTTGACTGTACTGCATTAATTAAGATAGAAGCAATAAAAACAGCTCCCAATATCATAAGGACATTCTTAATATAGCGCATAGTGATTTAATTTTCGTTAAAGATACTAAAATAACTACAAGGCTCCCTTTAATATTAACTTAGGTAAATGTTGGTTAAACCAGCGATACCGATTAATAATCATTATATGTGTGCCTCCTTCTACTTCTATGTGATTTGAAATATTTACAATAGGGAAAACAGCATCTTTATTGCCATGAATATGAATAACATCTGGATTAGGATAATCTTGTTTCCAATTAATTATTTGATCCAGAGACCAATCAATATACGACTTATCTCTTATGGATAAAAATTTTTCATAAAGCTCAAGACGTTTGGTTACTACTTCTCCAAACGCATATTTAGATAATAATTCCACATTATTAACCAAGCCGGTAGGTAATAGTTTATGTACCTTAGTGTATCTGGCAAAAATAATTCGTTTAGGGAGTTCATTTCTACTCTTTACACTAGAAATTATAATAAGTCTTTTAACTTTTATATGCTGGCTCATTTCCTGAACCAACATCCCTCCAAAAGAAACTCCTATAAGCACAGGGTTTTCATGCTTGATCTCCTGAGTCATTCGAGATGCATACTCCGCAATGGTTTCTCCCTTAAAAGGCACTTTCCAATGTAAGAGGTGGGTAACAAATCTAGACTCTGGTAATTGAATATTTTCAAAAATGGAAGGATTCGCCGCCATTCCTGGCATCAAGTAAACATGAATTATATCTTGTGGCATATGTGAGTTTAACAATTGTAAAAGAGATAGTTACCTTTTTTTTTGTATATTTGCACCATTAAAATTATGAAAATCTTCTACAATCTTTTTACTTATCTATTAAATTATTATAAAAAAACCATTTCTACAGGGTTTGAATAAGGCTTGTATCATTGGTTTTCAACAACATACGATTTTAACTTTTAATTTTTCAATTTATCAAAGCTTATGACGACAAAGGAATTAGAGATTCAGGATAACGCTTTCTTAAGGCAATTTGAAACCCAAATAGAGGGCAAGCTCGCCAAAATTGAATATTCTTCTCAAGAGAGAAAGATATTTTTAACAAAATTAATTATTCCTGAAGATATTAAAGATCAGGATTTCAAAGAAGACTTCATAAGAGCCGTATTACATCGTATTGAAGAATCCAACTTGAGAGTTGTTCCTACGAGTCCGCAAATTGCAGGTTTTCTTAGAAAAAACAAAGAATTTAAAGATTTATTACCGGTGGGTATAAGAATCTGATTTAAAAACCTCTCCTTTGAGAGGTTTTTTTATGAACTCATAACAACTCCCTGAGATACAAAATCAAACCTCAATATCCCGTCTTCATCAATTTTAATAAGCTTTACTTTTGTTAACGTATTTACCAACGCTGGATTCCATGGAGTTTTTACTTTTACATAGTTTTCAGTAAAGCCATACATATAACCCTGTTTATTTTCAGATTCAAAAAGAACAGTCCGCTCTGTATTTAATTGACTTTCATAAAAAGCTCTTCGTTTCTTTACAGAAAGTCCTCTAAGCATTTTACTCCTTTTTGCTCTTACATTTTTAGAAACAACCCCTTCCATTTCTGCTGCCAGTGTATGATCTCGCTCTGAATAAGTAAAAACATGTAAATAAGAAATATCTAATTCATTTAAGAAATGATACGTTTCAAGAAAATGCGCATCTGTTTCACCTGGAAAACCAACAATTACATCCACACCAATACACGCATGTGGCATCACTTTTTTTATTCTTGATACTCTATCAACATATAATTCACGTTGATACCTTCTTCGCATGGCTTTAAGCATTTCATTACTACCACTCTGTAAAGGAATGTGAAAATGAGGAACAAAACATTTGCTTTTTGCTACAAAATCTATAGTCTCATTTTTTAAAAGATTAGGTTCAATACTTGAAATACGAAGGCGTTCAATACCGTTCACCGCATCTAATGCAGTTACCAACTGGTAAAACGTGTGTTCGTGTTTTTTATTACCATATTCACCTTTTCCATAATCTCCTATATTAACACCAGTAAGTACAATTTCTTTAATACCCTTAGCAGAAATTTCCTGTGCATTTTTCAATACATTTTGCAACGTATCACTTCTAGAGATACCCCGGGCTAGTGGAATCGTGCAGTAAGAACATTTATAATCACAGCCATCCTGTACTTTTAAAAATGCACGTGTTCTATCTCCAATTGAATAACTGCCTACATAAAAATCGGCTTCAATGATTTCACAGGAATGTACCTCCCCAAAATTGTTTTTAGAAAGATCATTTATATAATCTATAATCTTAAACTTTTCAGTAGCACCTAACACAAGATCTACTCCATCTACCGCTGCCAGCTCTTCGGGTTTTAACTGGGCATAACAACCTACTGCGGCTACAAAAGCTTCTTGATTATTCTTTAGTGCTTTCTTAACTATTTGTTTAAACTGCTTATCTGCATTCTCAGTAACCGAACATGTATTAATAACATACATATCTGCTTTTTCGGTAAATGGCACTTTTTCAAAACCTTTATCTTCGAAACTTCTTGCTATAGTTGAAGTCTCAGAGAAGTTAAGCTTACATCCTAAAGTGTAAAATGCTACTTTTTTTCTAATATCCATAGTCTTTTGCCTTGCGTATCTGGTATTAAACAATTACCAGATTCTCAAATAAATAGCCTTTTAAAAAGGCTTGCAAATATACCAACTTAATCTTTCATGATAAAATGGTCATAATTGAAATAACTAAGAAAAAAACACCGTTCTGGTAATATTACCAATAACTCTTTTTATTCTGAAGAAATACTTTAACTTAGAAAATGTGTTCAAATTCAAAAAACAAGAAGAAGCCCAATCTAGGTATTCATTTTAACTAATGTTAGCATTGTTGTAGCGAACAATTTTTGCACGGTACTTTAGTCTTTGCGCCATTTTTTAGTTATTTCAAAAACATGTTCCATAATTTGAATATCTTCTTCTGAAACTTCCAAGTCTTTCCGCCCCACTACCGCGCTCATGACTTCAAATGCTTTTTTTGTTTGATAGGTTGTAAACCCAGAAGCGCCACCCCAACTAAAACTAGGTACAAAATTTCTGGGAAAACCACTTCCAAAAATATTTACATTAACACCAATAACTGTGCCTGTATTAAACATTGTGTTAATACCACATTTGCTATGATCTCCCATCATGAGTCCACAAAATTGAAGGCCAGTTGGTGTAAATCGTTCTGCTTCATAATTCCACAACCGCACTTCTGCATAATTATTTTTAAGATTTGAAGTATTGGTGTCTGCTCCCAGATTACACCACTCTCCTATCACAGAATTCCCCAAATATCCGTCATGTGATTTATTTGAATTCGCAAATAACACCGCATTATTTATTTCCCCACCTACCTTAGAATTAGGCCCTATGGTGGTAGCTCCATAAATCTTCGCTCCCATTTTAACTAATGCCCCATTGCAAATCGCAAGAGGACCTCTGAGCATACTACCGTCAAGTATTTTAGTATTCTTACCAATGTATACAGGACCGGCAGAAGCATTTATAATAACATATTCTAATTCTGCTCCATCCTCTATAAAAATATTTTCAGGAGACTTTATCTGAACCGTTTCTGGAATAGGTTGACTTTTTCTACCTTTCGTTAATAGCTCAAAATCTGAAACAATTGCCTCTTCATTTTTTGCAAAAATATCCCATGTATGTGAAATTTTTGTTATCGGATTGTTGTAACTTATTTTTTCAAACTCCCCAATTTCAAGTATTGAATTCCCGCTTTTAGAACGATAAGCAATTACACCATCTTGACAAATTAGCGCTTGTTTATCATTCAATTTTTGAATAGCACTTACTAATTGAGGATTTGGTAGAATAGAGGCATCAATACATATGGAATCTCCATTTCCGGCAAAAGGATACTTTTTAACAAGGTAATCTTCGGTTAAAGTGGACGTTATGGTAGATAAATAATACTCCCATTTTTCTCGAATGGTTAGCATCCCAATGCGAATATCGGCAACGGGCCTTGTATACGTAAAAGGTAATAAAGCATTTCTTGAAGGTCCGTCAAAGAGTATGAAATTGATCACCACTTAGTTTTTGCGCAAAGATAATTTTTTTGATCTTGAAACTAATCATCCATTCGATTAATAGAAAAGAATAGCGATAAAAAACCTGTTATTTGCTGTTTAGGATCATTTTCATTAGAAAAGCATAAAAAAACCTCTGAAATTTCAGAGGTTTTTTATTTACGTATATAAACTTAGACTCAAGATTCTTTCTTGAACTTCGCATATTTAGTTTTAAACTTATCAATACGTCCAGCGGTATCAACTAATTTAGATTTACCAGTATAATACGGGTGCGATGATCTTGATATTTCTAATTTTACCAATGGATATTCAACGCCATCAACTTCTATTGTTTCCTTAGTATCCGCAGTAGACTTCGTAAGAAAAATATCGTCATTAGACATATCTTTAAAAGCTACTATTCTATAATTTTCAGGATGTATTTCTTTTCTCATCGCTAAATGTATTTATAACTATCACAAATTTTGAGTGTGCAAAGTTAAGTATATTTCAGAATAAAACAAGCTAATCTTCTAAAAAATCAATTAATATAAAATACTTTTGCATCCATTGTAACAAATTTACTTTGTGGAACACTAAAATAGTATAAATAAACATATTTATAATATCATTATATGGAAACAAAAAAACTCTCAACCGGAAAAGCAGCTTTAATCTATGGCCTTATATTGGGTGCTATTAGTGTAGCCTTTAGTATAATGCTATACGTAATGGATCTTGCTTACCAGACTAGCTGGGCCAATACACTTATTAGCCTTTTAATGATTGTTACCTTGATTATAGTTGGGATTATTCAATTTAGAAAAGCAAACGGAGGCTATCTTTCTGTAATGCAATCCTTAAAAGTAGGGATTGGTGTAGCATTGGTTGGAAGCCTATTAAGCATTGCTTATTTGCTATTGCTAACTAACGTAATTGAGCCTGATTTTTGGGATAAATCTTTTGAAATGGCTAAACCCGCTATGCAAGAGCAATATCCAAAAATGACATCCTCACAAATAGAAGATATTGTCAATACCCAGAAGGAATATGTATGGCTCACCTACCCTACAATTATTATTTTTAATCTGTTTATTGGATTTGTAGTTTCTCTAATTATGGGCTTTGTATTGAAAAAAGAAGAAGATACTGATTACTAATTTGTATTTTTGACAATATTTTTCAGTCAATCAATATGGACATATCAGTAGTAATACCGCTACTAAACGAAAAGGATTCTATAAAAGAGTTATACGATTGGATTGCACAAGTCATGCAATCCAATCATTTTTCTTATGAGCTTATTTTTATTGACGATGGTAGTAACGATGGTTCATGGGAAGAATTGTTAAAAATAAGCAATCAAGATAAAAAGGTTAAAGCCATTCGGTTTCTAAAAAACTTTGGTAAATCTCAAGCACTTCATGCAGGATTCCACCTCGCTTCAGGCAATGTGGTTATTACCATGGATGCAGATTTGCAGGATAATCCTGAAGAGATTCCGGCATTGTATGAACTTATTGCAGAAAAAGAATATGATCTGGTCTCAGGATGGAAGAAAAAAAGATATGACGCATTAATTACCAAGAACATCCCTTCTAAGCTCTTCAACTGGGCCGCAAGAAAAACCTCGGGATTGCGTTTAAACGATTTTAATTGCGGATTAAAAGCCTACAAAAACGAAGTAGTTAAAGATATAGAGGTATATGGTGAAATGCATAGATATATTCCCGTCTTGGCAAAGAATGCAGGATATCAAAAAATTACCGAAAAGGTAGTGACGCATCAGGCGCGAAAATACGGAAAGACAAAATTTGGGATCGATAGATTTATCAATGGATTTTTGGATCTTATTACGATTTGGTTTCTATCTAGATTCGGAAAAAGACCCATGCATCTTTTTGGTGCTCTTGGTGTACTCATGTTTTTTATAGGATTTTGCTTTGCTGCCTATCTTGGAATTGATAAATTATTTATCCATCCAACCGGAAGATTACTTACGCAACGCCCACAATTTTACATTGCTTTGGTTACCATGATTATAGGAACCCAGTTCTTTCTAGCCGGATTTTTAGGAGAAATCACACTTCGTAGTAGTAGAGACACCGTTCGTTATAAAATTGCAGAAAAAATAAATACAAATTAACTCCTTATGAGATGATTGGATAGTAGTATGCCAATGATCTTTGTAAATTTGTTAGAACCTTAAATTAATACAAAATGACCCTCGAAAAGATCCTTGAAAATGCTAGTTCATGGCTATCAGACACCTTCGATAGCGATACTCAAAAAGAAGTTCAGCACCTTATTGATACAGATCAAGAAGAATTAAAAGAACGGTTTTACAAAAATCTTGAGTTTGGAACGGGCGGCATGCGTGGTATTATGGGAATAGGCACCAATCGCATCAATAAATATACTTTAGGAAAAAACACACAAGGACTTAGTAATTATTTAAAAAAGAGCTACCCGGGAAAAAGTTTAAAGGTTGCTATTGCTTACGATTGTAGACATAATAGTAAATCATTAGCAAAACTGGTAGCCGATGTTTTTTCTGCGAATAATATAGAAGTATATCTCTTTTCCGATTTACGTCCAACACCAGAGCTTTCTTTTGCTGTTAAGCATTTAAATTGTCATTGTGGCATTGTGCTCACTGCATCTCATAATCCGCCAGAATACAACGGTTATAAGGTGTATTGGACAGATGGTGGTCAATTAGTACCCCCACAGGATGCAGAAATTATTCAGGAAATTGAATCTCTTGATTTTAGTCAGGTTAATTTTAAAGCAAATGAAGCTTTAATTCATCAAATTGATAAAGAAGTTGATGAAGCATTTATTAATGCATCGGTTAAAAATGGAAGTTTTAATGCTCCCGATAAAGACAATTTTCAAATTGTTTTTACACCGCTGCACGGTACTTCTATTACCATTCTGCCAGAGACACTTAAGCAAGCTGGTTATAACCATGTGCATATTGTAAAAGAACAAGCAGAACCTGATGGTGATTTTCCAACGGTTAAGTCGCCCAACCCAGAAGAACCAGAAGCGCTTAAATTGGCACTAGAAAAAGCCGAAGAACTTCATGCAGATATGGTTATTGGAACCGATCCTGATAGTGATAGACTTGGAATTGCCATTAGAGACTTAAATGATAAAATGGTCCTCCTAAACGGGAATCAAACTATGATTCTTATGACCAAATTTCTTTTAGATCAATGGAATAAAAAAGGATTAAAAGGAAATGAATTTATAGGTTCTACTATTGTTTCTACTCCAATGATGAATGAACTGGCAAATGCCTATGGTATTGAATGCAAGGTTGGGCTAACTGGTTTTAAATGGATTGCCAAGATGATTGTAGATAACCCTAATCAGCCTTTTATAGGAGGAGGAGAAGAAAGTTTTGGCTTTATGGTAGGTGACTTTGTGAGAGATAAAGATGCAATTACCTCTTCTCTGCTGGCTTGCGAAATAGCGGCAACAGCAAAAGCCAAAGGAAGTTCCTTGTACAAAGAACTCATAGAAGCCTATGTACAATTTGGCTTCTTCAAAGAACGCCTCATTTCACTTACCAAAAAAGGGATTAGTGGACAAGAAGAAATTAGCAAAATAATGGTGAACCTAAGAGAAAACCCCTTAAAGGAGATTAATGGATCTAAAGTGGTAATGATAGAAGATTATAAAACCTCTGTTGCCCGTAATCTTTTAACTGGCAAGGAAGAAACCATTGAAATACCAAAATCTAATGTGCTTATCTACTATACAGAAGATGGAAGCAAGATAGCAGCACGTCCTAGTGGTACGGAGCCAAAAATTAAATTCTATTTTAGTGTAAATACAGATTTAAAAAATAGCGCAGATTTTGAAAAAACCAATACATTTTTAGAAAATAGAATTGATGCTATTATTAATGAAATGAACCTTAAATAAACCGGTTTCCGGTAGTGTGAATGAATTATTTTAAAAAAATCTTTCGCTTTGCGAAACCTTATAGCAAATTCGGCTATTTGAACATTTTTTTCAACATTCTTTATGCGCTATTCAGCGCCCTTTCTTTTGTAGCTCTAATTCCCATGCTGGATGTATTGTTTAAAGAAAGTGAAAGAGTCTATATTAAGCCAGAATATACTGGAATTACTAATGTGGGTGATTACATTAAAGAATACCTCAACTTTAGCGTAACAGCATATGCGGGAGAAGATGAGATGAAAGCATTAGTATTGGTTATTTCCCTCGTTATAGTCTTATTCCTTCTCAAAAATTTTTTCAATTACCTGGCAATGTATTTTATTACATTCCTTAGAAATGGTGTTTTGAAAGATATCCGAAATCAACTATACGAAAAAATAGTACAGCTTCCCGTTTCATATTATACAGAAAAGCGTAAAGGAGATGTAATTGCCCGAATTACTTCCGATGTATTAGAAATTCAACATTCTTTTCTATCTATTCTTGAATTAATTGTTAGAGAACCTCTTACCATTGCTTTTACCATTATCGTAATGTTCAGCATTAGTATGAAGCTTACTATTTTTGTATTTGTTTTTATCCCTATCGCTGGAATGCTTATTTCCAGAATAGGAAAATCATTAAAGAAAAAATCTGATCAAGTTCAAAAAGAACAAGGCGAATTTCTTTCTATAGTAGAAGAAACCCTTGGTGGTTTAAGAGTTATAAAAGCCTTTAATGCAGAAAACAGGTTTTCTGCTAAGTTTCAAGAATCAACAAATCGTTTCTTCCGGTTTTCCAATAAACTATTAAATCGCCAGAATCTTGCCTCCCCTACCAGCGAATTCTTAGGCATATTGGTAATTGGAATTTTGCTTTGGTTTGGCGGTAGAATGGTTTTAATTGATAAAACACTAGATGCTTCCTCTTTTATCGCATATATGGGGCTTGCCTATAATATCTTAACGCCTGCAAAGGCCATTAGCAAAGCTTCTTATAGGGTAAAAAAGGGAAATGCGGCTGCAGAACGTGTTTTAGAAGTATTGGAAACCAAAAACACTATTCAAGATCCGGAAAAACCTATTGAAAAAAGAAGTTTTGAAAACAGTATACACCTAAAAAATGTCTCCTTCGCATATGAACAAGATTTAGTACTCAAAAATTTCTCTTTAGAAGTACCAAAAGGTAAGACGGTAGCATTGGTAGGGCAATCAGGAAGCGGAAAAAGCACAATTGCAAACTTACTTACACGATTTTACGATGTGAACGAAGGATGCATTGAAATAGATGGCATTGATATTAGAAAAATGCCCGTCACCCACTTAAGGCAGTTAATTGGAGTAGTAACGCAAGATTCTATTCTTTTTAACGATACCGTAAAGGAAAATCTTAAATTGGGAAAATATGATGCCTCGGATACTGCTATTCGGGAAGCCGCTGAAATTGCCAATGCTTATGAGTTCATTAAAAATCTTCCGGATAAATTTGATACAAATATTGGAGATTCTGGTGGTAAATTAAGCGGTGGTCAAAAACAAAGATTATCCATAGCAAGGGCGGTTTTAAAAAACCCACCTATTATGATATTAGACGAGGCTACCTCTGCCCTTGATACCGAAAGTGAGAAATTAGTACAGTTGGCATTAGAGAACATGATGAAGAATAGAACTTCTATTGTAATTGCACACAGGCTCTCCACAATCCAGAATGCAGATGTAATTGTAGTCATGCATCAAGGAGAAATAGCAGAACAAGGAAGCCATAACGAATTGCTCAAGAAAAAAGGTATTTATCATAAATTGGTAGAAATGCAATCTTTTGAATAGCCATAAAAAAAGACATCCGGGAGGATGTCTCTGTTTAAATAAGATTGGGAAAAACGTTAAGTTCATTCGATTTAGGGCAAAAAAAGAACAACGCTTCAATTATTTTGATATATCAAATGTAGGAGAATATTTTCATTTATCGACAAAGTGTATTAAAAAATCGATGAAATGCCCTTTTTTTTAACATATAGTACATTATTTAAACCATTTAATACATCTACAGTCTAAAATAAAAACGATTAGCTTGACCTCAGAAGCATCTTTAGTAGAAGAATTAAAAGCTCCGGAAACCCGTAACGCTGCATTTAGAACGTTGGTTGCAGCGTACCAGGAGCGTTTGTATTGGCATATAAGAAGAATTGTTCTTAATCATGATGATGCCGATGATGTAATTCAGAATACTTTTATAAAAATTTTCAAAAATATTGAGCGGTTCAAGGGCGATAGTAGCTTATTTAGCTGGATGTATCGCATTGCTACCAATGAATCTATTACTTTTTTAAATCAGAAAGCAAGAAAATCTGGTATTAGTAATGAAGCTTTACAAGAACAAATGATAGGTCAGTTAGTAGCTGATGTTTATTTTGATGGAGACGAAATTCAACTTAAATTGCAAAAAGCAATAGCAAAGCTACCAGAAAAACAACGTTTAGTTTTTAATATGAAGTATTTTGAAGAAATGAAGTATGAAGAAATCTCTCAAGTATTAGAAACTTCAGTTGGAGCGTTAAAAGCATCTTATCATCATGCCGTAAAAAAAATTGAACTAGAATTAAAAGCAAATTAAACCATTTGATGATCTAGCAGTCTAAATAGAAAATGAAACATAGAAAACTACATAAAAACAATGGAGGGTTTAAACTACCTGATAGTTATTTTGAGACTTTTGAAGATAGGCTTTCCCATAAACTTACTTCCTCAATTCCTGAGAAAGATGGCTTAAAACTACCAGAAGGTTATTTTGATTCACTTGCTGATAACGTTTTTGAAAAACTAGATAGTTCTGTTCATGATTCTGTGCCTGTTCGTAAACTATTTCCCAAAAAACCTATTATGTATGTGGGCTATGCAGTGGCAGCGGGTTTTGCACTTTTATTGTTTCTAAACATTTTTAACCAATCTCAAGATAACGTCAACTGGAATACTATTGCAAGTACAGAATTGGAAAGCTATATAGAAGAAGGCTATTTGTCTTTTAGTGCATACGAATATGCTACCCTCTATGAAGATGTAGATCTTTCAAAAATTGAAATGGGAGAAGAATTTATTGAAAGCGAAGAACTTATGGACTATTTATATGAAAATGTTAGTTCCTATGATAATTTAATAATTGAAAATTAAGCCTGTAATCTATGAAACAAATATGTATTATAGCTGTTCTATTTTTTATTTGTGGCAATGTTTCTGCTCAACAGGAAAGACGAGAACGTATAAAATCTCTTAAAATAGCTTTTATAACAGAAAAATTAGCACTCTCTAGTAGTGAAGCACAAAAATTCTGGCCAATTTATAACACCTACGATGATAATACATATAGGCTAAAAAATGTGGACTTAAAAAAGATTAAAAATGAATTACGCATCAAAGGAATTGATGCTATTTCTGAACAAGAAGCTAAATCTATTCTGGAAAGAATAGAAAATATTGAAGCGAGTATTTATGGAGAACGAAGAAAATTAGTGATAAACTTATCTAACGCAATATCTGCAAAAAAAATAATACTGCTCAAAAAAGTAGAAGACGATTTTAATCGGGAACTTCTGAAACGATTGCGAGAGCGAAGAATGAATCGATTTCAAAACAGAAATTAAATAAAAAAGGGGCTTTGCCTCTTTTTTATTTTAAACCTTTTAAACATTCCTGAGTCTTACTAGTATAACAAAATAAAACCTCAACATTATGAAAACTATTAAAAGCCTTCTTATTGTTATCCTTATTGTGGGAATAACTTCCTGCGCAACCAGTCAAAGAACTACGGTTATAGTACCTAAAAAAAGGGCTATAGTTACTAAAGTGGTTAAACCAAGGGTAGTGATCCATCGCAATACTAATTATTACCTTTCAAAAGGAATTTGGTATACAAAAAATAGACAAGGTTATGTAGTGGTAAACCCACCAGCTGGAATAGTTATAAAATCATTACCAAGAGGATTTAGAATTAAAAAAATCAGAGGTGTTAAGTACTATCATTACAACGGTGTATACTATAAGAGAACAGGTAGAAAATATACGGTTGTAAACGTATAATTTAGTTTTAGGAATCTATTAATTTAATTTAAAACAAACAGTAAGTTGGCCGCTGGGCTTATTTAAAGTCTAAGCGTGCCAACCTGTTTTTTCCAGCAGCATAAGCTGTTGAATCATTTACAAATCGTAAGGTATAAAAACCTTCCTTAGAAAGCTCTTCCCAGCTTGTTCCTCCATCATTACTTGCAGCTATTCCAGTAAACCCAATCGCTATTAACGATTTTCCTTGGCTCCCTGGGACATACTGAACGCAACTTTTATAACCAGGATATTTTCCATCAGCCACCAATTGCCAACTTCTACCTCCATCTTTAGTAACTGCCTTATTCCCTTTATTATTAGCCGGATCTGTATAATCTCCTCCAATAGCAAAACCATTTTTATCATCATAAAAAGCTATAGAGTATATACCTTGGGTGTTTGTACCCTGAGTAAACGGAGTGGTAAAAACCTCCCAATCTATCCCTTTATTTGGTGAATAGAAAACACGACTTTCTTTCCCTCCCGTAGCAATCCATGTATGATCTCCAAAAACTGCTATATTAGAATTACTGGCTGCAAAAGCAGCTTCCCCTTCCTTAGCTGGAAGTAATTGATCACAAGAAAGTTTCTCCCAAGAAAATCCACCGTCTCTAGTAATAATGATGGAAAGACATCCCTCAACAGGATCTCCTATAGCAATACCTTCTAGATGATTCCAAAAATGCATTGCATCATAAAACACGCCTTCTCCTTCCTCTTTATATACCAGATCCATTTTACCAGATAAGCCTGTTTTAAATAACAGGGCGGGAGATGCTATACTCAGCATAAAAAAATCGGTTTCAGTAAAGGCAACTGCTCTAAAACTTGGGGTTAGCGTATCATAAAGTTGTTGGTTAACTTTTGTAACTCCCGTAACGGAATCATATAATCCATAATATCCATTACTGCCAGCAAAAGCAAAATTATGTTGCCCTACTGCTATTGCTCTCACACTCAAAGAGTCTACGTAGAGCTCTGTAACCTCCACTTCTGATATTTGCAATGGTGGTACTGATTTCTTTGAATTGCACGAAACCAAGGTTAAAATTACAAGTAAAAGAAAAATAAATTGTTTTATGAATATGTGGTGCAAAAAGCTTGGATTCTTTGTTAGAGATTTCATTCTTAAGAAGTCCTATTAAAATTTTCCTTAAAAATAAATGCTTTCTTCTTAAAAGCATACCTTTGCAGGCAATTATTTAAAGAAATGAGATTACATAGAAACTTGGTATTTGCTGTCATTGATGGGCTTACACTTATTTTTAATGAGAAGGAATATGCAGACAAGGTTGTTCAAAAACTACTAAAAAGAGATAAGAGGTGGGGTGCAAGAGATAGAGCGTTTGTAGCAGAAACCATCTATGAAATGGTGAGGTGGAAGCGTTTATATACCGAGATCGCAGAAGCAAAAGAACCCTATACCAGACAAAACTTATGGCGATTATTTGCTGTTTGGGCTACGCTTAGAGGCATCAAATTACCAGATTGGAATCAAATAGAAGAAACCCCGTTAAGAAAAATAAAAGGTAGGTTTGACGAACTTTCCAAAATAAGAAAATTCAGAGAATCTGTACCAGACTGGATGGATAATTTGGGAGTAGAAGAATTAGGAGAAGAAGTATGGACAAAAGAACTTGCAGCGCTAAATCAAACCGCAGAAGTTATTTTAAGGGTAAATACGCTCAAATCAGATAAAAAATCAGTTCAAGAAGCTTTACTAGAAGAAAATATTGAGACCGAGGCTATAAAAGGTTATCCAGATGCGCTAAAACTAAAAGAAAGAGCAAATGTTTTTGGGACAGAAATCTTTAAGAAAGGATGGTTTGAAGTGCAGGATGCATCTTCACAGCTAGTGGCTAGTTTTCTTGAGGTTAAACCGGGAATGAGAGTTGTAGATGCGTGCGCTGGTGCCGGTGGTAAGGCACTACATCTTGCTGCATTAATGGAAAATAAAGGTTCTGTAATAGCTCTTGACATCTATCAAAACAAATTAGCTGAACTAAAACGCAGAGCGCGTAGAAATGGCGCTCATAATATAGACACAAGACTCATAGAGTCTACCAAGGTAATCAAAAAGTTACATGGTAAAGCAGATAGGGTTCTAATAGATGCCCCCTGCAGTGGCATTGGTGTTTTAAGAAGAAATCCAGATGCAAAATGGAAGCTTGAACCAGCATTCTTAACTCAAATTAGGGAAACACAAAAACAAATAATCTCAGCTTACTCACAAATGGTAAAACCGGGAGGCAAAATGGTATATGCAACTTGTTCTATACTTCCTTCAGAAAATGAAAAACAAGTAGCGCAATTTTTAGCATCAGACCAGGGAAAAAAATTTAAGCTAGAAAAGCAGCAGCGTCTTATGCCTTCCAAAGCAGGATTTGATGGATTTTATATGGCTCTTCTTACAAATATAGAGACTCCTTAAACCTTCTTTTTTAAATAACAAAAATGTTAACTAAATTGAATATCTTGTATCCTAAGATAGTCTTAGTTTTTCGCTGAATTGATTAAATTTGCACTTTCGGAAAAAGAACCAACTAATATTCCCTGTTTATGATTATTTTCTTTGGTAATCCAGAAAGTAAAGTTTATGCCGTTGAATCAGCATCTAAGCTTTCCCCAAAAGATATTAGCAAACTTATCTGGCTATTTGGAAACACCCAACAAATTGATGAATCCGCTGTTGCGGATTTTTTTATTGGTCCCAGAGCAGCAATGGTAACTCCTTGGAGTACTAATGCAGTTGAAATATCCCAAAACATGGGGATTCAAGGCATTATCAGAATTGAAGAATTTATCCCTTCAAGTAAAGAGGCCTCTGATTACGACACCATGTTATCTCAAAAATATGCTGGATTGAATCAGGAGATTTTCACCGTGAATATCGCACCAGAGGAAATTAAAGATATAGACCATATTGCAACCTACAATGAACAAGAAGGATTAGCATTAAGTACTGAAGAAGTTGACTATTTAGAAAACTTAGCCATTAAACTAAATAGAAAACTTACCGACTCTGAAGTTTTTGGTTTTTCTCAGGTAAATTCTGAACATTGCAGACATAAGATTTTTAATGGAACTTTTATTATTGACGGAAAAGAACAATCACAATCTCTTTTTAAACTTATTAAAAAAACGGCAAAGCAACATCCCAATGGTATTGTTTCTGCCTATAAAGATAATGTTGCCTTTGTAAAAGGACCTATAGTCACACAATTTGCACCTAAAAGACCCGATATTCCTGAATTTTATCAGGAGCAAGACTTTGAATCGGTGATTTCTCTTAAAGCTGAAACACATAATTTCCCCACAACCGTAGAGCCTTTCAATGGTGCTGCTACCGGAAGTGGTGGTGAAATAAGAGACCGCCTCGCTGGCGGGAAGGGTTCTTTACCTCTGGCAGGAAGTGCAGTTTATATGACCTCATATTCACGGCTGGAAGAAAATCGTTCTTGGGAACATGCAATGGAAGCGCGTCCTTGGTTGTATCAAACCCCTATGGATATTCTTGTGAAAGCTTCTAATGGAGCCTCAGACTTTGGCAATAAATTTGGCCAACCATTGATTACTGGATCAGTATTAACCTTTGAGCATCCGGAAGAAAAACGAAAACTTGGGTATGATAAAGTTATTATGCTGGCTGGTGGAATTGGTTATGGCAAAAAAGAACAATCCATTAAAGATACTCCTCAAAAAGAGGATAAAATTGTCATTCTTGGAGGAGACAATTATAGAATTGGAATGGGTGGTGCTGCAGTATCTTCTGCAGATACAGGTAAGTTTAGCAGTGGCATAGAGCTCAATGCGGTACAACGTTCTAACCCCGAAATGCAAAAAAGGGCTGCCAATACCGTTCGCGGTATGGTAGAAAGTGAAGAAAATCATATTGTTTCCATTCATGATCACGGAGCTGGCGGCCATCTTAACTGTCTCTCTGAATTAGTGGAAGAAACTGGAGGGAAAATAGATTTGGATAAATTACCAGTAGGTGACCCTACCCTATCTGCCCGTGAGATTATCGGTAATGAATCACAGGAGCGAATGGGATTGGTAATCTCAGGTAAGTATGAAAAAGAACTCCGTACCATCGCAGATAGAGAAAGATCGCCTATGTATACCGTAGGAGAAGTGACTAATGATCATCAATTCACATTTGAATCAGGTACAACTGGCAAGAAACCAATGAATCTCAAATTAGAAGATATGTTTGGGAGTTCGCCTAAGACTATTCTTGAAGACACCCGAATCAAACGTAATTATCTAGCAGTTACCTATAATTCATCAAATCTCCAGTCTTATTTAGAACAAGTGCTTCAATTGGAAGCGGTAGCCTGTAAAGACTGGCTTACCAATAAAGTAGATAGATGTGTAGGTGGTAAAGTTGCCAAACAACAGTGTACGGGTCCCTTACAATTACCATTAAACAATGTGGGCGTAATGGCGCTAGATTACAAAGGCAAAGAAGGAATAGCGACCTCTATAGGTCATGCCCCTGTTAGCGCTTTGATTGATGCAAAAGCCGGAAGTCAAAACAGTATTGCAGAGGCATTAACAAATATTGTTTGGGCGCCTTTAGCAGAAGGACTTAAAAGTATTTCCTTATCTGCTAACTGGATGTGGCCTTGTAAAAATGAAGGTGAAGATGCTCGTCTTTACGATGCGGTAAAAGCATGTTCTGATTTTGCTATTGATTTAGGAATTAATATTCCTACTGGAAAAGACTCTTTGTCTATGAAGCAAAAATACAAAGATGAAGATGTAATCGCCCCAGGCACCGTAATCATCTCCGCTGCTGCAAATTGCAATGATATCACCAAAGTTGTAGAGCCTGTTTTTAAGCGCAACCAAGCACCTATTTATTATATCAATTTATCATCAGACTCCTATAAATTGGGTGGTTCTTCTTTTGCTCAAATAGGTAATACTATTGGCAATGAAACTCCCTCTATTCAAGATATTCCTCACTTTAAAAATGCTTTTGAAAGCCTGCAAGAGCTCATTAAAAGTGATTTGATATATGCTGGGCACGATGTTTCAAGTGGTGGATTAATAACCACCTTATTAGAAATGTGTTTTGCAGAACACCAATTGGGTGCCGTTATTGATTTATCTTCTCTGAATGAAGCTGACACGATTAAAGTTTTATTTAGTGAAAATGCTGGTATTGTTTTTCAAGCAGATGAAAAAGCGGAAGCAATACTCACCGAGAATCAAATAAACTTTCATAAAATTGGCTATACACTATCTGGAGACCATCTTCAATTAAAGAATCATACCGAGAATTACTCCTTTGTTATTAGCTTCTTAAGGGATATGTGGTATAAAACCTCTTTTCTACTAGACCAAAAGCAATCTGGAGTTGCCAAAGCAGAGGAACGATTTATTAATTATAAAAACCAACCTCTCGCATTTGAATTTCCTAGTGATTTTAACGGTAAAAAGCCTGCTATTACAACTCCGCGAAAGCTAAGAGCAGCGGTTTTAAGAGAAAAAGGCAGTAATTCTGAAAGAGAAATGGCGAATGCCATGTATTTAGCTGGATTTGATGTGAAGGATGTACATATGACAGATCTTATCTCGGGAAGGGAAAACCTAGAAGATATTCATTTCATTGGAGCTGTAGGTGGTTTTAGTAATAGTGATGTACTTGGTTCTGCCAAGGGATGGGCAGGTGCCTTTTTATATAATGAAAAAGCTAAAAACGCCCTTAATAACTTTTTTAAACGTCAAGACACGCTCTCTGTAGGAATTTGCAATGGCTGCCAACTTTTTATTGAATTAGGATTGATTAATCCGGAGCATGAACAAAAGCCAGCTATGTTACATAATGATTCAGGGAAATTTGAATGCGTATTTACATCGGTAGAAATTCAGCCCAATAATTCTGTAATGCTAGGGAATATGGCGGGTGCTACTCTAGGCATCTGGTCTGCACATGGTGAAGGCAAATTTAATTTCCCTTACGACTCTTCGGAATATGATATTGTGGCGAAATATGGATATCAAGGCTATCCTGCAAACCCTAACGGTTCAGATTATAATGCAGCTATGATGGCATCTGTAGATGGAAGACATTTGGTTACTATGCCGCATTTTGAAAGGTCTACCTTCCCTTGGAATTGGGCTAATTATCCAGAGAATCGAAAAAATGATGAAGTATCCCCTTGGCTGCAAGCTTTTGTGAATGCTAGAGAATGGTTAGAAAATAAAATTGCTGAATAATTAAATTATTCAGCAATTAATTCTGTTTCAAATAATCTTATTTATTGCCAATCTGGCATTGATGCATTGTTAAATAGTGTAAAACGGTTTCCGCCCCCGGAAGCTGCTCTTCTTACAATCTGAATAGGTGAAATTCCATCATTAGAAGTGTTTTCAAAGATAATATCTGCATTATTAGGAGAAAATTTAGCATTTAAATCATTCGTGCCTGTTGGTTTATCTATAGAAAGATCGGCAACAGCATCAGAAGCTAGTGTATACACAAATACTCTTGAATCTAATCTACGATAGCTATTATTTTCAAAACCTGAAACATCATAGGTATAGAGCACCTGAGACCCATCTATTGAAATATCTAAACCGCCCATAGCTCCATTAAGGCCACTTAAAAGGGTCTTGGTAATATTTCCATTTAAATCAATCGTGAAAATTCTACCATTATACCCATCACTATTATTACTTGTTAACGCAATAAATGAACCATCTTCACTCCATGCACATTTAGTGATAAAACTACCATCGGAAGTTTGAAATACCAATTCAAGTCCGCTTCCATCTTTATTAATTTTATAAAGCTTATCAAAACTAGGATAAATGAGTTGTGATCCGTTAGAAGACCAATCAAATTCAATCTCATTTAAATTAAATCCAGCAACTGGAACAGCTTGTGTGACTTGTCTAATATCATCACCACTTAAATCTGAAGTAAACAAATGTGTTTGTGCCCCTATATTTCTCAGAAATGCAATTCTGCCTGCCTGAAGATTCTTTTTGGGCCTATAGCTGTTTTGATTCTCATCCGTTAAGCGAAATTGTGTACTTCCATCTTCGTTTGAAGAAATAATTACGTTATTCCCACCTATTTGCTGCACATAATGAAACCTGTTTTCTGGATTATCTAAAGTAGTAAAACTAGAGATCTTACTCAATACAGGTTCATTAATACTATCAGAAACCGTTATTTGCCAAAAATATTTTGTTCCAAAATCAAGATCAGAAACCGTGTAAACAGTATCGGTCAAAGATTCTATCTTTAAAATTTCATCATCCTGAGCATTCTTTATTTCCAAAGTAAAAGTAAGCTCATCAGTAGCATCAGGATCTGAAGCATTCCATACAAATTGTTGTTCTACAGGAACATCTATCGCCAAATCTGTTGGCGTAATAAGCACTGGAGTTGCTGGTGGTCTATTAGTTGCTGTCTCTAATTCTAGTTCAAAAATTACGGTTACAGTGGCACTTTCGGTTAAAGAAACCGCTTCAAAATTGGTAACCCAACCGTCTTTTTCTGCTTTCAAAGAATAATCCCCTGTTGGCACTTCTTCCAATGTAAATTCTCCATTAGCATTGGTAAAAACAGTTTTACTATTAGGAGAAGTAGAAATTTTCACATTTTCAATAGGCTCATTATCGCCATCACTTACTACAGTTCCAGAGATTTCTCCGGTAACGAATGTATCCACTTTATCTTCACTACAGGAAATTAGTATTGAGAAAGTGAACAGTACATAAATTATTTTTTTCATCATTCTTGTTTCTTTATGCGTACTAGCGATTATTTAGAAATAATAATTAATACCTAAACCAAAGCGCCAGAAAAAATCATTTCGTTTTCCACGATCTAAACCATCTAAGGTATCGTCAAGTGAAATATTTTGTTCTCCATACAATTTTACTCCTAGGTTTTTAGCAGCCATGTATTCCAGTCCTAACCCATATTGTACTTTAAAAGTAATATCATCAAAATTAGTAGTCCCAAAAACTCCTGTACCGGCGGTTATATAGGGTGAAAAACGATCATAAGGTAAAACTATATATACTGCATCAAGGCCTAATGAAAGGAAACTATTAGAAAATACATTTTCATTTTTTAAGGAAAATAACCCGGTTTCACCAGAAAGATAGAAGCCTTTTAAGATTTTTCGTTTATAATTTAAGGAAACTCCAGATTGTAATTGTGCATCTCCAAAATCACCGTCAATTAAACTCCCCACTGCAGCTATCCCAACCGCATTTTTTGATCTTCTATCTTTAAATAATCTCTCATGCAAACCTGTATCTTCAGAAAGATCTTTTTCTAAATTATAATTTTTCACAGCCAAACTTCCCGCTTCCTCATCTGCTGGTGGCCATATTTTGTCTTCAATTCCTTCAATCACTAAAGAGGAAACCGCTTTTTCAATAGCTTCTGTTACTGCTAGCTGCACAGGTTCATTCTTAGTGAATCCAGTTTCTGCTTCCAGTAGACGTTTGAATTTAATGTATCTAAAAACACTCGCATCCACTGCCTGAGAAAGTATGGTTTTAGAAACATATACCGTTTTAAGAATTTTACCATTTTGTGTGGAGATAGCTCTTAAGTAAACCGTAATTCTATCTTGTCTATATTGTGTAGAGGCACCAATACCAAAGTAACGAGCGCCTATTCCACCTGTTACAATATTTGAATCATATGAAATAACTCCGCCTTCTAATAAAACTCCCGCATACAATAAAGGTGGAAGTTGTGGCTGTTCTTTAGCCTTGCTATTATTACTATACTGCTGACGAGTTGTTCTAATTATTTGCCGCTCATTGAGAAGATTTCCAACATTTTCTCTTTCAATGGGCGTAAACCATTTAGAATCTTCCAATGCTTTTATCAGAATTGAGGTCGTACCTTGCGTAATCGCTGTACTCCAGCTAGTTCCATTTTCTACAGGTTTGTATTGACCAGTCTGATCTCTAAATTTATAAACACCAACTACTACTTTTTCTTTGGCGGCTGGAAGATTAGCAAGTTCAGTATTAGCAACTGTAACTTCACCTAATCTTGCTTTTTGTGTTTCAAATGGTTGATTAAAATAAGTACCACAAGATGTCATTAAAAAAGTGGTAAACAGGCATAAAATACCTCTGTAATTCTTTATCATCTAAAACGGTTATTAATTAGGAATAATAACTTGGGTTTTCTCTCCTGTATTGGTATCCAGAATATCTATGGTAAGCCCTTCGTTGGTTGGGAAAATTTCCAGAAAAAGACTTCCAAAGGTAAAAGTTCCTTCTTCAAGACCTTGGTCACCAAATTGTTCTGAAAATAAATTTCTTGACAACTGATTGAGAAGCTGTCTGTTGAGATTATTTGTAAATTCATCAATTTCAGAGTTACTTTGAGAGCCAACATCTTCGGTAAAAGTATTTTGTGCTTCAGCAGAACTCAATAACCAATTGTAATTAAACGTATCTCCGCCAAAAGCAGGATTTTTAGGTCTGTACACCATCTGCTGACTAAAAGCTTCTAAAGTCACAAAAAATGTGAGTAAAAACAATATGCTATACTTCATTTGTCCTAATATTGGTTAATATATTCTTTCTGTTTCTTTTTTTGTTCAAGGTATTTAAGCACCTTTCCTACAACAGCATTTGCCATTTGTTCAAGATACTCCTCGTTGGGTCGTGCAAAACCTTCAAAAACAATATCTTCATCAACTTTTACAACAATACGAGTGCCTATTCCAATCCCCAGTTGTTCTTCTATGGTTACTAAACTCCCACTCTTTATATTTCTAAGTGAGTACTGGCGGTAAAATAAATCATAAAAGTCTTTCCCCACTTTTGAAACTACATTGTCAATAACTAAACCTTTAATTTCTATCCCATCATCCACCACAGGTTTATTCTGGCTCTTAGTATTCAAAAAAACTTTCCTGTCTGTTGTAATTATCTTTTCTCCTTCGTATAGTAAAAGTAATACAATAATTTTATCTTCTTCTTTTTCAAACTCTACAAAGGTTTGTTCTAAGACTTTAACTTCAGAAGGATTGATAGAAAAATTACCTTGGGTAGCAATTCTTTTAGGTTTTTCCTTGCTTTCAAGTTTACTTTTAATCACAGCTAACTCATACTTTAATGATTTGAATAAAGTAGAATCATTTTTAACCAATGCCTGAATAGCAAAGACACCGTCATTATCATCAACCTTTAAAAAAGCAATAATACCATCGCTATTTTTTTGGGCGTATGTTGATACTGAAATAAAAGTAAAAGATAAAAAACAAAGGAATAATTTCACTTCAATAGCCAGTAAAGTTGTTAGTAGCTTCTTATAATGACTGTTCTGGAATTACCTTCCATATTAACTCTTATACGATCTGTATAGGAATTCACTCCATATTTTTCAAGTGTAAGGTTATTTCCATTTTGAATTACTTCTGAGGTTACTGGTTGATCATACCCAAAATAATAGGATATAACACTATTGTTATTCCCATTTTGAAGAATATTTTCTTGAAGGGATACATTTTCCGTTTTTACGGTAGCTGCATTCCTATCCCCATTCTGTAATATTGAAATTTCAATATCTGAACCTATGGAAGTTACGGTTGCACTATTAAATGCACCTTGCTGTAAAATATAAACCTGAGAGTTATTGGTAATAGGATTTAAAAACGCATTGTTCATCCCCGCATCCAAATATTGAATTTGATCTAATTGGGTAATATTGTCTGTAAGATTCTCAGTCTGTTGCGCAAAGTTTATTTGAAAACTACAGCATAAAAAAAGTATAAATAGAAGTTTATTCATTCCAACATAATTAACAGGTGAATCAAACTGTATTAATTAAAGTTTAAAAATATCGATTTTCAACCTCTAAAAAAAATGTATGTATAAAATTAACAGAATGGAAATACAATAAAGTATTCCCATTCTGTTGGCTATTAATCAATGATTAATTAGACTGATTTACAGTCGCTATATTACTTGTTCCATTTTGTGAAATTGTACTCACATGGAATGCTCCATCCTGAAAAGTAGTAGCTGTATTGCTCAACCCACTTTGTACATCCGTAGAAGAGTTGTTATTTCCAAATTGAAGAATATCGCTGCTATTCAAAGATCCGTTTTGTGTAGCACTAGAGAAGTTAAAATCTCCAAACTGATTTTGAACCGCAAGGTTTTCACCCCCAAAAGTAAGATTGTTTTGTGTGATACTAGCTGTGTTGCCATCTCCTAATTGAAATTGTGTACCAACATTTAAATCTTCTTCTTGTCTTATAGATGCTGTATTCTCGTCTCCTATTTGCTCAATAAGGGCGAAACCAGTTCTTGAGGTAAAGAAAAAGTTACCTTGAGTAGTGGTAGCCGTGTTACCTGTACCATCTTGAAAAGTAAATGCTTCGTTATCATCACCAGTTTGATCTTGTGTAGATTCATTTTCTCCTCCAAAAAAGAATAGGTTCTGCTCTACCTCTGCTATATTATTTGCCCCAGTTTGAAATTGAACTGCTTCGTTAGCAAGTTCCTCTTGAGTAATAATGGCAAAGTTGTTATCACCTTCCTGAATCTGCCCTGCAAAACCTTCATTAGAGGCAAAGAAGAAAGAACCTTGTTGAATAATTGCTTCGTTCTCAGAACCATCTTGATAAGTGATTCCAACATTTGCATCACCTAGTTGAGTCTGAGTAGCTGTATTTCCTCCTCCAAAAAAGAATAAGTTTTGTTCAACAATGGCTTCATTTTCTTCACCATCTTGCAATTGAGTAGCAGTGTTATCAAACTCTTCTTGTGCGATAGATGCCTGGTTATAAGTACCAAATTGCTCTTGAAATGCAACTCCCCCTTCAGAAACAAATAAATCTGAACCTTGTCTAATGCTAGCTTCATTTCCAATACCATTTTGCAAAGTGACGGCATCATTTTCAACACCAACCTGAGCTTGAGAAGCCTCATTACCTTCTCCAAAAGTGATTAAGTTTTGTTCTACAGTAGCAATATTACCTTCTCCATCTTGAGATTGAACTGCAGTATTGTTGAATTCTTCCTGTTCAATCGTAGCAACATTGTCATTACCAATTTGAGATTGCTCTGCTACTGCGTAACCAGCAATAAAAAGATCTGATCCTTGTCTAACGGTAGCTGTATTTGCAAGACCATCTTGCGCAACAGTAGAACGATTATCATTACCAATCTGATCTACAGTGGCAATGTTGTTTTCTCCTGAGGTTGCCACAGCGCTATTATTAGTCTGCGCTGAAACCGCAACTGCCGCCATAACAAATGATGCACTTAATAAAAATTTTTTCATAATTTAATTGGTTTTAATAAAAATTTAAGGTTAACTAAGTTTTAACCACAAGCATGTTATAAGGTGATAAAGCTCTGTAGGAATCAAATAAGTTTAAAATAATCTGTGAAGTAAGTTCTGGGTTGAAACTTATCAAATATAGAGATAAATCCTACTACAATATAAAATTTTGTTATTTTTCTCTTCAATTTTCGTTAAGAAACCTATTCTTTACGATAAAAAGTGAAAAATTTAATTTTGCCATTAGTATGTACTACATTAGTATCATATTTGTAGGAAGAATAAATAATATGATCTCAATTTTTGCATTAACCACTGATTGATGTAAAGTCAACTATTTTAAGAAATATCTAAAACTTAACTAAAAACATCATCTTTTTTTAATAGTATTATTGAATTTAGAAGTTAATTTTCATAATTTGCGAATTCGTTTTAATAGCACATAATAGTATGACAAAAGTCACCCGCCTGTTTGATTTTCCGTATTATCAACTAGAACAATTCAATCTACCCAACGCATTAGTAACTAAAAGTGAGGGCGATTGGATGAAAACATCATCTGCCGAATATGTGGAAAAAGCAAATCAGATGAGCCGGGGACTCCTGAAACTAGGAATTCAAAAAAACGATAAAATTGCTGTCATCTCTGCTGCAAATAGAACAGAGTGGCATATTCTTGATATAGGAGCTTTACAAGTTGGCGCCCAAAATGTACCCATTTATCCTACCATTTCTGAGAAAGACTATGAATACATATTAAATCATTCAGAGTCTGTAATGTGCTTTGTTTCAGATCAAGAAATTCTTACCAAGTTAAATGCTATTAAAAAGAATGTGCCTACACTTAAAGGAGTATATACATTTGACGATGTTAGCGAAGAAAAGAGCTGGAAAGAAGTATTGGAACTAGGAATAGACAAAGACAATCAACAGGAAGTTGAAACACGAAAAAATGAAGTAAATCCATTAGACCTTGCCACTATCATATATACTTCTGGCACAACAGGAAGACCTAAGGGAGTAATGCTCTCTCATAATAATATAGTTTCTAATGTCTTGGCAAGTGCAAAAAGAGTTCCACTAGATCCAGAAACAATTGCATTGAGTTTTCTTCCCATGTGCCATATTTTTGAAAGAATGGTCTCCTACCTATATCAATATTGCGGAATCTCCATCCATTTTGCAGAGTCTATAGAGAAAATGAGTGACAACCTAAAAGAAGTAAGACCTAATGTGATGACAGTGGTTCCCCGTTTACTTGAAAAAGTATACGATAAAATATATGCAAAAGGTGCCGCATTAACTGGCATCAAGAAAAAACTTTTTTTCTGGGCGGTAGACCTTGCTTTAAAATTTGAACCCTATAATAGAAATGGTTCATGGTATGCCTTTCAATTAGCCATTGCAAGAAAGCTAATCTTTAGTAAATGGCAGGAAGCATTAGGAGGCAGATTGGAAATGATGGTTTCCGGAAGCGCAGCCTTGCAGCCTAGACTAGGGCGCGTATTTGGAGCAGCAGGAATTCCTGTAATGGAAGGTTATGGTCTAACAGAGACTTCACCAGTTATTTCAGTAAATGATCAACGCAATGGCGGCTGGGGAATAGGAACTGTAGGTAAGATTATTCCAGGAGTAGAAATTAAAATTGGGGAAGACGGTGAAATTTTATGCAAAGGCCCCAATGTAATGATGGGATATTACAAAGATCCCGAAAAAACAGCTGAGGTAATGACGGACGATTACTTCCACACAGGTGATATAGGAGAAGTAGATAAAGACGGGTTTCTTCGAATAACAGACCGTAAAAAAGAAATGTTCAAAACCTCTGGAGGAAAATATGTTGCACCTCAACTTATTGAAAATGAAATGAAACAATCACGTTTTATAGAACAAATCATGGTTATAGGAGAAGGGGAAAAGATGCCTGCAGCATTTGTACAGCCAAATTTTGACTTTGTACACGAATGGGCCAAAAGACACCAATTAGAATTGAAAGGAGAACCCAAAGACTTTATCTCCAATCCAACCCTTATAGAACGTATTCAGGAAGAGATAGATATTTACAATCAACGCTTTGGAAAATGGGAACAAATCAAAAGGTTTGAACTTACCCCAGAAATATGGAGTGTTGACGAAGGTCACCTCACTCCTACTATGAAACTTAAACGTAGGGTTATCAAAGAAAAGTATAAGCACTTATATGATAAAATATATAACCATAATTAGTAAATCCTCATTAACAAGTCTACTGTCAACTCCTTATTCATTAGGGAGTTTTTTTTTCATATTGTTTATTTGAAACAATTTTTTTAAGAATTTACAATAATTTAAAGTATTTACTATGCATGCATAGTAAATTTTTAATATCTTTGAACTTGATATATTCGTATGAAAGAAAAAACATTAGATTATTTTTTGCGCGCAGCTTGGCAAGCAGTAGCGAGAATGTATAATGAAGAAGCCGGAAAATTTGATAGTACGATGGCTACCGGTTTTACTTTATTAAGCATAGACCCTGAGAAAGGAACTCCTTCTACTGCCTTAGGTCCAAAAATGGGTATGGAAGCTACCAGTCTTTCAAGAATATTGAAAACAATGGAAGAAAGACTTCTCATAGAGCGTAAACCAAATCCGGAAGACGGCCGCAGTGTTCTTATTCATTTAACCGATTTTGGAAAAGAAAAAAGAGATGTCTCTAAAAAAGTGGTTATCCATTTCAATGATGTTATTGAAGAAAATGTTTCAGAACAAGATATTGCTGGTTTTTTAAAGGTTACCCAAACCATCATTGACCTTATCGCAGAGAAGAAAATTTACACAAAAGAAATTACAACTAATTAACAAGTATATTAGAATGATAAGAAGAATCAATAAAGTTGCTGTAATAGGTTCCGGTATTATGGGAAGTGGTATTGCATGTCACTTTGCAAATATTGGAGTAGAAGTTTTATTGTTAGACATCGTACCAAGTGAATTGAATGATGCTGAAAAAGCAAAAGGCAAAACATTAGAAGACCCAGTGGTTAGAAATCGCATGGTTAATGATAACCTTAAAGCTTCACTTAAGTCTAAACCCTCCCCTATTTATCATCAGGATTTTGCCAAAAGAATACAAACTGGCAATCTGGAAGATCACCTTCAAAAAATAAGTGAAGTAGATTGGATTATTGAAGTGGTTGTTGAACGTCTTGATATCAAACAAAAGGTTTTTGAACAAATTGAAAAACACAGAAAACCTGGTACGCTCATTACTTCAAACACCTCTGGTATTCCTATAGGGTTTATGAATAAAGGAAGAAGTGAAGACTTTAGAAAACATTTTGCAGTTACACACTTTTTTAACCCTCCTCGCTACCTTAAATTATTTGAGGTAATTCCTGGACCCGATTGCAACCAGAGTGTAACGGATTTCTTAATGAATTACGGGGAAAAATTTTTAGGTAAAACTTCCGTATTAGCCAAAGACACTCCTGCATTTATAGGAAACCGTATTGGTATTTTCGGAATTCAGAGTCTATTCCATCAGGTAAAAGAATTAGGAATGACAGTGGAAGAGGTAGATAAACTCACCGGTCCTGTTATCGGAAGACCTAAGTCGGCTACTTTTAGAACTGTAGATGTTGTAGGTCTTGATACACTGGTACATGTAGCGAACGGTATTTATGAAAACTGTCCGGAAGATGAAGCCCATGCGCTTTTTAAACTTCCTGATTTCATTAGTACAATGATGGAAAACAAATGGTTAGGCAGTAAAACCGGGCAAGGCTTTTATAAAAAAGAAACCTCCGCAGATGGCAAGCGTAACATTCTCGCTTTGGATTTAGAGACTATGGAGTACAGAGCAAGTAAAAAAGCTTCTTTTGCCACTTTGGAACTCACTAAAACTATTGATAATGTAATAGATCGTTTTCCAGTACTTGTGAGTGGAAAAGACAAAGCAGGCACATTTTATAGAAAGAATTTCGCTGCTATGTTTGCTTATGTACAAAACAGAATCCCTGAAATTTCAGATGAGTTGTATCGTATAGACGACGCTATGAAGGCGGGTTTTGGTTGGGAACACGGCCCTTTTGAAATATGGGATAGTATTGGAATAGAAAAAGGAATTGAATTAATGAAAGCCGAAGGTCTAGAAATAGCACCTTGGGTAAATGAAATGATCGCCTCAGGAAATACCTCCTTTTATACGGTAAAAGAGGGCGCAACTTATTATTACGATATCGTTTCTAAACAACAAGTTAAAAAACCTGGGCAAGATGCGTTTATTATTCTGGATAACATTAGAGACTCCAAAGTGGTATGGCAAAACACTGAGGCTATTGTAGAAGATTTAGGTGATGGAATTCTAAATCTTGAATTTCGCTCTAAAATGAACACTATTGGGGGTGGCGTTTTACAAGGAATCAATAAAGCTATTGATCTTGCTGAAAAAGAATACCAGGGATTAGTGATTGGAAATCAGGCAGCCAATTTTTCAGTGGGAGCTAATATTGGAATGATATTCATGATGGCAGTAGAACAAGAGTATGACGAATTAAACATGGCTATTAAAATGTTTCAAGATACCATGATGCGTGTTCGCTATTCTTCCATTCCGGTGATTGTTGCACCTCACGGTATGACGCTGGGTGGCGGTTGTGAAATGAGCCTGCATGCAGATAAGGTAGTAGCCGCGGCAGAATCTTATATAGGGCTTGTAGAATTTGGCGTTGGTGTAATTCCAGGTGGGGGTGGTTCTAAAGAGTTTGCCCTTAGAGCAGCAGATACTTTCCGTAAAAATGATGTAGAACTCAATGTTTTACAGGAATACTTTCTCACCATTGGTATGGCAAAAGTATCAACTTCTGCCTATGAAGCTTTTGACTTAGGAATTCTTCAAAAAGGAAAAGATATAGTGGTGGTTAACAAAGATCGCCAGATTGCAGAAGCTAAAAAACACGCATTATTAATGGCAGAAGCTGGGTATACCAAACCTATTAAAAGAACCGATGTAAAAGTACTTGGAAAACAAGCGCTAGGCATGTTTTTAGTAGGTACAGACTCAATGGAAGCAGGTCATTATATCTCAGAACACGACCGAAAGATTGCTAACAAACTGGCTTATGTGATGGCTGGAGGAGATCTTTCAGAACCTAATTACGTAAGTGAGCAGTATCTTCTTGATTTAGAAAGAGAAGCCTTCCTTTCGCTTTGTACAGAGAGAAAAACTCTAGAACGTATTCAGCATATGTTAAAAACAGGAAAACCGCTTAGAAATTAAGCATTATTTAACGAAGGTTTTAAAAATAGAAGATCACAAATTAAAAAACATAAAATGAGAACAGCATATATTGTTAAAGCATATAGAACAGCAGTTGGTAAAGCTCCCAGAGGTCTGTTTCGTTTCAAAAGACCTGATGAATTGGCAGCAGAGACTATTGAAAATCTGCTAAAAGACATCCCGCAGTTAGATAAAAAACGAATTGACGATGTTATTGTAGGCAACGCCATGCCAGAGGCAGAACAAGGTTTGAATATGGCACGGCTTATTTCTTTAATGGGATTAAAAATTGAAGACGTACCCGGTGTTACTGTAAATAGATATTGCGCTTCTGGTATAGAAACCATTGGTATTGCTACGGCAAAAATTCAAGCGGGTATGGCAGATTGTATTATTGCAGGAGGTGCAGAAAGCATGAGCTATATTCCTATGGGAGGGTACAAGCCTGTGCCAGATTATAGCATTGCAAAAGAAGGTCATGAAGATTACTACTGGGGTATGGGTCTTACCGCAGAAGCGGTAGCAAACCAATTTAAAGTATCCAGAGAAGATCAAGATGAATTTGCTTTTAACTCGCATCAAAAAGCACTAAAAGCACTTAGTGAAGGAAAATTTAAAGAACAAATTATTCCTATCAACATAGAGGAAACCTATGTGGACGCTCAAGGAAAAAAAGCAACCAGAAATTATACGGTAGACACAGACGAAGGTCCTAGAGCAGACACTAGCAAAGCAGTGCTTGGAAAATTACGCCCAGTATTTGCGGCAGGTGGAAGTGTTACTGCCGGTAATTCTTCTCAAATGAGTGATGGAGCAGCCTTTGTTCTGGTAATGAGCGAAGAAATGGTTAAAGAATTAAATCTGGAACCTATTGCACGTATGGTAAACTATGCAGCTGCAGGAGTTGAACCAAGAATTATGGGAATAGGTCCGGTTAAAGCAATTCCAAAAGCCTTAAAACAGGCCGGAATGAAATTAAACGATATTAACTTAATAGAACTCAATGAAGCCTTTGCCTCACAGTCATTGGCTGTTATCAGAGAGTTAAATCTTAATCAAGAAATTGTAAATGTAAATGGAGGTGCTATCGCTTTAGGACATCCGCTAGGGTGCACGGGAGCAAAACTCTCGGTACAATTATTTGATGAAATGCGAAAAAGAGGCGATAAATACGGTATGGTAACAATGTGCGTAGGAACCGGACAAGGTGCTGCCGGAATTTATGAATTTTTAAATTAAAAGAAACTAACAGATTATACAAGAGACATGGAAACAATAGATAAAGAATTAACACGTGGAGGTCAGTTTCTAGTAAAAGAAACCAAAGCAGAAGATATTTTCACTCCAGAAGATTTTACAGAAGAACAACAAATGATGCGAGATTCTGTAAAAGAATTCGTAGACCGTGAAATATGGCCAAATAAAGAAAAATTTGAAAAAAAAGACTATGCACTTACCGAAGAAATTATGCGTAAGGCTGGTGAACTCGGACTATTAGGCGTATCTGTTCCAGAAGAATATGATGGTTTAGGAATGGGGTTTGTAACCACTATGCTCGTTTGTGATTATATCTCTGGAGCTACCGGATCTGTGGCTACTGCATTTGGAGCGCACACTGGTATTGGAACCATGCCTATTACCTTATATGGCACCGAAGCTCAAAAAAAGAAATACGTACCAAAACTCGCTACAGGAGAATGGTTTGGCGCTTATTGCCTTACCGAGCCAGGCGCAGGATCGGATGCAAATAGTGGTAAAACCAAAGCAGTTTTAAGTGAAGACGGCACGCATTATAAGATAAGCGGACAAAAAATGTGGATTTCAAATGCTGGATTCGCTAGTATTTTTATTGTATTTGCCCGTATTGAAGATGATAAGAATATCACTGGTTTTATTGTAGAGAATGATCCTGAAAACGGGATTACTTTAGGAGAAGAAGAAAATAAACTGGGGATTCACTCCTCCTCTACGCGTCAGGTTTTCTTCAACGAAACCAAGGTGCCCGTTGAAAATATGCTTTCCGAAAGACAAAACGGATTCAAAATAGCCATGAATGCTTTAAATGTAGGTCGTATTAAATTGGCTGCTGCTTGTCTTGACGCTCAGAGAAGAGTCATTACAGAATCAATTAAATATGCTAATGAACGTATTCAGTTTAAAACACCCATTGCAAAATTTGGTGCCATCAAATCAAAAATGGCTGAAATGGCCACTGGTATCTACGTAGGTGAATCTGCAAGCTACCGGGCAGCAAAAGATATTGAAGATAGAATCGCTATAAGAGTAGCAGAGGGCAATTCACATCAAGACGCAGAGTTAAAAGGTGTAGAAGAATATGCTATTGAATGTTCTATTCTTAAAGTAGCGGTTTCAGAACATGCACAAAATTGTACGGATGAAGGTATCCAAATTTTTGGAGGAATGGGCTTCTCGGCAGATACCCCCATGGAGTCTGCATGGAGAGATGCAAGAATTTCAAGAATTTATGAAGGTACTAATGAGATTAACAGAATGCTTGCCGTAGGAATGTTGATCAAAAAGGCGATGAAGGGTCATATAGATTTATTAGGCCCTGCTAAAAGTGTAGCAGATGAGTTAATGGGAATTCCTTCATTTGACACTCCTGATTATTCAGCATTATTTGCAGAAGAAAAAGAACTCGTCGCAAAACTTAAAAAGGCATTTTTAATGGTCGCGGGTGCGGGTGTTCAAAAATACGGACCCCAATTAGAAGAGCATCAACAATTATTAATGGCGGCAGCAGACATTCTCATTGAAGTATATATGGCAGAATCTGCCATTCTTAGAACGGAGAAAAATGCCAAAAGATTTGGTGAGGAATCTCAAAAACATCAAATAGCTATGGCGAAGTTAAATCTTTTCCATGCGGTTGAAAAGATAGGTTCTAAAGGCAAAGAAGCAATTGCTTCTTTTACAGAAGGCGATGAACAGAGAATGATGTTAATGGGACTTAAACGGTTTACTAAATATACCAATTTACCCAATATTGTTAAATTGAGAAACGAGATTGCAGAAAAACTTTCAGAAGAGAACAACTATTGCTTTTAGTATTTGAGCTTCCTTAGTTTTTAGATCATAACAATGTATAAAACAAGAGTACCCAAACGCCCTGAAAATTCAGGGCGTTTTTTAGTACCTTTAACCAAAATTGAATTCATGAAAAAAGTTTTATTTCTTTTGTGTTTTATGCTCTTGTATATAAGTGGCAATTCCCAAACAAATACAGAAGTTTATGTTTTTGATTATACCCCGGGATTTGGGTTAACCAATCCAGTAAATATCTCAAACAATCCAGGTGTTTATGACAATCAGCCTTCCTTCATTGACGATGAAACACTCCTGTTTTCTTCTACCAGAAATGGGCAGACAGATATTCGTAAAATGAATATTAGAACCAAAGAAGAAACCTGGCTTAGTGTAACAGATGGCAGTGAATATTCACCTTTAAAAGTCCCTGAAAAAGCCTTGGTTTCTGCTATTAGGCTTGACAAAGATGGGAAGCAATTATTGTATGTATACGATATGGATACCGGTATTTTTAAAGCCTTGAGGGATAGCCTAAAAGTGGGCTATCATGTCTGGTATGATAATCATACTGTGGTATCTTTTGTTTTAGGAGCGCAATCTTCCTTAGTAGTTTCAGATTTAGAGAAAAAGAATGATATCATTTATCAAAAAAATATAGGGCGCTCTCTTCATAAAATTCCCGGCACCAATCTCATAAGCTATGTAAGTAAAAGTAGTGAACCCTGGGAACTGCGATCTTTGGATCCGGCTACCGGAAAAATAGAATTTCTAGTTAAAATGCCAGAAGGAGCAGAAGACATGTGCTGGACCCCCGCCGGAGTAGCTTTAGTTTCAAAAGGCTCTCAAATTTATGAATATAATCCATCTGTAAATCAAAATTGGAACTACGGGCAAAACCTTGCAGAATTTGGACTTAGAGGCATCAGTAGGCTTGCGGTAAATCCATCGGGAAATAAAATAGCAGTCGTTGTTACAGAGCAACCGCCAGAAATAGTGGTACAAGCACAATTGGAAGCTTACAATAAAAGAGATATTTACGCCTTTCTGGACACCTTTGACGACCAGGCAGAATTATATGAATTTCCCCATAAATTTATAAGTAAAGGTAAATATGCCCTGCGAAAAAGATATGAGGAAATGTTCAAAAACACTCCAGATCTTCATTCAAATATTAAAAATAGAATCGTACAGGGAAACACGGTCATAGACCATGAAGAAATTACTAGAAACGGACAAATATTATACATTATTGCTATTTATGAAGTATCTAACGGTAAAATTACCAAAGCGACTTTTATTAGATAAAAACCCACTAAAAATGAAAAAGACACTTTTTGTACTCAGCATACTATGTTGCTTTTTGGTAAATGCGCAAACAGATCAAAAGATTTATGAGATTATCAATGCCGTTTCTGCCGATAGAATTGAAAAAGACATCAACATCTTAGCGGATTTTGGCACCCGAAACACCTTTAGTGATACCCTTTCCAATACTCGGGGAATAGGAGCAGCCAGAAGGTGGATCAAAAAAGAATTTGATCAAATAAGCAAAGATTGTCATGAATGCTTGAATGTGTTCTATCAAAAAGACTTTGTGAAAAAAGGAGATGGACCAAGAATTGTAAAAGATGCCTATATCGTAAATGTACTCGCTGTGCAAACTGGTACTAAATATCCTAACCGCTATATCATTATGAGTGGTGATATAGACAGCCGCAATTCAGATCCATTAGACTATACCAATGATGCTCCTGGTGCCAATGACAATGCTTCTGGAATGGCAGGCGCTATAGAGGCTGCAAGGGTACTTTCTAAATACAAATTTGAAAGTAGCATTCTCTATGTAGGTCTTTCAGGAGAAGAACAAGGCCTCTTTGGAGGTGCTGGTCTCGCCAAACATGCTCAGGAAAAAGGATGGGAGATTATAGGTATTCTCAATAACGATATGATTGGAAATATTGAAGGAGTAGATGGCGTAATTGACAACCGTACGTTTCGTATTTTTTCAGAACCTGTACCACCTACTGAAACCGAAAGAGAGCGAAGACTTCGTAGGTTTTATGGAGGTGAAGTAGACGGAATCTCAAGGCAGTTAGCACGCTATGTACATAAAACAGTAAAAACCTATATGCCCGAAATGAACCCTATGATGATCTACCGCCTAGATCGTTTTGGGCGTGGCGGTCACCATCGCCCGTTTAATGATTTGGGCTTCGCAGGCATCCGGATTATGGAGGCGCATGAAAACTATAATAGACAGCATCAAAACATTCGCGAAGAAAACGGAATTAAATACGGTGATGTGATTGAAGGTGTAAACTTTGCCTATGCCAAAAAATTAACTGCTGTTAATGCTATTAATTTGGCGAGTCTAGCCGCTGCACCGCCAGCACCAAAAGAAGTAGAAATAGGTGGTATTGTAGAAGCTTCTACCAAATTACGATGGAAAAAAGAAGAAGATTCTGAAATAATGGGCTATAAAGTGTATTGGCGATTGACCACCTCTCCTACTTGGGATAACAGCCGTTTTGTAGGTAATGTAGATGCTATCACCTTAGAAGGGATTGTAATAGACAATTATTATTTTGGTGTTGCCGCGGTTGGGAAAAACGGTTATGAAAGTATGGTTGTATTCCCATCAGGGGTTTTTAGATAAAAGTTAGTAGCTTCCATCTGGATGGTATGAATACAAAATGAGACGCCAACAAACCCATAAGGTCTAAAAAAAACAAATTAGAACCCACAGAAAAACGAGTCAGAATTAAGCCAAGCCAACTTTAATTAAATGCTATGAAAACTTTTAACATCCTATTAATAGTTATGGTGCTGTATGCTGCGAATGCATCTGCACAACAAACCTATGCAGAGAAACTTTCTGCCTCACCAAGACATCATGAGTGGATAACAATTGAAAATGGTACTAAAGAACTCTATTGTTTTGTTGCATTCCCAGAAGTGGCAGATAAAGCCAAAGTAGTAATTGTAATACATGAAAACAGAGGTCTCAATGATTGGGCACGACTCTTCACCGATCAATTAGCAGCAAAAGGTTTTATTGCTATTGCTCCAGATTTACTCTCTAACACCAATGATTCTATTGCCAAAACAACCGATTTTAAAAATACAGATGAGGCGCGAAAAGCAATCTATTCCTTAGATCCAGAAAAAGTAACTAGTAATCTTAATGCTGTATTTAAGCATGCAAAATCAGTAGAAGCTGGTAACGGTGAAGTCTCGGTAGTTGGTTTTTGCTGGGGAGGATCTCAAAGTTTTAAGTATGCTACAAATAATCCCGATTTAGAAGAGGCTATTGTTTTTTATGGAACGGCACCCAAGGAAAAAGAAAGCTTGCTGAATATTGATATTCCTGTTTATGGATTTTATGGTGGTAATGACAACCGGGTAAATGCTACCATTGCTCCTACCGAAGAAATCTTGAAAACGGCTTACAAAATTTATTCTTATGAAATCTATGAAGGGGCAGGCCATGCCTTTATGCGACGTGCAGAAGATGAAAACGAAGACAGCCCCAATAAAAAAGCTGCCCGGAAAGCTTGGAGTAAATTGATAGAAATTTTACAATACTAAAGGTCTTTCTTCCTATTTTTTAGTCAAATCAGAAAGAAAAAAGAACTTTCCATTCAATTCTAAAAAAATAAATTAAAAAAACATTACATTTTAGTAATTTTAATGCATACATGTGTTTATGGTGAAAACCAAGTAAACATTTACTTATCAATAGCATTAAAAGTTAAAACGGCCTATATGAATATTAAAATATTTATAAAATTATTTATAATCATCCTACTTTTAAATTTTACGGTTTCTTGTACCAAGGAAGTTAAGGTGAATGACCTACATAAATCAGGAATCAAAGGAGAAGTGAGTTCTTATTTTGAAAAACATTATGAACCGGTCTTAAAAGCCGGACAATGGAAGAAAGGTCGGATTGCCAATTATGGAAATAATAAAGTAATATTTGACTACGATGGTAATTATATCTTGGCTGAATATTATGGTGACCAAAATGAACAAATATTTAAAATTATCCCTAAAAGAAAAGACAAACTGCTAGTTGAAGAGTTATTATTTGACAACTTTGGAAAATTAATTCATCAAACTAAAATTAAAGAACTATCTGACCAGAAAAAAGACTTTACTAGTTTTGATGCGGAAGGCAAAGTAATAAAAAAAGGTAAATCTTTATTAGCGGACCATATATTAGTTAAACAAAAGATTAAAGAGGTTCAAAAAGAAGGAATATCTGAATATTTGTTATTTTATGAATATGATGTAAATGGAAATTTACAGTCCCAAAAAAAAATGAGTCTGGAAGGAAAAGTACTTTCTTTTGAGAGATATGAATACTTAGACTTTGATGAAAAGAATAATTGGATAAAGAGGCACGACTATAGTTCTGAAGACGCAAAAGAACCTTATAAAATAGTCATTCGTGAATTTGAATACCATCAAACTGAATTCTAGGGTATCAAAGAAGATCAAAATAGCACTTAAAAGTTCGTAATGGTCTTTATCGCATTTCTCAGCATATATACGCTAATTTCCTTATTTTAAATAGCTCTTGTATAGGCTATCTCTTCATTCTATGCGTGTAATAAACCTATATCATAAAGCTAGCAACAACTATTTTAGTTAAAAATTAAAATAGTTCTATATTTTTTTAAATAGTTTGGTTTTAACGGAGGCTTACCCCAGATAGACAAAAATAAAAGTACCTAATTCAACTGCTACCTATTCATAAGTTTCTTCAAAGGTCTTAAATGCGTTAAGAACGCTTAAAATTAGTGTACAACCTCAGATTAACCGCTACCTAAAAGCTGTTTTTCAATCAACCAGAAAACAAGCTGAAATTGACACTCCTTCTAAAACATAAGCAAATACTTATGATCTTCATAATAAATATAAATAAAAATTTATCAATTTTTTTAAAGAGCTTTGTACCGTTCATAATCGTTTCTTAAAGAGGCGGCATAAATGTAAGATCACAGAACAATTCGGCAAAAAACGAATGCTAGTATCAAGACCAAACAAAATGATTCATAAACCAGTAATCCAATAAAATAGTAAATGTCATGAATGAAAATTTAGTAGCCCTCATTGCCATCATAGCTCCTCTATTTTTTATTATCACTGCAGTAGTCTCCTGGTTTCAAACGGGTATGCGTCCAAAACTACTTAAAAAACTAAGTGTTACCGCTACGGTTGTAAATATTATAATTGCTACAATCTGTAGTTTTTTTGTGATACAAAACGGATTGCTTGAAACTGCTTTTATGGGGTATGATGATTTAGGCTTTAGCTTAAGACTGGATGCTTTGAGTATGCTAATGTTAGGGATGATTGCGTTACTAGGATTTATTGTAGTAAGGTATAGCCTTAATTATTTAGACGGAGATCATCGTCAGGGTATTTTTATTGGCAGGCTTGCAGCCACCATCGCTTCTGTACAATTCTTAGTACTCTCTGGGAATCTAGGTTTATTATTTGTGTCTTGGGTACTCACCAGTATGTCTTTACACCGTCTATTAATTTTCTATAGAGAAAGACCGGGTGCTATTATCGCAGCGCGCAAAAAATTTATTCTCGCCAGATTAGGAGACCTCTGCCTCTTCCTTGCGGTAATTCTGTTATTCAATCAATTTGGTACTGGTAATTTAGAAATTATTTTTCAGCAGATACAAAACAGTATAACTGCTGGAATCTCTCTAGATGGAATAGAGTTTGTAGCACTTTTACTTGCAGGTGCCGCATTGTTAAAGTCGGCTCAATTTCCTACTCACGGTTGGCTTATCGAGGTCATGGAAACCCCTACCCCTGTTTCCGCTCTGCTGCATGCAGGGCTTTTGAATGCAGGTCCCTTTCTAATTATTAGAATGGCTTTTGTAATGGAAGCTAGTGTATATGCCCCTTTGGTACTAATTGTTTTAGGCGGATTCACTGCTTTATTTGCCTCCGTGGTGTTTCTTACACAAACCTCTATTAAAACAGCTCTTGGATATTCCAGTGTAGCTCATATGGGATTCAGCTTGTTAGTTTGCGGATTAGGCGTTTATCCTGCTGCTATGTTGCATTTGGTTGCGCATTCTTTTTATAAAGCGCATTCCTTTTTATCATCCGGTAGTGTAATAGATGTGATACGTGCTAATAAGATCACCGCTGCCAAAAGAATGGGCAATCCTTCCAGAATACTTCTGGGGATCTTGCTGGCATTAGGTACTTATACAGCTTTTGCTTTTGTTTGGGGTATTGATCCGGTAAATGAACTTTCACTACTGGTTATTGGCGCCATTATTACCCTAGGGCTTTCCAAAATATTTACTACTGCTTTAGATTCAACAGCAAGCATCCAACTCATACTGAGGGCTTCTTTTATGGCCATACTGGTAACCATTGCATTTTTCTCCTTAGAGTCTGCAATGCATTTTTTACTGGATTCACAAGTGCCGGAATTGGTAAGACCCAACTTTACGGAGATGGTTTTAGTAGGTGTATTGTTATTTGCCTTTGCGGCAGTGGTATTCCTTCAAATACTAGCACCCGTACTAACAACTTCACCTTTTTACAGTGCCATCGCTGTTCACTTAAGAAACGGATTCTACATCAATACGGTATTTGACAGAATGGTACGCGCTTTATATGCTCATGGCACACAAACAAAGCCACAGGTAATAGAAAGCGTAGACTACATCAACAACCAAGAAGTAATCTCCATAGAAGATTATCAAGAACAACCTGCCTAAGACACACCAACTATTATAGTTAATAATTCGCATCAAACTAAAGCTAAAAAAATGAGCATACAAACCTTAGAACAGCCACATTTCTTAGAGCATATAAACGGCCAACAGCAAGCTTTTTTAAACACTATGCGGGCAGCTTGTAAAAAGATTGCTCCAGTATGGCCTTTAGAAAATTTTGTAGCTGTGAATCCTTATTTAGGACTTACCGATAAAAAGTTTGAAAATGTAGCACAAGAACTTGCGGCAACGGGTGGCATACAAATGACCTTACCTGCTTCTTTTTATCTACAAAAGCTAAAAGAAGGAAAAATAAGTTTAGACGACATAGCGAAGGTTTTGAAAAAAAGAAAAAGTGCTTATGATGCGCCTACCTTTATAAAAGCGTTAGAAGACAATACCGCAAAAGTAGAAGAAACCGCCACTTTTGCGAACGTAGCAGATATCGCTACTCAGGTAACCAACAAAGACTGGAATCGTTTTGTAATCTCTAGAATATCTACTTGGGCGGCTTCTTATTTTGATAATGGGCAGGCAGTATGGGCTGCCGCCAACCAAGAAGAAGAACTTTTTATAGCTTGGAAAGCAGAAGCTTCTATAGATCGTACGCCTGAATTATCTGGTTTAAAGAATTTTAGAAAACTTATAAAAGCGCTTCCAGATAATCCAGTTCTAGCTACTGAATTCGCAATAGACAGATTAGGCATTCCAGAAAAAGGAATTCCGTTATACCTTCATAGACTCTTGCTAAGTGTGGGTGGGTGGTCTGCTTATGCAGCTCAACTAGATTGGAATAGTGAATTATACGGTGGTAAAGATGGAAAACTCATTTCCTTTTTGGCAGTATTGGTATGCTGGGAAGCTTGCTTACTTGAAAGTTTAGATAGATCTGCACTTTACGAAAAATGGAGCGGTGCCTGCGAATTGTTGGCATTAGCCAATGTACAAAACCAGTTGAACCAGTCACTCACGCAAAAACTAATTCTCCAGGAAGCATTTGATCTGGCTGCACAACGCAACATCATTCATAAATTTGAACAGCAAACCTCTTCAACTGAAAAGGCTACAAAAGAACAAGCCAAAGCACAAGCGGTATTTTGTATAGATGTGAGATCTGAGGTCTTTCGCAGAAATCTGGAAATGGTAGATTCTGAAATAGAAACCTTAGGGTTTGCAGGGTTCTTTGCTTTTCCTATTAAATATGTTCCCATAGGCCATGAAGAAGGAGGCGCGCAATGCCCTGTATTATTACCAACCGGACCTACCATTTTAGAAGAAATAGCAGATAAAGCAACCCATAAAAAAGTATTAGAAACCAGAATCTTAAACAGGCAAGTAAAGCAAGTCTGGAAGTCTTTCAAATCTGGAGCTATTACGTGTTTCAGCTATGTAAGCCCGGTAGGTCTCTCCTATCTTCCCAAATTGTTTACAGACTCTTTTGGATTAACAAGACCGGTACCGCATCCAGATCATGCTGGGATGTCGTTTTCTGCCTCAAAAAAGAAGAATATTACGCTGGAAACGGCTTCTTTTAAGAATGAAATCACTGGTATTCCTTTAGAAAACCAAATAGAAATGGCCAAAAATGCACTCAATGCCATGTCGTTATCAGACGACTTTGCCAAATTTGTGATGATTACTGGGCATGGTTCCAGCATTGTTAACAACCCTCATGCTACGGGTTATGACTGTGGTGCGTGTGGAGGACGCTCAGGAGAATCTAATGCCAAAGTAGCCGCTGCGGTATTAAATAATACCAAGGTGAGGGCTGCGCTTCAAAAAGAAGACATTTTTATCCCTGTGAATACTACCTTTCTAGCTTGCTTGCACGACACAACTACAGACGAGATAACCATTTTTAACGAATACGAAGTTCCTGAAGAGAACAAAGAAGCGCTTCATTCTCTTAAAAAATCTTTGACATTGGCGGCTCAGGCTACCAGAACAGAACGTTCTTTAAGATTAGACAGTAATCTTACCCAGAATATTGACAAAGCGGTGATTGGCAGAAGTAAAGATTGGTCTCAAGTAAGACCAGAATGGGGACTTGCCGGCTGCGGCGCCTTTGTGGTAGCGCCCCGTGAAAGAACCAAAGCTATAGACCTTGAAGGGAAATCTTTTTTACATTCTTACAACTGGAAAAAAGACAAAGACTTTTCTATTCTAGAACTCATCATGACGGCACCTATGGTTGTAACCAGCTGGATAAGTCTTCAATACTACGGATCTACCGTAGACAACAAGAATCATGGTTCTGGTAACAAGACCCTCCATAATGTAACGGCAGGAATAGGCGTTTTAGAAGGGTATTCCGGAGACCTGAGAGTTGGGTTACCCATACAGGCGGTGCATGATGGAGAAAACTATCAGCATGAGCCACTAAGATTAAATGTAGTGATTGAAGCTCCTATAGAAGCCATGAACGCTATTATTGAAAAACACCCTTCTGTAAAAGATTTGTGTGATAATGGTTGGTTACAGCTCATGGCACTTGATGAAGAAGGCAAAGTATCTCATAGATACACCGGAAACTTAAGTTGGGAAAAAATTCAACAAAATGCAGCCTGATGCTATAAGTGGAACCTTTGTTTTTTAGATACCTTAAAAGCACCTTAGCTCTTCTTTGTTCCCCTACAACTAAGCTAAGGTGTTTTTTATTGCTAAATAAATGCTTGTATATGCGTAAATGTTGCATCTAACCTGATTTCTACCCAAAAAATTAGGGTCTTTAAGACGCCCTTGCACAAGGAAACGCTTCATTTAAAAATTAATCTCTTCTTATGTAAAGCCTCCTAAAACACAGCTAACGAGCCTTATTCCCTGCCTATATTTATAATACCATACCTATAGCTAGCCTTCTTAGATTGCCGCTGGAAAGCCCTGCAAGGCTTACCAGAGGAAAAATCATCCTTTTATGGAATACCTAAAAACGTATGGTTGATATAACCTCTATAAAATAATTTTCCATGGTATTTTAAGCTAACCATCTTATTTTTAGAATACTAATTTCATTTTCACTGTGCCAGCAAAAGAAATAAGAATAAATCTTGTGCTACCGTAAAAAAGTTATTTGTGCAAGTACTCCACAAAATTTACTTTAGTTGGAAAAACGGCTATACATTAATACTCCTTCTGCTCCCCTAAAAAAATGTAAAGTATTTACGACGGGCATCCATTATTGATCCTGTAATAGCTGTCTTTGGCATGATACAGACACCCAACTAAAATATGGCAAAAATAAAACCATCACATCTACACTACACAAAAACTTTCTGCAACGTATAGCATCGAGTTTACGCGACAAAGAAGTGTTGGAAGATTTGGTTTGAATACTACCTAATGTCTGTTTTGATAAATATTCCTTTTTAAAACCTTATTTTCCTAGGTTCAACCCCCCAAATACCTTTTTCCCTTCACAGAAAAACCGTTGGTTTTTAGTATGTTTGAAAGGAAAATCCCGCACCCTACTTACGCTCTATACCACTTGTCTGGATGATATGACTGCAATGCAAAATTAAGCAGATTGTGCTACCTGCTGCACCGGGGATTCAAAATGATTACCCTTCTTTACTAAAAAGAAATAAAATCAGAAAAAATGCATTGTTATGCAATTTTACGTACAAACCCTGAAAGTAAGTGCTTGTGCACCGAGGCCTAGGGGTGCTATTCCATTTCTATTTGCTAAATTAGGTGCTTTAAACTTGTTGCTGGTATCGCGCAAAACCACTATTTATTATTTCACCAATAGAATCTTATAAAAGAATGAAAAAAATTAAATGGAGAAAATACGTATTTGAATTCTTATCAATTTTTATTGCCGTAGTTTCTGCTTTTGCACTTACTAATTGGAATGATAACAGAAACAGTAAGCAGTCTGAAGAAAAGATTCTAACTGAAATAAAAAATGGAATTGGGATTGACAAACAAGATTTTGAAGGAAATATAATAGGCCATACCATAAGTTTAAGAGCTAATTATATGTTTAGAGAATTGCTAAACGGGAAGGAGATATCTCAAGATTCAATAGGGCTATTTTACACCTCACTTTTTAGAGATTACACACCCGTTATTAATCGCTCTGGGTATGAATCATTAAAAGAAACGAGTTTAAAAACAATTACAAACGACTCTTTGCGTTTTCAGATCATTTCTCTTTACGATTACTATTATGGTATTATTGAAATTTTAGATAACGTAAGTGAAATGCAATCATTTGAGAATTATTTTGCCTCCGTAAATCTATTATTACATCCATATATGGAATTTGATGAGGATGGAAATTTAATACATATAAATTACCCCAAAGAATTAAGCGAAAATCAACGAAAAGAACTATTAAGCTATCTATGGCGCTTAGAGAATAATAGAAAATTTAAACTTGGGCGGTACAAGTCTATCATTCAAATTATGGACAACGTAAAAAGTAATATTGAAGAAGAAATAGAAAACAATGGCTCATAAGTGAAGTTGCTATACAAACCGCTAGTTTTTAAGCCATTCTTATGGTCTTTCGTGTTTTTTAAATGGATAAGGAGTAAGGAATCTAATTCTAAGACATAAAAAAAACAGCGCTAATTTAATTCAAGGGATATTTCCATTTAGAAATTCAACTAAGATTTCTAATATGCCTTTATTCTTTTTCCAATTTCGGAAGAAGAAACAATGCTGATTCATATAAATTATCAGTACCTTTTTCCAAATTTAAAATTTAATAAACCATGCAAGTCTTAATCAACCTAAAAAACAATTCTTCTACTGATTTGGTTAATCCAAAAGTAATTGGCAATGTAAATCCTCCACCTCCACCTCTTATTGCAAAAGGAGCTTCCTTCACTTGTAATTTAATGATTGGAAATTCATCATCAGACCAAGGAGGGCTATTCTATACAGAAAATGCGAATGGTACAAGTGTTGGAATACAAGTTAGGAATGGAATTACGCCTGAATTTACAATTAGAAATAGAGGTACTTTCAGTTCTAAAATTATCAATGAAGTAACCATTGAATTCAATCCTTAAAATATAAATGGACTACTTGAAAAGTTACCTTTTTAAGAGTAACCAGTAACTAAAAATCCCCTGTGATATTACGGGGATTTTCTTATTTAGACACATACATATGTCTAATGTGTATTACTCTGCTTCCACAAAAGCAATAAGTTCTTCCATATTAAGAACATTCCTTGAACCAACTACGATCCCTTCCTCGTTTATTAAAACAGAAGTGGGAGTGCCTTTTATTCTATAGTTGATTAATTCTTCCTCTGTGGCAGCCAGTACCGGAATATTGATTTTCTTGTTAGCTTTAAATGCCTTGTTAGCTTCCGAAGAAGAATTTAATTGCATCATTACTACTTCTAAACCAGGATGCGATTGCGCCGTAAACTCATTTAATACTGGATAAAATTGCTCGCAATACCCACAACCTTCTTGGGAGAAAACTACCAATACTTTCTTTCCCTTAAAGTCGTTTAAGGCCACTTCGTTATTTTGTTCATCTTTTAAAGCAAATTCAGAAGCTGGAGTGCCAGGCTCTAATGCTTTGTTTAGAGATTCTAATTGTTCTTGTGCCGCTTGCACTTTCTTTATAAAGCTTACAGTAGATAACATGTCTTCTTGGGTATTTACGATGACTCTTTGAGCCGCCTGGATGCGGGCTTTGTTCATATAAGTAAAGTAGGCTGTAGCGGCAACGCCTGCCATAGTGAGTATTTGTAACGAGATTATAATAAGTGTTGACTTTTTCATATTAGAAATATTTTAACTAGTTCCTTTAGTGTTTTTTAAGAAACTGATACAATTGAATGGGTAACTAGCATTTAAAAACAATTGTATCAGCTTATTCTAATTACTATTTATTTGTTAGCATACAACTTTTAATCCTGTTGAGTGGTAGCAGATATATCATCACATTTATTCTTTAAACTATTACAAAGCGTAGCACTTACCCCCCCACTGACAAGTTTAGTAATTATAGATGCTACACAAACTGCCATACTAATATTTCCTATTGGAGTTGTTACACCAAGTGCCGCATTAGCAGCGATACGGGCAGTATCGCCTGCCAAAGTTCCAAGAAGATACCATTGTCCAGTAGTTACAGCATTAATAATATTAGCAGCAAGGCTAAATATAGAGAAGATGCCAGAACAGGTAACTTTTGAGCCAATTGTACTAACTGCACTTAAACTGGTAGTCCAAGCTTTACAAGTTCTATAGCCAGAAAGGCAGGCATTCTGTTCTGCAGCAGAAACCGTTGTAGAACCATCAGATACCCCCAACGCATAACCATTAATAATAGTATTAACAGTACTACTGTCATAATTACTATTAATTTCTAAATCAAAATTTACTTCAGGATAAAAAGCATCAGGAAGTGACGTTAAATCTGAATCATCATTTGTAGCTAATACAATCTCTCTTGAGTCTGAGTCAACTGTTTTATCAGTATCAACAAAATGAATTGCTACACATTCCGAATTGCTAACAGCCTGAAACGAATTAAAATAATTGAAACCAAAGCCTTCAGCTTGCGTTTCACTTAGTCCAGTAGACCTAAACACTGGAATACTTTTACCAGAGCTACTAGCTCCTGTATACGCATAGCCGCATAATTGCTGGGTTGATTTTTCAGAACCACAAGCAATGGTTAAATTTGTAATGTAAGCGCCATTGTTATAAAAAGCTCCTCCAATATCTCCAATGTATCTGGCTGTACTATTACTCCAATTAGTAAAATTTCCACTATTCCCATTACTAGCTGTAATATTAACATTGCAATATGGAGGAATTACCATAGATTTAGCATAGTATGTTCTATTGTTATAATAATGATTTGAATTATTTGGAGAACTAGTTGTCAACCTTCTTTTAGTTCCAGAAAAATTAGTATCAGCAGATAAAATCAATCTGGTATACGTAGAAGTAGTTATTTTTCCTGTAGTTGACTCCCCATCCGCCAAGACTAATTCTTCTGGAGCCTCTTTAACAAAAGTCTCCATTTTAGCTAAAATTTCATCAGGGTCTTCTTCTGTGAAAATTTCTATTGCCAGATCATCTGAAGTTAAACTAATTACCTCATCTTCTGCATCACAACTACCAAATAGCATTACCAAACCTGGCAGGGTGTACAGAAACATTTTTCGTGCTAAGTGCACGTAATTCTTTTTTTTAAAATTTATCATATTTAAATTTAAAAAGGATTAATAATTATATATTAGTGTTGACTAGTACAACCATGTTGAGTATATAAACAGAAATTGTTTATACTAGTACCTGTGTAGATTCGTACCTAAAACGAGATCTCTTAAGAGATTTATTTCAACTTAAATTACACGGATAATTGAAAGTAAAAAGCATCAAAATTGAGAAGGCTGCGCAGATGAAATTTTAGCCTCACTTTTTGCTGGGTAGGTTTTCTTTTCATAATTTTTTGTGTAGCAATTTTTAATCATTAAGATTCAGGTATAGCAATTATTGTATTTTTTATATCAAAAAAAACAACCCTAAATAAGCGTTTTTATTTTCAATAATAAATAGTAATTTTTTCTTTAAATGTAAGATTTTAACACCTAAAAAATGTAGGCGTAAGCAATAAATGAAGCTGTAAATGTAACAAGTGGGAGATTTGACCAATAGCTGAGAATATGATCCTCTAAGAAACAGATTTTTTAATTTAATAGTTTTTTTTTAAAATTTTTATCATAAAAAAAGCTATTTTATTGAAATATTTATAATTTCTAATTGAAATTAATTGTCCTATTCTTAGGATAGATTTTTGTTTCTTAAGATATTCTATTAAAAATTTATAACTTTAGTACCTACTACGTTTACTAAGATGTATTATTTAAAAGGCAACAAACTCAAGATGGAAACTACTAAAAGTAGTATGGCTATTTTTATAGAATTCTTCACGTTGCTTTTAATTGTCACCACGCTTATAATGGTAGTCTTCTATTATGGAAAACTCCCGGAAAAGATTCCTGTTTATTTTAATGAGGCTTCCGAAACTTCAAACATATTTGGATCTAAAAATTTGTTATGGATAGTTCCCATGGTAAGCGGAATTATAACAATACTCTTATCTTATTTAAATCAAAAGACTTGGTTATCTAGTTTTTTAATAAAAGTTGACAAGTTAAATGCTAAAAATCAGTATGACATATTCTTACCATTGATCCGGCATCTTATCTTTATGGTAAGCATTTATGGAGCATCCATTACCCTAAATGCAGTGCTGGAAATAGTAGATCATTCTTCTCCAACTTTAAAAAATGCGCATATTGCTTCCATTATCTTATTGACAGGAGTGTTACTTTTTTATCTTTTTAAATCTATATTCAATAGAAAAAAAAGTGCGGTATCTTAAAAATGAATAGCGTACACTATTCTTCAAAAGAAGGGTGCTCCAAAAAAGATAAGATATAAACTTTGAACTCAAAAAAACATGAAAAAAATAGTACAGATAGCGCCACTTGGTTTTCCTTGGAAAACGCAAGATCCTTTTCTTTTTTGTGCTTACCACAGAGATGAATATCCAAAGGGAAATGCTGAAATGGGAATTGACAGTTCATTCTTGAAAGGCAGAAATCTAGGTCAGGATTTTATAATTAAAGATGGATGGAGAATGTACCATGGTAAAAATGTTCCCGGTTTTCCTTACCATCCGCATAGGGGATTTGAAACCGTAACTATAAATAAAGAAGGCGTGGTAGATCATTCTGATTCACTTGGAGCGGCGGGTCGTTTTATGACCGGAGATGTGCAGTGGATGACTGCTGGAAAAGGCATTCAGCATTCAGAGATGTTCCCTATGCTCTATGAAGAGAAAACCAATCCGTTAGAGATTTTTCAAATCTGGTTGAACCTTCCTAAAGTTTCCAAGATGGTGGCTCCGCATTTTAAGATGTTATGGAACGAAGAAATTCCAGTATACACGCATAAAGATACTTCTGGAAAAACTACCACCATTGAGATAATTGCAGGAAAAATACAACAGGTAAGAGCCATGAGTGCTCCACCCAATTCATGGGCTGCAACTCCTGAAAATGCTGTGGGAATTTATACGGTAAAAATGGAGGCAAATGCTGTCTGGACAATGGAAAAAACCAGTAAAGAGGCAAATCGTTCTATTTTTTTCTACAAGGGAAATGAAATACACATTGAAAATGAAAAAGTAGCCTCTCAACATCTTATTGAAGCACTGGCAGGGGAAGATCTTATCATTAAAAACGGTTCTTCTGATGCTTATTTTTTAATTCTAGAAGGAAAGCCTATTAATGAACCCGTTGTTCAACACGGGCCGTTTGTTATGAACACAGAAGAAGAAATAAGAACGGCTATGAAAGAATATGGTCAAACCCAATTTGGAGGCTGGCCGTGGCCAGAAACAGAAGTGGTGCATCCAAAAAAGAAAGGAAGGTTTGCTTTGTATGCAGATGGAACCGAAGAAAAAAAATAAGCTATTGCATTTACTAAATTGCTGGCAACCTCCAAATGCTTTGTCATACCTGTTACATACTCTTGCTTTTACCGTATTTTTTTGCAAAAGTATTCTTCTTATTTGCTAGTTGCTGGAGATTTCTATTTTGAGTAGAGCCAGAAGCATTTTGTCTATTTTTTGATGAATTCTGAACTACTGTGAAAGCCATTAAGGATGGTTTCTGGTACTTTTTCCCTAAAAATTCAACAGTGGCCAATTGCTTGGAAAGCAATCCTTTAAAAACATCTTCAAGTTGTTCTTTTTCAACGGCATGCAAAGTAGTGGCTAATTTATTTTTTTGGGTATGCAGGTCTAATTCTGGAAGCACATCCTCTTTGTCATAATGCAAAAATAAATCATGTTTTGTTAAGGCTTCTTCCATCATTGCCTGATAGCATTCCAGATAGTTTTCTACTTCGCTACGGGTTACTACTCCATGATCTGATAAGTAAGGTTCTGTAATGGCTCTAAATTTATTCATATCTAGTATCATTTTGCCACTGCTATCTTTTATAAGCTGATTTTGTTCGTTGGTTTTACAATACATTCTGGCAAATGCCTCTGCCAAATCTTTAGATACCGCATTAAATGAAAAATTAATATACCTCGTCTTTGACGGTAAACGATGTCTTTTTCCTGTAATTTTTATTTTATTTCGTATTCTATTTTCTGCATTTTCTAAAAACAAGCTATTGCAAAGACCTTGAACCTGTTCAATCTTTTCTGTATCTTGTAACAACGTCCCTAATGTTTTTTGGATTTTTTCTTCAACAGCTTCCCGTTCAATTATAGCATATAAGAGTTCTGAAATTGCCCCATCTTTTTTAAGTGCTAGCCCAATGGCAGTTTGTGTCAACAGACTTTTAACAGGAGTAGCACAATTACCCAAAGACATGGCCATTAAATATAAATTTTTATTCTCTTCAATACGCTTTGCTTTATCCTTAAACACTCCATCTATCAATTCTTTGGCTGCTGGCACATATACCTCCATGTCAAAAGGATTTTTAACTGGTACTTTTTCTAAAAACTCTTCTAATACCATCCTTCCCGATACGCTCAGAGCCGGACGATTAAGTTCATCATCTCCAAGCTTAAAACTTCCATATGTCAATGCCTTTAGCTTAGCTAATACATCAGGAGCTTTAGCTCCGTACATTTTAGAAAGTACGGCGCTATAGTGTTGGTTTTCATCATTTGCAGTGCCACTAGTTAAAATTCTAACATGGTTAAAAGTAGTATTGATCCAAGAGAGCGTATCTTGAGATAATGGATTATTACTTAACTCTAGATGTAGCAGATTATTGGTTAGATTAGAAAGACTTTCAGGTACGTATTGCAGTTGATTTTGATTCAAATACAAATGTCTTATTCTCAAAAGTCTCCCCATCTCTTCAGGAAGTGCTTCCAATTGATTACGTGAAACCTGAAAGAAGCTTAGGTTTGTTAAATTTCCAATACTAGCGGGTAGGGATTGAAGCATATTTCCAGCTACTTCTAATCTTAGTAAATTAGATAGATTTCCAATACTAACCGGCAGTGTTTGCAGACTGTTCTGTCCCACATCTAAATATTTAAGCTCGGTTAAATTCCCTATGCTTTCTGGTAGGCTTTCAAGTTGATTATGGTTTACTCGTAAAGTCGTTAAATGGTACAATTCACCTATGTTTTCAGGCAAATCTTGAAGGTGATTTCCCGTCAGATCCAATGTTTGGAGGTTCCTGATTTCTTTTATACTCGGAAGTAGCTCTGCCAGTTCATCTGAAGTTAATCCCAACATCTGAAGACCCAAAACCGGAGAACCTTGTACTTTGGCCATATATATAATTCCAAGAGCTTGTTTAAACTCTCTTCTATCACCAATTCCTTTGCATGGAATATTTCCCATAATTTTCAAGGTTTTAGTTTAAATACCATCCTAATTAAATTTGATTTTAATCAATCATAATTTTATGGTAAACAGTGGTTTACAATAACTTTTTGTAAATAAAATATATTCTTATCTTAATATGGAGTACCCTAAAACTTAGAAACCCCCTAGCGTTTAAAATGCTATTTTTTAGTAGAAGTTTATACGCATTTAAAACACGGAATTACCCTTATTAAAAGCAGAAAATCATTTCCTACATAACAGAGAGTAGTTATGGTTTTATCTAAGAGAAAAAACATTTATTTTTGGCGAGTTTGAATGATCTAAATTAGTTATTGATTAATCATTCTAGAAGAATAAATTGAGAAGTATATAGGTATCTATACAAAAAAATAGCCTTTCAAGCCTTAGAAATCTCCTTACATCTTACGTGAAAATACCTGATTTCACTTTTTAACATGAGTAAACCATTCATTTTCATTAACTTTTATTTTTTGTATACAGTGCTAAATTTAAAAAAATATGAATGCCGAGAGTAAACAAGCGTTAGAAAATAAGAGCACATTGGTGCCTAATGAGGCTTCCCAAAGGCAAAGGCAACACCAAAATAAAGCTGTTTCTCCATTTATAGATCATAGACGGCAAGCCATTACCCAAAGAAATATACAGGAAATTGCGAATGATAGTTCTCAAATAAAACAATTAAAAGGACTTCAAAACATAGCTAATAACTATGCTCAAACTCAAAACAACCAACAAGCCATTCAATTAAAACCCGCTACGGCAGTGGGGAGTACACATATAGTTCCTATGAATGGCAAATCACTCATGCGTGCAGAAAAAGGAGAATTTATCACTTCGGGAACCCCTCTTGATGTGGATCCTAATACGAGAGTAATTTCCAGGAGAGGGCCTAATCAGGAACTGGTTAAAGATTACGATACCAGAGGTGAACATATGTACCGTTGGTATAAAATAGATGAATATAACGGTAACAATATTGCTGCTAACAATGAATATATTAGAGAGCATACATTTAAGTTCAATGAAAACAACAGCGAGCCAGAAAAAGCACATAAGAACCTAGATGCAAACCCAGATAAGCGGTCTCGACAAAGTCATGTTGCCATACGATATGATGTTTGGTTCAATAGCAATCGCGCTATTGATAGAACAGCACACATGGTGATGGAAGATTATAGTGCGCATCATCGCAAAGAGAACCCCATGTATGAATATACTTGGGGAGAAAATAAGGAGATACCAAGAGATAGTCCAATAGCAGAACCTACTCCCATGGGGGGTGATATTGAAGAAAGTAAGATTCATAAAGATAGCATAGAAATGTCTGGAGGACTGCCCAATGCTATGCATAAAGAATTACTTAGAAAACAAGAAAGCCATAAGGATAAAGAAGAAAGTATGAAGGGGCAAAAGCGATATGAAAGCTCAAAAACTAAAGGGAAATTCTTTATGAATCCACCCAAAAGTAATCCTGACGCTCAACCCATTCCGCGATTCAACAAGGTGAAATCAGTAGAAATATTAGTCACCATGGAAGAATACAATATGTTAAAGGGTATGTATGAACTGCGAAGAAAAGGTGGTTTTTATTGTCTTTATAGAGAAGCAAGAACGGTTCATGGGTATGAATTGGCAACAAGATGCCTATCCTTTCTTGAAGATATTGCAATTAAACGTAAACAATTGGGTTTAAAACCCGGTCATGGTGCGGACGTTCTAAAAAAGTTTGCAGAATTAAACAAGGTAACCAATGCGCATCAAGGAGAAAAAGATGTTTAATAGCAGACCTCATTAAAGCATTAATGTACCAATCGTACCACCGTCTGTTCTTAAACCAAGCTCCCTTTAATGCACCCGGTGTGAGCTAAAACGCAGCTGCCCGGTAACACATAATTGTAACTCTTCATAGGCTAAATCCTAATAAAATCAACATCATTTAGTGGTTATTATTCTCAACTATTTTATTTTACAAACAAATAAACCTAACCCCCCTTCTAAAAAAGGGACTATTAAAGAGCAAAGTGCTCATTTCTCAGAGACACTCCCCCTATTTCGATAGAAATATCTGCTCATTTTAAAAAAAATTAAAAATTAATGTAACATTTTTAATTCATGTGCGACAAATAAAGTAGACAATGCCAAAAGAGTAGTTTCGGCTGAATAGAAAGACCCACTTACAGTTATCTTATTCGAAATATTCACAAGTATTGACTTCCAAAATTTTTACATTAAATACCAAAGATTAGAGCTGTTTTTCTTTTAATCTTTTCTTGATCGCGTAAATATTATTTGCAATTGTATTGATTTATAAGCTCGCAGCACTGTAAACTGCAAGCAGGAAAACTTGTGTTTAAATGGCAAATTATGGATCTATATAAACAACATTGAATACTAATAATTTTTATTAACTCTTAACTTAAAAACAGATATATATGGAAAACGAAACCGTTCAAATTGAAAATCAAACCATACAAACAGAACAAAAAAGCGACAAAAGCTTTCTCGTAATGATTTTATTATGCTTCTTTCTTGGAACCTTAGGAATACACCGATTTTATGTTGGCAAAATTGGTACTGGCATATTTATGCTCATCACCCTTGGAGGACTTGGAGTCTGGACCTTCATTGACTTGATCTATATAATAACGGGTTCTTTTAAAGACAAAAATGGCCTTAAAATAAAGAATTAGTAGTACCATAACAAAATCCCAAATACTAAAATATACATGATCAATCACGAATGCAGGAAAAACAAAATTTAATACAAATACTTTTATTAATCCTTTAACTTAAAAACAGATACATATGGAAAATCACACCGTTCAAATTGAAAATCAAACCATGCAAACAGAAGAAAAAAGCGACAAAAACTTTGTCGTGATGATTCTATTATGCTTATTTCTTGGAACATTAGGAGTACATCGGTTTTACGTGGGTAAAATTGGTACTGGCATATTTATGATCATCACCCTTGGAGGACTTGGAGTCTGGACCTTGATTGACTTGATCTATATAATAACGGGCTCTTTTAAAGACAAAAATGGCCTTAAAATAAAAAGTTAACCATATGTAAGTAAGCATAAGGGGAGTTGCTGAACCTCCCTTTATGTTATAAACTTCTTCCATGCTAACAGAACTAATAAGCAACTAGGTTTTTACAATACTGGGGAAATTTTAACCATTTAAAGAGCTTTAAATAGACTCTAATGGAAATTTCAAATTCAAAATAGTTGGATATGTTTCCGTCCAAGTTAATAGTTACAGGGATGTTCCCCACCAGCATCGTCTTGATTTTATTTTTTATTAACTAATAATCTAACCTCTTCACATACTTGCAAAAGACTCATATACTTGTATATGTATTTAAACTATTTCAAGCTGAGTTTATTGTTTGATACATCATTTAAGGAGCTACTAAAAACCTATCAAAAATAGCTTCTTCTACAATATCCAAAACCATTTTTTTTACCGATTGAAGTTCAGCATCTGTATTAATTTCAAACAGTGTTAAAAATTCTTCGATCACTTCTATTACCGTTACCGGATACTCAAACAAATCTAAAATGATATATTGATATTCTGAGAGTGACTTTTCATGTATATACGTTTTTCTTTTTGTATCGTATTGAGAAGTTACTTTTAATACTGCATAGTTAACAGAAGTATCTTTATTCATATTCTCTGTTGGATCAAACAAATCCATAAATAATTCAAACTCATCTACTATCCATTTCCATTTGGTTTTTACAAGTAAAAGATTCTTATTTAGTATTAATTCCGTATTTAATAAATGGGCTTCATCTAGCGTAAGAAATACATCTCTTTGCGCTACTTGCACGAGGTCTTCCATTTCTAATAAAGCAAGACTCTTCATAGATTTTTGAAGTTTGATTTTTTTGTACTCCAAACGCAAAATATCCTTGAGTAGATTTGCACCGTGCATGTTAGCCTTTTTTAGAAGTGCTTTTGTGAAAAAGTAAAAAGATTTTAAAGGATTTGTCTTTTTATATAAATCCTCATTGTAATTAACACTAAATTCTTTAACAAGGTCTAGATTTAAGTTCTCAGCAATTTTTAAAGTAATAAAATACGGTACTCTTAAATGACTTCTTAAAACAGTAGCATACGCTATCACTGCCGGTTCTTTTAATGGTAAAACTTCTTGAAATAAAGGAGGAAAAACAATAGTATCACTGTTGTTTAATTGATGTATTAATTTTGTCTCAGATTTGGACAGAAGATGAGAATCCATATGTAATACCAAATTAATTTTTTTAAGTGCCTTTTTAAAACTTTTAAGGTATTTTTCATTATTTGTACACTCAAAAGCTTTTAAGCGCGTAAAAGCAATTCCAATAGCTCCGTTTTTAAAGCCAATATTGTCTCCTGGATTCGACAAATAATCGTACTCTTTATTTAGATATTTTTCTTTACGTATATGATGTTCTTTTAACGATGTGATTTTTTTTCTGTAATCGGGATAATTCTTGGTTTCTGCATTCCATAATGTATCCTCATAAGAAATTAATTTATCTGCTATGATGTATAAAACAGGACTCTTAAAAAAAGTACCCAATTGCATAAAAACCAGAGCCATTCCAGAATTTCCTTCATATAATTCACAAAGAGGTGCTATAGCATGTTCTCCCGAAATGTATATGAGGCTCTCTTTTTGGTATGGAAATAAAGATGCTATAAAAGAATCCATCAAATTTTTTATATAAGAAAGCATCCATCCTTCTTTTAGATACGGAAAGGTATAAAGAAGTATTAACAGAAAGCCCGATTTACCATTTTCAAAACAATGATTTTTAACACCAGATCCCATAAAATTATGGGCTTCTTTTTGGTTCACAAATAAAGATAGAAAAGTAATATACTTCTTCTCTTCTGTTAGTAAATAAGACTGAATTAATATGTTAACTACTATTATTTTTTCTTCTATAGAAGTTTTCTGTTCGCTTAAAGATACCATGAAATCTAGTTGCTTTTGAAACTTTGCTGATTTCAATAGCTCTAAATTTTTCAGGAGCAAGTCATCAAGAATCCCGATTAATTGTTTAGGTAGGTTTTTCTTTAAAAAAGAATTTCCTAAATCATTATTTTGAGTGCTTTTTATCATTATAATACTGAAAATTCAATCAATGAAGGTAGTTAAATTTTAAAGAGTAAAGTCTAAAAATAAAAGTAGTGAAAAGCTATTTACTTATATAAGTTATACGAATATAAAAAAAAGACATACGAATACCGTCAAATAAAGTACAGTTACAAGTTTGACGTAACTTCTTAGTTTTCAGTTATATTATAACGTAACTTTAAGGAGACAATAAATTCATTAAATCTTTAAATTATGAAGAAAAAAAAGTTGAACGCAAAACTTACACTTAACAAGAGAAATGTAAGTGAATTAACCGATGCTTTAAATAACAATGTAAAAGGGGGAGGTACCTGGCAGTCTTGTGTGCCTTATTGTAATACATATTATTCATGTGGTTGCAACCCAAATACCAATTATTGGGATTGTACCCAGCAAGTGCAGTGTACAAACTAATTTAACAATGTAGTCAATTCAAAAACAACGCCATGTGTGAAGGAATTTTCACACATGGCGTTGTTTAATTTCGTATATTGTAGGTAATTTATTCAAAAACACTTTTTTCAGTTACACCATAATGTAACATTCAAAAGGAGTATATAATTAATTTAAATCTTTAAATCATGAAGAAAAAAAAATTAAATTCAAAACTTACGCTTAACAAAAGAAATGTAAGTGAATTAACAGATGCTTTAAATAACAATGTAAAAGGGGGAGGTACTTTTCAGTCTTGTGTACCGTATTGTCAAACATATTATTCATGTGGTTGTAACCAAAATACTAATTTTTGGGATTGTACCCAGCAAGTGCAGTGTACAAACTAATATAGTAATGTAGTGAATTAAAAAATAACAGCTTATTTGAAAGAATTTTCATATAAGCTGTTGTTTAATTTCGTATCTTGTAAGTAGTGTTTTTAAAAATACTTTTTTCAGCTACTCAATAACGTAGCTTTCAAAGGAATATATAATTAATTTAAATCTTTAAGTTATGAAGAAAAAAAAGTTAAATGCAAAACTTACACTTAATAAGAGAAATGTAAGTGAATTGAACGAGTCTTTAAAAGATACTGTAAAAGGTGGAGGACCAACGGATTCTTGTGTACCTTATTGCCAAACGTATTATTCGTGTAAATGTACACAACCAACTTATTATTGGGCTTGTAGCAACGGTTGTTAAGCAATCTTAAACATTCATTTAAAGGCTTATTATCTAAACTTGGGTGATAGGCTTTTCTATTTAAAACCCCACAAAACCTTTTCTATTTTATAATAATATGCTGGAAACTCAGCTCTTAATATGTTTTCTAGTTCAAAACAATAGGAGTTTAATTTCTTACGCATGTCTATGACATGCGTATATTTTTTAGGAGCATACTTATTTTTAAAATCAGATAATTGCTTATAATCAACCGTAAAATCTGGAAAGAAATAGTTGATTTCTAATTGATTTTTCCTTGCCATACAAGAAAACAAATACTGTTCATACATAATAGCAAACCTAGATCCAAATACGTTATCATTTTCTAAACATTTTATATTATTATCAATGAAATCAAATGCTTTCTTTACGTATTCCTGAAAAAAATCAATATTGTTTCCACCAAAAATACCTGCATTACTAGCGTCAATTTTACCGTGTTTTTTATAATCCTGTGTAATAACTTCCGGAATATAATGGTGATATTTAATTAAATCATCATAAGCATCCTGATAGTGTGCCAAATCAATTTCTCTGTGTTGTGCTACTAAAGAAGCAGCTTCTATAGATGCTCCAAGCTTTTCCCAAATAAAAACATCCCCATCCACATGTAAAAAAGGCTCCTCCTGAATTCGGTATGCATGCAATTTACCAATCGCCCAGAGTTTTTCGTGATAGTTGTTTAGAATGTCTAACTCAACCTTGACACTGGTATATGGTAATTCTAAGGTATTAATAAGTAATTCATAACCTGCCTTATCAGTTACTAATTCAATGTTACCATATATTTCTTTGAATTTTAAACAACTTAGTGCCCAACTAAAATAATAGTATTTTTTATGAAGCCAGCCTCCATTACTTTTATGAATACTATTTTCATTTAACAAACTTGGTTTAGACCAATAGCTATGAACAATTTTCATGGTCTATAAATTAGTATAGTTATTGTTTAAAGTTGATAAAAATTTACCTCTTCGCCTTTTTGCTATCGGTAATTCTTGTTCATTTGAAAGTATCACCAAAGAGTTTTCTACTCTTTTTACATAGCGGAGATTTATGATAATAGAAGCATGAATTCTAAAAAAAGAATCGTCGGGTAATTTAAGCTGAGATAAATTTTTACTGAGTATAAAATGATCTCCATTGAGAAAGTTAATTACACAATAACTACCCTCAGCTTTTACATATAAGATTTGGTCTAGACTTCTAATAACAACCCCTTTGGGCGTCTTAATTAGTACTTTTTCATGTGAAGGGGCCATAAGTATTTAATTGATAATGTAAATTTCATTCGTTTCTTTTAACAAGCTATTTTTAAATGCTAAATATCGTACGATTACGGTGAAATAATTAGTCATAAAAACCCATTCATTTATTTAAAATAAAATGAATTTGATTTAAGAAAATTAGTTTTTGATTACAAAAAAAACGGAGCATTTAGTAAATTAAAGTGTTGTATACAGTTTTTTAACTAAACAATCCGCTAGTGAATTCTTACTTTAAAAGTACCAAAATTTTCTGTTATATAAATGACTTTTTTTGAGGAATTTGTCTCGATCTTTTAAAAAAAACACCTTATAAACACAATGGTGAAAGAAAAATCTTATTTTAAAAAACTAATTTATGACGAAAATTTAAAGTTGCTAAAACGACAGGATTTAAGCGGCATTGAATTGGACAAAATAAATTAAGATTTAAAATAGAATCTTTAGCCTTATAAAAAGTATAATAATCAAAAAATACCTCTCCCCCGCTTCTAAAACTTTCGTTAAACTTAGACATTATTTACCTAGAATTAAAGACCTTTAAAAATATCCATTAAATTAAATTAAATTAAACTAACCTAACAAAGTGTTTATGAAATTTATAGTGACCAGCTTCTTTCTTTTTCTCCTCTCCCTACCCTGCTGTATTGCGCAACAAATGAATTTTGAAGACTACAATCCGCCAGCGACCTTAAAAGTACCTGGAAAAGAAATTAAACGTGCCAAGTTCCCGTTTATAGATGTACACAATCACCAGTTTCGTATGCCCACTCAAGACCTCAGCATATTGGTAGAAGACATGAATCAGTTAAATATGGGAGTGATGGTAAACCTTTCTGGCCGTGGACGTGGTTCTGAGGAACACCTCAAAGGTGCACTTAAAAATGTACACACCCACTACCCCAAACGTTTTATTGTTTTTACCAATATTGATTTAAATGGCATAGATGAAGCTAATTGGACGCAACGCACCGTACAACAACTAGAAAATGATGTTAAAATGGGTGCTAACGGACTCAAAATTTATAAGAGTCAGGGAATGGACAATAAAGACAGTCAAGGCAATCGCATTAAAATCAATGATAAAAGACTAGACGCAGTCTGGGCAAAATGTGGCGAATTAGGAATCCCTGTGCTTATTCATGCTGCAGATCCTAAATCCTTTTGGGAACCACACAATCAAAATAACGAACGCTGGTTAGAACTTAAGCTCAAACCCCGCCGTAAACGAGAAAACAATATTACGGGTTCTTGGGAAACTATTATTGGCGAGCAGCATGCTATTTTTAGAAAGCATCCCGGTACTAAATTTATCAACGCACATCTAGGTTGGTATGCCAATGATCTGGCTGCCTTGGCAAAGCTTATGGACGAACTCCCTAATATGTATGCCGAAATTGGCGCTGTAATTGCTGAGTTAGGGCGGCAGCCTCGCTTTGCAAAACAGTTTCTCACTAAATATCAAGACAGAGTGATGTTTGGCAAAGACTCTTGGAATCCAGAAGAATACTACACTTATTTTAGAGTCTTAGAATCTACTGATGAGTATTTTCCATACTATAAACGCTACCACGCTTTTTGGAGAATGTACGGCTTAGGTTTAGATGACCAAGTATTGCGTAAACTCTACTATAAGAATGCTTTAAAAGTGATTCCCAACATAGACAAAAACCTTTTTCCCGCAGATTGAATTAGTTTTTAAAAAAATAAAAGGATAAAGTAATTAAATTACGTGTGGATTAGATGCCACAAAATCAGTAAGTCTAACTAGTTATCCTAATCTACTATCATTTGAAGTTTTATTCTTCTTAATAAAAGAAGTAAATACCTAATTAAAAGTAAATAGTATATTATTTTTAGTTAATTTTAAAGGGTAACTTTTTGGCAGAAAAGCTTACAATCATTTATAATAGTAAGTTCTCATGATGATAGCCGTAAAGTACTTTTTAAAACGCAGCCATAAACTATCTCCTACAAAATTTGCGCTTTATACGTGTTTATGGGTCTTCTTCACGGGCTGCGCCTCCCTAAATAATAACACAAAAACAGCCGTATCTTCTTTAAATACAGAAGTGATACTCATCAAAAATGTGACTGTGGTTGATGTTATAAACAAAAATTTCTTAGCCAATCAGAATATCTTAATAAGAGACGGAAAAATAGCATCTATTAGTAAAGCGTATCCTAAGCCGGGTGTTACCCCTCAAGTAATTAATGGTGAAGACCTTATTGCAATGCCGGGCTTTGTAAATACCCACACACATCTTTGGCAACATTTAACCAGAAGCCTTCAGGCTACTGCAATACTACAAGACTGGGTTAAAGTTATTTACCCGTATGCCCACTATATCAGAAATGATCGGCTCGAAAGAATAACCTACATTGCTGCAAGACAAGCACAACTATCGGGAATTACTACGGTTTCAGATTTTGCTTCGGTTAATTTCCAATACGGTTCATTAGAGGCTACTTTTAAAGGGTTAAGTAAAGCAAATATGGGTGGCTTTGTTACATGGTGGCATCCGGCTGTCTTTTTACCCCCTGATTTACGAAAATTACATTTTGAACAAACTGTTAATAAAGCGAAAGAATATGGTTTGGGTTTATCTATGGGATTTGGCCCTCTTTCATTCATGCCACTACCTGCTGTTTATGATGGTATTCAGCTCGGTTTGGAAAACTCGGTTTTACTCTCTGAACACACTATGGAAAACTTAACAGAGACTCGTGATTTTCAAAAAGCAATTACCAATTATGTCACGGAATACAAAGACCATCTAAAACAGAACGACCTAGAAGTTCTTCGTGCCGTTATAAATACACCGGTACTAGATAGTTCTAACCTAGTGGTAAGAGCTAAGCGTAATCTTGCCATTGCTAATAATAAACCAGCCAGTGAGGGTGTGAAGGTTCCGTCAATGTATCCGCTATTGTACCATCTTGAAGCGCTGAATAAATTTTTAGCTATCCACAGTGTTTGGTTAAATGAGGAAGATCTAAAGATTATGAATCAAACCAAAGCCAGCGTATCTCATAATCCTGAGTCTAATATGTACTTAGCATCGGGTGCCGCACCCCTTCTTGATTATAAAAGGGCAGAAATACCCATAACTATGGGTACAGATGGAGCTGCAAGCAATGATAGAATTGATATGTTTACTGCCATGCGCAGTGCAGCTAATCTTTTAAAAGTAAGTAGGCTTAATGCCAAACAAACAGCTGCTATTGATTCTTGGGCTATTTTGCAGGCGGCAACCATTAATGGAGCAAGGGCTTTAGGTTTAGACAGACAAACAGGTTCCTTATCTGTAGGTAAGGAGGCAGACATTATATTATTATCTAAAAAGCGCCTTTCGGCTTCTCCGTTTTCTTCCCTAAATAATGCAGCTATCTTAGTAAATAGCGCAAGTACAAGAGATGTTCATACGGTACTATCTAATGGCCATGTGGTGGTAGAAAATTTTTCTTTGAAACCAGCCGAAGAAGCAAGTCTGTCTCAAGAATTAAATCAACTTTTTAATACTATAAATACACTAAAAGAAACGGGTATTACTAGGAGTTACCCCTATATTATCAGTAGTAATCCTATTATAGCCTATTTTTCGGTTAGAAAAAAGGATGCCATTGATCTTTCCTTTAATAATGGTTCTTCTGCCGAATCTAGATTTATTCGCATCATGATGTCCGCTCAACCTTTTGGAGGTGCTACTGCGGTTACATTAGCTCCAGAAACCCTTAACAGGTTTCCGCTAAACAATGATTTTGCTGCTTTCGATAAAAAATTTCTCTTAAAACCAAATGAGAAAATAACCATTTTGAAATCAAAAGGGAACTATGATTATATCATCAAAACTCCCCAAGGTGATTATCACTATACAGGAAAAAGCGGACAGATTTCTATAACTACATCCTCTCAGAATTAATAAACCTTTTAACCATCCCAATTGCACCTCAAAAATATTTAAGTGAGGTTTAAATGCTGCTTTGTGCATAACAGCTTTTACATATTAGCGTACTATCCAGTGCAATGCAAACAAAGCCTGTCAACAAATAGCTTGCCATCTATAGGTGGAGGTATTTAATCTTTTTTGTAAACTATAATCTATAGTTACCTGTACGAGGTTTGCCTGTATGAAAATCATTTTTGATTTTTAATGAATCCCATATAGTTACTGCTTCTTTTCATTCACTGCTTTAATTAAAAGCAAAATCTAGTATCTTTCTTCTTGAAACAGCATAAACCAAGGTTTTAAAATCATAACAAGGATATATGAAGAACTGGTTACAGGAAGTTACATTAACAGGAAATGGCGGTTTTCTTTATTTCACATCGCTTGCATTCTTTAAAAAATCTGGCAGATAGAATCTATGTATTAGAAGATGGACATATTAAAGCCAATGGTAACCATCTAGAACTTATGAAATCTGAAAATTTCTACAGTGATTTCTGGAAAGAAATTGATCCAGAAAGAGTTTTGCAACTAAAATAGTGAGGGCTTCACAACGGTCGTGGCTATGAGTAGTTGCGTTTTTTGTGTTCCTTTAATTTCGTTTGTTTCAGACTATACTGAAAGTGAGAAATTCTCCTCTTATTAACCGACTTAAGCAATTGTTTATAGCCATTGTGCCTGTTGCACAACTATTGTTTAAAGATAGGAAAAATCGTATTTTTAGTTATGCAAGGCAAGACTTGTGCTGAGTTTATCGAAGTAACCATAGGCATAAGGCAAGCAAATAAATGCATGCAGCTATCTGCAATCGCTTATAACCCTTCGGTAAACTCAGGGCAGGCCTCAAGAAGTATCTGAAGTTCACACAAAATAAGGTGAAAAGCAGGGCGAAAGGCCTCCACTTTGTTCAAATCATGAAATCATGGCTTCAAAACTGTTTTTCCGCCTATTTAAAACCTGTTAATTTGACAATCTAAAACAATAAACTAAAATAAAAAAGCCCTTCTGAAGGGCTTGAAATAATTAACTTTATCATCGATTATTGGCTTGTGCAACGGTTACCGTTGTTGTAAACCGTACTTACGCACGATTTTGTCGGCTTTTCTATATCCAATTCGTAATCCAATATACTGAAATTTCGCTAAAATCTCATTCGCAAAAGTTCTTTCATTTGGTCGGAATAAAGTAGGACTTAAATCGGTATTCCATAATTCTTCGACAATTCTGTTTCCTTGTCCGTATCTCTTAAATCTCTTGTAGAAACCCACAAATCCATCTGAAAAGTCGTGGATTGCAATACTATCGAAAGCGTATGACAAATTTCCGATTTGTGAAAGTCGTAAGCCTAAATCAACATCTTCGCCACCTGCTATTGCAATTTGCTCATTAAATCCACCAATTTCATCAAATGCTTTTTTCCAAATTAGCGCGTTAGCTGTTATTAAATATTGCGGAACAAAATCGCCATTGTCATCGTAAGTCTTTAAAGGAATTAAAATTTCTTGGCTCTCATAATATTTTGAGAGCTTGTCATTATCTAAAGATTTTATATTTCCAGCATAAGCCACAGAATTATTATCAGCTTTTAAATAGCCTTTAATAATTGACTTTGTTGGGATACAATCGCTGTCATTAAAAAGCAACCATTTTCCTTTCGCAATTTTTGCGCCTTTATTTCGGGCTGAAGCTGGTCCAACTTTTTTGCACTCAATTAATTCAATCGGTAAGCCGAATTTCATAAATTCAGTTTTCAATTCGATTCTTGGACTTGAATTGTTGTCCACAATTATAATCTCTTTCGGAAAGTCAGTTTTTGAGTGAGTTTTAAAGAACTTGGTTAAATAATTATCAATTCCTTTTTGATTGTCTTTTACAGGAATTACAATTGAAATTTCATTTTTTGTAATTCGTTCAGACGATTTTTTTTCCGTCTTCATTTCATTGTTGAAGAGGACTAATTGACTTATTAATGTCATTCGCAGTGTTTTTTGGGTATGGTTTACGGTCTAGTATAAGAATAGTAGCGGATTTGCACGCACTAACTTTTCGGTTAAACACAGACCTTTTTTATATTTTCTTACTTTGGCTTTAGCGATTAAACCGCTATTATTTTTATACATTGTTGTCTGTAGTGCTTTCTATTCTTTCGTAAATATTTTCGGTGTTTCACTTATTGGTAAAGGACTTGCATCAGCTATTTTTATTAGTGATGAAAAAGCAAATGCTTCTCCTAAAACCAAGGCTTGTTGTTGTTTCAAACTTGTAAGTAAATCAATTTGACTTTTGTCGTCATATTCTATTGTGTTTCTTACAAATTCTAAATCCCTATTGTTGGTTATTTTATGAACTATTAAAGAATTACATTGAGAAATTACTGTATTAGAAACCTCAGACGGTCTTTGGGTCGACACTAATAAGTTAACTCCAAATTTCCGTCCTTCTCGGGCTAATTTTTCGATATAGTAATTATTCATTTGGTCAGTTGATGAAGTAGAAATATATCTGTGAGCTTCTTCTAAAACTAATAAAATATTATCCTTGTTCCTATTTGCAGGATTGGACTTGTAATTAAAAATGCTTTTACTAATCATATATACCAAAAGAGCTAAAATATCATTTGAAACTCTTAACGATAATATTAGAACGCTTTCATTTGGTGAGTTTAGAAAATCTTCAATTGAATTTCCTTCTTTTTTGAATACAGAATCAAATCTTTCATCTGACGAAAAATGTTTAATTCTTTTTACAATATGTTTTAAAAAACCAATCGTGAAATTATCTTTATTTCCTTTGTAATCAAGAGGTACAGCATTTTCAATCTCTACTTGTAATTCCGAAAATTCATAGTAGATTTTTGCATCTGCATTTGTGTGATTTTTTAATTTGAGAACAGCCTCTTTTAAATACGGTATTACATTGGGGGAATCTTCTTTAAGTAACTCTGTTAACTCATAAAAGCTTAAATCTTTATGAGACAATTCTAAATCAGAATAGTCCTTCAAAACGACCCAATCTGGCTTTGCAGAGTCTGGCGAATTAAAGATTTCAGAGTATTCTTCATTTGAATCAATAATTATAGTCTTCAGTTTTTTATTAGAAGTATTTAGTAATCTTCCTTTTTCGAGATATACACCTTGAAGAATTGATGTAACTGTACAAGACTTTCCACTACCTGTATTTCCAAATACTGCACAATGTTTGCCAAAAAGAATATTTGGGTCAGCATTTATACTAACTTGATTATAATATATATCGCTCCCAATCTTTAAGGTCGCTGTATCACTTTTGATTGTTGAATTATAAATTGATTCTAACTGTTTTTCATCAACAGTAAAGACATCAGAATCGAGAGTTGGGAAAAAATCAACACCTCTTTTGAAACTATTATTAATAGGATTAAACGAACCAATAAGTCTAATTTTAGATATAATAAGCTCTGTTTTGGATGAAAATAACGCTTCTCTTTCTTTTGATGGTTCAAGTTGTTCGAATATTATACCAATTGCATTTTGAGCATTGAAAAGTGGTATTGAAATGTAGCTATTTAGCATACCTACAATATGTAGTCCATTACCCGAAGATATTGGTTTTGAGAAAATATCCTTATCGTGAATTATTTCTAAATATCGATTTGTAATTCTATAGACTTGTCCGATTTTGAATGCCATACTCTTTTTATTTAGATAATTCTTTTAATGTTTCGATAAGAGTATCTTTTGGCTGAATAAATGAATTTAAAGGAATCAAATATTTCACAATATTTGTAAAATCTCCTACTAAACTTCCTTCAAAAATGATTATTCTGTTATCACTCGAACTTCTGTTTTTAAGAGTTTGTAAAAATTCAGGACTTGTATCATTAATTAAGCTATACGAGTGAATTATTAGAGTTAAGTTAGGATTGTATAAACCTGTCCTGATGATGTCATTTATGTGTTCGTCAATAAATGAATATCCTATTACTACAAGAGTATTTTGGGTCTCAGTTAAAGATTTAGAAAAGTTTCTAAATAGTTCTGAATATGGTAAGTCTAATGAGTATGATTTTTTAGTTTGTATTGGATAAATCATAATAGAGTCAAATCCAATATCCTCTTTTTTTGATGTGTCAGAAATTTGCACCTCTTTTACATTATACAAATCATTGATGTTTTCAGCATATTGCCAAGAAATACTACCGTGAAGTTTGTATATATTTAAATAGGTTGAAATCCTCTTTCCTTTTTGACTTGAATCTTGTTTGATATATGTTTCATTATGGAATGTGTCAGGGTCGAATTTTCTCATATGAACACCTCTAAATCCATTATTATAACTTACTCCTATTTTCTCGCAACCATTTTCAAATGCTAGGTCATAATTTGGTGTGAAAATTTTAGGTCTATTTAAAGTGTCTTTTCTACTAATTATCTTATTAATAAATAATTCGTGAATACTGAGTTTGTCTTTCACATAATCTATTGGAAATGGAACATAATTTTCAACGAAAATCTTTAGAGATTTATCCAAATAATTTTTTATTTCAGTCGCTGAATCTTCATCTTCTTTGTTGTTTAGATAGTATAAATATTCCTGGTTGATTTTATCAAATTTCTTTTCTAATAAATCATCCGATTCTAAAAACTTAATTAGTTGTGAAACATATTCTTTTGGTTCTGATAAAGCTTTTAATTCAGCGATAACTGTAGCAAATGGATTTTCATCTTTATTAATAGTTTTCCCTCCGATACTTACAGATGTTCCTGAGCCACATAAAAAATTCAAACTTTCGTTCAAATAATATTTTGCGAGCTTACTTAACGGAACTTTCTCCTCATCCTTGAAAAAGTTACTTAATTCTGTCTCGTTTGCAATGTTTTCATCAGGAAATTCAGACACTATTGTTTTTCCTTCAATTGTTATTTGATTCTCCATATTATTTTTTTCGCATTACAGACAACGTAAAGTGTAAAAAGCGTTTTAATGCTTTTTTACATAGTGTTAAGTTTAGTTGTTCTACCCAAATGTAAGGAATTTTCCCCTTTCTTACAGTGGGGTAAACTAACGGAGTTTCAACAGGCCGCGCAAATCATGAAAAGCCAACACTTGATGGAGGGATCAGTGGCGGCTATGGGCCTTTATCCCTGATAAGGTACGTAGCTGGCAATGAAGTAGAGCGTTAAAATCAAACCCTGCTCGCGGGCCTATTTTTAGCACAAAGCGGTTCGGGAAGAAAAAAGCATTTCTTGACTTTATCATTTTTTTTCGATATCTTAACAAAGTCTTTAGTACGTTAGCTACGTTTGCAAATGCAAATTTGCACGATGCAATCGAAAAGACTTTGACTTCCCGCTTTTTAAAAAATCTAAGCCTTAAAAATACTTGCCAATCCTTACTTTTTTAACGCGTCCATCCATGAAGTTTTGTCTGATGGGCTGCTTGAAATTAAACTTAACTAGTTAGTAAACGCAATTGCGTTTACTTCTCTTATATTTATTTTTGTAATCAACTTAAAATCAATACTATATCCATTTTTAGTCGTTTGTAAGCGTTTGTAAACATTTAGAAACGCTTAAGGTTTCCATAGATTGCTAATTCAAACTTACCAAAAACCAATGGTTTTTCTTATAGTCAAGCTACAAACACGTATTTATTCGTAAGAAAATAACAACAATAGTTCTTATGCTTGCGGCAAGATAAAGAAGTGGGGTTTAAAAAGGGTACGGGAATCCGTAAGGGTAGGAGTGGGTTTTATTGTTTTGGTTATTGGCATTTTGGTAATCTTCTAAAACCACGATGCTTCGGAGTCCGTCGCTATGCGCCTTTGGAATAGCAGTTTCTAGCTGTACGTATATTGATATAAATAAAGTTTCTCTTTGTATTTTTTTAAGAACATTGTCTTTAATAACGTGAATTCGATCTAAATTCAGTTTTATATTGTAATCTTAAATAGAGTCTTTGAATTATTAAAAATAGGGTATATAAGTCACTTACGTTCATTTTCTTTGCTCGCACAGGGGCGAACGTAAAGAAAACAGCTAGTAGCTGTTTTTAGTGCAGCAGCCAGGCGGCGCGGGGAAACCAAAAGAAAAGACACTTTTTAGTTCATGTCATGTCTGTTTTGCATGAAGGTATTCATGAATCTTCTATTTCCAAGGTATTTTTGTCCAGAGAGTGGACAAAACCACAAGGCTTTCCTATATTTTAGTTCACTAAATTCTATTTTCTGTAAAGGAGTTCATGAATTTACATTTCTCCCCCGAAGGATTGGGGTTTCGAAAATTCTTAACGGAAAATCTTGTTATACTGCGGAAAAAGACAATTTCGCAATCGATTTTAATTCTTGTTTACGTCGAACTGACGTTATTTTATTTTAAAAAGGTTTTGTAATTTTAAAGTATCCATTTAACGCAATATTTGGTAAGCGGGATGAATTGTCCCGTATACTTATAAAGCTAGATACCTGATATGAATCCTACTCCTTTTGTACCTCAAAAAGTAATTCTTAAGAATCATAAAACCGTTCTGCTTAGGCAGGCAGTACTAGAGGATGCTAAAGAACTTAGTAGAATGATTAAGACGTATCTGGAAGACAGTCCCTACATTCCAAAAAACCCAAAAGAATTTAAGCTAACATTAGAAAAAGAAGAGGCTTGGATAGATTCGTTTATCACCAAAGAAAACTCCTTATTATTAGTAGCGGTTTATGAAGGTCAACTAGTAGGTAATATTGATCTTACCGGACATCACCGAGAGGTAATGCAACATACCGCTATGGTTGGTATGGGTATGTTAAAAGCATGGCGAGAAGTAGGTTTGGGCAGTGCACTCTTACATGCTGCCATTATATGGGCACAACAAAACCCTATTTTAGAAAAATTATGGCTTCAGGTCTATACAGACAATAAAGCAGGTGTAGCTTTGTATAAGAAGTTTAGGTTTGAAGAAAACGGTATCCTTACTAATTTTTTTAAACAAGATAATAGGTATTATGACAATCTTACAATGAGTCTGAATCTACTCGCTAAATAATGCATTATCTAAAAACATCCAACACAATTAAAGTTTTTAACCCTCAGAAAACACTATTGATCTGGTTTACCCTATTTTTTATAACGGTGAGTTACGCACAACATTCTCATACTATACAGCCAATACAAAATACTAAAGACTCTGAAGCTTTTTTTAGTAAGGTGGTGCGTTTTATGAAGCAAAAAAAAGCAGATTCTATTTGGTATTTGGCAAATAGCACATTTAAAACTACGATTCCGTTCTATACGTTAGAGGAAGAAGTAGCCAATATTGCCGTTCTTACTGAAATATCTGAAACCGAATTTTATAAGATTGACAACGCAGAAACCGTAAAATTTATAAAAGGACCACCTGCCATAAAACAAGAAACTAAAAAACTGCTCATTGTTCCCCTTTACTTCACTCAAAATACCAGTGCCCTGCTCAATTGTAATGATTATAAAATAGGTGATGAAATTGAACTTGTAGCACAACTGGCAAATAACCAATGGCTACTGCACGATTTTAATTTTATCAATCATAAATTGGAAATGGATTTTAATTTTGAAGAAACCATAACCCACTTTTTTGAAGCCAAAGACCCTATTTCTGTTACTTATAGTAAAATTGAGCAGGATACGAAACGAAGCGGTACTAAAATATTGAATGCTACCGAGGAAAAACAATTATTACCAAAGCTCTTAAAAATACTTAGCGAAAAAGGAGCCGAAGTTTTAGCCAACGATTTAGATGCCACGTCTAATTTATGGTACAGCTTTACTTTCTATAAGAAAGAGACCAACACTAAAAGTATTTTTGAAAAAAACGCTGTAAAAACATTACAGTTTATCTTTGAGGAAGGTACAAATATCCTCTTATTTTCGCCCGGTGATTCTAAATACATTGCCTTTAAAACACCGCAAAAAGAAGCCATAACGTCTTTATTTAATAAATTTAAGGCCATTGAAAACTAACCTGTATACTCAATTATCAATACGATGCAAGCAACCGCAAACCAACACTTAGTAGACACCCAATGGTTATCTGAACATCTTAACGATACAGATCTTATTATTCTGGACGCCACCATTGGCAAAACAACTACGCACACATCTGCCAATGTTTGCATTCCGGGGGCTCAATTTTTTGATCTGAAAAAAGATTTCTGTGAACCAGATGCACCTTTTCCAAGCACCGTACCCACAGCGAAAACATTTGAAAAAGGTTGTCAAAAATTGGGAATCACTGCGCAAAGCACTTTGGTAATCTATGATGACAAAGGCATCTATTCAAGTCCGCGAGCGTGGTGGCTTTTCTCTATTATGGGGCATCCCAAGGTTTTTGTGTTAGATGGAGGCCTACCTGCATGGCAAGCTGCTAATTATCCGGTAACCAATAAGTATGCTGCTCCTAAAGCTCTTGGAAATTTTAAGGCGCAATTACAGCTTGAAAATATCAGGTTTTTTAAAGATATAGAAGAAAATCTACTCCAAAAAGAATTTTTATTGGTTGATGCCAGATCCGCCGGAAGGTTTACTAATACAGAAGCAGATCCAAGACCAGGATTAAGAAGCGGACATATACCGGATAGTTATAACCTTCCCTATACAGAATTACTTGAAAATGGTAAATTTAAATCTGTTGAGAAACTTAAAAAGGTATTTCAACCTTTATTAAAGGAAAAAAGACCGCTAGTCTTTAGTTGCGGCTCTGGCATTACTGCATGTGTTGTATTGCTTGCAAGTGAAGGCATCCTGCCACAGCCCAAATCAGTATTTGATGGGTCTTGGACAGAATGGGCAACGAGAGTTGCTGCTGATTGAAAAGAGGAGTTTTTTTAACAAACCAAAAAGTAGCAACCCACCCTTGCTGCACATGAACGGTGGGTGAGCAGATGGTAACCCCACCCCTGCAGGAAGGAATCTTTACTCAAAAATTAACTGTTGCACCCCTGCGGGAAGGAATCTTTACTCAAAAATTAGCGGTTGCACCCCTGCAAGAAGGAATCTTTACTCAAAAATGGCTGTTACACCCCTGAAGGAAGGAATCTTTACACAAAAATTACTGTTGCACCCCTGCGGAAAGGAATCTTTACTTAAAAATTGGCTGTTGCACCCCTGCAGGAAGGAATCTTTACTCAAAAATTGGTTGTTGCACCCCTGCAAGAAGGAATCTTTACTCAAAAATTACTGTTGCACCCCTGCGGGAAGGAATCTTTACTCAAAAATTGGTTGTTGCACCCTAGCGACAAGGAAACAGCGGGTGAGCGAAGTCTTATCCTGATCTATGGTAACGTAACGGTGGGTGGGTGAGCGAAGTCTTATCCTGACCTATGGTAACGTAACGGTGGGTGGGTGAGCGAAGTCTTATCCTGACCTATGGTAACGTAACGGTGGGTGGGTGAGCGAAGTCTTATCCTGACCTATGGTAACGTAACGGTGGGTGAGCGAAGTCGAACCCCACCGGTGCGGGAAGCTTTTACATAAAGTTTATTCTACAGATAAACTTTCAGTGACTTTTTAATTTGTGTTTTAGGAAAATCGATTATACTTTACACTGTGTTTAAGGTATGGATTAATGATGGATCATTAGGGTTTTATTTACCTTAAATAGTAGCTGCTTTTAACACACTCCAGGATAAATAGAAATAAAAATCACATCTAAGTAGCAATCTAAAATAAGACATCCATGCAAAAAACCTATGTTGGATAGCTTTGGTTGTCCATACTATTGCAAATAAAATGTTATGTTGGCAGACTTCCAGTGCCTCAATCGCCATTTAAAAATACTTTTCTAATCACTACTCCTAGCGTCGAAATAAATGGGAAATTGACCTCAGGTTAGTAGCTCTAACTAGGATTTAACACCCTATCCCCCACTATTATTGAAGTCTAGGTTATGAAAACATTCAAAGCGGCTCGCAAGAGTCGCTTTTTTCTTTATAATTGTTAAATGAGGTAAAACCCTACTTTTGTATAAAGATTTATACGTAACTTAAAGATTGAATCTAAAAATAAAGAGTCATGAAAAAAAAGAGTCTTAAACATTTGTCTTTAGGCAAAAACACCGTTTCCAATTTAACAAAAAATGAGGTCTCAGGAGGTGCTATTACCTTCCCTACCTTTAGGTATTGCCAAACAGCAGGCTGCGGCACCAATATTCAAGGTTGCAACTCCCGTGAAGTTTGTGAAACTATAGAAGTAGATAGATTTACTACGCCAATTTGCTAGATATTTTAGTTTTTTATTGCCCTTTTAAAACGCAAAAAACCCCGATACAAAAAATTACATCGGGGTTTTTAATTGGCTATCTATCAATTTAATCTACTAAATTGGATACTTACTCTAATGTAAAAATAGTACTATTTGTTGTAATTTCCCCTATATAACAATTAAAATCTCCTACTGATGCAGGTAATGGTAGCTTTTTCCTAACCCATTGTTTCTTAACCTCATCCCATTCAGCAGCACCATAAACCAGTCCCTTTAACTCTTTGGTAGCCATTTCAAACTCGTATGAAGCGCCCAATAGTTTAAACCCAATTAGGTTTAATTGAACCTCATAAGATTCGCCAGCTTTTAAGAAAATAAATTGCTCTTTATTATCTTTAATACTAAAGGTTTTTGTAGCTAATTCTGTAAACTGCAAAAGAGGTTCAGGTCTTTGCTCAATAGTTTGTAAAAGTTGTTGTGCTTCTTTATAAGAAATCAATTGCTTTTGAGTACCCAAGAAAAAATGCAATCGCCTTCCCGTATTATAATGATCTAATTTTAGTTGCGTTTGAAGAATTTTATAAAAAACAGCCAATTCACTATTCACCATAGGATATTCTATTTCTTCCTCTTCATCCGCACTTTTTTCTAAAAGTACCAATCCCCCAGAATATTCGTCAAGTCCTTGAAAATAAACATGAAATGCGTGGTTGTGAAACTTTGAATAGAGGCTTTGTAACGAAGAATTGTTATCTATACGCTCCAGCCGATCAGTAACATCCAGAGAACCATTTACTTTTGGTAATTGCCATATATCGCTAATTACAGGTTTAGGAAAATAAATTGCTTCTCCAGTTTGATTTTTAAATCTAAAAACCAGAAAAGGAATTTGCTTTTCCTGTTCAAAAATAGGATTCTCTGGAAGTACGACCGATTCCCTCTTCTTCCATATAAGTTTAGTTTCCAATACTACATTTTGTGCCATGGGCATCTGTGAAGCGCAAGCGCTTAGTATTAATAAAATAGCTAGTATTGGAACTGTTTTCATCATTAATCTAACGGATATTTAAATTTAAAATTGAGTGACCAGGAGAAGTTTAAATGCCCTAAAGCTTTAAACATATCTGGGTTATTAGTCATCCAACCTCTAATTTCAGCAGCCGTAAATGAATTTCCTGTAGTACCGGCTCCAATAACGCTTTGATAATTATAGGCATGAAACTCCATCATATCTCGTAAACTGTTAATATACGTAGAGGTTTGTCCCGCAAGATGTGCAATTTGAGATACATGAATAAGTTCGTGCCCCATTACTTTAAATAATTGTTCTGCACTGGTAAAAGCGGTATCTGGATTAAAATATACATTTGAGTTTCCGGAGGCAATTAATTGTCCATCTACTCTTTGATAAAGTGGCGAAGTTAATCCATCTGCTTTTCCGGCTGCAAAATAATTCTTTGCATTATCACTTAAGTTTTCTACAGAGAAGTTTTTTACGTTTTCCATTGGTGCATCCGGGAACCAGGCTTCTTGTGCCTTCTGTAAAAATTCATCGGTAGCCGGAACAGGATCACTGGCATTAATTCCCATTTCATCTAATGATTTCCTAAACGGTGCTATGTGTTTTTGATAGCGTATTTCACTCACTACTCCGTTTACCAATCCACCAACAATACCTCCTACGAGTCCGCCTACTAGCCCCGCCTTGAGTCCGTCCCCAAAACTGGCACCACTGAGCCATGCATTTCCGGCGGCTCCCACAAAGCCACCGGCAAAACCTCCGGCAAAGCCTGAGGCGGCTCCTGCCCAGAAGCCCACCGTTGTAGCAACCTGACTGCCAAAGAAGGTGCCTCCGGCGACCACATTACCCACACCGGCACCTATGGCTCCTGCCACCGCACCAATAAGAATTCCTCCTAAAATAGAACCAAAAGTGGCTCCAGGTTTGAGTGCCGCAGAAATACCCCCAATAACTGCACCTATAATGACCGCTACCCAGAAGAATTCACCACTAGGGTCTGTGTACATTAAAGGATTGTTTAATACATACCCATATCTATTAAAGTTTTGTGTATTGTATGGGTTCTGCACAAAATTATCTGGCTGTATAAATCTATGTAAAACAGGATCATACAATCTGCCATTCATATGCACGAGTTTTACCCCTTGCAAATGTTCATGCCCTGTATATCCACGGTCTAAAATGCCAAAAGCCGAAAGATTTGTGCCACTACCATTGGTGAGTTTTACCAAATTACCCCAGGCATCAAAATGTCTTTTTTCTTTAAAGGCTCCGTTCTTATCGGTAATCCCAATAATACTTCCCAAATAATCTCTTTGTAAATACAAATAGCTCTGGCTGGTAGTACCTGTTTGTTCTGATCTCCAAATGGCAGTTGCAGCATAGGCATCTCCATTCGCATAACTCACAAAGGTAGTTTTACCAGATTGTGTGTCGTGTGAAATTTCCATGCTACCATCATAGGAATAATGTTTGCGATACCTTCGCTGTAATTTATTACTCTGGGTACCACCATAGAACATATTGGAACGGTTCTCAAATGCATTGTATTCAAAACTAACGCGGTCTTTACCGTGTTCATGAATTTCTACCGGGCTTTTAAATGCGTTATAAGAAACCTGTTGCCGGGTATAATTATTGTAGTGGCTTTGTCCAGAACTGTTTAGGGTTAAGGATGCAAGTTGGTAAGAGCTACCGCTATATACGTAATCACCTATTTTATTGTTCTTTTTAATTCTTCCTTGTGCATCATACGTATGCGTTTTACTTCCTGTATTATCACTAAAACTGGTAAGCCTGTCCATCGAATCATATTGAAAATTCTCTGTCCAGTTAAACAAACTATTCGTGCGACTGTTAAGGATTCCTCGCTGCGAATTAAAATTGTAATTGAGTCTGGTGAGCTCTACCGTGCCGGGATTAGGCGATCCAATAGGCACTAAAGTCACCTTTTTTGTGACCATACTGGTGTGAAAACCATAGGAGTTATAGCTATTGGTTTGCACCAATCCTACCCCCGAAGAATAAGACGTTATTTGTCCTCTGGCATTTATACCAGAAAGGCTCCATAGGTTTTCATTAGAGGTATAATCTTTTAGGGTTCGTAAACCTCCATAGGTGTATGTTTTTTTAACTTTATGTTTGCTTACTTTATTATTAGACAATAAACGCGCTTCATTTTCTACAGTATATTCTCTTCCGTAGCTATCATACGTATATCGTTTTATAAAACGAGCATAGGGTGTGTTTTCTGTGACGGAAGAAATTCTTTTGTAACTATCATACGCATAACTATATGAACTATTATTACCATCACCCGATGTTAAGCTCATACTAGTGAGCAACTTAGTAGAACTATTATAGGTGTAATTAGTAGTCATGTTGGTAGCATCGCCTATAATCTTCCTCTGTGTGATTTTTCCTGTGGGAGAATAGGTATACGTGGTAGTGCCTTTAGGGCCTATTTCTTTAGTAACCTCTCCAAAACCGTTGTATTCATAGTTATAGGTTCCCGCAGAAGGGTCTGAAAGTTGGGTTTTATGCCCCCAACCGTCTTGTTGTTGAGACAGCGTAACAGAACCATAACTGGCCGTTTTCATATTCCCATTTCCAAAATAAGTATAATTGATAGTGCCTCCAGGATCTACTACACGGGTTACGTTACCCATGGCATCTTTGGTAGTAGTAACTGTTTTAGTGCCGTCATTTACTGTAGTCACCAATCCAGAATAACTATAGGTAACTACTTTACCAGAAGGCGAAGTAATTTTGGTAAGCCTGCCATATAAATCAAATTCTTTAGTAGTGTATTGAGATGGAGAACTGGTAAAGGGTTCGCTTTCACGATACATTCGGTCAAACTTATCATATTGATGACTGGTTTGAACCCATTGCCCCATGGCGTTTTTTTCTTTGGAAAGGGTGAGCCTTTTTAAAGGGTCGTATACCGATATTTTACTGGCACCATCATCTGAAGTAGTAGTAACTGTATACGTGTAATTAGATTCTGAATAGCTTGTATTTACATTTTTATTGAGGTAGTCTCTTGCTCTTATCAATCTATTCCAACCATCATAATAGAAATAGGTGTTTTGCCCAAAACGATTCACTTCACGCGTTTGCAAACCTTTAGAAGTGTTGTAATACCAGGTAGTTGTTTGCCCTTCTTCATCTATCTGTTTGGTTCTGAATCTTCCGGTAGCATCATATTCAAATCTAATTTCACGAGAATTAGAGCCATAGGGTGTAATTATTTTTTTAGTTACGTTTCCATAAATATCATAGGTAAACGCTTCTGTATTAAACTGAGTGCCGTCTCCTCTAAATTTACGTTGACTCATATTCCAGCCAGAATAGACGTACTGCTCTTCGCTATTATAGGAATTACCCCCAATAACGGTAGTTTCTACTTTCTTAGTAGGTCTTCCTATATAATAACTAGAACCTGTGCTATTGGCATAAGTCATATCTACTACTTTACTTCCCTGACCTGAATAATTGGTGGTAGTTTTAGTAGGATTATTATAAGAGTCATAAATAAAGCTATTGGTAATCGTAGTTCCTTCTAGTCTGTCTTGCGTAACAATAGAGGTATTGGTAAGTTTAAAAACCTTTGATGCAGATAAAGATGAAGTATAACTATAGGTGTTTTTGTGGGTATAATTAGACGGAATAGAATTAAAATTAATGCTATAAGGCGCCTGATACTCTGAGGTAACCGCTCCCCTAAGGGTAGTTGTATTATGCAATCGCATCGTAAATAACCGATCACTATTACCGGTATGCCAATTACTTTTTGCTATTCCAGTAAACCCTTGAAAACCGCGTTCTACATTAGTTACTGCTCCTTTATAAGAATAGATTTGTTTTAAAGTAGTTGTACCACTGCGAATGCGCTGCAAGGCAGTTACAACTTTTGTACCCGGAGCAATTTCAATATCTATATAAGGATACGTATTGTTATAGGTATATTGATAAACAGGCATATAATCTAGTCCCTGATCACTCGTATTTAATGAATTATACCGAATGCTTTGGGTGACTCCATTGGAGACTACAGATCTTAAGAGCATCTCTTCTCTATGATCTTTGGAAAATCTAAACGAGGAAACCCAACTGTTACTTATAGAACCAAAATCTAAGTTGGAATTAGGACGGTCTTGTGAAACAAAAACAGGTATAGGAAAATGTTTCAGGTTTCCATATTTTGAAGCATAACCACTATAACTAAAGGTTGGCGTACCGTTGGTAGAGGTACTATATCCATTATTATAAATTCTCACATACTGGGTTCCATTACTACTACTGTTATAGGTTCTGGTTTGGTAATCTACAATATCTGTACGGCCATCTCCATTGATGTCTACAGGAATTAGGTTATACCCATAAAGCGTTCCATTACTGCCATTCCAATTGGTTTCTTTATACTGAAAAGACATAGAAGACTCCCTTTTACTAAAGGAGTTTCCGGTAGATAAGAAAGTGGTAAATGTATATGAGTTATTCGCAACAGGTGTCATAAAATCTGTCTTCCCGTCTCCGTTATAATCACCTAGCATGATAGGTCTTGTTGTGGTAATACGACTATCTGATGTAGACCATAATAACTGAATGTAATTATTACTTTTTAGGGTGTACGCATAAATTCTTCCTGCTTTTACATGTAAAATATCGGTTTTACCATCTCCATTTACATCTCCGGTATATAATTTATCACTTGAACCAAAAGAGGAAGACAAAAAACCCGCAGAATTGGCAAAGCCACTCGTAAGTCTTCTATCTAAATTAATAAAGCTCACCCTAGCAGAACTACTGCTATAAGAGTTACATTCACAACAAGTACCACCTCCTCCAATAGGTATTCTGGATTCATCTCTTGGTGGACCCACTAAATCAGGGCTTGACTCTTTTAACTCTTTACTTTCATTTTCATCCAATCCTGTTTTTTCATAATTAGAAAGAAAAGGATCGTCAAAACCACCACATGGGTTGTTTGGATCTGGCAGTGTTTGATAACAAGAAGAATAGGAATAAGGCTTGCTTATTGCAATTACATCAGACAGCCCATCCCCATTAAAATCTCCAGAGATATATTGCTGATTAATCCGGTAAGTATTGCTGCTTCCACACGAATAGCTAGAGGTATAGGTGGGTGCATTCCATAGTTTTTCATACTGATAGTAAATAGGATTGGTAGTACCATTAGAATACACTTTAAATTTTACCTGAGTTGATCCATAATTTTGTGCAATGGCGATTCCTTGGCCTGATAAGATTTTATTATTGTGAGTTAGCCAAGTCACTGGAAACAAAGATTCAAAACGACCTCCTGTATTTACCTCATAAGCAAAGTTTGGATATCCAGACTGGATTTCTTTAAAGACCCAAAATTTATTGCGCAGAGAAGAAGACTTTGGATGTACTACAAAGTCCATTTTGCCATTTCCTGTGATATCTAGTGAAATTGCTTCTGCGTTTCTTTGCTCTATATTACCTACTGAAAGTGAATACGTAGTATTTACAGAGCTTATAGATGAAGAAGTATTGTTATAATTAAAGGTAATTGGGGTATGGCTCAAAGAGTTGTCTCCACTTTTTTCTTGTACACTAGTAAGCCGGTCATAGCCCAATGTGGTATAATTATGATTTAAAATATAGTTACGATACCCTACCCCACTACTAAGGACTTTTATTTCTTTAAGCAAATTGGTACGTACAAAAGACATCCCTCCAACATAAGAATGTTCATACCGTTTACGAGTGCCGTATACAAATTGTATTTCATTCATATGAGAAGAACTACTTCTCGCACCCCATCTTATTTTACTAATGGAAAGTCCGTTGCCACTGGTTGTATAGTTGTAATGAATGAGCACTCCTTGCGGACTTCTCCAATACGTAATTGCATAATCTGTTCTAGAACGGGAATCGCCTCCTAAACCATAATAAGAATAAGAACCATCTGGGTATTTCACCTGAAAATATCCTGGACCATAGGCAGCTCCAAAATAAGAAGTGCCATAGGCGGTTATTTTTATATTTGAATATTGTTCTGTTTCATAGACAGCTCCACTTGCACCATGGGTACCACTTTTTAAGATCATTCGTTGACCGTCAAAAGCAAAACGATCTGAACTATCAAAATCTACCGGATCTATATCCCCATCATGATATTTTGAAGAAGGTATCCGGCTAATTACAGAAACACCTGATACATTCCATCCAAATCCTGCCATTCCATTTCCTGCTTGACTACTATAACTTAAGGCTATAGATGGTTTAATCCCAGCCGGCCCAACAGGTACCGCAATAGGTACCGAATAATTGGCGCCACCCGATAACGAAACAGATAAAGATCCTGACGTTTCTCCTACTCCAGAACCACCAGAGGCAGCCGATAAGCTTTCTTCGGTAACCTTTGCCTGAACATTGGCTGGAGCTTCAGACATAGGTAAATCCTGTTTCTGAATATCAGTGCTTTTAATTTTTTTATACGTAAACGTGTCTTGTGCAAAAACACTGGTATACACAAATAGGAACATTAATAAAAATCCGATTTTTTTCATGGTCTTGTCTTTTTGCAAAAAAAAATTGCTCGTTGGTTGGTTTATGTGATTATTGACTTAAAAAATTTAGGAAATTAGGATTATTAAATTAGTATCGTTTGAATTAAGATTTAATTACAAAAAGAAACGTCTTCTTAATTTTTCCCTTTTTCATTAAAAATTTAAGATATCCTTAACAATTTCGGAAAAAGCAAGAGTATATACAATAAGTAGCAATCGTAATTCATGAATCTCGTGTAATTAATAGTTTTTGTAGTAATAAAGCTTACATCATTATAAAGTAAAAGCTTAAAAATCAGTAGTTTTATAACTGTAAATGAAGATGGTCATCATGTCTTACTGCCTGGCAGCCATGGAATCTTATTTTTTTACTGGAAAGTCTTAATTTGGTTTTTAGATGTGGTTCTATAAATATTTTGCTCGTGTTGCCATTATTGGCTAATAACTGAACAAGATGTGCGGTGGCTTTAGCATGCAGTGATAGTTTGGAATTTATAGTGCCAAACGTAAGATACTTTGGAAAATCATATTGAAAGTATCCTTTAGATTTGCAAAAGGCTGTTTGATTAAAGTTTCGCTTAGTAGGTTCTTCAAAAACACCGTACCCACTTACCGAAGGTTTTTGATTAGTAATCACTCCACTTACGTCCCTATAAATAAAAGCCAAGTCTATTTTCTTTCCGTCATTATGACTGAGATGCGGTAACAAAGGAAAACCGTCAAAAAAAGGAAAAGATGCATCTAAATAGGTTATTTTAATATTCGGATATTGTTTTTGAAATTTTAGTGCTGTTTTTTGAAGTATTTCATGCAATTGTGGTTTTACATAATTACGATTTAAAAGCACGGTGAAGACTGTATGGTAAGTTACCATTGTATTATTTGAAATCTTTTGCCTCCCTGCATATGGAGCTGTAAAAGGAACTAAAAAAAGGGTAAATACTACATAAATTGCAAGGAACAGGAATGTTTGTTTTAAACGGTAGTTTCTGCTCTCCTTTTTTAGAATTAAAAGAGAAATTAACCAAAGTATACCCCCAATCTGAGTAATAGCAGTAAGCAATATGACCAAAAGTAAATGAAATAGAATTTTCAGAAACTTACGTAGCACAGTTAGCGTTTTTAGTAAAACGGAAAGTTTAAATCAATGTTGTTACTTAGGCACCCTATGCCGCTTTTTTACCGTAATGAATTCTATATCTCCAATAGCTAAAAGCCCCTAAAGTAATCACAAATGCAACACTATACCAAACAAATGAAGGTGTAATCACTTTATCTCCACTGGCATAACTATGCAATCCTGAAAGATAAAAATTTACACCAAAATAGGTCATCATAATACTCGCAAAGGCTACAATACTCATAAAATTAAACAACCACCTATTTCTAAGTCCGGGTACCAGACGCATATGCACTACAAAGGCATATACCATAATACTGATGAGCGCCCAAGTTTCTTTGGGATCCCAACCCCAGTAGCGTCCCCAACTTTCATTGGCCCATTGTCCTCCTAAAAAATTACCAATAGTAAGCATAATTAACCCTACAGTGAGCGCTAATTCATTAATAATGGTTAATTCTTTAATATTGAGCTCCATTTTAACCTTATTCTTTTTAGTGGTAAGTAGCATCAGCAATAGCACGGTAATTCCTAATATCATTCCTAAAGTAAAGGGGCCGTAACTACCAACAATCACAGAAACATGAATCATTAACCAGTAACTGTTTAAAACGGGCTGTAAATTAGCTATAGATGGATCAAGCCAGTTCATATGGGCTCCAAACAAAATAATAGAAGTTACAAATGCTGTTGAAGCAATAGTAAGATCACTTTTTCTTCCAAAAGCAAGCCCCATAGCCATGGTTGCCCAGGCTACATAAATTACACTTTCATAGGCGTCACTCCAGGGTGCATGCCCACTAATATACCATCTAAAAGCGAGTCCGGCAGTATGCGCTAAAAACAGTAGCACAATACCTATTTTACAGGCTACTATTAACCATCGAATTACCTTTACATCTTTAAAAATTTGCGCTATTATAGCCAGAAACATAACAATGCCTATAACCATAAACCAGACCAATAGCATCTCAAAGATATTGACCTTATTGTATAAAATTTCTGCTTTTATTTTGTTTTCTGATGGCATTACCTCTGCTCCTATTTTCAATTGATTTTGCTTAAAAGCATCCACCAATTTATTAGAGGTATTATAATCTCCCATTGCTTTTGATCTCTGCAAAGACATTAAATAAAAACGCAGCGATTTATCAATAAAATTAGCATATAGTGAATCCTGAATAGGGTATTTTCCGCCCTTATACTCCACTGCAGAAATCCATTTATTATTTTCATTATCTGGCAATGGATAAATTTTTAAAATTTCTCCTGAAAAAGCACGATTTAGCAAGCCTAGTTTCAAATCAAATTCTCTAAAACCTTTCTGGAATTGATTGGGAGTATTAGTGGCGTATGCACTCTCCAGATAAGGGGCAAGTTTATAGTTTCCGGAGTTGTCAAAGAAATCTGTTGCTTTTACAAATTTCTGTCCGTTTGGCACCCCTATAATTTTTCGAATACTATCATTCTTTTTGGTGATGTATATAAAATCTACATTATACCATGCAGAAGGACTTTGAATCATGGATAGGAATACCTGTACGGCATCCATATCATTATAGGTATTTTGCTTACTAATCTTTCTTACTAGTTCTGAAGCAAACGTATGAAGCGGTTTCATTCTACCTCCATCATCCTGAATAACTAAGGTTCCAAACTTTTCTGCATGTTCTTTAGAAACCAACGTTCTTTTTAGTACCGCAGCTACTTCTTCTTTCGTAGGAAGTGAAGTTTCCGATTTGTGATCGTGTCCATCTCCTTCGCTATGCTCTTGCACGTCTTGGCCTGCCACATTAAAAGTGAACATTAATAGCGTAATTACAGAGAGTGCTGCTTTTTTTGCTTTCACTTTCTCAAGAGATTTTGCCAAGTCTTTAAAGCGGGTTTTTCCATAAAACATAATTCCCAATAGGCCTATATAAAGAAGAAAATATCCAATATAGGTAATCCAAGTTCCCCAAAAGTCATGATTTACAGAAAGTACTGTTCCTTTTTCATCTGGGGAGAAAGATGCCTGAAAAAAACGATACCCTTGATGATCTAAAACATGATTCATAAAGATGTCATAGTCAAAAGACCTTTCATCTTCTACAGTTACCTTACTCATATATGAAGAATACCCACGTTCTGTACCAGGATATTTTTCTGCTATAAAGTCATTTAATTTAATTGCGAAAGGTAATTCTTTGCGTTCTGAACCGTATGTAAGATAAAAATCTAGTACCTCCATCTTTACTTGCTTTGGTTCTGAAGCCGTACCCTGGCCACCCAGTAATTTCACTTCTTGCTTTTCATTTCCGGCAGCAATTTCAACAATCAAAGCATCCAGATCATTCTCTGTTTGTTCATTCAAAGGAATTTGAACTACGTCATACCTGCCCTTAATTACGGGTTCTGGCATTACAAACTGCATGCCAGCGGTATTGTATAAAGAACGTAACATTAATGGCTGTACACTATCTTTTACCACTGCGCCTTTAAACTGGTCTGCCATGCGCATAAAGTCACCTTCAAATGGAGATTCTAGTGTATATATGGAATCTTTTGTATTGATATTAATGGCTCCAGGAGTAGGCTTATTGAGTGCGAAAAGTACGTTGTGAATACTTGCTACTTCACCACTTTTGAGGTAATGATCGTGTCTTGATCCATCACCTGCTTCTACTATTTTTAGATATTCTAAACCATTTTCGTCAGGTATCAGTCCTTCCTTGGCATGTGCCAAAAAGCCTTTGTAGGATACTGAAAATGGTAAACCATTAAATTCTGAATCCCAAGGTAGCGAAGCATCCATTCCTTCCGGTGTTACTAAGATTTTATCTTTTAAAACCTTTCTTCTGGGTTCTCCGTTAATTTCTCCATCTGCAAATACGGTTAAATACGTTTCCTGTGAGTAGAAAACATTTTCTGTTTCGCCCTCGCGTATTGGCATCATGCCTTCATAACTAATATAACGGGTAACAAATGCACCTAATAATATCAAGATAAATGAAAGGTGTATGGTAAGTACAGCCCATTTCTCTTTTTTATAAAGCCGGTATCTAAAAATATTTCCTGAGAAATTAATAACAAAAAATACCATAATGGTTTCAAACCACCAAGCGTTATAAATCCAGATGCGAGCCGTCTCAGTACTGTATTCGTTTTCAACAAATGTGCCAATACCCATAGCGACAGCGAATGATACAAATAGAAAAGCCATTAATTTGGTGGAAAAGAAAATCTTCTTGAGAGAATCAGTCATTACAGCGTTGATTTTTGATAAACAAAAATATGAGTGCAAAAATACAGTGTTTTTCTCTTTTAAAAGCACAAAGCGACGGCATTCTAGCTTCAACAATTGTTAATATTTTCTAAAGTAATCTTAGTTATTAAAAAAGCGGGGCTAATGATTCAAATCTAGACACCAAATTAAAAGCAAGGGCCATTCATTTCATTCTAAATGTTGCTGTCACCTCATAAATGGAATCATTTAAGGCCTGTTATTTCACATAGTGAACAATGTTAAAAATGATTATTTTAGCAACATGATAAAAGTAGTTGTATTTGGTAATGGTAATATGGCGTGGCATTTATGCAACGTATTTAAAAACAACCAAACTGTTGAAGTAATACAACATTATCACTACCAAAAGCGAAATAGTAGCTTTGAGGGTTTCAAAATTCCATTTATTAACGATCTTCATAAACTTCAAAAAGCAGATTTCTATCTTCTAGCTATATCAGATGATGTAGTTAAGAAATTTAGTAGTCAACTACCCCTTTTAGAAGGAATTGTAATGCATACTTCTGGTGCGCTCTCTATAGATCAATTGCATCCCAAAAACCGGAATGGTGTTTTTTATCCCTTACAAACTTTAAGTAAAGGAAAGGAAGTAGATTTTTCACAGATACCTATTTGTATTGAAGCAAGCAATGAAAGAGATCTACAAGCTATAAAAGAGCTGGCAAGTGCCATTTCTCAAACCTATGAAGAAATCACCAGCGAAAAACGAAGTGCTTTACATCTAGCCGCGGTTTATGTAAATAACTTTGTGAATCATTTATATCAAGAAGCCTATCAAATATGTGAGGAGCATCAGGTAAATACAAGTTTATTAGATTCACTTATTATAGAAACTGCACAAAAAGTGATTCAGACCTCTCCCGAAGAAGCACAAACGGGGCCTGCCAAACGGGGAGACTATCAAACTATAAAAAAGCATTTATCCATGCTTTCACAATCCCAAAAAAAAATTTATAAAACCTTATCAGAATCGTTATTAAAAAAGTATGGAAGAGAAGAGTTATAAAGAATACCTGGAACATATTACCACCTTTGTTTTTGATGTAGATGGGGTTCTTACCGATGGAACCATTGTAGTAACTACAGATGGACAAATGCTTAGAAACATGAACATTAAAGATGGTTATGCTTTAAAAACAGCGATTCAAAAAGGATATAATGTTTGTATTATTTCTGGGGGCACCAATGAAGGTGTGCGAGCACGATTAAGGGGCTTAGGTATTACCGACATCTATTTGGGAGCAAGCCATAAAACTGATCAATTAGACGAGTATTTTGACGTGTATGATATAAAACCAGAAAATGTATTGTATATGGGAGATGATATTCCCGATATTCCAGCTATGAAAATGGTTGGATTACCATGTTGCCCTCAAGATGCTGTGGTAGAGATTAAAGAAATTAGTAAGTATGTGTCACATAAAAATGGCGGAAAAGGTTGTGTACGAGATGTTATTGAACAAGTTCTTAAGGTTCAGGAAAAATGGAATGAAAACTATGAGGCTCGCTATGATTAATTAAAAGAAATTACGCGTACTATGCATTTCCTATATCTTATCCGTTACAAAAATTTACTCATTATTGGGTTAACCCAATGGTTGTTTAAATGGATATTAATTGATTTGTTTTTTAAAAATTCTGCGTTGAGTAATACCAGGTTTATATACTTAATACTGGCTACTATTTGTATTGCCGCTGCTGGTAACATTATTAATGACATACAGGATGTTTCCATAGACCGTATTAACAAGCCTGAGAAAGTGATTATTGGAAAAAAAATTTCTGAAAAAACAGCTAATTGGTTCTATATCTTATTGAATATAATAGGTGTTGCATTAGGGTTTTATGTAGCTAGTGTAGTAGATAAATCTAGTTTTGCTGTACTTTTTGTTTTAATTTCTGGCCTGCTTTATTACTACTCAGTAAGCTTAAAAAAAGTCCCTTTAGCAGGTAATATACTTATTTCAATATTGGTAGCTCTCACCGTTTTAATTGTTGGCATCTTTACCCTCTTACCCATTATATCAGATGCAAATCAATTTTTAGTGAAATACGTTTTTAAGATTTTATTCTGGTACAGTTGTTTCGCTTTTTATATAAATTTATTACGAGAGCTTATAAAAGATATTGAAGATGTAAATGGAGACTATACTGGTGGAGTTATCTCTATTCCAATTGTTATTGGTAAGAAACGAACTGTAAAGTTGGTAAGCATACTTTCTATCCTGCCCTGTTCGGCTTTGTTTTTTGTGGTTTATGAATATCTTTATTCCTATCCTTTTCTTAATATTTATTTATTATTTGCTATTATGGGGCCTTTGCTCTATGTATCAATTACCGCATGGAGTGCAAAAAAGAAAAAAGAGTATACCAGGCTTAGCACCTTATTAAAATTAATTATGGTGCTTGGTGTTTTATCAATAATAGTAGTTAGATACACTTTATTCCAGAAATTATAATGCTTTCAACCATTCTTAAAGATTATCATTTGATTCTTGCCTCTGGCTCTCCAAGAAGACAACAATTTTTTAAAGACCTAGGACTTCCCTTTGAGATAAGGTTAAAACCTATTGATGAAATATACCCATTGCACCTTAAACGAGCTGAGATTAGCGATTATCTCTCTAAACTTAAATCTGAAGCATTCAAGGGTGATCTTAAAAAAAATGAAATTTTAATTACCTCAGATACTATTGTATGGCATCAAGAAAAAGCATTAGGCAAACCAGCAGATGAAGCAGAAGCCTTTAAAATGATTCAATCCTTATCTGGCGGTGTACATGAAGTAATTACCTCTGTTAGTTTTACAACACCCCAAAATCAAATTACCAAACATGCTATTACAAAAGTCTATTTTAAAGAACTTTCCAGTGAAGAGATACTTTATTACATCAAAAACTTTCAACCATTTGATAAGGCGGGGGGTTATGGAATACAAGAATGGATAGGATACATTGGCATACACAAGATAGAAGGTAGTTATTTCAACGTTATGGGGCTGCCCTTGCATCTTGTTTATAAAACGTTAATAGCCATGGTTTCTTAATATAGTTTTTTTAATTTCACCTAAATAAATGCTATGAAACTTAAAATACATATACCTATAGTTGCTGTTTTAGCAGCTAGTTTAGCTATAGGGTGCAGTCAGAAAAATAATACCCCAGACCGCAAGGAAATTGCCCCTACCACACTTATTCCTGAAATAGAAAAAAGAACTATCCCCAAAGAGTTTTCTGATTATTGGTATAGGGGAAAAGCAGAAATTACGTCTTATGAATTAACTCAAGCGAGATATGGAGAGCTGAGAGAAGGGACTGCAGTATTTGTATTTGTCACAGAAGATTTTTTACGAGAAAAACAAGTAAAAGCAGACCAGAAAGACCCTGATAATATTCCGGTTTTGAAATTGAATACTACTAAAAATTTTCTTACAGGCATTTACCCTTATTCAATTATGACAAGTACCTTCTATCCGGTAAAAGATAAAAAACATGCTATTAAAATATCCAATTCAGTACAGGAGTGGTGCGGACATGTATATGCACAATTGAACAATAGGGATAATTTTGAAATTATGGCACATTCATATTTTCAAAGCGAAGCGGATCAAGAGTTTGAAGTAGAAAAAAGCTATCTTGAAAACGAATTTTGGACACAAATACGTTTGAATCCAGAAGAGCTTCCAACTGGAAATATTGAAGTGATTCCTTCTTTTGAATATCTACGCCTAAGACATATTGATTTTAGAGCTTATCAAGCCAATGCTTTTATTTCCAAAAGTGATTCAAATACTATTTACACACTAAATTATCCAAATTTGAAGCGAACCCTTAAAATAGAATTTACCAATAATTTCCCTTATGCTATTGAAGGTTGGGAAGAAACGTTTACCAGTGGTTTTGGTGCCGATGCAAAGCAACTAACCACCAAGGGCATTAAAAAAAGCCGGATAAAATCTGCTTATTGGCAAAAAAACTCAAATGTTGATGTACATTTACGCGATAGTTTAGGTATTTAAAATGAAAGAATTTCTAATAGCTCATTATGATGCACTTATTAAAAGTGCTATCACCATTGTTTGGTTAATTCTTATTCGGCTAGTAGCAGACAAATCTATTAGAAGAGTAGGAAAAATTAGCGATATCAATCAAGTACGTACCCGGTTGATTATCAAATATGTTAATGCTGGTATTATTCTTATTGCTATTGCTACATTAAGCTTTATCTGGAGCGTTGACTTTAAGGAAATTGGATTACTTTTTTCTTCTATCTTCGCCATTCTTGGGGTTGCACTGTTTGCCCAATGGTCTATTCTGAGTAATATCACTGCGGGAATTATTCTTTTCTTTTCTTTCCCGTTCAAAATAGGAGATTGCATTCGTATTCAAGATAAGGACTTTCCCACGGAAGCCATAATAGAAGATATAAAAGCATTTCACCTTATTTTAAAAACGCAAGATGGAGAGATTGTTACCTACCCTAACAACCTTATTTTACAAAAAGGAGTATCAATTATCCAAAAATATAATGGAGGTGAAGGAGGTCAATAATTTTTCTATCTAAACCTAACTGCTTGTTAAAGAATCTTTAAAACCATTAGGTTGGTAGTGATTCTTAGTATATTTGACTTTATCTAAATAAAACTCCAAAATGCAAACTTTTTTCTTGCGTGTAGCTTGTTTTCTTGTTATAGGATTCGCACAAGCTCAAAAACCTACAACCTACAGTAGCTCAGATATCTATGAAAGTATTAAAAAACTTAATTTTCTAGGAACCGCCCTCTATATTGCTGCGCATCCTGATGATGAAAATACCAGACTTATCTCTTACATTTCTAACGAAATAAAAGCGAGAACTGCTTATTTATCTATAACTCGCGGTGATGGAGGACAAAATTTAATTGGTACAGAATTAAGAGAGCTGCTAGGTGTAATTAGAACTCAAGAACTGTTAGAGGCCAGACGTATTGACGGAGGAGAACAGTTTTTTACCACTGCAAACGATTTTGGATATTCTAAACATCCAGATGAAACTTTGAAATTATGGAATAAAGAAGAAGTGCTTAAAAACGTGGTGTGGACTATTAGAAATTTTAAACCTGATGTAATTATTAATCGGTTTGATCATCGCACACCAGGAACCACTCATGGACACCATACCTCGTCTGCCATGTTAAGTGTAGAAGCCTTTGACCTTGCCGGTAATGCTAAAATATTTGAAGACCAACTAGACTTTGTTTCTACCTGGCAACCCAAACGATTATTTTTCAATACTTCCTGGTGGTTCTATGGAAGTCAGGAGAAATTTGAAAAAGCAGATAAAAGCAAAATGCTTCAAGTAGATGCAGGCGTATTTTACCCGCATAAAGGGCTTAGTAATGGCGAAATCGCTGCATTAAGTAGAAGCAGTCATAGCAGCCAGGGGTTTGGAAGCAGAGGTTCCAGAGGCACAGACTATGAGTATGTTGAGTTTTTAAAAGGAGATTTTCCCAAGAATAAAAACAATTTGTTTGATGGTATTAATACTACATGGAGTCGCGTTGAAGGAGGAGAAGCAATCGCTTCCATTCTTACCGATATTGAAAAAGATTTTAATTTTAAAAATCCTGCTTTTCATATACCTAAGCTTGTAGAGGCATACAAACTAATTCAAAATCTAAAAGATGATTACTGGAGTGTTCAGAAAATCAAGGAAATTAAAAGTATCATTGCTGCATGCGCTGGTCTGTATTTAGAAGCGTCAGCAAAAAATGCTTCCACTACCCATGGCGAAGAATTTATGGTAGCTATTGAGGCGGTAAATCGCGGTGGTAAAAATATTTTTTTTAAAGAAATTATTATTACTCCAAATCAAGACAGACTAAAGGTTTTTAAAAAATTAGAGCTTAATAAAAGGTTGAATACAGAAATTAAGGCTAAAACCAGATATTTACAGCCTTATACAGCTCCCTATTGGCTATTGAACAAAGGAAGTCTGGGTATGTATACTGTTGATGATCTGAATATGATAGGGAAACCAGAAACACCCAGAGCGGTTAAAGCAACCTTTTACTTAGTTGTAGAAGGCGTAGAAATTCCGTTTCAAAGAGAATTAGTATATAAATACACAGACCCAAAAAAGGGAGAAATTTACCAACCGTTTGAAGTGTTGCCAGAAGCTACAACTTCTATTGCAGATAAAGTGAATATTTTTGCAGATTCAAAAGCCAAAATTATTCCGGTAAAAATAAAGGCACATAAAAAAAATGTAACCGGAACTATCTCTTTAAAAGTACCAGAAGAATGGAAAGTAACTCCATCGCAAGTTTCATTTACCATTGAAAGACAGAATGAAGAAGCTACTATTCCTTTTAAAATAACTCCTCCAGCTTCAGAAAGTGAAGGTTCTTTAGAGCCTATTTTAGAAATTAATGGTGCCAGTCTATCGTATGAACTTACAGAAATAAACTATGATCACATTCCAAAACAATCCGTTTTAATTCCTTCGGTAGCAAGAGTTGTTCGCTTAAATATCCAAACTGCGGGTACTAATATTGCCTACATAGCAGGGGCCGGAGATGCGATCCCTGAAAGTCTCCAACAAATTGGATATAACGTTAGAATAATTGATCCAGCTTCTATAGAACAAGGATCTTTGTCTGATTTTGATGCAATAGTAGTAGGAATACGTGCTTACAATGTTATTGAATCACTAAAATATAAACAAAAGCATCTTTTATCTTATGTGAAGGATGGTGGAAATCTCATTGTTCAATACAATACTTCAGGACGTAGAGGTATAGACATTGAAAATCTGGCACCTTTCCCCTTGGAAATCTCCAGAGATCGCGTAACAGATGAAAATGCGGAGGTCACTTTCTTGGCAAAGAACCATTCTTTGCTTAACTTTCCAAATACAATTACCAAAGATGATTTTAAAGGATGGGTACAAGAACGAGGTTTGTATTTTCCCAACAAATGGGATGCCGCATTTACTCCCTTACTATCTATGAACGATAAAGGAGAAACTCCAAAACAAGGAAGTTTGTTAGTCGCCAAATATGGAAAAGGAAATTATATTTATACAGGACTTAGCTTTTTTAGAGAACTTCCTGCGGGTATTCCCGGAGCATTTAAGCTATTTGCAAATATGCTTTCAATAGGAAAAGATAAAGTAGAAAAGAAAGAAAACTTTAAGGGATAAATTATGTTAGATAAATTTGTCTGGAAAAAATCATACACGTTAGTTTTAGTTGCTAACATTGTCTATATCGTGATTTTTTATTTAGTTATGACCGGAAACCGTTAGTACTATGCAAACAATAGACTGGATCATACTTATAGGTACCTTAATCTTTATTGTAAGCTACGGTGCCTGGAAAACCAAGGGAAGCAAAAACGTCAAAGACTATATTCTAGGAAACAATGAAGCACAATGGTGGACCATTGGGCTCTCTGTAATGGCCACTCAAGCGAGCGCTATTACCTTTTTATCTACTCCAGGTCAAGCTTTTCATGATGGAATGGGATTTGTACAATTCTATTTTGGGCTCCCGCTGGCTATGGTTGTAATCTGTATTGTTTTTATTCCTCTTTATCATAGATTAAAAGTTTACACTGCTTACGAGTTTTTAGAAAATCGTTTTGACCTAAAAACACGAACTTTGGCAGCTATCTTATTCCTTTTACAACGAGGCCTAGGGGCAGGAATAACTATTTTTGCACCAGCAATTGTGCTTTCTGCAGTACTGGGCTGGGATCTTAAAACACTCAATCTTATTATTGGAGTACTCGTAATTATCTATACAGTATCTGGGGGGACCAAAGCCGTTAGTGTTACTCAAAAACAACAAATGTTTGTTATAATGACGGGCATGTTTATTGCTTTCTTTCTTATTCTAAGCTACCTACCTTCTGATATTACTTTTGGAAAAGCGCTAAAAATGGCGGGAGCTAATGACAAACTCAACATATTAGATTTTTCTTTTAATACGAAAAGCAGGTATACTTTTTGGAGTGGGATTACCGGTGGCTTTTTCCTAATGCTCTCTTATTTTGGTACAGATCAAAGTCAGGTACAAAGGTACCTATCTGGTAAATCTATCAGAGAAAGTCAATTAGGCCTTATTTTTAACGGATTGTTGAAAGTGCCTATGCAATTCTTTATTTTGCTTGTAGGGGTAATGGTATTTGTATTTTATCAATACAACCACTCCCCCCTTAACTTTAATCCCGCTGCAAACGAAGCGGTATTGAACTCAGCATATGCAGAAGAATATAACGAACTACAAGAACAACATCTCAAACTTGAAACGGAAAAGAAGATAGCGCAAGAACAATTTTCACAAGCTTTAGATGTTCAAGAATATGATCCCATTGTTTCCGCCAAGCAACACATTATGGCGATTAATAAAGAGGAACGCATTAACCGTGAAAAAGCGAAGCAAATTATTGAAAAAGCAGATGCTGATGTTGAGACCAATGATAAAGATTATGTATTTATTCATTTTATCTTAAACCAGTTACCAAAAGGACTAATTGGTTTATTGCTAGCAGTTATTTTGTCTGCTGCGATGTCTTCTACAGCCTCTGAATTAAATGCTTTGGGAACTATTACTACAATGGATCTTTACAATCGCAATCTCAAAAAAGAAAAAAGTGACACGCAACTTCTAAATGCCTCAAAATGGTTTACGCTAGCTTGGGGAATAATTGCTATCTTATTTGCGAATTTTGGTTCATTAATAGATAACCTTATTCAGCTAGTAAATATAATAGGGTCTATTTTTTATGGAAATGTTCTGGGCGTTTTTCTTATTGCCTTTTTTATAAAATATATTAAAGGAAATGCTGTTTTCTGGGCAGCTGTTCTTACCCAAATTAGTGTACTTTTTATCTACTACCAATTTATATTTAAAGAAGAGCTCATAGGCTATCTCTGGTTGAATTTTATAGGGTGTGCTTTAGTGATTATTATTTCTTTCATACTTCAATTGTTTAACCCTGCAAAACATGTCCAAGCAAACGCAAGTTAACTGGGGGATTTTAGGAGCAGGAAAAATTGCTCGGAAATTTGCTCAGGATTTAGTACGGGTCTCCGATGCAAAATTAATGGCAGTTGCGGCAAGAAATGGTACAGATGCCAAAAAGTTTGCTAGTGAATTCCATATTGAAAATGCATACAATGGGTATGAAGCCATGCTGATGAATTCAGAATTGGATATCGTTTATATAGCTACTCCACATGTATTTCATTGCGAACATGTGCTGCTTTGTATTACCTATAAAAAAGCAGTGCTCTGCGAAAAACCTTTTGCGATGAATACAGCGGAAGTTCAAAAAATGATACTGGCTGCAAAAGAAAATAATGTGTTGCTTATGGAGGCGCTATGGACTGCTTTCTTACCACACTACCAATACACTCAAAATTTTCTCAAAAAAAACACATTTGGACGCATTAAAAAACTAGAGGCAGATTTTGGATTTCCAGCAAATCCAGATCCCTCTCTTAGACTTTACAATAAATCCCTAGGTGGAGGTAGTTTACTAGATATAGGAATTTACCCTGTTTTTGCGGCACTAAGTACCTTGGGAATTCCCAAAAGCATAAAAGCAGAAGCAACCTTTACAGCAACGGGAGTTGATGCAGCTTGCACTATTGAATTTACCTATTCTAATGAAACAATTGCCGTACTGAAAAGTACGTTTCAAGAAGAAACACCAACAACAGCTACGTTTTATTGTGAAAATGGAACTCTAAAAATTAAGAGTCGCTTTCATGAACCTTCGGAAGTTTTATTAATCAATTCAGCAGGCGAAGAAGAAACAATCAGTTTTAATTACCAAACTAATGGATATTCATTTGAAGCTGCGCACATGAATCTTTTGTATAAAAGCGGGGTCACCGAAAGCCCTATCATGAACTTTGAAACTAGTTTAAATCTCATGAAATTATTAGATGATATAAGAAAAAAAATAGGCTTATCTTACACTTAACTTTTATTGAATTATCATTTCAGTATAGCATATAAACCAAAAAAACCCACACTTAAAATAAGTATGAGTTTTGGTATTTTATAGAATTAAGAACCTATTTAGCGCCCCATTCTTTCAATGAATTTTCATTAAGCTTAATATAATCAGCATTGTTGGCTTTCTTAGCAAGCTCTAACGAAGATTTTGCAGCGGCAATTGCTCCTTTTGTATCTCCCATCTTAGCATGAATCAAAGATTTTTGACGATACATCCAGAAAGCTTCAGGTCTTTTAGCAATAGCCATATCAATCCATTCTTTTGCCTTTGCTAAATCTTTATCTTCTTGCAGGTAATAAACTGCGGCACCGTAATAATCATTAGCAGAAGGTCCCGCCATTGTAGCTTCAATACTAGCTACTGCTTTAGCATCAGTAGGTACAGTAAAGGGAACAGCTATATAGCTTTTCTCCCAAAGGATCTCCAGATGAGCTCCGTTATTTGTAAGATTATTAAAATCTATGGCAAACGTTTCAACATCAAAAGGTATAGGCATTACCTCTGCTGTAAAGCTTGCCGCAACTTTAGCATCATCCCATTCTCTTGGGGTACCCCAGTTATCAGTATCACTATAGAAAATTACTTCCCATTGAGTTTCTCCAGGCTTTGTAAAGATGGCATAAGAACCAGATTTTAATTCTTGGTCACCAACTTTCACGTCATCACTAAATGTAATTATTGTATTAGCGTTGGCACCAGTTCTCCACAACTTATTATAAGGAACAAGATCTCCAAAAATGGTTCTTCCTTTCATGGAAGGACGGCTGTAAACTACAGATACGTCTGTAAGACCTACCTTTTGTTCAATTTTTGACACAGGACTAGGTGCAGGTGTTTTTACCTGAGCGGTTATGGATGCTACTATAAATAGCATCGCAACGATCATTAATTTTTTCATTGGAATTTGGTTTAATAAGGTTTATGTAACGAAATTAATCTATTCAAGAGGCATCACATGTTAACGAAAACCTAAAAAAAAGATTTCCATTAAGAATTCTACTTCCGATAAAGACAGACTAAAAAAATTGATCAATTTTTACTTAACACAATGGTAACATGCCTTGTTACAAATATGGTAAATTTGCAAGGTGAAATTACAGAAAAAGCTCTTTGCAGAATTCATAGGAACTTTTGCCATGGTATTTTGTGGTACTGGAGCAATGACTATCAATGAAATAACTAATGGGAGTATTACGCATCCGGGAATAGCTATCACCTGGGGACTTATAGTAATGGCTATGATTTATGCGTTTGGTGAGATTTCAGGAGCTCATTTCAATCCTGCTGTTACCATTGCATTTACCTACGCTGGAAAGTTCAAAAAATCAAACATACTTCCGTATATCGGTGCTCAAATTCTAGGTGCCATTGTTGCGTCTGCTTTGTTATGGATTCTTTTTCCACAAAGTGAGTTTTATGGAGCTACCATACCTTCTATAGATTCATGGCGTGCATTTATCATGGAGTTAGTACTCGCATTCTTTTTAATGGTCGTTATCATTAATGTATCTACAGGCAGCAAAGAAACTGGTACGATGGCTGGTATTGCCATAGGTGGTATTATCTTATTGGAAGCCATGTTTGCAGGTCCTGTTACCAAAGCTTCTATGAATCCGGCAAGATCAATTGGTCCTGCATTAGTTTCAGGCCATTTTGAGCATCTTTGGCTATATCTCACTGCACCAATTTTGGGAGCTTTACTGGCAGTAATAAGTTGCCGGTTGGTAAAAAAAGAACAATGTTGTTAGTGGCTTACAATACTATATTCACTTGTAAAAATCTGAGTATTGGGTAACGATTTAAAATTGTTTAACGTTTTATTATAAAGTTTAAACAATTTATTTGGTAAATTTGGCATATATAATATGTATATGAAACTTTATCAGCTGCACTCCAAACAAAAACTTCCCATTACGGTTCAGGAAGCATGGGATTTTCTTTCAAACCCCAAAAATTTAAAACTTATAACGCCAGATTCGATGGGTTTTGTTATAAAATCAGGAGCAGACCGCCCTATGTATCCAGGACAACTAATACAATATACGGTAACTCCAATAGCAGGAATACAGACGAAATGGGTTTCAGAAATTACTCAGGTAAAAGAACCAGAATATTTTGTAGACGAACAAAGATTTGGTCCTTATGCCATGTGGCATCACAAACATTTTATTACACCTATTGAAGGAGGTGTAGAAATGGAAGATATTGTAGATTATAAACTTCCTTTTGGAATTTTAGGCCAGTTAGCGCACCCTTTATTAGTAAAAAATAAATTACTTGAAATCTTTAAATTCAGAGAAAAAAAATTAGTAGAAATTTTTGGCGAATATAATGATGAGCCTAAAGTAATTACCATGCAATCCATCTAATAAATTACCCTATTAACTATTAAATTTTATGAATAAAAATATACTTCTTATTGGAGGTTCTCACGGAATTGGAAATGCTATAGTGGATGAACTTCAGAAAGATCACAACGTTTATGTAGCCTCAAGAACTAAGGAGAACCTTAACTATGCCAATGTGCATCATATAGTATTTGATGCAGAAACGGAAAACTTAGAGCTTTCATCACTTCCAGATACCTTAGATGGTTTTGTTTTTTGTCCTGGTAGTATCAATCTAAGACCTTTTAAGATGTTAAGTGAAGATGCTTTTGAACAAGACATGCAACTTAATTTTTTCAATATGGTAAAAGTACTCAAAGCAATTATTGGGAGAATGAATCCTAAAAGTAGTATTGTTTTGTTTAGTACAGTTGCTGTGGGCACAGGAATGCCATTTCATACCAGTGTCGCTGCAGCAAAAGGAGCCATAGAAGGTTTTGCAAAATCCTTAGCAGCAGAGTATGCTCCAAAAATTAGGGTTAATGTAGTAGCTCCTTCTTTAGTAGACACTCCTTTGGCAGATAAATTACTTAATAACGATAAGAAAAAAGAGAAAATGAATGAGCGTCACCCGTTAAAACGGTACGGTCAACCAGAAGATATTGCTGCAATTGCTAACTTCTTGTTAAGTGATAAAGCCTCCTGGGTAACTGGGCAGGTTTTTGGAGTGGATGGAGGAATTTCTACCCTCAACTTAAGCTAACAAAGTATATTCTAAATGAGCAAATTAAAAGTGTCTATTTTTTGGTTTAGGAGAGACCTTAGACTAGATGACAATATAGGCTTTCTTAAGGCATTAAAAGGAGATGTTCCTGTAGTACCCATATTCATATTTGATAAAGATATTCTTGATGAGTTGGAAGAAGAAGACCCAAGGGTTACTTTTATCTTCAATACATTGCAAAATATGAGAAATGAATTGCAGCAAGAGTATGGTAGTTCTATTGGATTATTTTATGGCAAACCTTTAGTGGTTTTCAAAAATTTGATTCATGATTTTGAAATTTTAGAAGTACATACGAATCATGATTACGAACCCTACGCTAAAAAAAGAGATAAGGAAGTAGCTCAATTATTAGAAGATCATAACATTGTATTTCAAACTTATAAAGATCAAGTTATTTTTGAAAAAGATGAAGTAGTTAAAGATGATGGAAATCCTTATGTGGTGTATACCCCTTACATGAGAAAATGGAAAGAACGATTCAATGAAGACCAATTAAAAATTCATTATACGAGTCAACATCTATCTAACTTACTGCAAAATTCGAGGCTTCCTACTGTTACTTTAAGTGATATGGGTTTTAAAAAAGCATCTATTGAGATTCCACCATACGATGTAACTCCTACCCTGATTCAGAATTATGAAGATACGCGTAACTTTCCAGCAAAAGATGGTACTTCCCATTTGGGACCACATTTGCGTTTTGGCACCGTAAGTGTCCGCAAAATGATAAAAAAAGCCATTGCAGAAGAAAATGAAGTATTTTGGAATGAACTTATATGGAGAGAATTCTTCATGCAAATTCTCTGGCATTTTCCACATACCACCAAAAAAAGTTTTAAAGAAAAATACGACCGTATTGAGTGGCGAAATAACGAAGATGAATTTAAAAAATGGTGCGAAGGAAAAACTGGATATCCACTTGTAGATGCAGGTATGCGTCAATTAAATGAAACCGGGTATATGCATAATAGGGTGCGAATGTTAGTGGCTAGTTTTTTATGTAAACACCTTTTAATAGATTGGCGATGGGGAGAAGCCTATTTTGCAAGTAAATTATTAGATTATGAGATGTCTAGCAATGTAGGGAACTGGCAATGGGCATCGGGAAGTGGTGTAGATGCTGCACCTTATTTCAGGATTTTCAACCCTATAACTCAGATAGATAAGTTTGATAAAAATCATGAATACATAAATACATGGGTAAAAGATCTTAATGAGTTTTCCTATCCTGAAAAAATAGTCGATCACAAAGAAGCAAGAGAACGCTGTCTTAGCGTATATAAAGAAGCAGTTAGTAATTGAGATAAAATTTTCCTAATTTGAAGGTTTAACTAATTAAACTGCATCTATTATGGCTTCAAAAGAATATGATAATGGTGAAATTACCGTAGTCTGGAATCCTTCCATTTGCACTCATTCAGGAAATTGTGTGAAGGGTTCTCCTAAAGTTTTTAAACCTAAAGAAAAACCGTGGATTAAGATGGAAGCTGAAACTTCTAAATCTATTATGAAAACTATCAATACGTGTCCGTCAGGCGCTTTGAGTTTTTATAAGAACAAAAAATAAACTATGAATATTGTCTGGTTAAAGCGTGATTTGCGCTTAACAGATCATGAACCTATTTACAGGGCTTTAGAAACTTCCTCTAAAGTCCTTTTATTGTATTGCTTTGAACCTTTTATCTTAAATGACCCTCACTACAGTGAAAGACATTTTAATTTTATAAAAGAAAGTCTTAATGATCTTAATACTGAACTATTCAATTATAGCAGTAGTGTTTTGGTTGTAGAAGCAGAAATAACAAATCTACTTTCTTTTCTCCTAGAAAAAATAGGCTCCTTCCAGCTTCACTCTTCTCAGGAAACCGGACTTAACTGTACCTTTAAAAGAGATAAAAAGGTAGCCAAATGGTGTAAGTTACACGATATTTCATGGTCAGAATACGGTCAAAATGGAGTGAAACGCAGAATCAACCATCGTAAAACCTGGAAAGATGATTGGTATGAAAATATGAATGCAATTCCTTTTACCTTTCAACCCTTGGCAAATCAATTATTTGAAATTTCAGAGATACATTCATTGGAAAAAGAGCTACAGATTCCTTCTTTAAAAACTCCAAAATCAATTTTTCAAAAAGGAGGCACCAAAGAAGGAATTAAATATTTACACAGTTTTCTACATAATCGTATCACAGCTTATAATTCTAATATTTCCAAACCCGAAGCCTCCAGAAAGAGTTGCAGTCGTCTTTCTCCTTACATTGCTTGGGGAAACCTCTCCGTAAGACAAGTATACCAGAGTGCCATTGTTCACAAGGAAAAAGTTAACAACAAAAGAAACTTAACTTCGTTCACCTCTAGATTGAGATGGCAGGCGCATTTTATTCAAAAATTTGAATCGGAATGCTCTATGGAGTTTTTGAGTATTAATAAAGGATATCACAAACTTCAGAAAACAGTGAATAGAAATTTTCACGATGCTTGGATTTCAGGAAAAACGGGGTTTCCGCTAGTAGACGCAGCCATGCGATGTCTTAATCAAACTGGTTATCTCAATTTTAGAATGCGTGCTTTATTAGTTTCATTTTATACCCATTTATTATGGCAACCATGGCAAAATGCTTCCTGCCATCTCGCTAGTCAGTTTTTAGATTTTGAACCAGGTATCCACTATCCACAACTACAAATGCAAGCAGGTGAAACCGGAATTAATCTACTTAGAATTTATAATCCTATAAAAAATAGCTACGCCCATGATCCCCATGGAACATTCATACTTAAATGGATACCAGAATTAGAAGTCATTCCTCCCTCTTTTATACATGAACCATGGAAACTAACGATGTTAGAACAACAGTTTTATAATTTTAAATTAGGAGTCAATTATCCTGAACCAATTATTCAACTAAATGAAGCTTGGCGAAAGGCTAGTGATCTTTTATGGTCCTATCAAAAAGAATTAGAAGTAATTAAAGATGCTAAACGAATTTTAAAAAAACATACTATTCCTGAAAGACCTGTTTGGGATGAAGATTAAGAAGCTTTTAGTATCTTTATAAAGCAATCAAGCAAGTAAAAAACCATGGCAGAAAATAAGACCAAGCCTACTCAGGTATCCGTTGTTGATTTTTTAAATAAAATAGAGGATTCTCAAAAGCGAAAAGACAGTTTTGAATTGCTTGAAATTATGAAAAAATTAACTGGAGAAGAAGCCGTATTGTGGGGCCCTTCACTAATAGGTTTTGGCACTTATCATTATAAATATGAAAGCGGAAGAGAAGGCGATTTTTTCCTTACGGGATTTTCTCCGCGAAAACAGAATCTTACCATTTATATTATGTCTGGTTTTAGCAAATACGAAGTTTTAATGAATAAATTAGGGAAACATAAAACTGGAAAATCTTGTCTTTACATTAAAAAACTAACAGATATCGATATATCAGTTTTAGAAGAATTAATAATTTTAAGTGTAGCATATACTAAAAAACTATATCCAAACTAATCTAAAAACTATGAAAAAACTCATTTTTCTATGCCTTGCGGTCATTTGCTTTACAACTCAGGGTTTTAGCCAAAAAATCAGTAAAAACAAAAAAGCCGTTATTCAATCTGTAGAAGAACACAAAGCAGAATTGATTGCACTTAGCGATCAAATCTGGGCAGCAGCAGAAACCGCTTTTAACGAAAGTACCTCTTCCAAATTATTGGCAGATTATGCTCAAAAACAAGGCTTTACCGTAGAAAGAGGAGTTGCAGGAATGCCTACAGCTTTTGTAGCAACTTATGGATCTGGGAGTCCTGTAATAGGCGTTTTAGGAGAATTTGATGCCCTTCCGGGGATCTCTCAAAAAGCACAACCTACAAAATCTCCCCTTCAAGAAGGCGCAGCAGGTCATGGTTGTGGCCATAATTTATTTGGTGTTGCCAGTTTAGCCTCTGCTATAGCAGTAAAAGAACTTATGGAACAAGGTAAATTTACAGGTACTATTAAATTCTATGGTACTCCGGCTGAAGAAAAGTTTTTTGGAAAATTATGGATGGCAAGAGAGGGATTATTTAGCGATTTAGATGTTTGTTTGGATTGGCATCCTTCTGCCTCTACTAAAGCAGATGTACAAAGTTCGCTTGCATTAGTAGATTTTACCGTTGAATTTAGAGGCCAAGCGGCTCATGCTTCTGCCGATCCATGGAACGGACGTAGTGCTTCTGACGCTTTAGAACTCTATACCACAGGAATCAATTATCTCAGAGAACATATTAAACCTACGGTACGTATCCATTACCATATACAAGATGGTGGCCAGGTGGTGAATGTAGTACCTGATTATTCTCGTATTTGGGTGCGAGTAAGAGATACCAAACGAGATGGTATGCTGGAAGTGTATGAACGCGTAAAAAAAATGGCAGAAGGCGCAGCTATTATGGCAAATGTAGATTACGAAGTAAAACTGGTATCTGGCCTTCATGAAGTTTTAGTAAATAGAACAGGTGGTGAAGCAATGCAAAAAAATCTAGAGCTATTAGGTCCTATTACCTATACGGAAGAAGAGGTTGCCTTTGGAAAAACCATTCAAGCGTCTACAAATAAGCCACAGGTAGGTATGGATAGTGAAATAAGACCGCTAGAAGAAACCAAGGAGCATCCTGGTGGTGGCTCTACCGATGTTGGAGATGTAAGTTGGTTAGTTCCAGAAATACGTCTTGGCGTGACTACGGCACCAAAAGATACTCCGTGGCATTCATGGGCAGTGGTAGCATGCGGAGGAATGTCTATAGGGCACAAAGGACTTGTTTATGCTTCTAAAGCACTTGGAATGACGATGACAGACTTATTTGAAAATCCAAAATTGGTAAAAGCAGTGCAAAAAGAATTTAAAGAACGTAAAGGAGATGCAACCTATGAAGCAATTTTACCAGCGGGACCTCCACCTTTAGATCAGGATTAAAGTTTACCCAATAAAATAAAACTGCTTCCAAAAATTTATTTATTTCTGGAAGCAGTTTTTAGCTTGTATCATCATTTGAAAAATTCTGTTTGTAATCTTCTTTGCAGCGTTTTTTAGACCCTTATAATTTTCGCACCAATGGCACGAAGTCGGGTATCTATATTTTCATATCCCCTATCAATTTGTTCTATGTTATGAATAGTTGAAGTGCCTTTAGCAGATAAAGCTGCTATAAGCAAAGAGACACCTGCCCGAATATCTGGTGAGGTCATTACCGTTGCTTTTAAAGATGATTTAAAATCATGTCCTATCACAGTAGCTCTATGCGGGTCACAAAGAATAATCTTTGCCCCCATATCAATAAGTTTATCTGTAAAAAACAACCTACTTTCAAACATTTTTTGGTGAATCAAAACACTCCCTCTTGCCTGCGTAGCAGTAACCAAAATAATACTTAGTAAATCTGGTGTAAAACCGGGCCAAGGAGCATCAGAAATGGTTAATATAGAACCATCAATAAAACTTTGAATTTCATAACCATCTGGGTGTGCCGGAATGTGAATATTATCTCCATCTTTCTCAACAGTGATTCCTAACTTGCGAAATACAGATGGTATCAAACCTAGATTATTCCAACTTACATTATTGATGGTAAGTTCACTTTTGGTCATAGCCGCCAAGCCTATCCAACTCCCTATTTCAATCATATCTGGCAAAATAGTATGCCTACAACCTCCTAAAAACTCTACTCCTTCTATTTTTAATAAATTTGAACCTACTCCTTCTATTTTAGCGCCCATACTTGTAAGCATTTTACACAATTGCTGCAAGTAAGGTTCACATGCTGCATTATAAATAGTAGTAGTACCTTTTGCCAATACTGCTGCCATTAAAATATTTGCAGTTCCAGTAACAGAAGCTTCATCTAATAACATGTAGGCGCCTTTTAGCTCCTTTGCTTCTACTCCATAGAAGTGTTCTTCGCGATTGTAGCGGAAACTAGCACCCAATTTTACAAAACCTTCAAAATGGGTGTCAAGTCTGCGACGCCCAATTTTATCTCCTCCAGGTTTTGGGATATATCCTTTTCCGAATCTGGCCAATAATGGTCCCACAATCATTATGGAGCCTCGAAGCCCTCTACCATCTTGTTTGAACTGTTCTGACTGAAGATAGTCCAGATTTACATCATCTGCCTGAAAAGTATAACTGCCAGATCCATTTTTTTGGATTTTAACACCTAGATTTTCTAATAAGTTTATAAGCTTGTTGACATCAATAATGTCCGGAATATTCCGTATTTCTACTTTTTCTGAAGTTAACAATACGGCACATAATATTTGAAGAGCTTCATTTTTTGCCCCCTGAGGCGTAATCGATCCTTTTAAACGATGACCGCCTTCTATTTGAAAAGTTCCCATAAAAACTGAAGACCTATTTTAGTAACGCTTTTTATTTCGGTTGTTTCGGTAGTTCTTTTTACCCCCCTGATTATTGGATGGGCGATTATTATTGGTATTGGCTTTACCTCTACTACGTAAAAGTTCTGAACTGTTAACCAAATCTTCATCCCATTTAGCCAGATTAATCTTTCCATCACTTAATTCAAAAAGATGTTTAAAAATAACATCGTCATCAACCGTATCTTTATTCCAGTTAAGGAAGCTTTTTTTCATGTGGTTGGCAATGGTGTATTTAAGTGCTTGCTTCATATCTCCCTCTTCCCAACTATTAGCAACATCAATCATCTTCTTGATATTGTTGCCATAAAAACGATATTTTGGAAAATTCTGAGGATAATCAAGTCTCTCAGGACGCTCCATAAGCTTTTCTTTGGTAAGGGTTTCATAAGGACAGTCTACATCCAATTGAAAATCAGACATAATAAAAAGCTGATCCCATAATTTATGTTGAAAATCTGGAACATCTCTTAAATGAGGATTGAGGTTCCCCATAACTCCTATGATTGCTTGAGCAACTTTATTGCGCTCTTCACGATCATCAATAGATATAGCAAAATCTACCATTTTCTGAATATGCCTTCCATATTCTGGTATAATAAGCTTAGATCTTTCTGTATTGTACTCTAGGTCGTCTGTCAAAATATTAGAAATTTATTTCAAAGAATTGAACGGATTTCATCCGTAAACTCGAAGTAGTGCAAAATACTAAAAATTAAATAAGCATACATAAAAAAAAGACAAAAATTGTTTATAACGAAATTACTCCTTCCACAACAGACACTTCTTTGTACAAACGAATCACCTCATCCGGATTTTTTAAGTGAACCGTAATGGAAACACTTGTATACTTTCCATTAGATGATTCTTTCTTTTGAATCACAGCACCCATATATTGAAAAATATCCTCAATCTGTTTAATTTTAGTGAGATCTGTAGTTACTATAAATTTATATAAATAATCTGATGGCCAAGTAGTGCTATTTGCCAATTCATCTTTTAATCGCGTATAAAATTCGTCCTGTTTTGATGCATCCATAGTCTTTTTTTTACGCTACAAAGATATAAATTTACAACCTTTTAGATTCTCGGTTGATTTCTGTAATTTGCCTATTCAAATCGCTAACTGAAAGGATGCGCAAAATTGTAATTACTGGAGGCCCGGGAACAGGTAAAACATCTATAATAACTTCACTTGAATCAAAAGGTTACACTTGTATGCCTGAAATTTCAAGGCAAATTACCCTAGAAGCACGAGAACAAGGTATTGATCAACTTTTTCTTGAAGACCCTATGCTGTTTAGCAATAAATTATTGGAAGGAAGAAAAAAACAATTTCTTGAAACTAGCCGGTTAAATGCTACTGCTGTTTTTTTAGACAGAGGACTCCCAGATGTACTTGCTTATATGGATTATATAGGAGATGTTTATCCACAAGAATTTGTAGAAACTTGTAGGATTCATAGATACGATCAGGTTTTCCTTCTTCCGCCGTGGAAAGAAATTTATACGGAAGATAATGAACGTTACGAAAGTTTTGAGCAAGCAACTCTTATTTATAAAGCATTAAAAGAAACCTATCTTAGTTTTAACTATGAATTGATTGAAGTTCCTATTGGAAAATTAGAAAACAGAATAGATTTTATAATGAATAGTTATCATAAAAATGAGTAATGCATTAGATATTCTTCAAAAATATTGGGGCCATAAGACTTTTAGATATCCTCAGGAAGAAATTATCAATTCCGTTTTACAAAAAAAAGATACGCTCGCCTTACTTCCTACCGGAGGAGGGAAATCTGTGTGTTTTCAAATTCCAGCATTATTACAACCCGGAATTTGTATTGTTATTTCGCCTTTAGTAGCTCTTATTAAAGATCAGGCAACAGCTCTTAGTGATAAAGGAATTAAGACTATTGCACTTACAGGGGCTATCAATTATAGTGATTTGGATGCCGCGTTGGACAATGCCATTTATGGAAACTACAAATTTTTATACTTGTCTCCTGAACGGCTTAAGCAAGAATTAGTAATGGATCGTATTCGGCAAATGCCCGTAAATCTTATTGCTGTAGATGAAGCACATTGTATTTCTCAATGGGGTAATGACTTTAGACCCTCCTACAAAGAAATTGCTTTATTAAGAGACCCTTTTCCTCATGTTCCCATAATTGCTTTAACGGCAACTGCGACTACTAAAGTACGTGAGGATATTATTGAATCTCTTAATTTTCAAAATCACCATACTTTTGTCAACTCTTTTGAGCGAGCTAATATCTCCTATCAAGTAATCAGGCATGAAAATAAATTACAAACTACCATCCATTTATTAGGTAAACATCCCGGAAGTGCTATCATCTATGTACGAAATAGAAAAGCTACTTTAGATATTAGTACTTATTTGAAACAACACCGTATAACAGCCGACTTTTATCATGGAGGTATCTCATCAGAAGACAAGCAAAATAAACTACGTGCGTGGCTTAAGAATGAGATTCGTGTAATAGTTGCAACTAATGCATTTGGTATGGGGATTGATAAGCCAGATGTAAGAAGTATATTTCATTTGGCAATGCCCGAAAATGTAGAAAATTATTATCAGGAGGCTGGACGTGCAGGAAGGGATGAAAAACCTGCTTTTGCTTATCTTATAGTGAGTGAAAGTGACGGAATCCTTTTAAAAAAACAATTTCTTACGCATTTACCAGATGTAACCTTTGTAAAACTTGTGTACAGAAGGTTAAATAATTATCTTCAAATACCTTATGGTGAAGGAAGTGAAAGTACCCATCAATTAAAATTTGCCCATTTCTGTTCCGTATACGAATTGCCAAGTAAAAAAACGTACAATGCCATGAAGCTTTTAGACCGACATGGTGTATTGCGACTTTCTGAGAGTTTTCACAGAAAAACTAAGGTTCAGTTTAAGGTCTCTACAAATCAATTGTTTGAATACCTAAATAGAAATCGAAATTTTGAAGAAATCACAAGGGCTATCCTTAGAACTTATGGAGGGATTTTTGATTTACAAACTCCAATCAATCCTACACTCATAGCTAAAAAAACGGGGAATTCAGAAAAAAAAATACTAGATATTCTAAATCAATTAGAGAAAGATAATATCATCTACTATACTGCAAACCATACCGATGCAGAAATTACTTTTTTAGTACCAAGGGAAGACGAGCAAACCATTCATCTTTTCGCCAATGATATTAAAACACATTTAAAATTAAGGCACCAACAGGTAGAAGACATGATCTCTTATGTGAATACCAATAATGTTTGCAGAAGCATCCAATTATTAAGGTACTTTGGTGAAACAAATGCATCTTCTTGTGGTATTTGCTCTGTTTGTATCTCCCAGCCAGATAAACTTACGGAAGAAGTTGCTGTTTTGGTTGGAGAGGCAATTATTGACCTTTTAAAAAAGAAACCTGAAACTTCAGAAAATATTTTGAAATCTCTTACTTTTAAAGAGCAAACCGTACTTTTTATTTTGCGATCACTTTTAGAAAAAGGAAAAATTAAATTAAACAACATCAATCAATATAGTCTTCACAAATGAGAAATTTAAGAATTGTATTTATGGGCACACCAGATTTTGCGGTGGCCATCTTAAAAAAAATGCTAGAAGAAAAATTAGTCGTCGTGGGGGTTATTACTGTACCAGACAAACCTGCGGGGAGAGGTAGAAAGCTTCAAGAGTCTGCAGTGAAAAAGTTTGCAGTTACTAAAGAAATTCCTGTGCTACAGCCTACAAATCTTAAAGATGAAGAATTTATAAAAGAATTGAAAGATTTAAACGCGAATTTGCATGTAGTAGTTGCCTTTCGTATGCTTCCAAAAGTAGTATGGGACATGCCATCCTATGGTACTTTTAATTTACACGCCTCCCTCCTTCCCAATTATAGAGGAGCTGCTCCTATTAACTGGGCACTTATTAATGGGGAAACTAAAACTGGTGTTACTACATTTTTTATTGACGAAAAAATTGATACCGGAGAAATCATTCTTCAAAAAGAAGTCTCCATAGATAATAGTATGAATGCTGGTGAATTACATGATTTGCTAATGTATACCGGAGCTGAATTGGTAATAGACACCATTAGAGCTATTGAAAAAGGAACCGTTAAGACAAGGAAACAACCGGGAACAGACGTCCATAAAGCAGCACCCAAATTATTTAAAGACAACTGCAAGATTGACTGGAAGAACTCGGCTGAAAACGTTCATAACAAAATTCGTGGTTTAAGTCCATATCCTGCAGCTTGGAGTTGGTTGGTAAATGAAGAAACTAAAGAAGAGAAAGTTAAAATTTTTAGATCCCAACCTGAAAAATCTAGTCATACGTTGGAACCAGGTCAATTAATAATAGAAAAACATAGTCTTAAGGTAGCAGTTAAAGATGGGTACATACACATTTTGGAAATGCAGCTTCCCGGAAAGCGAAAAATGAACATAAAAGATGTGCTTAATGGATACTCATTTGATAATAATGCCAGAATGCGGTAAACCCTTGCTGCTAAAGGGTTGAACGAAAAAACCGATAATTCTGCTCACTTTATTAACAAAGGTGTTAAGTTATCAACAAAATAAGCGTTTTCCCTTGATTTTACTTGCGTGATACATAAATCCATATAAATTTGTCACAATAATTAAAATAAATGTTTAACCAACAATTAGTTTTAAAAATTTTATTATGAACAAAACAGAATTGATCGATGCTATTGCAGCAGATGCTGGCATCACTAAAGCAGCAGCAAAAAAAGCATTGGAATCTTTCTTAGGCAACGTTGAAGGTGCTCTTAAGAAAGGTGGAAGAGTTTCTTTGGTAGGCTTTGGTACTTTCTCTGTAACTAGAAGAGCCGCTAGAGACGGAAGAAATCCACAGACAGGAAAAACCATTAAAATTGCTGCTAAAAATGTAGTTAAATTTAAGGCAGGAGCTGATTTAAGTAAGTCAGTGAATTAATTTTTCCTTAGAAAATAAATTATTAAAGCACCTTTTTAGGTGCTTTTTTATTGTCTTATATCGAAATAAACACGCTAAAATTTGATTTTTTTGATTTTTTATTTAGCTTTAGGAAAACTTTATATGTATGGTAGCTACTAAACCGCAGAAAGGGCATTTGCTTATTTCGGAACCATCTATTATAGGAGACGTATCATTCAATAGGTCGGTAGTACTGCTAGCTGAACATAACGAAGAGGGATCTATAGGTTTTATTCTTAATAAGCCCCTTGCTTTTCATCTCAATGAATTAGTTCCGGAGATTAAAAAATCAATGAAGGTATATAATGGAGGTCCCGTAGAGCAGGATAACTTATACTTTATTCATCGTGTCCCTGACCTTATTACCAATAGCATTGAAATTTCACATGGTGTATATTGGGGAGGAGACTTTGAAGAAATTATAGACTTAATTAACCAAGGAACTATCAAATCTTCAGATATTCGTTTCTTTCTTGGGTATTCAGGATGGGAAATTTTGCAATTAGACAAAGAACTACAGTCCAGTTCTTGGATTGTATTGGAGAATAAATACAAAAGCAATATTATCCGTAAATCTGCAAATTACTTCTGGAAAGAAAAAATGTTGGAATTAGGGGGAGATTATATGCTTTGGTCTAATGCTCCTGAAAATCCCAATCTCAATTAAGAGATTCTAATGAATACATTCAAATCCTGAACCAGTTTTGTACTGATTAAATTGCCGAAAGATTTTTTACGATATTTGGTAACTGGTTGTATCCCCGAAATTACATTTGTTATAAATAGCTCGTCTGCTTTCTGCAACTCAAAAGGAGATACCGAAGATTCCTCGAAATGTAAATCGGGATTTTTATTAATCATCTTAATCAATTGCTTTCTTAAAACACCATTGAGACAACCATCTGTTAACGGAGGTGTTTTAACCGTGCTCCCAGAGACTACAAATAGATTCCCATTAAGAGCCTCTACTACATTTTTTTCATGATTTAACAAAAGACAATTATCATATCCATTTTCATCTGCGAAAATACCTGCTAAAACATTGATAAGTTTATTGGCAGATTTAAGCGTAGAAAGCAACCCTGTATTCACCCAATGATCTTTGAAAAGTTCTACTTCATAAGGTTCAGAAGACAGTTTATAAAATGGATTTGACATAGGTGCCGCCTCTATAATGTAAGATATGTCATGATTCTCTGGAGTATATAAACCTCCTCCATTTCTAAAAACTGTAAACCTAATTCTTACCGTTTTCAATGCGAGTCCGTTTGCATTAATGGTTGTAAGAATAGATTCTTCCAGAAATTCCATGGTAAAGTTCATGGGGATATCCATTCTTAATATGCGCATAGACGCCATTAGCCTTAGGTAATGATCTTCCCAAAAGATAATTTTTTTATTCACCACTCTTATGGTTTCAAAAATTGCATCTCCATATTTTAGAGCACGATTAGACTCAGCTAAAAAAGCTGTTCCATCTGCAAGTAGTTTACCATTAAAATTAACCATAAAAAAACCCTGATTTAAATCAGGGCAAATATACTTTATTTAAGGATCATTTTAAACGGAACCTATTACATGTTTTAAGTCGGAAATTTGATTATCCCATAGCATTTTGGCTTCTTCAACTTCGTCTTCCTCTGCAAAATCTGTCACAACCAAAGAAACGTCTTTAGTTATTTCATCAACTACAATACGTAGTTCAAAAAATGATTCATCATCTTCTGCTTCTTCCCATCTAAATTTAACCATCTCTCCATTCTTCTTTCTCAACAACTTAGCCTTTTCTTCGGTGTCATCCCAGATAAATGTAAACAATTCTCCTCTTGAATTTACATTATCTGCAAACCATTCAGACAATCCCGAGGGTGTTGAAATGTATTGATATAATAACGTTGGTGAGGAATGAAGGGGAAACTCTATTTCGTATTTTATTTTATCCTGCATGGGTTTGTTGTTTAATAATTGACAATATAATTATTTCTGTTTAATACTAACAAGTTATTATCAAAAATATTTTCTCGCAATCATTTGACATACGTTATTTTGTTTTTATATTTGCAGCCGCGTTCAAGGAGCGTTATTTGGCGAGGTAGCTCAGTTGGTTAGAGCGTCGGATTCATAACCCGGAGGTCTCGGGTTCAATTCCCGATCTCGCTACATTACAAAAAACCCGGTTTATCCGGGTTTTTTTTATTTATAGAAATCCGTGGCGATTGTAATCGTCTAAGGATTGAGATAAATAAAAAAAGACAGCGCAAAGCGATGGCGGTTTTGTGAAATGTAAAGCTTCCCCCCAAAGGAATCACCGAAGGTAATTCTCGATAATAGATATAAAAACTCAATAATTAAACAGCGTTATTAAATTTCACTCAAACATAGCTTAAACTTCCCGTGGCGATTGTAATCGTCTAATGATTGAGATAAATAAAAAAAGACAGCGCAAAGCGATGGCGGTTTTGTGAAATGTAAAGCTTCCCCCCAAAGGAATCACCGAAGGTAATTCCCGATCTCGCTACAGGATACAAAACCTGGTTATACTAGGTTTTTATTTAAATGTCTTATCTTGAAAAAAGCGAACAATACATTCCAAACTCTATAAAAAATATAGACTTATCAAGTATAAGTAAAGTTTATAGCTACCCAAAATTCGTCCTGAAATTAAAGAAAGTTAGTATTCAATTAGAGATATCTTATCAAGTATTGTGAAAAAACTTACGAGAAAAGAAAACAATTGTAAGTGATTAGATTTAAACCCCTTAGGTCTTTTTTACATTCAACTCATTTATTACGAAATAGCGCACAGTTATAACTTACAATGAATCACAAGCAATTATTTCTCATTATATTAAAATGTTTTATAATTTATTTAAAATACATGGCTCAAGAACTAAATGACTTCTTAACTCCTGCACAAATAGGAGTGCTTAAAAGAGCTGCAGCACAAGTAACAAAATCTTTTGTTACAGATATGCACCAAAAATCCATTACTGCCTTTTGTAAAAAAAACAACATAAGCTTATCAATTCGAGAAACTGGCTTATTTTCTCTATTGAGAATAGAACAAGGTGCCAAAGCCAAACCTCATTCCATTTTAGAAAAAACGATAAAATCTAGCTCTTTAGAAAAAAATTATCCAGAAGTTTCGGAAGTAATGAGTACTATCAGTAGTCAAAACAGCATCAATCGTAGGGGAAGTATTGAAGATATAGGTCGTATGAGCATTACAGAAAGTATGGGTGATAATGCTAAGGCTTACACAAATCGAAGGAGATCTATGGACGGCAGTAATATTAGTTCCTATAAGAAAAGTACGGCTGGTAAAAGTGGTAAAGACAATGTCCATCGTTCCAGCAGTATGACAAGTATGGATAACATTTCTGGGGAAGACTTAAGGAAAAGTGACTTTATGAACCGCAGAAATAGTAGGGTACTCAGTAAAAGTAATAAGAGTAGTACTGGTCCTTTAAGTAGTATGAGCAGTATGAGTAGCGGTTTGAGCAGTATGAGTAGTTTGAGTGATAGTGGTGCAAGTGACAGTAGTGTAAGTGATAATGGTGTAAGTGAGAATGTTGAAAGTAATAGTCTGAATCAAGAAATTTCATCACAAATAGATAGTCATGATATAAAAGGGGTTTCCACAAGTGACCTCGTTGGATTTGTAGGTCACTGGTCTGAAGATAAAACATTATTAGGCCTTGCTATAGATAAAAGGGATTTATTAGACGAATCAGATCCCATATTAGAGAACAAAAACGATCCATTAACAATACTTCAGAAGTATCTCAGCATAGATCCTGTTCAAAATGAAGAGGGTTCAATAGAATATATACCTTATTTGGAATTAGAAAATCTTGAGCCTTATCAAAAAGAAATGGAAGACAAATGGCAACATCTTTTATATACTGGTGATTATGATATTGGTGAAATATATAAAGATGGGAAACCTATTCCAGAAGGGTCTAAGGAAAAAGCTGCAATATTATCAGGTCTTAATAAACAAATTGCGGATGACCAAAGGAAAGATCCAAACAACAAACTACCTATTAGATCAGGAACCTTTCGTGTAGATAAAACAGTAAATAAAGGTGACAAGAAGAGACGAACTCAAGTAGCCTTCTTAATTAATATTGAGAAAGGATCAGACTATGCTATGTTCCAACATGGCGATCAAATGGGCTACTTAACAAATCAAATGAATGAGAATATAGCAAAAGCAGCCAAAAGTGAAAATAAGGAAAAGGGGAAAGCAGAACTTGTTCCAGCTGTTGCGCAAGAGCCTGATGAACCCTTGGCATGGTGCATTAAAGGAGATTGGTTTTGCTCTCAAAATGTTCAAGAACATAAAATAGTAAGACAACACCATAACTTAAAAGTAACTTCTGGTTGGAGCGCAAAAACCCAAAGTTTAATCCGTGGAGAACATACTCCGCTAGATAAAAGAAGAATCGAAGAAAAAAACAAAGGAAAAAAGAAAGGAAAAAATAAAGAAGAACCTCCAAGAAGAAGTAGCATATTTAAAATGAAGGGCATGTAAGGCACTATGCTACAAACGGTATGAATTAAAATAATGGACTTCAACTTTATTTAAAGTCTGTCCTTTTTTTCTTAGATGGTCAGGAACTGATTTAGTATTATGTCCAAGCTATTGATGAGCATTGATAATTTTTTGACAGACTTCGTCTATATTTTCACTAATGAGTTTTTCAATCATACTTCTTAGCTTGGCTCGGTCTGTAGTTGCTAAGATTGCTAATTAACGTCAGTTCGATGTAAATAAGAATTAAAATCGAGTTCGAAATTGTCTTTTTCCGCAGTATAACAAGGTTTTCCGTTAAGAATTTTCGAAGCCCCCGTATTCTATGGTTAAAACAAGTAAATTCATGAACTCCTTTGAAGAAAATAGAGTATAGTGAACTAAAATTTAGCAAAGCCTTGTGGTTTTGTCCACTTTCTGGACAAAAATACCTTGGAAATCAAAGATTCACGAACACTCTAATGCAAAACAGATATGACATGAACTAAAAAGTGTCTTTTCTTTTGGTTTCCCTACACCACCTGGCTGCTTCACTAAAAACAGCTACTAGCTGTTTTCTTTACGTTCGCCCCTGTGCGAGCAAAGAAAATGAAAGTAATAATCTAAAAATAAGATTGTTAGATTAAAATAGTGTAAAATTTTCGAGATTATATTTTATGGAGGTTATATCATAGAAATCACGTTAATTAATATTTACTTCCCATTATAGATCTAATTTTAAATCACTCAGGCAGGAGCATTGATCTACAACTTAAAGTCACTCATCAATTCCTATGAGATCAATAATAGCAACCTGTGAATCTTTATATATGATTTCTCTTGTGATCTATTTCTTTTTAATTCTCTCGATACCGTACCCTCATTAACAGTAATTAATGGTCTCTATTTGGATACTCCTTATTCATATCTCCTAAGAAACGGAAGTTTAATACCCTCGTGACAAGGTAATTTGTTTGTAATGTTTTATCTAAAATTAATATAAACATTACGCCTAAAATAAATGGTGATCGCGTTATCCATTTTTAATGTTCGTGTTGCACTTAGAATTCAATTAAACTTAAAAAAATAAAAAACCATGAACAAACATAATTTTATCCATAGTTTTTAGATAGAATAAATCTACTTATAACGATACCGTTGTTACTAGTATTATAACAGCCTTGCCTAATTATCAAATAATAAAGTCATTCGCTACTTTCGATTTTTAGTAAATATAAGTTAAACAATCTGGTAATAGTAAATTCAGAAACATCATATTGATCATCAAAATCATTAAGGTTCACTTTGTATGCAATAAGGATCTTTTTCTAACATTAAAGAGCTTTATAGTGATGTAAATTATTTATTTTTATACAAAAATTATGAGTTTTCATAAACTTTATACTTTCTTAAATGCTTTGCAGGAAAATAATTCCAAAGATTGGATGGATACCAACCGCAAAAACTATCATGAAGTAAGAGGTTGGTACATCAACTGGCTAGATAAGATGAATTTAAAACTTGCACATATTGATCCTGAATATACGGATACTCCTGGAAAAAAAGCCATTAATAGAATAAACAACAATTTAATGTTTCATCCAGAAAAACCAATATATAAAGATCATTTTGGAGCGGGTTTAGATCAAGAATCAAAACAAGGTGATTTCTATATACATTTAGGAACCAATGAATCTTTTATTGCGGGTGGTTATTATCGTCCATCAAACAATATTTTAAAAAGTATTAGAGATGCAATTGATTACGATGGCGAAAAATTTCTAAAAATCATCCACAAAGAAAGTTTTAGACAAATTTTTGGAGGTTTACTTAAAGATGAAGAAAAATTAAAAACAGCACCAAAAGGATATTCACAAGACCACAAACATATTGATCTTTTGCGCCATAAAACTTTTGCCGTGCAATATGATCTCAACCAAAAAGAAGTAATGAAAGAAGATTTTGATCAAAAAGTAATTGCTATTTATAAAGAGATGTTACCATTTAGACGTTATCTAAATCTTGCCGTTTCTGTTCCTGCATAAATATGTCAAAAAAAAGAAATCCCATTCTAGACCGTTTTTATGACTTTATAAATAAAGAAAATGAAAAACGGATTTGCAAAGATATTACTGAAGACGCCTGTAAAGAAACTCCAAAGAATTACTTTCTACTTCTAATTAGTTTTTCTTTAACCAAATTAGGAGATACGTTAAGCAATCCTAAAACTGTTCTTGCTTGGCTTATGACTTATGTGAATGCTCCAGTATATTTAATAAGTTTTATAGTACCTATTCGAGAGTCCGGTTCAATGCTTCCGCAGATTATAATTGCTAATTATGTGAAAAAAAAGCAAATTCGAAAATGGATTTGGGTTCTTGGATCTGTTTTACAGTTTATCTCCATAATTACTATAGGCATAGTGGCTCTTTCATTTACGGGGGTAAATGCCGGCTGGTTGATCATAATATTCATCGTGACTTTCAGTCTGTCTCGCGGTCTATGCTCAGTAGCTTCAAAAGATGTACTTGGGAAAACCATCCCTAAAACACGTAGAGGTAAACTCAAAGGGTATACCGCATCTGTATCAGGTATTTTAGTTCTTGTAGCAGGACTATATATGATCTATAAATCCAAAGGTGATGTAGATGTACAATTTTATTCTAATGTAATTTTCTTCGCGGGTTCTCTATGGCTTTTAGCCGCAATTATTTATGCCAATATCAAAGAATTTCCTGGAGCTTCTGATAATGACAATAATGATTGGAAAGAAGCTTTTAAAAAGTTAAATCTAGTACACACAGACAAACACTTCAGAAACTTCATAATTTCCAGATCTCTGCTTCTTTGTTCTGCTTTAACAGCTCCTTTTTACATAATTTTAGCCCAAAATTACCTTGGTACAGAAAGTTATATACTTGGCTTGTTTATCATAGCAAATGGAATTGCTTCCATTATTAGTGCACCCATTTGGGGTAAAATGGCAGATATTGCAAGTAATAAAGTAATGGTAAGAGCAGCATTGCTTACAGCTTCTATTGGTATTTTCATGTTTATTATCTTAGTTGGCTTTCCTTATCTAAGAACTCAAGTGTGGCTCTACCCTATTGCATTTTTCTTACTAGGTATTGCCCATAGCGGTGTTCGGTTAGGGAGAAAAACCTATATAGTTGACATGGCTAAAGGAAATAAAAGAACTGACTATGTGGCGGTTAGCAATACGCTAATTGGTTTTATATTGCTCATCACTGGAGGAATTAGTGCTTTGGCATCTCTTATTTCAACTGAATGGGTTATTCTAATCCTATCTCTCTTTGGTTTTGCAGGAGCTTATACTAGTTATAAATTGCCTCAAGTAGAGTAATTCTCTTTACTTAAATCAATAGCATCCCATTTAAAAAAACTATTTGCAACTAAATCTTTCATATGCGTAAAAACCATATATAAATGTAAGTTAAAAGCTTATTTAATTAGAAAATAATAACAAAAAAATAGTAGTTTTTTTGTTAAATAAATAGTTTATTGTACTTTCCCTTCATGAAGTAATTCTTATTTATTTCGCTTTAATCATAACAATAAACGAACTGTGCCTACTAATGCACATCAAAAGTTAGCTCAAGACAGGGCAATCTATTTGATTAAATGGTAATTAAGATTTTCTTTATACATGAATTTTCCAAAATAATCATCGGTAATAATAGTTTTCAATCTTTATGCAAGTATTAGACTATCCAATCTCAAAGAATGTAGAAAGTATCATTCACATTGCTCAATCCATTTCAAGAGAATTTCATAATAAAGAGTATAATTCTGCACATCTTTTAAAAGCATTACTGCATAAAGATGCACAACTCAATAGTATTTTTTCTGCAATAGATGCAGATATATACTATGTAGAAGAATGGTGCGAAGTTCGTATAGAAGCATTACCAAGGTCTGCCGTTATTCCAGATAAAATACTAGGAGATAAAACAATTGATGCTATTTTTAATGAGGCAGACAACATCAAACTTAAACTTGGAGAAGATGAGATATCTCCGGTATCCTTATTGATATCCATATGCACTCCTGGTGTAGGATTTTCTTATGAACAATTAAAAACGCTCCCGCTTAAATCAGATGAAATTTTAATTTCTGTCAAGCAATCTACTTCCAATTCAAACACCTCCTCTTCTACATTAAAACAGAAAAAATCTGGTATTAATAGTAAAGTTGATCTAAGTATCCTAGATGAATACTGTATTGATAAAACCCATGAAATTCACACAAATACATTTCAAAATATTTTTGGAAGAGATGCCGAAATAAAAATGATTATTGAAATATTAGGAAGACATTCAAAACCCAATGTTTTAATTATGGGCGAGCCAGGTGTTGGTAAAACTGTTTTGCTTGATGGTTTTTCTGAAGCAATTGTTAAAAGTACGGTTCCAAACGCCTTGCAAAATGCTCAGATATACGAGTTAGATTTTGTTCATTTAGTTTCTGGTGCCAGTTACAAAAGTGAAATAGAAGATAGATTCAAGAAGATTATCAATGCTTTAAAAGAATTTGAAAAGCCTATTTTATTAATAGACGAAATAAATAATCTTACCAATAAAGATTCAGGCAATCAAGGTTTGGTAAATATTTTAAAATCGGAATTAGCTAAAGGTGAAGTTACTTTTATCGCAACATCAACTAATGATTCGTATAGAAAATATATTGAAATAGATGAGGGATTATCTCGCCGATTTGAAAATGTATTATTAGAAGAACCCTCAGAAGATGATGCATTAGAAATGATCTCAAACACCATTGATAAGTACAAGCAGCATCATAATCTAGAGATAGATGATGAAACAATTTCTGAAGCAATTAGACTGTCAAAAAGATTCAGTAAAAATAGAAGTCTGCCAGATTCTGCTATCGATTTAATAGATCGTACTATGTCTGCTTCTCGTTATATGATTGAAACTACCATCTCAAAAATCACACTCGTAAAAAATAATTTAAAAGGGATTGAGGATAGTGATAAAACGGTTCTTGAAAAAACTGAAAGTATTAACTGGCAATTGAAAAATCTAAAAAATATTTTTAGCTATCTTTTGTTTACTGATCTCAATGAAGATGATATATTCCATCCGAGTGATGATTACAATTTAGGTGTTAGCAAAATAGAAAATATACTGGATAAATTTTCGGAAAAAGCAAATACCAAAAAAGACGTTATTGACAAACACGATATTTCCTCAACAATCGCAAATAAAACAGGGATTCCAGTAGGAAAACTACAAGCAGATGAAAAAGAGCGGCTATTAACTATGGAAGATCACCTAAAAAAACGTGTTATTGGTCAAGATCATGCTATTAAAACAATTACAGAAGCAATTCTGGAATCTCGTTCAGGATTAAGTAAACCTGGATTACCCATAGGCTCATTCTTTTTTACAGGACCTACAGGCACTGGAAAAACAGAGTTAGCCAAAGCACTTGCAGAATTTCTATTTCAAACGGAGGAGGCTATTATCAGGTTTGATATGTCAGAATTCAAAGAAGAGCACTCAGCGGCCTTGCTCTATGGAGCCCCCCCTGGTTATGTTGGCTATGAAGAAGGTGGCTTATTAGTGAACAAAATAAGACATAAACCCTATTCTATAGTACTGTTTGATGAAATTGAAAAAGCGCATCCTTCCGTTTTTGATATTTTTCTTCAGATTTTAGATGAAGGCAAGTTAAATGATCGTCTTGGAAAAACAGGTGATTTTTCAAATGCAGTTATTTTATTCACCTCAAATATTGGGAGTGAACATGCTGTAAAATCTTTTGAGCAAGGCATTATTCCAAAATCATCAGATTTGTTAGAACTAATGTCTAATCATTTTAGACCCGAGTTTCTAGGACGTTTAACCGAAATAGTTCCATTTTCTCCTATTACTAAAGATAATGTAATTAAGATTTTTGAAGTTCAAATGAAAGATTTACATAAGGCATTAGAAAAACAGGAAATTACGCTCGAATTAACCGAGGATGCCAAAAAATTTCTTGCCTATAAAGGTTTTACACCAAAATATGGTGCGAGACCCTTACGGGGTATTATAAGAACAGAATTAAGATCTCCTTTATCAAGACAACTAATTACAGGGAAAATTCAAAAAGGAAGTTTAGTGCATTTAGATGAAAAGAAAGAAAAGTTAATATGGAATTATAGCTAATGATATCATTATACATACGTATTTATATATTAATTTGTAATATTTTTTTTATTTTTATAAAATACTAACACTTAATCTAACATTAGATGGATAAAACTTACGGACTAGGAGGAACTGAGGTAAAAACAGATGCGGGTGAAGCTATTCTTGAAATTGGACAGAATAAAACACTCCTCATTCAAAAACTAACTCAGGATCAGCCGTTAAAGCCAAAAGTGGTTACAGGACTAAAAACTATAGATGATGTTTTTGAGAACTATAAACCTGAAGTTGAAGTGGCATTTGAAGATGCAGATGGAGTTCAATCTAAGGAAACATTAAAATTCAGTCACCTGGGAAATTTTGGAAAAAAAGGAATTATAGATCAAAGTAAATACCTTAATGATCTAGATACTGAAAAAGACCAGTACCTGAAAGTTGTTAAACAACTCAAATCAAATAAAATTTTGAAAGCTGCCCTTACCGATCCAGATGCAAAAGATGCTCTTTTGAAATCTATTAAATCGTTAATTGCTGAAATACAACAACAAGGCTAAAAAACATACCATGGCAATATTAGGAAAGAAGTCAAAAGAAACTATTCAAATAGAGAATCCTGCCCAAGAGCTAAAGATAAATGAGGAAAAGTTAGCTAAATATGGTGGGTTTGATCTTTTAGAAGCATGTATTGATGACGTTCAAAACATGAATCCAGACCGAAAAGCAAGAAAAAAAATATTCTTAACCGAATCATCAAAAAAGTTAGAGCGCCAGAAGTTGGTGAAAACCTTGGAGATATGGGATGAAATACTTTCTTCTTCAGACGATTTATCAGCAATGGTAGAAGAATCAGAAAAAAGATCTGATGTTGCTTCTAAATCCTTAAAGAGAAATTTGGGTGCCGCACTAGAGCAAACCAGAGACCTTGAACAGTCTTACAGATCTGTTGCCTTATTCTTTAAAAATACGGAATCTCAAAAAGTTAAAAATATAAATATCTTAAATGCAGAACTGGAACAGCTTAAGGATCTTGACAATACAAGGTTTATTGATGCAGTACAAGAAGAACTAGTGCAAGGATATGATCGTTTAGACCTTAGAGACAACTACGGCCTTTTAATAGTACCTGGGTACTTAGGTTCTAACAAAGTAGTAGAAAAATGGGCCAAAATTGCACATGAAAACAAGGTGATGATGGTGACAGATTTTGAGCATCTAGACGAACCAGATGATGTAATGGAGATGTTTGAAGCTGCTAACCTTACCGGAGGGGATAAATACCGTTCCAATGTGATTATGGCTTGCAATTGGTTGGTTGGACGTGGTAAACACGATGAAATAGGTGAAGATGAAGACTTGTTTGTTCCCCCATCCAGTGCATTGGGAGGGAAAATATATAAAACCTTGATGTCTCAGGTAACAGCTGGTAAGAAATTTGGAGGAATGAATGAAGTGGATGGGGTTCGTTTTGATCTTAAAAAAGGTGAAATTTCACAATTGGAAAAACTAGGTCTCGTTCCTATGGTTAACGAATATGGTAAAGTAATGGCCTTTTCTGCTAAAACACTGTTCAATGGCGATAATCTAGGTTTACAAACCTATTCTGTTGTTAGAGTATTTGACTATGTAACCAAAGTATTAATGGACTTCTTAAATAGAAGAGCTTTTGAAAACTTTAATGCAAAAACCAGAAGAGAATTAATGGATGAAATTGTTAAATTTCTGGATGGCATTACTGGACCAGATCAATTGATTGAGGACTTTTCTATCAAAAGATTTGAACAGGATTTACAAGAAAAAGACCGGATTCATCTGGATATTCATATGAAACCCTACTTCCCCGCTAAAAATTTTATGATCAAAATGGATGGTCAAAAAGGAGACGACGGATCCGAATGGAATTCTGATTATGAACAACAATAAAAAGTGTTACCCTTATATTATAACATAAGGGCTGACTATTATTAGGTTAGCCTTTATGTTAAATATATATCATAATACAAGCGTTTCTCTGATAACAATCACTATCCAAATTTAAAGAGAGAAGCTAAAAAACTAGTAAGTATTAGCGGTGAAATTTCTTTTCTACTATTAACTATTTCATTAACTCACAAGATTATTCATCAATGCTCTCTAAGCGTAAAAGTTTTATAACAATCATATTCCTTCTCGTTTATTCTTCACTACTTTTTAGTCAGCCAATCACCAATAATTGGGTTTCTGGAAAGTGGAAGATTGAAGAGGTTATTTTGCCAGAAAACAAATTCAATGATAAAAGAGAAAAAAAGCTGTTTAATGAATTAGCTAAAACCATTTTGCATTTTAAAGGAGATGGTTCCTTTTTATTCATTTATGATGGCAGTGAGGAAGAAGTCAAAAGAAATATTAAGCAGTTTGAGAATTCTATTTGGCGAATTATTGAAGGAGAAAATATAATTTCTTTAGAGAAAGAAGTCCCATTGGCCTTTATGCCTGTTGAAAACGGTGAAAAAATAATATTTGGATTCATAAAACCCGTAAAATTTCAGGTACAAAAGATAGAGGACGAAAAAGTTAATTTTTTACTTAAATCGACAAATACGCAGGAGAACACCATTGTAGATGTAGAACAAAAAATTGATTCTGTTTTTAAACAAGTTAACATAAATGAAGAAATTCTTAAAAATGATCTCATATCAAGATATCCCATTGTAGAAACCTGCGAGGATTTTGAAAACACCAGTCGTTTAAGGACTTGTTTTAATCGAGCTATACGGGAAATTATTTCAGATAAACTTGATTTAAAAAAATATGAGTCCTTAGCGGGAAACAGTAGGTTTAGATTTTTTTTGGATTTTGTAATTGATATAGATGGAGTTATAAAAAATATAAATGTCGAATTTCCAGATGCAGAGCTTTGTTATGATCTCAAATTAATTGTGAATAATATTAAGGTGATAAGTCCTGCAAAGAATAAGGATGGAGAACTCATGCTAAGTACTTATACAATTCCGTTAACTTTGATGATGCAGTAAAAACTTTTGATGTTGTAATTTTATAAAAAAATCTTTTACGTTATAATAAACTAACCAAAGGATTGTTAAGTAAGACATACTTAGGTTTTATTAATTTTAAAACAATGATTTAAAGTGGTATCTAAAAAATACAAATTTCTAATTTCCATCAGTGTAAAAATATTCTATGTTGTAGCATTGGTTATTTCTACATCTTGTAAATCAGGTCTTGATAAAAAATATCAAAAATCTTCATTAGAACAAGATCTGGAAAATATTTCAGAGCAAGTTTCAAAGCAAGATTTAATTCTTGTACGTGATTATATTGGAGAGCTGGAAGCAAACAATATATCTGTTGAGAATAAAACTTATTTTGATCTTTTAATTGAAGCTGAAAATAGTGATCGAGAAAGGAAAAGAAAAATTGAAGAAGAAAAACAACTATTATTAGAGCAAAAAAATAAGAAAATTGCTGATTCGTTTGTAAAAATTCTAAGTTCCAAAAAATGGATTGTAACGGATTATGCTTTTCAGCTGGAAATACCAGATGATTCCGAAAAGAATATTGAGATAGCAAAAAACATATTGAATAAGGCGATGTTTCTGAAAGATGAAACCGTGTCAGTTTCAGTAAAAAAGGTATCAGCAAAGACAATTGTGGAAGGGCGTAATGAACGCTTTACCCGTCTTTTTAGCCATAATGGAAAACGCTGGAAAAAGTATTTGGCAGATGGAACTTTTGAAGAGAATTCAGAGGATAAAACTATAAAAGGAACCTGGGAACTTACCGATGTTAATGAAATACAGGAAAAAAAGAAAACATACAATCCCACCAATCCAATGAAAGCCGATATTGTTTATCTTGAAATAAAAAAATTAAATGATAAGTTTTTTAATTTTGTACAAACAAAATATGATTACTTAAACCCGAACTCAAGAGTAAGTGTCTATATTTCTATGGAAGCAAAAGAAGATTGAAATTTACTGTTTTTATTTTTTGATATTGATAAACTGCATTTCGAAATTCTCATGCTCTGGTGGTTCAAAAAGACTTCCTTTTTCGTTTGTTTTTGAATATATGATACGACCGTCATTAAAAACAAACTTCACATATCGATTGGCAACAGGTATCTCTGTGTTCGGTTCATAAAAAATAGCTTCATGCCAATTTGTATGCTTCTTCGGGTCATACCGTTCTGATCTATCTTCTCTTTCAAATTTTTCAGTATACTGCTCATCTGTCCAGTATTGTTCTCTCTCTGCTTGTTGTTCTGGAGTGGCTTCTGGAGTAGGGATATAGCTTTTATAGAGTGGAGGAGGAAATCCCTCCGCTTTTCGTCTTAAAAAATCTTTTTCTCTATATGGATCAAAGGCATCTCCAGGAGGTAAAGGCCTGTTTTTATCCATATACCATACATAGAATGACCAAATTTCATAGTAAAATTCTACATGAGCACTAAGATACGTTCCTAAAAGCTTATTATTAGGATATGCTACTGCAAGTTTCATATCTATGTTACCAGATGCTCCACCGGTTCCTACCCAATATACTACAGCTTTATCGAATTCAATTGTAAATGGTGGCCCATATAACTTTCGTGGAAATGTAAATAATCCATTAACTCTATCCAATATTATATATTGTTTTGATAATGTAAGCGCATATATTGTGAATAGAACAAACACTAAAAAAAGTATTGAATAAAAAACAATCCACGGAATTGTGAGAAAACTATTGTCAGGAGCAATAATAAATAATAAAATAAGTCCGAAAACAGATAGAATACCTCCTGCATAGGCTGAAAGAATTCTCATAGTATCGATAACAACTGTGCGGTCATCAATTTTTTCAAAAACTTCCCTTTTCTTATATTGTTTTAGAAATTTTTTATCAATTTTTTTGAAGGAATCTGTAATCTCAAATTTAAGATACGTGTTTAACCTCTTTTTTATTTTCTTTTTTAATTTTTTAGAACCCATTGGATTTACTTCTTCCACGCATTTCCAGATTTTAGACTTTCTAAAGTATTTACACGTGCGTTGCTATGGTAGGTGTGATTCATTTTAGTAATACCCATATTTCCTATAGTTTCAGATTTTAATTGGTTAACACCCGCTATAACTCCAATATATCGTTCTGCTGTATTATAACGATTCGGATAGTATTTGCCTTGACCAATATCTAGGTAACATACTACTAATACTTGGCTTTTTTTATTATCACCGACCAGATATTGATCTGGTATTTCAAAATTAATAATCGCTTGTGGTGGTTTTTCTTTAGTTCCTTTTTTACGGGTAACGGACGCATTAATATCTAATTTAATACCTCCACCTTTAAGGACACCTTCTTGGTAGTAATATACTTCATACGATAACTGACTAGGGTCTGTAAAAAATTGTCTAAAGCTAATAGTAGCTGTAAACTCCTTGATATCACCTTCTTTGATAGTGGTTCCTACTATATGTCTACTATAAGATTGTATATAGTCTTTGGTTTGATTTACTACTTTACCAGGAGTTAATCGTATATCTGCACAAACGATAAGATCCGTTAATTCTGCAGCTGCTAGCTTAAAATCTGTATAGCGCTGGTACTCGTTATCAGAATCTCCCATTAACTGTAATCGATTATCGTAAAAACGTTGGTTATATCGCCAGGTCAATTCACCAGGATTTTTATCTAGTGCTTTTTCATCACTAAAGGCAAAATGTTTAAAATAGGCTTCTAGTGGAGAATCTTTCAAATAATAGGCCAAGATGACTAAACCAACTCCAATGCCTGCAGCAATCCATCCAAAAGGACCTAACACTGAACTTGAACCCATAATTGTTGCTGCGGTAGCAACTGAGAACGCGGCACTAGCACCAACCCAAGCCCACATAGCATCCTGATCACGTCTGCCATAACTTTCTATGGCTTCCCATCCGCATACAATAACAGTCACCCCCATACCTGCAATTTCAGCTCCGAAAGCTAACCTAGAAATAAGTTTTGATGAAGAGCCGCTCAACTGATTTGCTAATAAAGATTTACTGAAATATGCAGATGCTGCTAATAGTTCAAAACTCACACCAGCTAAAGCTACTCCATTTTTACCACTCTCCTGATCACTAAAGGAGTCATAGGCAGCAGTTATATTAAATACTTGTAACAAGGCTACTACTCTTCTAAATGGAGTTCCATTTACGAAACCAACAACACGTTTGGCTAATTTGGTAGGTTGTTTTGTTGTAGTTTCTGTATAGTTTACGATCTCTCTTTCCACTTCTTCTATGACAGGGATGTCAAAAATATGATTTCCTCTTTTGGAATCAACTAATATAATTTCTGGAGTATTGGTTTTAAAACGTATGATTTCATTTTTTTTCCTGCCACCATAAAATCCAAAAATGTCTTTAGAACGATCCAGTTTCATTCCTTTGTCTCCTAATTTTTGGATTATTTCCTTATTTTTTACTTCGTATAATTTTACGCTTCCTCCATCGGGTCCTTTAGTTTTTAGGTTGATGGTGTTCATTCTATTTAAGGTAAGTTTATACCTGCCCTGAACTGGAACTTTTTTTAATGTGATATTTGATTCAACCTTCACCACATCTTCTAATGCAAATTTAGCATAGGCTTCTAAACTAGCTTCAGCAAAAGCAGCCATTTTGTTAGAGACATCTATACCTTGTTTAATCAATTCTTCATCAACCGTAGCTTCTTTATTAAGAACAGCTTTATAAGAGAAATCTTCACCTTCTTTTAAAGAATCTTCAACTAAAGAATCCCATTTATCATTTTTCTCATACTCATCCTTAAGATCTAACGTACGATCAATATCATGAGGGTTTATGACTAATAGTCTGATATGTTGCATGATGGTATGTTTCCCATCAATTATATTTAAAACAGAACCTTCTAAATAATCTACATAAGCATCTTTATAAAAATTAGTACTCATAAAGTTTCCAAGATCATCCCTGAAACCATTAACTATTTTTCTTTGCGCTTTTCTTTCTTCAACACCTAAGACTGCTAGTAATTTTGGTTTATAGATACCACGAAATCTTCTGATTTTCCCTCCATCGTAGTCATCAATCATATCTTCGCTGTTGTAGACTAATTGATAGGTTGTTAGAGCGAGATTAAACATGGCATTAATTTGCTCTTTCTCTCCAGATAGTCTTTCAGGTGTTCCTCTAGACAGCATTCGTTTATGAATCTGATTAACATCAGATGCTGTTTGGATAGACTCAAGAATAGCACGATGCCTAATGATTTCTGTTGCCAAAACAGTAGCAATTTCATTGGCATTTCCTATTGGATCATCTAAGGTAACAAACATATCTGTCATTACTTCAGGTTCTTGATGATCTGGATTTTCATTTCGATTTTGCTGTCTCTTTTCTTCTATTCTCTGAATGGTATCTATTTTTTGCTGAATACTGCGACAAAGGTTTTTATTTTCGGAAGAAAAATATGCAGTAATGCTAGCATATGGAGCGTGATCTGTTGAACTTTGTATAGTTCCTAACGGAAATCCATTAGCTTGTATCTGAGTCATCCGATCTTTACGCTTGGCACTATCACTTACCAATGAATCATAATACTTTTTTGTCCATTGAATAGGAGAGTAGGCGGCCCAAACTACAGATTCAAATTCCGCTTCGTAATATCCGTTATTGTTGTTTTTTCCATCTACTGTTCTAATATCGGGAAAACCTTCTTCTCCCTTTTCCCAGGAAATGGATTTAAAATTACCGTTTTCATCAACTTCAAACTCTATAGGTTCACCTAGTTTGTTTTCGTCTATGATATAAACATACCCGGGATTTATACCCGTATGGACGATGCTAAAATTCTCTAATTTAGGATTGAAAACAATTACTTCTTCCAGAATGATATTACCGTTCTCATCTTTTTGAGCCTTTCCCGACTCGGTTTTTACTTTAGCTTGTAGATGACTTTCCTCCGGATTCTCCAGCAATACACCAAAACTTAGAAAATGCAATTTAATTGTAGGTTTGGCTTTGCATTCCAAAACCAAAGTCTGATCACTAAAATCAAAAAATCTTCCTTCAGCTTCTATTTGTAATGATAATTTTCTAGTTCTACTGCCAATATTATAAGATGTTATTTTCTCTTTATTCCAATCTTCTTCTGTTTTCAGTTGTTTTAATTCAGCGGTACCATCTGCTTTTACAGTTCCGGAATATACTAGCCGATTTTGTTTTCCATCTATCTGTTTTTCTTCTTTTTCTGAAATATTTAATTTTAAATATTTTCCAGGATTCATATGCTCTGTCATGACAAAAATGGAAGCTTTTTGACCATAGCTTATACGACCAACTCTTTCTTTTCCAGCCTCATCCATCCAATAACTTTCAACTACTTTTGGAGCTTTATCATTACCAAGCATCGCTCCGGGGATAGCCATCACAAGATTTTTAAATTCTTCTTTTACATTACCTGCACTATTTACCTGCATAGGTTGTATGATGGTTACTTTACCTCCTGTAGCGCACATACACTCTGAATCTTCATATAAAAATTTCTTCCTTCCGCCTAGCGTCACTTTTTTAGTAGTTTTTGTCCATTTCTGCAACCCAGGTATGCAAGGCAAATATCCGCTATTGGTAGGTTTCAACTTGCATTTTCCAAAAGTAGCAGGAACCTGCACATCCATATCGGTTGCCTTAAATTTACCTTGTATTTTTACTTTTCTATTTTCTGTAACCAGCAGTTTAGCTGGCGTAAACCCTTGGTTACATTCTAATAAAGCACCGTCTAATACATATATTTTACTACTCATCGTGCTGTAGGTTAAAAGTTATTCTGGAATTTTTGGTATATACATCCTTTACATCAAAACTATATTCTAAATGTCCTTCTGTAACTAATCCTTCTTGTGGCTTTACCTGATAGGTTCCTGCATACTTAAATTTCAATGAATGTTGACTGTTAGGTTCTGTTGGAAGCTTGCCCAAAAAAATATTTAATTTTGCCAATGGGAAATTCTCATCTTTGGTATGCATATCTCCATTCATGGAAATGGTTGCTTTGCTAAAAAACATATCTTGCTTGGTAATATTTCTTTGTTCTTTTATGGGTATAGAAATGGTGTCTAATGCATTGCTAATACTTTTTTCTTTTACAAGCACTTCTTTACCAAGGAAATCTTGATTGAATACATCCGCAAACAAAAAGCTAAAGAAATTATCTTCTAAAAATACTTGTTGTATGTGATCTTCTTGTAGTTGCCAGTCAAGATCTTCTACCATTTTAGATAAATCAGGAAATTCTTTTAACAAATCTGATTTCACCTCCTGCCATTTTGATCTTATTTCCTCTGTGTTGGTAATTGAAATCAGTTTAAAATTTTTATTTACTAATATAGCTAAGGTATTGTTAATAGAAGCCGCTTTAAGTGCTATTTGCTGTGCCTTAGAATGTTTTTTGATAATATTAAATTTCTCGTTCAGCAAAAAACGCTTTGTTGTGTTAAGTGTATATTTTAATAACCCATCTTCATTCAAACCATAAAAAGTAAGATCAAATTCCAACCCTATTGCGTTATAATACTTCTTTTTTCCTTGAATAATCTCACTACTTATCTCTGCTATATAGCTTCTCGTTACACGTTCACTACTAAGCTTTATTTGCTTTTTGATTTGAGATAGGGTTTGGTTCATACTTAATAATCATTTTAATGAAATTGCCAAAAAAACAGATTATGCCTTCCTGTTAACTTTGAGCCTCGTATATCTTAACTTTTACATTTTTAAGAGCAATCTTTTCTGATTTATTTTCAACAAACACTACAATCATGCTATTGTAGCGATCTATTTCTATGGCAATCCGCATTTCATTATGGCTTTCTTCAGACTCATATAGTTTTTTAAACGTTTCAAAAATTTCATCCTTATCTAAATAGACCTTACTCGCATATGAATTATGATTTTTATCATCCCAAGCTATTCTAAAATAATTAGGAATCGCCGTTTCTTTAAATTCTGTAATGTTGGTTTTAATAAAAACCATCTCTTTTTCTCCATTGACCATTTCTATCATTGCTGTTTTTGAACGAAAATTGTCTTTATGAGTAAGTTTAAGCTCCCAGTTATATTTTTTTTGATATTCCTTCCATTTCGTTAAGGGAATATTGCCAGCTGTTATTAATTGTCTTGTAGCCGCATCTGTATCTTTGTTTAAAATAAATTCAACGTACTCTTTTCGATTCATTTGCATTGCTGGAAATAACTCATTCCATTCTATTTCATTTTCTAAGGCTCTAAAACTCGCTACTTCTTTTTGAATACCTGGTCCTGCTAACCAAATACTTATAAGACCTCCCGGAGCTAAACCAGTTATAATTCTCTTATACTTTACTTTCTGTTGAGTTCTAGTATGAATTGTCTCAACTTCAAATAAAGCTTGAATTATGTTGGTGGGTAATATATAGTTTCCTTCATAGTACTTATTTTCTGCTACGGAAAACCAACTAATGAATAATTCATTTGGTATTGCTTTTAAAGCATCACCCACAATGTGTGTAGATCCAATAGTACCCCATCCGTTTTTCACCAATCTTTTATTGGGTATGGAAATTACATTTCCATTATTGGTTTTAAAGTGTGCTTTATGTAAATAAATAGGATAATCTTTGGGCGCACACTCGGAGGGAAGCCAATTGTACTCTTTCATCGTCATTGTTTTAGTTTGGGAATATCCATTTCCAATTATAAAAACTAGTAGTATTAAATAAAGTGTTGTTCTCATTGCTATCCATCAATAATTTTTCTAACGCGTCTTCTAGTAAATAATGTTTTATTGGGGAAGTTGACTGGATGCCAATTTTGGGCAGAAAAATGTAAGAATTGATTTCTAAGACTTTTATAGGCTTCTCTATCGGAAACATTTTCAAAAGAAAATGCAGGTCCTCCGTTATAAATCCAATCAAAAATTCGGGTTTTGACAATAGTCAAACGTGGATCTTCAATAGGATGAACTGCTTTTAGTCCGGCTCCATCAAGGGGTACGCCCTTTTCAAAAGCCTTATCTGTCATAATCGTTAAGGGAATTCTTGCGTACTCATAAGAGATATTGTCTCTTCTTGCAATTATTTTATCTCTACGTAATCTACGTGGCACATGGGTAATTTGACTCTCCAAATACCAACCTTGGGAAACTAAATATTCTTGCTCTGCGGCTGAATATGTTAACTCGTCTGCTGTTATAGGATTATAGGCTCCTCCTAAGTCTCCATGTGACCCTGGTAAAGTATATTCTTCACCTCTTCCTATCAACCGTGCACTATTTATATTTGTTAATGCAAAATTTCTTCTATGTTCATCTCCTGCAGTTAGGTGTAATGTGAAATTAGCTCTCCTCACAGCATCAAGGAACAAGGCACTCACATCATTCTGATAGCCTGTTATTGCTCCTGCACCATGAGAGGATACCGTATCATAAAGTCCTACAAAATTCACTTTTAATCTATTTGGCAAAACCTCTATTTGCTTTGAAGCCAAGCCTTCTCCCAAAGCTCCATGATCAACCTCATAATAGGTTATTTTGTTATTTCTGGGGTGTCTACTTTTAATACTTCCTGCTCTTTTGTTTACCTCATGAATTAAATATCTTGCTGCGGCAGCTCCCCTGCTAAATCCAAAGACATCAATGCGAAATTCTCCAATTTTTTCAACTCCAAGGCTACTAATTAGTTCTACTGATTCCTCCAGAGCTTTATAGACTTTTGCTTTCACACCCGTACTTCCAACTCCCATTGCACCACCGTTCAATGCATCATCGTTCTCAAAATCTTCTGTACCTATACCTTCTATGTAAACCTTATTAATTATTAGCTCTTGTGTCTGATTAACATCATAATAGGGCTCCATTCTGGCTACATTCGTGGCATAATTAGTTCCGCTTGTTTGTCCTTCTACCCATAAATTGGCAAGTTCTTCATCATAATCTTCGGCACCACTTTCTCTTTTTTCATGTTCTTGTCTAGCTCTTGTATTGTTACGGTTATTATAAGTACCATCAATATAGATGCCTAATTGTACCCTATGACTTTCTTCTGGTATTAGTTCATTATATTCTGAATCACCAACAAGTACTGGAGCAGTAGTTGTATTAACTCCGCTTAAAACTTCTCTTGTCTCTTGAGCACCTGCAGGTGTAGACGTTAAATTTACTTCTTCGGCCATGGTAAACTATTATTCTCCGTATTCTATACTTTCTGCACTGGCAATGGTAATTTTGCCTCCTGCATTGGTTTTTATTTCACCGCTGGTGTCTGTTGTAATCTCTTGTGCTTCTTGTTTATACTTGCTACTGATTACTTTAATCGTTTCTCCAATTTGTCTATCCTCATTGGTTGCACTTATAAAATAATTATCTGTTATACTTTCAGTTTTATTTTTACCTACTGAAACATCCAAATTTTCTTCTACATTAATCTGCATATTTTTTGCATTCAATGTCATATTTTCTCCTGCAGAAATGGTAATATCGTTATTCTTGGTATTAATATGAATTAGGTTTTTGTTCTTATCTGTAATTGTTATAAACTCTGCTCCATTCGTGTCATTTAATTCAATAGTATGCCCACTACGTGTGCGAATGGCTTTGATATCATTCTTATCTGTTTGCCAGCTATCCGGTTTTTTGGTGCCTGTATATAAGGCTCCCATGACATAAGGACGTTCTGCATTTCCTCCTTCAAAACCCACCAACACCTCTTCTCCTACCTCGGGTATAAAATGAAATCCTTTATCTCCTCCGGAATGTGGAGTTACCATCCTAAGCCAAGGGGTCATCTCTCCATCTGGCTTTTGCCAGGGAAACTGTACTTTGATCCTACTCAATCCATCCGGATCCGCATTCTCTGTTACTAACGCTACCTGTGATTCACTTCTTGGAAATGCTAAAGGATTCGTGTTTGGATACACATCAATAGCTGCCGTAACTCCTTCAAAACGATTTATATAATTGCCATTTTCGGTAGCGGTATGCATTACTTTTGTAATACGATAGCTCCCTTGGGCACCTACTGCTTCTTGTATTTTTATAACTTGACCTAGATATACGCCAGGGTTATCACTAACCCCTTTTATCAATACCTGTTTAAGTTCCTGCACTTTCTTTTGTTTTTCTACATGCGTATCAAAACGTTGTTTTAATTGGGAATCGTTGTAGGTATTTAGATACACATTGGTTTCTTTCGCATAAATTGCTTCGCTCTTATTACTTGCAAAACCAGTATACCCATTCACCCCAGTATTTACCTCTGTAGTTGCTTTTTGATGCACCCCATCTGTTAGATAATCATTGGTGAAATAGTTGAAGTTATTGGGAATTGGATTGAGTTCTAAGGTGAACTTTTTAAGATCATGTCCATACGTGAGCGGCACTTCTCCAGTATCTTTAGGTTTCCCAAAGACTAGAGATTTGCCATCGTAATAAAACCATTCGCTATATTGAGCAGCCAATCTGCTAGCGTATTGAAAAGCACTATCATTATGTTGAACACTATAATGAATACTGCTTGTTTGTCTGGGGTTAAAACTCGTTTCTAATTTTGATTGGTCATACCCCTGAAAGGTCTTATTGAGTATTTCTGATAAACCTACATTGTTATGAGAAGCGAAATGAGGCCCGTCGTCTGCTAAAATACTAGCACTCTGTGCCTTGATTTCAATATTATCTTCTTCTCCATTATCAAAACCTTTTGTATTGTTGATTTGCGTTACTATGCCTTTAAATTCCAGTTCTTTATACCCAGAGAAATTTTCTGCCGAACCTATTTGCAATGTAATAATCTCTCCTAGAAAACTTTTACTCTCTGAAGCCATTTCCTTGTCTATTCGTTCAAGCATATCCATACGACAGACTAGTGTCAAAAGATGATGAGCGTCTAGGTCTTGTTGCAACATAAATCGTTTATACGCAAGTATAGGAGTGCCTCCTATAAATATTTTAATGTTAGATTGTAATGCCATAGTAATTTTTATTTCAATACCTCCATACTTAGTACGAGATAATGATTTAATATTGTTTTATAAAGTTCATCCAATACTCCAATTTCAATGGTAGTAGATTACATCAGTTCCTTTGCAATAGATATTGCTTTTCATGTATTGAGTTTTTAGTGAAATATTTATAAGAATTAAAAATTAAATCAAGCAAAGTGAGTTAGACTCATAAGGGATGTATTTTTAGAGAGCAAAAGCAAAAAATTAAATATGCAAAAAATCTGATTTTCATAATTATAACTCCATTTTTTACTTTAATTTCTATAACTAAAATACTAAATTTTACTATTCTATTGATATATTTTGTAGGTATTTTATTTCTTTTTATCGAAAAGACTGGTTCTTAGTGAGAAAAAGAGTATTCAAATATCAAATATTTTCTTTTTAAAAGTGAAATTCACTCAGGTGCTATTCCATGTCTTTTTTGATATATAACTTTCAAGTAATTCTAGACCTTTTGCATACCTATAATAAATAGGAATCAATTGCTTAAAGAAGTCGGTAGATACATTTGCCAAATAATCCGAAATACTTAAAAAATCAGATATCTCATAATAATACAAATTAGTAATAGTAACATTAGAAATTCAGATTTTGAAATCCGTAGTGATCTGAAACTTCCTTTAAATCGCCTTTATCATAAAACTTTAGTGGATGAAAAGAATTAAAACGGATATCATTGAAAGTGGTCTTTGTTCCTTTTGTATCTGAAAATTTAGTTCCCTCAAAATTAATTTCTTCCAATGTTGAATCTACAAATGTACAATGGTTAAAATGAGTCCATCTAAAACACACATACCGTAGGAAATTGCGCCTCCAATTGCATCGGTAATCAATGTTCTGCTTGCTAATCGAGCTATGGCTTTTTGTATTGAATGTTTTCCAACAGCATTGAGATGAGCAGAACGTAATCAAATTGTTGCCCTAAAATGAAAAATTCTCTTTAAGAAAGATACTATTTTCAATGTAAGTTGTGTCCCATCATTTTTATTTCAATTCAAAAGATTAAATTACTTCCAATACAACTGTATTTTGTGGTAAATAGAACTCTACATCTAAAAGTAATTGCTTTCCTTTTTCTCTATTCACAAAGGTTAATATAGGGTCGCCATCTAATTTTTTAAGACTTGCTTTTTTACCATATGCCGAATAAACAATTATAGAGTCTTTAATTAATGGTAAAACATTATATCCATTAGAAAACTTGTCAATAAGATTGTTTATTCTAGAAGCTGCCCTATTTGGTTTTATATACATGGATGTTACCATATTATCTTCTCTATCTTGAAGTCTTTTTTTAAAAATATCATAATTACCAGTTGAAATATCATTAGAAAGTCTGCTATATGCTTTTTCTAGTTTTTCTCTAAGATTATCAACGTCTTTTAAGTCTTGACCTTCTTTCCAAAAATCTTTAACTTTATAGGGAATCGTAGCTACGAAAATATTCTCATTAATTACAATAGGTTTTACCTCATCTTTTTTAATTTTTTGAGATTGGTAGGATATTATTTCATCTTGGTATTTAAAACCATTGGTAGTATCAAAAAGTTCCAATTTGTATTTTAACTCTGAACCTTCGAGTAAATTAGTATTTCCCAACACAGGTAACATCTTAATGGAAATATGTTGCTTACCAGATTCGGTGATCGCATAATTCACTGGAATTCTTGTGGATATTTGATTCTTCATGTTCATACAAATCACAGGAATATCATTTACACGCATCTCGAATAAACAGGATACGGCGGTAAATTCTATCATATAATATGGTTGAAGCATTTTGATATATTTTAATTAGTTTATTCAGTATCTAATAATAACTTTGTTTATCTAGAAAAGCGTTTCATCAATCTTTTTTCGATTGTTTCAACTTGGCCGTTAGGATATTCAATTTTCGCATCATTCTTATAAATATAGACTAAAAGCGTTTGTATTTTTTGCGAGCCTTCTTGTTTTGTCAACCCTCCTATTGTGAATTCTGAGTATTGAGAAGTAATAATAGATTGGCCTTCAATATAATTTTTCCAATAAAAATTCTCTCTACGTTTCATAGTATTTATTGACTTATCATCATTAAGCTTGTTATTTTGACCGAGCTTTTTGCTTAGCTCGTTTATAACAGCATCTTTGTTTCCTATATAGTTTATTTTAAGGTGTATCGATATAATTTCATTTGTGCTATTACTTTTAACAAAAGAAACATAGTTTCCATTTGGCAACTTATTACCTTGGTAAGAATATGCAGTATCTATAGGAATAGCTCCAAGTGTATAAGGAATTTCTTTTTCCGTTTTAAATGATATAAGATATTCTGAAAATTCACTTGGGGATTCGTTAAATCCGTTTTCTAGTCTAAACTCATCTGGACTAAGAGTAGATAATTTAGTTTCAAGCAAATCTTTAATTATCAATTTCTCATTATTTTCTTTTTTTTTAGCAATATTATTTTCTTTTTTTTGTGCGTTACAACTAGCTAGTAAGCTTAGAAAAAGTGATAGGTAAAAAAAGTGTTTTTCCATATTTTAAGAATCATTTCTCATTAAAGGAACTTTAGGTTCAAAACCAGTAAGATCCGCAAGGCTTTTAATAACATCAAACTTAGGGACTAATCCTTTATATTCTCCTCTAGATATCTCCCAACTATTATCCCAATCAATTTCAGGACTATTATCTAATACATCTTTCTCAATTGAAAGGCCAGCCGCAGCAGAAACCTCATATTCCACATCTAATCCATCAAATCCTAATTGTGGAACATAAAATAATCCATTATTATCATATTCGACACCATGACCAAATGTTACAGATGTTTTCCCGCTGGCATGTGCTTTAAAGTATGCATTAGCTTTTACTACCCAAGCTCTTATTTCTCCTTCAACAAGAACTCCTGCTTTTAATTCAATTCCTATTTTACTAGCCAATTCTAATTCTACGCCTGGGTTAGGGTCTCCAATAGTATTGAATGAAAAACCAATTTCTGAAGAAATTTCACCTGAGAGTACTAAATCTATATATACGTCTGCTTTAACATCAACACCAGCATTATCATTTCCTACTCCTACTCCTTTGTTAAGCGCACCATCAATATTTTGCCATAATTCTACGGCTTTTGGAGCAGCAGATCCACCACTTATTGCTCCAACTCCTAATCCGATTGCTGCACCTATTAGATCTATTGTTATCTCTAAACCAATAAGTGGGCTCGCGCTAAAAGCAATTTCAACCTGTGTCCCTATTTCTTTTATTACTTCATTTTCTTTTTGAGCTCGTTTTAGGAACCATTCTCCTTTTAAACTTAGGTTAGGAGGGAGTATAACAAATACAGCCGGAATACCACCTAACCCTACATTTCTTACGGTACCTTTTGTTTTGTTTGTAATACCATTCACAACATTTCCTATGGAAGCAAACATATCATAGAGTTTCTTAATTTTTGTTTCAAACTCTAGTTTTAGCGACTGATCTCTTTGATAACTATCTTCTCCACTTTTATTCCATTTAGCATTAATTTCAAAACCAAAGGAAGCATCTTTTTGTTGCCATCTTCTTTCAGCACCAATTCTTCCAGCCTTTTGTTGTAATTCTCTATGCTGTACTGGGTTTTGATTTTGCCAACTCACAGCCAGTTCATTGGTAAGGTTTAAAAAGAATTCTAGTTTCCATTTAATATCTGGATATATTTTTGCAACTACCGTCGGGATATCGGGAAAAGCATAATATCTACAACTATGTATATGGAATAAAAATTGATTTATACTAGCACTTATTGGCCAAATATATCGTATCGGAGTTAGCCTTAGTCTTGACATGTCAGAAAACACCTTTGTAACAAAAGGTGTTTTTCCATCTATACTATCTGTATTAGATACATCTTCATCAATAGTCAATAATTTAATATCTACTATTGTGCTATGATCTGCGGTTTCTATACCTCTCCTAATACATTGATCTGTATTAAAATCGTCGATCTTTACGTTAAGGTCAATTGAAAAATCTTTATCACCAGAAATAGTTTCGAAAATAATACTTTGTGCATCCGCTCCAAAAATTAAAAATTCAATGGTAACACGTCTGTTTAATTGATGTTCATCTTCCGTTAATTCTCTTCCTTTTTGTTCGATTAAAGGACGTCTTTCTCCATAACCTCTGTAACTTATTCGATCTTCATTAACGCCTTTACCGACTAAATAAGAAACCGATGAGGATGCTCTTCTCCAAGATAACTCATCATTATATTCGTCTGAACCTCTATTATCGCAATGAGCACCCAATTCAACAGGTATCTTAGGATTATCTAGTAGCAACCTAGATATCCCATCAAGTATAGGTTTAGCATCCGCTCTAATTACATCTTTATCTAGATCAAAGTGAATGGATTCTGAAACTGCAAATTCACGTTTAGTATCATTTTCATCAATTTGTAAGGTTCCTTGGTCAAATAATACGATGTCTTCTTGACCATCATTGATTGATATCTTTTTGAACCTGCACAACTCGTACCTTTCAAAATTAATTTGATTTTGTTCTATAGTAGCTGGTCTGTCAGTGGTAGAAGATGTAACATCTCTACTGCTTACTTCATTGTTAATTCTTAAATATCTTGCGTGTTCTTCATCATCATTACTATCCTTAAGAAAATCCGAGCTACCTCTCTTTTTTATTTGTATGTAAAATTCATCTTGCCCAACCTGAAAACGACTTTTCCAAGTAAAAGTATTAGCAAATTTGATATTTACCTCACCATCAATACATCTTGTTGTTTCGGTGGCTACCTTACTATCACTCCATGCCGTATTTTTATCATAAACTTCTATAGTGAGATTTGTACCATTTAGTCCTTCTGTTTGAATATTTAGCCAAACATCGTCCCCATATTTAATTGGCGAGTTGCGTATATCTTCGCCTCCTTTAGAATTGCTCCACACTGTACTTATAATTTTTTCAGGAGCATATCCTCGAAATGTAAGTTGTTTTGGGTATTGATTTGTAGGATTATCGAGAAAAGCTTCTATAGTATACTCTTGAGGCCCACAATACTTTGGTTCAATTGATAAATGACCTACATCTCCAATTTTATCAATACGGTCATTAGAAGTGTAACCTGTTGCTTTTTTTGGGCCAATAATCCATTTTGCTGAGTTCCTAGCTGATTCTGGGGTATCTGGATAATACTCTGCTCTAAATTCTACGCTTTTATTGGCTCTTATTATCCAGTTAGTGTTTGGATTTGAATTGCCAAAAGACAAAAAATTATCCCAATTAATGTCGCTTGGATTTGCAAATACTATTTTTTCAACTCCTTGAGGCATAAACTATTATTAGGTGAATTTTACTTGTTTGATTTCAGAAGAATTTTGTTCCTCAGTTTCAGATAGTGGATTTAGTTGATTTTCAACTTCTTTATTGTCATTATCCCCAGAAATGCTACCTTCGGTACTCTGGCCGTGGTTTGTAACACTTATGCAGGGACTACCGGCAATTGGACAAATAGCTTTGCTTTTGTCAGTTAAGATCTTGCCTCCATTTCCGAGTTCTACATCTTTATAAAAACCATCCCACTGTGTAATGACTATCTGACAAGGTTTAAAGCTACTTCCTGTAGGTTGTAATTTACACTTTCCAAAGGTATTAGATTCAAAGGTATTTGCTCCGAGTTCTATAGAGGTTGCTATTAATTTATCTTCTGCATTTTGATCACTAGCATAGTACTTACTATGAGATAAAACTTTTAATTTATCTGGGCTATCACCAAACTGACATTTACACAGTGCTCCTTGAACTAATACATATTGTTTGCTCATATTATATATGTCTTGTTATCCCTTAAATAATTTACTAAAGAAATTCTTTTTAGGTTTGGTTTTAGTTGTGTAAGTCTCATCTTCAATAATCACAGATTTTTTTGTTGAAATATGCTCTAATAAAAACATTTTAATTGTCACTTTTTTAGGAATATAGAAAGAGGTCTCAAAAACAGCATTATATCCTTCTATTACTCCAGAATTTTTGTTAACAAAGTATAAAATGTCATTCGTTCCTTTCAGTTTTTTTTCTTTAGGATTAATTATACTGAAATATGGAGTGTTTGAACCTTGTTCAATATCCAACGCGCATCTAGGATCATCAATTTCACCATTTAGTGTTATTCTAATATCTTTAGGTGATTCTATTATCTTCTGTTTTATCTGATAATTTATTGGGGAGATTCCTTTTATTATAGGGTATCCTATTTGTTTGAAGGTATATAAATCATCTGAATATGATGTGTATATTGGAGCGAAATACAAATTGAGAAACCAATCTTGAAATATCCTTTTTTCAAAACTTTGAATAGATCTCAGATAGTTTTCTGATTGTTTTATATACTTTGCTAGAATAGCATTATCATATTTACGATTTAGAGTGTTTTTTAATTTTTTCCATCGAATTTTTATTTCATCAAAATTATTAATTCTGGAAATATTCCCTTGGTAATTGGTCTCAACAACCAAGGGGTATATAAAACTACTCACTTCAAAAGGGATAATCTCATTTAAATTATTAGGAATTTTGTCATTAATAAAAAAATCTGGCTCACGATCAACCAGCAGAGTAGATGTAAACTCCTCTTGTTCTAAAAATGTGACATTTAGTTTATAACGTAGCTCATTTATAACATCATCCTCTTCAAATATGATCATACATCCATATTGAGCAGAAAATGATTCAGGTTCAAAATGAAGTTTTGACAACCTAAATGAACTTTTTTCAAATTCTAATGTCGCTTGACTTTGAGGATTAGACATTACTTTTTAATTTTGAAAATCAAATTATTAAAATAACTTAACTTTCTCTTCACTCTGCACATCAACTGTTTTTCCAGAGACAAGGGTAAGGTTTTGTTTATTGCTACTTATAGTTATTTCATCAGAAATATTTTGCTGTTTCTTAGAATCAGTAGAAAGTTTTTCTTCAACGATTAATGTATTATTTTTAGTCATTATATTATAATTCTCAGAAATACTTTTGGTAAAATCTTTCCCAGCTACCATATCGATATTCTCATCTGCTCTAATTTTTATGTTTTTAGCAGTAAGTGTCATTGTTTCTCCTGCAGAAATGGTAATATCGTTATTCTTGGTATTAATATGAATTAGGTTTTTGTTCTTATCTGTAATTGTTATAAACTCTGCTCCATTCGTGTCATTTAATTCAATAGTATGCCCACTACGTGTGCGAATGGCTTTGATATCATTCTTATCTGTTTGCCAGCTATCCGGTTTTTTGGTGCCTGTATATAAGGCTCCCATGACATAAGGACGTTCTGCATTTCCTCCTTCAAAACCCACCAACACCTCTTCTCCTACCTCGGGTATAAAATGAAATCCTTTATCTCCTCCGGAATGTGGAGTTACCATCCTAAGCCAAGGGGTCATCTCTCCATCTGGCTTTTGCCAGGGAAACTGTACTTTGATCCTACTCAATCCATCCGGATCCGCATTCTCTGTTACTAACGCTACCTGTGATTCACTTCTTGGAAATGCTAAAGGATTCGTGTTTGGATACACATCAATAGCTGCCGTAACTCCTTCAAAACGATTTATATAATTGCCATTTTCGGTAGCGGTATGCATTACTTTTGTAATACGATAGCTCCCTTGGGCACCTACTGCTTCTTGTATTTTTATAACTTGACCTAGATATACGCCAGGGTTATCACTAACCCCTTTTATCAATACCTGTTTAAGTTCCTGCACTTTCTTTTGTTTTTCTACATGCGTATCAAAACGTTGTTTTAATTGGGAATCGTTGTAGGTATTTAGATACACATTGGTTTCTTTCGCATAAATTGCTTCGCTCTTATTACTTGCAAAACCAGTATACCCATTCACCCCAGTATTTACCTCTGTAGTTGCTTTTTGATGCACCCCATCTGTTAGATAATCATTGGTGAAATAGTTGAAGTTATTGGGAATTGGATTGAGTTCTAAGGTGAACTTTTTAAGATCATGTCCATACGTGAGCGGCACTTCTCCAGTATCTTTAGGTTTCCCAAAGACTAGAGATTTGCCATCGTAATAAAACCATTCGCTATATTGAGCAGCCAATCTGCTAGCGTATTGAAAAGCACTATCATTATGTTGAACACTATAATGAATACTGCTTGTTTGTCTGGGGTTAAAACTCGTTTCTAATTTTGATTGGTCATACCCCTGAAAGGTCTTATTGAGTATTTCTGATAAACCTACATTGTTATGAGAAGCGAAATGAGGCCCGTCGTCTGCTAAAATACTAGCACTCTGTGCCTTGATTTCAATATTATCTTCTTCTCCATTATCAAAACCTTTTGTATTGTTGATTTGCGTTACTATGCCTTTAAATTCCAGTTCTTTATACCCAGAGAAATTTTCTGCCGAACCTATTTGCAATGTAATAATCTCTCCTAGAAAACTTTTACTCTCTGAAGCCATTTCCTTGTCTATTCGTTCAAGCATATCCATACGACAGACTAGTGTCAAAAGATGATGAGCGTCTAGGTCTTGTTGCAACATAAATCGTTTATACGCAAGTATAGGAGTGCCTCCTATAAATATTTTAATATTAGATTGTAATGCCATTTTTTTATCCTTTAAGCAGGTTCATTTAAATATGAACACTTTTTATTTGATTTTTAAAAACATTCCGGCTTTGTATTCAAGGGTAATTGTGTTTCCAGTTGGCTTTAAGACACCTGTTTCTTCATCCTCTGTATATTCTGGATAAATTATTGTTTTAGATTTTGAGTCATACGTGGGAGATGCTTTTTCGGTTCGATTTTTTTCGAATAGCAAATAGTTTTTTCCATCAAAACATGCTTTACAATCAACGAGTTTATTATCCCTGAAAGAAAGTAACCGAAACGTGTAGAAATCTAGTCCGCCACCATGAGTACCATAGCTTTTTACGAGATAAGTATTTGTATCAAAATCATAAATTTTAAAGTGATATGAATCTGTAAAATCAATAATTTCACCAGATTTATTATTCTTAGTAAGTAAACCTGTATAAATTTTATCATTATTTAGAAACTGATACATTGAGTTATAAATATGCCACGTTCCCATATTGAAGGTATCCCAAGAAAATAGTTTTAATTTAGCATCTTTCGAAGAAACCACAGAAACTTGTTTTGACTTTGTTAAAGAGTCAAAAGAAAATCCTATAAATCTCTTATCACTTAACGCCGTTTCTAATTTCTTGGTAAACTGTGATAACAATGAATCTTTTTCATGACCAAAACCTAATCGATCTTTATAATATTCCTGATAGATATTTGTAAGCTCTAAATCCTTTTCATTTAATACTTTAATAGTTGAGTCCTGCGCGTTACAAGCAGAAAAGAAGTATAAAACTACTATCAAAAACAAGTATTTCATCTTGAAAATATTTTAAATTCTTGTAAATATCGCCAAGATGCTAAATTGGACAAGGCAACATCATTTGGATCTCTTTGCTCCTTTGTTATGGTTCTATTTGATGCCAAAGTAGAATTAATTTTAAAAATATCAAGTCCGTTATTCTTTAAACTCTTATATGCTCTACCTTCTCCTTGATAATACATATAGGTCCAATATGCTAGCTGATCTTCTGAAGGTTTTGAATACCCTAACTGTGCTACATGTTTTAAAAATAAATCTCTTCTATGGGCCAAGGTTGCTCCACAAGCCCAAATCAAACTTTCCATATTATTGAAATCTGCCGTAACAATAGATTCTCCTCTTTCATTACTTTGATAAACCTTCATAAACTCCGCTCCGCTCTTTAAATCTGATTTAGAAAAACCTTCGTTAAAACTTTTTGGGAGATATTTTTTATAGCGATCTTTAAAATGATACCCAAAATCATCTACTCCTCCTAATTGATATCCTTCAACAATAATGTCATTTCGAAGGTTATAAGGTGCAGTCTTTGAATAACTTGAAGCCAAATCTAAATAAGTGATACCTAAGCCTTCAGTCAACACTATAGTAGCAAAATAAGAAGGTATAAATCCATTTTCCAAAGCTACCTTTTCAATGATTTCTTTTGCTAGACTTTCCCTCTCTTCATTCACATATCCTGCAACAGCAATTACTTTCCACGCTTGATAGTGTTTTCTAATTTCTTCTTTACGTTCTAGCTTAGATTTTTGCTTACCCATGACATACTATTAAGCTTTCAATGGCCAGTTATTGCTAAAAGTAGTTCCTCTCATCACTAATTCCTTAGCTGAAAGCACTAACAATATTCTTAACGGCTGTGAATCTACCGCATTAAAAACTTCTCGATATTTCAAGCAATAGGCTTCTTTAAATTCCAACTTTTTAAGACTGGAAATATTATCTCTTCTAAAAAAAATAATTTCTCCTGATTTAGTTGCAGATCGAGAAGATGCCCATTCAAAAAAATCTATCTTCACGGTTGACTCAACTAACAACTCTATTTGACCTCCTTTTGGCTTGGCGCTTGGTCTCCCTGATTCATCTGCGTTTTGATCTATTCCAAAACTACATTCTAATATATTAAATTCTTCTCCGTCCAGACTTAATTTTGCTAAAAAAGACATATTACAACTAATTTAATTAAATAGGTAAGTGATAAAGTTTAGAGAAATATCATTTAAAAACTTGTAAGACAACAAAGGGAGCTAAAACACCCCCTTTGAAATTTTTAAATGTATTTAAAATCTTGAGGTTTTAAACCCATTCATTTGCAAATGATCCATTTCCTATACTTATTTCTCTTGCAGAAATAGTGATTGATTCAGTCATCGGATTTTTACCAGTAGCATCAAAGTTTTCCTTGTATTTTACTGCATACGCATTTTTAAAGTTAAGTTCTTTGGCAGTTGCATTGGTATCTCTCTTAAAGAAGGCAATTGAGCCATCTCTCATTTCGAAGTTATTAAACATCCAATCAGAAAGATCCGTATCCGCAGTAGATTCTACCGTGATAGTAATCATACCACCTCTGGTTACCGAAGATGGTCTACCAGTAGCATCAGTTTCCTGAGCCATACCGTAATTACAGCTCAAAACGTTAAATTCTTTACCACCTACTTTAAGTTTTGCTTTAAAAGACATAAAAATAAAATTTTAATTAATAATTATTATAAAACGTGACTCGCACACAGCTAATATAATAAAAAAACAATAAAATAAGGTTTTTTCTTATTATTTATGTACTTAAAATATTCTAAATTATCAAGTGTTAAAAACCTACAAATAAAAAATTATTATTTGAATAATTAAACCATAACTTAAGAATGGTTAAACAGGAATCTTAAGCTCTACGGCATACGATAACATCTTTCTCTTTTATGTTATTCCCTATTACAGTTCGTGCAAAATCAATATGCCTTTGCCCTTTAAACCAATTAGGTTTCGTATGAAAAATCCATCCATTAGGATTATTATGCGCATCTAAATAACTAATCATCCCTTCAGGATGACGTTCATTATAATCATTTATAAAAATGTAAAATAATCTACCAAATTCCATTCTTTCGGGCGCTTTAAGACTAAAACGACTAAACTCATCTTGACTTTCACCCTTATTAAATTCAAAAAAGATCACATGCGGATTCTCAAATTCCTCAGCCTTAGGATCCTTCACTTTTTGATGGATTGGATAAAACCATTTTTTATAAATAGGAACTGGCACAGAAACTGCAAATTCATAAAGTTTTACAATCAAAAAAGGAATAACAAAGTAGATCGCCGCAACTGTAAAAATATAAGTATAAGCTGGCTTGTAAATATCATTAACAAACATGAATGAAATTAAACCGATACCACACACCACAATTGTATATAAAAATTCTGTCCAGAAAAACGTTCTATTTTCTGAAATATCTGGGAAAAATTTACGAAGTGCCAACACATGTAATACGCCAAGAATTAAAAAGATTACTTGAAAACTAATAAAGTTATTAAGAGGTACATCGTTTAATACTTTATCATTGCTAAGCAATGCGGTAGCCCCAAAAACAACAAGAATTACTAGCACATAGAGGAAAAATCTTTTTTTATTTTTTGTAAACAGTCTTTTCAAGCCAGAAACAAAACCCATAAGAATTGCGCCCAAAATCAAAAAAACAATTCCAATTTTGAAGATATCTGCATTAACAGTCATAAATAACTTCATACTCATTACCTTATCATTTATATAGTTGTTGTTAATCCCATTCTTGGGCTATTCTGTTCATGAAGCACAAAGCCACTATCTGCATTTGAATAAGTAACATTTACATTTGTTTCTATTTCAAGAGGGATAAAAAAATCGCAAAAAACATCGATAAATTTTTTAGCGATCCCATTTTCCAAATACTTTTCTTCGTCTTTCTTTTCTACAGGACCAATATTAATTTCGTAAAAAGGATAAACCAAAGAAGACTCATCTAATGCAAGAACAAAATCTATCCCTAACCTATTCCTTTTCTCAAGGTCTCCATTACATTTCAAAGAAGTAATTACCTTTTCTACAGTGACCTGTTCTCCCAGTATTTTTTCCAAACAAAATGCTATTAATTCTGGCTTACCAGATATTTTATGCGCAAAGGGTAATAATTGGGATAGAACTAAACCATAATCTTTAGCCACTGTATTATTAATACCCCAGAAATTTCTTAAAAAGTCATTTTTAAGATTTAAAAACCCATCAATTAAAGCTCGCTCATTTTGTTCTACTCGAACTTTCTGAACAAAAAATTCATTCTCCAAAGGAGCAAAAAAAGCTCTCGCATCTTTTTCTTCTTTTTTATGCTTTTGCCTTATTTCTTTGTAGGAAAGCGAAGAATTTGTTTTTAAGGGTTGGTGAAACATTCCTTCTGGAAGAATATCGTAGAGACCATTACGTGCCAGATTGAATACCAATTTCTCCTTTTCTCCAGAATGTGTATCGTAGATATAATTAATTACATCTCTTCTAAAAGGTCTTGAAAAGGCACTTTTGTTTGCAATATCTACGTCCTCAAACTTAATATTTGAATTCTCTAATAACTCCGCAAAAATAGCTTCTGCTTTAAAATTTTTGTAAGCAGAAACCAGTTCTCTAAATATGTTATCAAGCTCTTTGTTACCCATAAAGTATCAGTAATTCGTTGTTTTCTGAATTAATTGCTACCAGATGTTGTAACTCTGGAATTATTCAAAGATTTTCTCCCAGCCGCCACAAACATATCTTGCCATCGCTTATCCTTAAAATTACTGATTTGAACTCCGTTACTACCAGAGGCAGTTCGGTTAGATGAAGAATGCACAAATTTACCATGTCCTAAATAAACCCCTACATGCGTTATTGCATAATATTGAGAACCGTTGGGGTTAAAAAATAACAAATCACCTTGTCTTAAGTATTCCTGACCTATAAATTTATCAGTGCTGGGTGCCATAAACTGCTTCTCTGCAGTTCTTTCTATCAAACTCCCATAAACATCATGGAATAAAAACTGTGCAAAGAAAGAGCAGTCTATTCCTTTTTTTGTTTCTCCTCCCATTTTATAAGGAGTTCCCATCCAACTATCTATAAATTCATATAGAACAACTGGTTTAACTTTTTCAGGAGTTACACCAATAATAGCTCCATATTTTTCCTGAATTGGCAATATTTTCACCAATTTATTGCTGTCATTATAAACAACCTCATCAGTGCTTTTACAACTTACAAAGCCCATGAGTAGTATCCAAATAACTACATTTTTAAAAAAAATTCTCATACCTAAAATTCTAAAACCAATCAACAAACACTTACATTTCGCTATTCTTTTTAAGCTTTCTGTCTAGATTAAAAATTATTCTTAACAGAATCATCATCTGAACTCACTACTTAATATAACCTAAGCAAAAAATGTCATATTCAACATTATTTCTTATTAAGAACATACTACTTAAACTTAAATTTTATAATCTTTTTCTTATCGAAAATATAAAATTTTCAGTAAATTGCCTTATATTTATTTCTTTATTTTTAATAGTTATATTCTTTCGATTACTAAATGTTAAACTTGCGTGATTAAGAATATGAATTGAAACACTTGAACCTCAAATAGGTACCTATAATTTATTTATTATAAAAATGAGAGAAAGACAAAGATGATAATTTATAAAACTAATATCGCCATTTAAACAAGCAAATGGTATTATTAAGAGTAGAATTAGCGTTTGCTCAGTGAAGTGAACGACAACTTATCCTAAATCTAAAATTCCGTAATACTTATTATAGCCCCACCTAAGAAGTATGATAAATTCTTATTACAAAATACCTCTAGAGACCAAGAAGATCATTGACAATGAAAATGTTAAGAAGTCTAATATCAGAGAATCTATTTCTGACTATATCCATTTAATTGTTACAACGCATTTTGGAGAATGCAGTTTTGACGAATCTTTTGGATGTTCTATTTGGGATGTAGACTTTGACAATTTAACGAGTACCAATAAGCTTAGAGATCTCATTAGTGAATCTTTAAGGTTAAATATTTCTACCCAAGAGAAAAGATTAAAAAAAACACAAATAAAAGTTACGATAAGACAAGAAGAATTTAATGAAGGAAAAAAATTAAAAAGAGTAAAAAAACGTGTTGATATCAAAATAGATGGAATTGTTCGTCAGACAAATGAAGCGTTTTCCTGTATAGAAAGATTTTATATTGCTCCACTTTCATATTAACCACTCATGAATATAGAAAATAAAACACAGATCAAAAACCGGATGATCAAGAAGGCTGCCGATCTTTGGGGAGTCACACCAAACGAGATAGAGAGTTCTTTTGACCCTGTTGTTTCTTTACTTATTAGCGCCTGTTCATCAGAAATGGCGAAAATATCCAATCAAATCAACAACTCAGAGACTCGGGTTACAGAAAGACTTATACAATTAATGACTCCTGAAAGCTTATACGGAGTTAAACCTGCCCATGGAATTGCTTATGCTGAACCAACGAGTCCAAACGGTTTAATTAAACCTGAAAACCTTTTCTATTTTAAAAAGAAGATCAGTGATCCACAAACCGGTGAGAAAGTTAAAAATATATTTTTCTCTCCTGTTCATGAAAACAAATTAATTGATGCACGTATAACCCATCTTGTTTGTGGAAAAGAAGGTTATGAATTAGACGGAAAATCAAAAGCGACCATTTTTACGCTCAAAGAGAATTCCTCATTACCTCCTTCAACACTGTACCTAGGAATAAAAACAAGTGATCAAAAGATTGCTTTAAATGATATTTCAATTTTTTTTGAATCCTTAAATCTCATAGATAAAGAAATATTCTATCACAATCTAAAACAAGCACAGTTTTATTATAAAGATGCCCCATTAGAAGTGTCGCCAGGTTTTATTAATAGTTTGGAGTTTGAAAAAAACGAATTGAAATCTATTTTTTCTAATAAACCTAAAAAAACGCAAACCATTGAGAATTACATAGAAAATACCTATAAGAAATATTTTATGACTTTAAGGTCTGATGTATCTCTTGAAGATCCTTTAAAAGTTCCTGTAGAATTTGCAGACCTCATTGATTTAAAAACCCATTCTGATTTTCAAGAACTTCATTGGATTAAAATCGTTTTTCCAAGAATTATTAACAATACCATCTTAAACGGTTTGTTTTGTTCTTTTAATGCTTTTCCGGTGTTGAATCGAAAAATTGAAAGTATTACCTATCAATTAAAGGATTATATCCATATTATTCCTCTAAGCACAATGGATTTGTTTTTGGATATTAAAGAGGTAAACAATACTTCTGGTATGTCTTATAAATTTAGAGAAAATGACACTGAAAAGGATCAAAAAGGCACTTTTATTATAAGAAGAGACAACACTAGCAAATTAGATTCAAGAAAAGCCAAAGAATACCTCTTACATCTTATTGAATTATTAAAAGATGAAAGTGCCGCTTTTTCAATCTACGGTAATGACTTTTTACAATCTAGTCTTAGAGAATTGAATCAAAATATTGCAACGCTAGAAAACAAACTCAAAGATATGACTAGAAATGTAGCCGAGATGAACTACATATCTATTAAACCTTATGCTAAGAAAGATACGTTAATGATAAAGTATTGGACTACTAACGGGGAAGAGGCCAACCATATTAAATCAGGAAGTGCTTTAGCAGTTTATAAAGGAAGTGAATTGAAACAAAAAAATAGTTTCTTCCTCACCCCTACTTTTCAAGGTAAAAATAATCTAAGCATGGAAGAGCGCTTATATACCTATAGAAGTGCCTTGTTATCAAGACAAAGAATTGTTAGCAAAGAAGATGTAAAAGCACTTTGTTTTGAATTATGCGGGTCTAAAATTCAAAAAGTAGAGATCCAAAAAAGTTTTAAAACAGCTATTGATGTTAACAAAGGATTAATACCTGCTATTGAAATACTCATCTACCCCAAAAGAACTGACAATACTTCTGAAACGGAATGGGATTTCCTGAAAACAAATATTTTGTCCATTTTAGAAAAAAGATCTCTTAATGTCTTCCCCTACTACGTAATGATCATGAACGAACTAAAAACAGATTCCAAATGAAAACAGAAAACAATCCCAATAACCACTATTTAGACAGAAGCATTGTCTTATTCTTCATTATTACGATTTTGATTACTACTTCTGTTTTTTCGTATAAGTATATCAACTATTTTCCATGTGATGTAGTGGATTTTGAAATCAATACAAAGAGCTACCGAGTGGGTGATATTATAAGGTTTAGAGATAACACACAAAATGTCTTAGATAGAGTTTGGGATTTTGGCGACAACTCTTATCAAAAAACCGGCATCGCCACATTTCATACTTTTGAAAAACCTGGAGAATACCAAATTAAACTTAAAGTTAATGGGAAATGTGAAAGTGTTAAAACAATTACCATCAAAGAAAAAGCCTTTATTCTTGATTCCTCAAAATTAGCCCGTTTCAACGTGCCTGAAACCATTAAAGTAGGTGAAGTATTAAAAATACAAGATGAAACGAAAGATGCGTACAAATGGGAATGGCGATTTGGAGAAACTGCAGAGGTGAATTCCACTGATAAGAATCCAGAATACACCTATGAATCCCCAGGATTAAAGACTATCATACTTATTGTAAACGGTAATTCAAAATACAAGGGTAGAAAGCAAATAGAAGTTTTACCAAAAGAAAAAGAAACACGCAAACCTAAAAGAAGAATTAGAAGATCTGAAGAGAGCAAATCTATAATTAAATATATTCCTGGAGACACTACTTCAACAACTGAGTTAATACCCATAAAAAGAGCGCCCAACATCACGGATAAAAAATTTAAAGACCGAATTGAAAATATTTCGAAAAAAAGAATAAATGATGTTGAAGAAAGTTTCAGTAAATTTCTTTGTGGTAATCTCCAACTGCCCATCATTGCCAAAGGTAAAAAAACCACTTTTGCAGAATTTTGCGAAAAGATCAGAGGAAGAACCATCAAGATTAAAGAATTAAAAATCACTAGAAATCCAAATACTAATTGTATTGAACATATCAATATAGATTATCGTAAAAGTTTATTTTAGACCTATGAAAATAGAAGATCAGAATCATTACCAGGTTAACTGGATAAATGGGATGAAAATCAATAAAGAACACTTTATTGAGGCCGAAAATGCCTTTACCCAAAGGACTCAGCTAATGAATTCTAAAAATATTAATGAATTCAATTACGGTTTATTACCGCAGACTGGGCTAGAAAGGTCAATTGAAATGAGTTTATCTATAGATGGGCAAGGTACAGTTAAGATACAACTCCAGAAATGCAGCGCCATAACCTCTGGAGGACATTTAATTTACATAACTAAAGAAATCTCAGAATTACTGGAAAGAAATAACCGTGTTATTGAAACAGATTATAAGATTGAAGGTGAAACAGAAGCCTGTTATATTATTATATCGGTTAATCCGTACCAAAGGATTCCTTTGGGAGATTCTTTACCTAATGAAGAACCTCCACGACATCCCTTTGTGATCCCTGAATACAAACTTAGCATTGTTCCAAAATCTGAAACAAATGATGAAGAATTGGGCAAATACCATATTACTTTAGGTAAAATACGCTTTGACGAAACTACAAATGCCGAACTGGCAGAAGAATTCATCCCTCCATGCACATCAATACAAAGTCATCCAGATTTAATACATACTTATCAAGAAATAGGTGTTTTCTATAACAGAATAGAAAATTACTCGATGCTTATTATTCAGAAGATATATCAAAAAAAGCAATCTAATGAACTTGCCAAAATGGTATTAACACTTTCTCAAAGCGTTCTGCAGTATATTGGAGGAATGTTGTCTGAATATCGTCTTAATGACAAGTACGCCCATCCAGTTGTTTTAATTAGTAAACTCATGTCTTTAGCCCGGGTAATAAAAAATAATTTGGATGTATACAATGGAACCGGAAAAGAAGAATTATTAAACTATCTATCAGATTGGTGCGATCTTAATCAGGGTGCATTTGAAAATACACTCATTGATTTAATAGAACTACAATACCAGCATACAGATATTAATACCTCACTAAACCATGTTTCTGAATTTACCAGATTGATGCATACGCTGTTCAAAAAATTAAGTGAACTGGATTATATAGGTAAGAAGTTAGACCCAAATATCTTTGTAAAAGAAGAAGTTATTGCAGAAAAAGATTCAAAACCCCGTCGTAGTTTTTTATGGGACTAATCAATATTAATCATTCTTAACATTCAAAATGAAACCAAAAAACAACAAAGAAAGAAGAATCAGTATCTTAAAGTTTGCCCTTTTATTTCTTTTTACTACCGCCTTAATTGTGGTGTCTTTCTTCTTTGATTTTAACAAGGTGCCCCTAAAAGAAAATAAAGTATTAAGAGATAGATCAGAAGTAATTGAAAAAGAGGCTGAATTTCAACGAGAATTCTCAGAAGAGATGGTTAAAATTAATTCCTTACTTGATTCGCTAGATACTCCTGGGCAAAATGACCAATATATTAATGCACTCATAAATTCAGGAATAGTAGATTTAGAAAAATCAATTCCTAAAGAAGGTTCTAGCGATAGATATGATATGTATAAAAATATTATAAAGTCTTATGTGCAATTGCACCAATTTAAAAACAAACTTAAAGAATATGAGGATATAGATCAACAATTAGACGAATATGAAGAAGAGTTAGAAAGAGTGAATACAGAATTAGAAACAGCTAAAAGAAACCTAGACGCGATGAGAATAAGATAGCTCATTGATGACCTATTCACCTGCGCTTTCATTATGAAACAAAAATGATATAAATACGTTTAGACTTTTAATCATCTTAAGTATTCTATTTCGATATACAAATATGGATAATTAAAAAAATAACACCTACTTATTCGCTTTTCAATAAACAATATCTTTAAAAGATTTAGATATATGTATCTTAGCAAAAGTGAATCATTACAACATAGTTATTATTGGAGGTGGATTGGCTGGTCTTACAGCAGCATTAGATTTATCCAAAAAAAAATACCGCGTTCTTTTAATTGAGAAGCATATATATCCGCATCACAAAGTGTGTGGTGAATATGTATCTAATGAGATTCTGCCTTATTTAAATACTTTAGGCATCTCCTTAGAAAAAGTAGGAGCTGTTTCCATTACAAATTTTCAACTAAGTACAAAAAAAGGTACTTGTACCTCAACTAAGTTGCCTCTTGGCGGAAAAGGTATTAGTAGATATGCCTTTGATAATTTACTCTTCAAACACGCAAAAAAACAGGGTGCAAAATTTTTATTTGATACGGTTAATACTATTAATTATGAGAATAACCTTTTCACGGTAAGTACAGCTTCAAACCAACAATATACAGCAGAAATCACTATTGGAGCCTATGGCAAAAGAGCCCATTTAGACAAACAACTAAATAGGGACTTTTTTAAAGAAAAGTCTTCTTGGTTAGGCGTTAAAGCACACTACCAAATTGATCATTTTCCAGATAATTTGGTTGCTCTTCATAATTTTGATGGTGGGTATGGAGGATTGTCTAAAACCGAAACCGGTGCTGTAAACTTTTGCTATCTTACTACTTACAATAGTTTTAAACCCTACAATACTATTGAAGCGTTTCATAAAAATGTAGTTTCGGAAAATCCGTTCTTAAAAGAATTTCTTGAAAAAGCTACTCCTTTGTTTGAAAAACCATTAACCATAGCTCAAATAAGTTTCCATAAAAAAAAACCAGTTGAAAACCACATATTAATGTGCGGTGATACCGCCGGACTTATTCACCCCTTATGTGGTAACGGCATGGCTATGGCAATTCATAGTGCCAAAATTGCTTCAGATCTAATTCATGAATACTTTATAGGAAATCTTAAAAATAGATCTGATTTAGAAAAAGCATATCATCGCTTGTGGAATTCTACATTTAAACGCAGATTGTGGATGGGTAGAAGACTACAGGCATTGTTATTATCACCAACACTTTCAAAGCATTCCATGACGCTTGCTAGCAAAGCTCCTAAACTCCTGCAAAAGCTTATTAAACTCACTCATGGAAAACCAATAGTATGATAAAAGATCTTTCTAAAAGGAGCCATGATCCTGAGATTATGGATGACTTTGATACACCTCTTCCCGATTTAAAAGAAGTACTTGACGATATTAACCGTGTGAATACCATACTTGGTGGTTTTGAGATTACTAACAAAGCAGTTACTAGACTTATTCAAGAAAACCCAAAACAAAGTTATACCATAGTAGACGTTGGTTGTGCTGAAGGAAGTATGCTAAGAAAATTGGCTACTTCTTTTAGAAAAAAAAGACATCAAGTAAATTTTATTGGAATAGATCTTAATGAAGAAGCATTACTTATAGCGAAAGAACGATCTAAGAACTTCCCTGAAATAAGCTATCTCAAACAGGACATTTTTACTGCCAATTTTCAAAATTTAGGATGTGATATCGTTATAAGTACTTTAACTATGCATCATTTTAATGATGAGGCTATTGTACGTTTTATAAAATATTTTATTAAAATAGCCACTATTGGCGTCGTTATAAACGATTTGCAAAGAAGTGTCTGGGCGTATTATCTTTTTAAATTGTTTAGTCTTATTTTTATAAAAACACGTGTTGCCAAAATTGATGGATTAATTTCAATCAGAAGAGCATTTATAAGGAAAGAATTAATTTCCTACACAAAAAATTTACCTGGAGTAAATCATAAAATTGAATGGAAATGGGCTTTTAGGTATCTATGGCTCATAAGAAAAACCTAATAAACAAACCTTTATTAATGAACGCTACACATATTGTACATTGCGCTAAACAACTCCCCCCCTATTGCAGAGAAACCAAAAACATTTTACCCTTCGTAAAACTTTGGCTTTCAAATGAAGATGAAAGATTTCAACGCAAAGTGATGAAAATTTTTGAAGGTGCTGCTGTAGATAAAAGATATGGAATCATGGATATTGAAGAAGTATTTACTGCGACCTCTTTTGAGGATAAAAATAATATTTATGTACGTGAAGCTAAAAAACTAGGTTCTTCTGTATTAAGGAAGGCATTGCAAGAAACAGATTGGTCCCCAGACTCTATAGATTATGTTATCACCGTAAGCTGTACCGGAATCATGATTCCCTCTTTGGATGCATATCTTATTAATGAATTAAATCTTAGACAAGATGTGGTAAGGCTTCCCGTTACTGAAATGGGTTGTGCAGCCGGCGTCTCGGGGCTTATTTATGCACATAATTTTTTAAAGTCTAACCCAGAGAAAAGAATTGCGCTGGTAGCTGTGGAAAGCCCTACCGCTACCTTTCAGCTGAATGACCACTCCATGGCAAATATGGTAAGTGCTGCTATTTTTGGAGATGGTGCAGCTTGTGTATTACTTTCTTCAGAAAAAGATGCTTCTGGGCCAAAAATTATAGGGGAAGAAATGTTTCATTTTAAAGATGCTACCCATCTTATGGGGTTTGATTTGACAAATGACGGATTAAAAATGATTTTAGACCCCGCAGTTCCAGAAACCATCACAGAAAAATTTCCGGAGATTGTGCATCCCTTTCTTGCCAAACACCATAGCAGCATTGAAAAAGTAAATCACCTCATCTTTCATCCGGGAGGGCGCAAAATTGTGCAAACAGTAGAAGAACTCTTTGGAAAACTGGGCAAAAATATTGATGATACTAGAGAAACACTACGTTTGTATGGAAATATGAGTAGTGCTACTGTCTTATATGTTTTGGAAAGGTTTCTATCAAAAGAGATCCATTCTGGAGAACAAGGACTCATACTCAGTTTTGGCCCGGGATTTTCTGCACAAAGAGTATTAATTGAATGGTAACTAAAAGTTTTTCCTAATTTTATAAAGGATATGAAGAACAATCATTGGGCATTAATCTTAGGAGGTAGTTCTGGACTTGGGCTTGCAACCGCAAAAAAGTTGGCTAGCCATGGCTACAACCTTATTATAATTCACAGAGATCGTAAACTAGATCTTGAAGAGATTAATCGTTCTTTTAATGAAATAAGAAAGACGGGAGTTACACTGATTTCATATAATAAAGATGCAGTAAACTTAAAGGTTAGAGAAAATCTTTTATCCCTTATCTCAGCAGTACTGCCTAAAGAAGCAAAAATAAAAGTGCTTGTTCACAGTATTGCTAAAGGCAGTTTAAAACCTATGAATTCAAAAGAATCATTAACTAATGAAGACTTTCAAACCAGTATTCAAGCAATGGCATTAAGTTTATATGACTGGACCAAAGCATTACATACAAATGATCTGTTTGATACAGACACCAGAATTATTTCTTTTACCAGTGAAGGAAGTAGTAAAGCATGGAAACATTATGGAGCCGTCTCCATTGCTAAAGCTTCGCTAGAAGCATTAACCCGAAGTATTGCATTAGAATTTGCCTCATGCGGGATTAAGGCAAATTGCATTCAAGCAGGAGTAACAGAAACCAAATCTTTTAATCTGATTCCTGGTTATGAGGAAATAAAAGAATTTAGTTTGAAAAAAAATCCATTTGGCAGGTTAACAACCCCACAAGACGTGGCAAATGCTGTATATTTATTAACCACTCCTGAAGCTAAATGGATTAATGGTACCATAATCAAAGTAGATGGAGGTGAAAGTTTACAGTAATTGATGAATTTTGAGCAAATCATACAAAAACTCCCTTATCAACATCCATTTTTGTTTGTAGATGAATTAAATAATATAACTAACGATGGAGTTTCTGGTACTTATACATTTCATCCAGAATTGGACTTTTATAAAGGACATTTTATTGAGAATCCTATAACACCCGGAGTGATTTTAACAGAATGCTGTGCTCAAATTGGACTCGTATGCCTAGGTATCTATTTGTTATCACAAGAAAATTCTATAGAGACCACTCATTTTAAAATAGGGTTTAGCAGTTCTAAAATGGATTTTTTGTTACCTGTCTTTCCAGGAGAAAAAGTAGTGGTTACTTCAAAAAAAATATACTTTAGGTTTCAGAAATTAAGATGCAAGGTTGAAATGCATAACGAAAAAGGGAATTTGGTATGTAAAGGTGAATTAGACGGAATGCTTATTACTAAAAAAAATGCGTAGAAGAGTTGTCATAACAGGTATGGGAGTTTGTGCCCCAAATGCCAATAATATTAATGAATTTGCACATGCCTTAAAAATAGGAAAAAGTGGTATTAAACACCATCCAGAATTAGAAGAACTTAACTTTCGCTGTCAAATTGCTGGAAAACCCAATATTCCTGAAGAGCACATCAAAAAATATTTCACTCCACTGCAACTTCGCGATTTAAAAGCAAGCGGAATTGTTTATGGGGTTATTTCCGGTGTAGATGCCTGGAAAGATGCGGGACTGGAAATTGCTACAGATCTTGCGCCAGACTGGGATAGTGGTATTATTTTTGGAACCGGAATTTTAGGTGTAGATAAATTTCGTGATGCGATTTATAAGGTAGATGCTAAAAATGTACGCAGGTTGGGCAGCACAACCGTCCTTCAAACAATGGCTAGTGGTATTAGTGCATATCTCGGTGGGCTGCTAGGCTGCGGAAATCAGGTCACCACCAATTCTTCTGCTTGCAGTACAGGAACGGAAGGTATTCTAATGGCTTACGAGCGAATTGCTTCTGGAAATGCTGAAAGAATCCTCACCGGTAGCTGTAGCGACAGTGGTCCCTATGTATGGGGCGGATTTGATGCCATGCGCATTCTTCCTAGAAAATATAATGAAAATCCTGAAGATGCCAGCAGACCCATGAGTGCTTCTGCCAGTGGGTTTGTTCCAGGAAGTGGTGCTGGAGCCCTGGTACTTGAATCTTTAGAAAGTGCCCAAAAAAGAAATAGTAAAATCTATGTTGAAGTACTTGGTGGAGCAGTAAATTGTGGAGGACAGCGGGGCGGTGGCACTATGACCGCACCTAATTCAACAGCTGTAAAACGATGTTTAAAACAAGCCATTGCTTATGCTGGAGTAGCAAAAAGCGAAATTGACGTTATAAACGGACATCTTACGGCGACTTCCAAAGACCCAGTTGAAATACAAAACTGGCAAGAAGTCTTAGGCTGCTCTAAAGAAGACTTTCCTTATATAAACTCTTTCAAAAGTCTTATAGGCCATTGCCTTGCTGCTGCTGGTAGTATAGAGTGTGTGGGTGCTATTTTGCAGTTCACTGAAAAAATGGTTTTTGGAAATAGAAATTGTGTAGATCTACATCCAGAAATTTTAAAAATGGTATCTAAAGAAAAAATTCCTATTAAATCCGTTGTATTTGATCCTGAAATTATGGCAAAAGCAAGTTTTGGCTTTGGGGATGTAAATGCTTGTGTTATTTTTAAAAAATATAAATCTTGACGACTTAAAAGAAATCTCATGAACGAAGAGCATTATCAAAAACTCAAAGAAATTATTCAAATATACTTACCTGAAGATGTTTCTGTGGAAGCAATTACTCCAGAAAGTAATTTGGTAACTGAATTAAACATAAATTCTGCAAATCTTGTTGATATCATTCTTGATGTGGAAGATTCCTTTGACATCATGATTGAAGATGCAGATATGGATCAAATGCAAACAGTAAAAAATGCACTTGACATTGTAGAAAAGAAATTAGCTGAAAAGTAGATATTAGCACAACTTTCAAAAAATTAATTCTCTGGAAACCAAAAAACTAAAAAGCTGGCGTTTATATTTACAGTATCCTTTTTAATTTTACTGAAGCTATAATTGTTAAAATACAAGCACTATGAATCAAAAATCGATTTCAAAGCGCAATGCTAAGTTATTTGAAGTTGTAAATGCCGGTATAGGGTATAAAGTTGGACATCTAAACAGTGAAGATGACACTTTTAATGGAAAAGAAATAACAATTGATGGAAGAAAAATGATCAATTTTGCCTCTTGCAGTTACCTGGGATTAGCTCTGGATGAAAGGCTAAAACAAAGTGCAAAAGAAGGGCTGGAAAAATATGGAAATTCTTTCCCTACTTCTCGATCATTTATCTCAATGGGCTATTTAGACCAACTGGAAAAAAGACTGGAAGTACTTTTTGGTCATCCCTGCTTACTTACTACTTCAACTTCTCTAGGGCATGTGGGCTGGCTGCCACTATTGGTAGGTCCTAATGATCTTGTTATTCTAGATCACCAAGTTCATAGCAGCGTTACTGCTGCATCAGAACTTTTAAAAGCACAAGGTACCAAATTAGAAGTCATAAGGCATAACCGTATGGATCTACTGGAAGAACGACTCATTACTAACAAAACTAATTATAACAAGATTTGGTATCTGGCTGATGGTATTTACTCTATGTATGGAGATCTGGCTCCCATGGATGAAATTACCAGAATGTTAAACACCTATGATCATTTTCATGTTTACATGGATGATGCGCATGGAATGAGCTGGAAAGGCAAAAACGGTGAAGGCCATGTGCTGGAAAAATACCCCCTTCATGAGCGTATAGCTTTAATTACCTCCTTAGGAAAAAGTTTTGGTTCGTTGGGAGGTGTGATGATTTTTAAAGATGAAAAAGCAAAAAATGAAACTAAATTCATGCAGGACCTTTAATTTTTTCTTCACCTATGGTTCCCGCAGTAATTGGGGCGTCTATGGCTTCTGCTAATATTCATCTAAGTGATGAGTTACCAGTCTTACAAAATCAACTAAAAAATAAAATTAGTTTCTTTAGAACCCGTGCTACAAAATATGGTATCCCATTTTTAGGATTAGGAAATACTCCCATTTTTTTTATCCCTATTGGAGACCCCGAAGACGTATTTGTCCTTGGAAAAAAAATGATGGAAAAAGGCTTTTATCAAAGTCCTTCAGTTTTTCCCAGCGTACCATTAAAAAATGCGGGCCTGCGTTTTACCATTACGAACTGGATTTCAGAAGAAAATATAGATAGTATGCTTAAACAGCTTTCTGAACTCTATCAGCAACAATTAACCCCAGCGCAAAGAAACCTCTCCTTTCTTCAAAAAAGGTTTAAGGGTTCATTAAGAGAATTTAGTGTCTAAAGAATATAAACTCAATTAAAATAATTTAACCGCAATTTTTGATTCGGTTGCATGTTTAACCACTAATTTGCTGTAAAACAAATAAAAGAAGCTGTTTACATACTTATTTTAAAAAGCAGGTTCTGGTTGTGATGGGTTATCTTTTTAATTCTACATTAGAAATACAGGTAAATTCTTATAGCTTTGTAAAGCAACAACTTAGTGAAATCCATTCATTAACAAATAAACTCATACAATGCCTACCTTAATTCCATACATCGTATTTTCAGGAAATTGCCGCAAAGCATTAGACTTCTATTGTAATGTATTTAATGGCACCATACAATCCATTGAAACATTTGATGATTCTCCAATTCCGGTAGATGCAGAAAATGCCAAAAGAATTTTTGACTCGGAATTTTTTGCTAATGGAATTCATTTCAAAGCTTCAGATGATCTGCCAGAACACAAAGTTACTAAGGGTACGAATATTTCCATGTTTGTTGCTTTTGATGATATGCTGTTTAGAAAAGAAGCCTTTGAGAAACTCGCTGAGCATGGAAAAGTCTTATTTGAATTAAACGAGAATTTTGGAATGGTAAAAGACCCATTTGGTATTCAATGGATGTTTACCATAAATACGTGAGCAATGAATTTTAACACTCAAAACTCTAAAAAATGCCTTAATTGCTTGTCTGATCTATCAGGGAATTTCTGTTCTCAATGCGGACAAAAAGGAAATTTAGGACGTATCACTTTTAAAGAAACTTTAAATAGTTTTATGAGTGCTTCTTTTGCGTTGGAGGGACCTCTTTTTTATACCATTAAAGGACTTATTCTTAAACCTGGGGACGTGTTTAGGGAATATTTTTCCGGTAAACGAAAAACTTACTATAAACCGGTTGCATTTTTTATTTTGATGACTGCTTTGTATATCATTCTAAGAACTATGATTAATTTTGATCCTTTAGAAGGACAGGTAGCTATAGACCCTTCCAGCAATGAGCTGCCAAGGAGCGTAGTCAAAACAAGACAGGCGGCCAGATTTATGGTAGCTCATATTAATCACATTATGTTTTTTCTAGTATTTTCTATAGCAGTAATCACTAAATTATTTTTTTGGAAAAAACAAAATTTGGCAGAATATATAGCTATGGGTTTTTATATTTCTGGAATGTATATTCTATTTGGTATTCCGCTAATGTTTATTAGCAAGTATAGTAGTTTTAACGCCAATGAAATACAATTAATTCTATTAGCAATATACATCTTATTTTGTATAGGTTCTTTTTTTAAGAAAAGGTCTTTTCGCAATATAGTCACCTATTTTTTTACAAGTATTTTGAGTATTCTTTTATATATTTCTTTAGGGTTCGGCTTTTCCCTATGGATAGTTTTGTTAAAAGACTAAAAAAATCTGCTATTAAAGAGAAATACCTGAGTAATGAATTAAATAACGTTAATTTTTAACATACAAACTCCTATCAAATTTTATTTTTGGGACACCAACTTATTCAACAATTCTTCCAAATCCAAGATATCCTGCGAGCCGTCTATCATATTTTTTAGCGTAAATTGATTATTTGAGATTTCTTCGCTTCCTGCAAGAACAACATACGGAATAGCTCTTTTATGTGCGTATTTAAGCTGTTTTTGCGTTTTTGTTGTGTCAGGATATAACTCAGCTTTAATTCCCTCTTTTCTTAATTTTTGAATTGCTAGCATAGCATACATGGCCTCTTTTTCACCAAAATTAACAAAGAGTACTTGTGTTCCAGTAGTAACCGCTTCCGGGAAAAGGTTTAGTTCTTCCATGACTAAGTAAATACGATCTAATCCAAAAGAAATTCCTACTCCACTAATGTTTTTCAAACCAAAGATTCCGGTAAGGTCATCATAGCGTCCACCACCTCCTATAGAACCCATTTTAACCCCTTTTGGTGCTTCCACTTCAAATATGGCGCCCGTATAGTAATTTAAACCCCTTGCAAGAGTTACATCAATCCCGAGGCTAGCTGTTTGTAATCCCAATTCTTGTATTGATTTCACAATAAATTGAAGCTCTTCCACTCCCTTTTGTCCCTCCTCAGACGAAACCAGAATACCCCTTAACTGTTCCAGTTGCTCTTCATTAGTCCCAGATAGGTCTAAAATAGGTTCAATAGCCTTTATTGCTTTTTCTGAAATTCCTTTGTTTAACATCTCTTTCTTAACACCTTCCCTTCCAATCTTATCCAATTTGTCTAAGGCAACTGTAAAGTCAATCAGTTTATCTGCTTCACCAATTACTTGGGCTATACCCGAAAGTATTTTGCGATTGTTTAATTTAATATGTACCCCGCTAATTCCTAAGGATGTAAATACGGCATCATACAATTGCACAAATTCAACCTCCTGCCATAATGAATCTGAACCTACTACATCTGCGTCACACTGGTAAAATTCTCTAAACCTTCCTTTTTGTGGACGATCTGCTCTCCATACAGCTTGTATCTGATAACGTTTAAAAGGAAAGTCAATTTCATTCTGATGCATTACTACATATCTGGCAAAAGGAACGGTTAAATCATACCTTAATGCTTTTTCAGATATTTTTGAGGTAAGCAAACTTGAAGACTTCTCATTGTATAAAGCAGTATCTACCTTTGAAAGGTAATCCCCAGAATTTAATATTTTAAAAATTAATCGGTCTCCCTCATCTCCATATTTACCCATTAGGGTTTCCGAGTTTTCAAAAGAAGGGGTTTCTATGGGTTGGAATGCGAACGTCTCAAAGTGTTTTTTGATAGTGTTTATGATATAAGTACGCCTTGTTACTTCTTCAGGAGAAAAGTCTCTGGTTCCTTTAGGAATTCCGGGTTTCTGTGCCATTAATCACCAATTTATCTGGGTGCAAATATCTTAATTTCTATGGGAACTCAGGTTGCTTTAATAAATTTATCTAAAGATTGATAAAGAGCTCCTTTAGTAATAACAGATCCTTGTAAAATTAACTGAAATATATCTTCATACTTATCTTCAGAGAATTCTTTAGAAGCTGTAAAAAATTCTACACTATCCTCCTTCAGATTCTCTTTGAACCACTGGAATCCACTCTTAGTGGTAAGATCATGAGATTTATGGGTAAGTTTAACCGCTATCAGTTCCATTTTTTTATCGCCAATATGAAATAATTGCATGGAATAAGCAGAAATATTTTCAAGATAGCGCACCTTTTTTAAAACTCCTTCCCAGATCAAGTCACTAAATATATCTAATTCTTGTTCTACAATATCAGACTTATTAACTTTCAACTCTTTCCATTCCGAAGCAGTAATAGACTGTGTTGCTAAAAAATTAATAAACTCCTGATGGAGTTCTTCAAATTGCTCTCGTGTTAATCTTTGGTACTTCATACTAATTAAAAAAAACCGCCCCTAAAACGGAACGGTTCAAAAATACTTATTTTGCTATTAATTAAATATGTAACGCAACCCAAATTGCGCTTGCCATCTGGAAAGCAAACTAGAGTCATATACAAACGTTTCCTGCAGTTCTGGGTTAAATGTAAATGTTGGGTTATTGTTGGAATCAACGGTTACACCTAAAGGCTGAACATTTGTTGGTTGCTGAATAAGTCCCCAGTCTGAACTAATAAGATTCCCTATATTTAATACATCAATACTAAATTGAATGGTATTTGTTTTATTACCAGAAACCTTGAAGCGATAATCTTGAAGAAAACGTACATCCCATTTTCCTCTCCAAGGGGCTAAAGCCCCGTAACGTTCTGCATATTGACCTCTTCTTCCGCTTAAATAGTCGTCTTGGAGTATAAATTGTTCAAAAGCTTCTGCTTGTCCAGAACCCGTAAATTGCATTTGAGATACTTCTGCTTGCGTAGGTATATAGATAAGATCGTTTAAATTAGAACCATCATTATTAATATCTCCTCCATATGTATAATTAAATCTTCCACCTTGTGCATACTCAAAAAAAGTAGAAATAGTAGTAGACCATGTTTCCCCTCCATAATTGAACTTCTTACTGGCAATACCAATAATGCGATGTTTATCTCCATATCTTGAGTTGGCAAGCACATCATTATTTACATTGCCTAAAGCAGGATTAAAAGCAAATGCATCACCTGTTATCTCGGCTTCTATGGAGTTAACATCTTTTGCATCCAGATAATTGTAGGCAAGGCTCGCATATAATCCATTCGTCCATGTTTTTTGCGCTTTGATAGTCGCATTAAAGATGCGTCCTTTATCAGAGTTTGTAAACACATAGGCATTATTAATCAAATCAGCATCTGCATAAATTGGTCTGGTATCTACCCCACTTAAATTTTCAGATGGCTCCAAAAGTCCCCAATTCTGAACGTGGGGTGCGTTTATGTCTTTTGTGTAGGCAAAATCTGCCGAGAGAATGGTACCATCTTTTAACTTATAATCGGCACCTAGGCTAGACCTCCATACCTGTGGAAATTTAAAATCGGGGTCAACCACCTGATAGAAAAAGACATTTGGGTTTGCAATTTGATTTCCTATCCAAACAAACGGCAATCTACCAGTAAAAACCCCTGTGCCTCCTCGAACCTGAAATGAATTATCCCCTTTCACATCCCAATTAAAACCAACACGGGGCGAAACTAAAACATCATTTGTTGGTAGCTCCGTAGAGTCAAAAAATACGGTTTCTCCTGTTTCAGGATCTACATATGGTATATCTGGGACGTATGCTGGAGCAACGTCTATAACATCCTGTGCCTTTTCTGAAGAATCAAAATACAAGGGTTTATCGAAACGAATTCCATAAGTTAATTTGAATTTTTCATTTACATTCCATTCATCCTGAAGATAAAATGCTAATTGACCTACATTAGTCTCTGCAAGTGCCCAACCTCCAGCATTTCCTTCCCCATTAGCTTCTAAACTTGCATTAGCTGCAATAGCAGCATCAAAAGCATTCTGGTAAAAATCTACCAATCCAGGAGTATTAGATGGATCTCTAAAATCTGAAATGTTACCCGTTGGGAAGAAAACTCCCTGCGCACCATAAACTCCAAGATTGAATGAATTATCAAATTGGAATTTTTCAAAAGAAATACCAATAGTAAATGTATGATCTCCTTTAAAAACGTTCAAATTATTTGTAAACTGAAATACTTTTTGGTCAAGTTTGTTATTGATAGAAAAAGGCTCATGACCAGCGATTATATAATTGGAACCACCCTCCTGCAATGTTATGGTAGGTGCGGGTGTGGAAAGTGCATTTCTAAAATCGTCAAAATGTGTGTATCCAACTTGCAATTTATTAACTGCTGTTTCTGATAAAGTTGAGTTTAATTCTAATTGGAAAGATTGAATGCGATTATTAATTTCATAACCTGCATTTTCAAACTGAAGCGTAGTTGCGTTAGGTCCTCTAAAACCTAATGCACTAGGGTGTGCCGGCTTTTCTTTGGAAGCATCCAGAAAATTGTATATGAATGCTAGGCGATTATTTTCATTGATATTCCAATCTAGTTTAAAAATACCCTTTGTAGAAGAAGCATCGTAGGTAAAGCCTTCAAATCTTCCGGGATTATAAAAAATATCATTTCCTTGAGAATCCTGTCCTATAACTACTTGACGTAATACATTATCGACCAATTCAAAATCTGAAGCCAGCACTCTAGATTCATTCACCGCTCCGGTACCTCTGTTAGGTACAAAACCAGCAGATCCCAAATCACTTCGTTCATCTTTTTCAAAGTTGGCAAAGAAAAATAGTTTATTTTTCACTATTGGCCCACCAATACTTATTCCGTATTGATTTTGACTTAAATCTGGTTTCACCAAATCCTCTCCTCTTATTTTACCTCCGGTAAGATCTTCATTTCTAAAGAAACCATAGACTGTTCCATAAAAATCATTTGTACCACTTTTAGTAACTGCATTAACAGACGCCCCTGTAAATCCTGATTGTGTTACGTCATAAGGAGCCGTAGAAACCTGAATTTGATCAATCGCATCAAGTGATATGGGTTGCGAATCTGTTTGACCTCCAGGAGTTGCTGCGTCTAGCCCAAATGGGTTATTAAAAATGGCTCCATCCAATGAGAAATTATTAAATTGGTCATTTCTTCCTCCAAAAGACCCCCCACTTGCGGAAGGTTCAATACGGTAAAAATCAGATGCCGATCTTGTTATGGTAGGCAATCTAGTGAGTTCTCTTCTTCCTACATTTGTTTCAGCTCCAGTGCGATCATTCCCAAAAACACCATTTCTATCTACAGTTACCACCACTTCTTCTAAGGCCTGACTGTCTGAAATCATTTTTAATTCTACATTATAGGTTTGCCCTAAAGAAAGAAATACATCTGAAATTAATTGTTCTTGAAAACCTATGTAGCTTACCGATATCGAATAAGGCCCACCTACCCGAAGATTAAGCATATTAAAGCGTCCATCTTCATTAGAAGCTGCTCCATATTTAGTACCTGTTGGAGTATGTATCGCTACAATATTTGCTCCTAACAGAGGTTCTCCTTGATCATCTAGTATAAGTCCCCTTATATTAGAAGTAGTTACTTGAGCATTTCCTGCCAAAATCACCAGAAGGAAAAGAACACTCGCTAATATTTTTTGCATTTTTATTTAGTTAAATAAATACTGATTAATACTATAATACTTACAAAACTAAAACAAAAAAAGGCTGCTCTAAGAGCAACCTTTAACAAGTTATTAACGAAAATTGTTTACTATTTTGCTTCCGCAATTACCTCAAATGGCACTTCAACAATAACATCTCTATGCAATCTTACAGTAGCTTCATACTTACCGGTTCTTTTGATATTACCCCCAGTAACGCTAATGTATTTACGATCTATACTAAATCCTTCTTTTTCAAAAATCCCTGCAAGGTTTGCATTGTTAACAGATCCAAACAATTTATCTCCGCCACCAGCTTTTGCAGTAATTTTTACTTCTAATTTTTTGATGCCGTTTGCTATTTTATTGGCTTCATCCACAATTTTTTGCTCTTTAAAAGCACGTTGTTTCAAATTTTCTGCTAATACTTTTTTAGCAGAAGGAGTAGCCATTACAGCAAGACCTTGAGGAATCAAAAAATTACGACCATAACCATTTTTAACGGCTACTACATCGTCCTTAAATCCTAAATTTTCTACGTCTTTCTTTAATATAAGTTCCATAGTTTGCCTTTCTTTTATTTTAATAAATCAGCTACATAAGGCATTAAAGCCAAGTGACGTGCTCTTTTAACTGCTACAGAAACTTTTCTTTGATACTTCAATGAAGTTCCAGTAAGTCTTCTTGGAAGAATTTTACCTTGATCGTTTACAAATTTCAGAAGAAAATCAGGATCTTTATAATCAATATATTTAATACCTGATTTCTTAAAACGACAATATTTTTTCGTTTTTGAGGTCTCTATGTTTAATGGAGTTAGATATCTAATTTCTCCATCTTTTTTTCCTTTAGCCTGTTGCTCTATAGATGTTGACATAATTCCTTAAGCTTTTTGTTTCATTTTAACTCTTCTTTTTTCCGCCCATTCTATAGCATATTTATCAAGCTTTACGGTTAAGTATCGCATAATACGCTCATCTCTTCTGAATTCGGTTTCAAGAGGATCAATAGCTTCTCCGGGAACTTTGAATTCAAAAAGATGGTAAAATCCACTTTTCTTGTTTTGAATTGGATACGCTAATTTCTTTAGCCCCCAATCTTCTTTTGATACAAACTCAGCGCCCTTCGCAATTAAGAAATCTTCGAACTTCTTAACTGTTTCCTTTATCTGTACATCAGATAAAACGGGATTGAGAATGAAAACAGTTTCATAATTGTTCATAAATCTTGTTTTATAATTTAAGGCTGCAAAACTACGAATAATTAATCTATTGACCAATTAAAATAGACACAATACTTTGAAGCACGAGAAAAACCCCCTTTTTATAAACAAAAATTGTAGCCTTGCAATATTTTCACTAAAATTGTGTTAAATTTACAACCCGGATTATCCATAACAAAAATGAGGTTAAACTGTATTATTGTCGACGATTCCAATCTACAACGCATGGCGGTGGCAAGATTAATTAAGAATCATCCTTCGCTAAATCTAGTTGCAGAATATAGCAATGGGATAGAAGCTAAGAATGGATTAAAGAACGAAAATATAGACCTCATCTTCTTAGATGTGGAAATGCCTGTAGTAAGTGGTTTTGATCTTATAGAATCTCTGGAGTCACCTCCTCAAATTATTTTAGTAACTGGCAAGGCAGATTATGCATTGAAGGCATTTGATTATGACGTTACTGATTATCTTCATAAACCAATTACTAATGAACGTTTTGAAGCTGCTGTTAAAAGAGCAATTCAAAACTACCAATTGAAACATGCATCAAAGGAAGATGAAGAGCACATTTTTGTAAAAAGCAATCTTAAGAAACGTAAAGTTTTACTTAGTGAAATAAATTGGGTAGAAGCATTAGGTGATTATATTAAGTTGGTTACAGATAATGCAAATATTGTCATTCTATCAACAATGAAATCTTTTGAGAAAGAACTTCCAAGTGATCGTTTCCTAAGAATTCATAAATCCTACATTGTTAATCTTGATAAAGTACAGAAGTTTAATAGTAAAAATGTAGAAGTAAATGGAAAACAAATCCCTTTAAGTCGGAACAAGAAAGCGGAACTTACTGAGGCACTAAACAACGCCTAAAACTTAATAAGGATCCACATTGTAAATTACTCGAATACTCCTGTAGAAAGTTACTGCTTTGAAACTTTTGTCTATCCTTTTAATAACTACTTTAGTTTGTCCTAATGGTTGTTTTTTCGGAATCTTTAGTGTGATGTGTTTAATATATTCATTTCGTATTCTCCCAATAGCAGGCTGCTCTGGACCAAGCACATAAGCTCCAAAATTATTTCTCATCGCTTTGGCAAACCAAGCTGCTCCTTCATTGAGTTTATTAAAATCTTTATGACGAAACGTAATCCGAATCAATCTAAAAAACGGTGGATATTTAAATTGTATTCTATCATTTAACTCATCACTGTACATACCTTCATAATCATTGGTAGATGCTTGTTGTAAGATTTGATGAAACGGATTGTATGTTTGGATTAGCACCTTTCCTCTTTTTTGGGTTCTTCCTGCTCTACCTGCCACTTGTTGAATTAGTTGAAAACTTCTTTCAAAAGCTCTAAAATCAGGATAATTTAATAATTGATCTGCATTCATAACACCTACCAGAGAAACATTTCTAAAATCCAATCCTTTAGTAAGCATCTGTGTACCTACTAGAATATCTGTTTCCATTTCTTCAAAAGAGCTAATTATCTTCTCATAACCATACTTCCCTCGGGTGGTATCAGAATCCATACGGGCAGTTTTAGCTTTTGGAAAAAGAGTATCCAACTCATTAGCAATTTGCTCCGTTCCAAACCCTTTGGTATCCAACTCATTACTACCACACGCTCTGCACTGTTGCTGCCATGCCATATGATAGCCACAGTAATGGCATCGTAACTGCTTTCTGAATTGATGATACGTAAGACTCACGTCACAATTGGGGCATTGAGGCGAGTGTCCACAAATGTTACATTCTACAATAGGTGCATACCCTCTTCTATTTTGAAAAAGTATTACCTGTTCTTTGTTAGAAAGTGCTATTGAAATCTCTTCTATTAAACGGTCTGAAAAATGCCCTTTTATTTGTTTTTTTCTTCGTTTTTCTTTTAAATCTACCAACTCCATTTCAGGGAGTAAAACATTACCATATCTCCTTTTAATGGCTGCAAACCCATATTTGTTTTCTTTGGCATTTAGATAACTTTCAATAGAAGGTGTAGCAGATCCAAGGAGTGTTTTGGCATGATGTTGAGCGGCCAAAACAATGGCACTATCACGGGCATGATACCTAGGTGCTGGATCATGCTGACGAAAAGAAGTTTCATGTTCCTCATCTATAATGATAAGTCCAAGATCTGTAAAGGGTAAAAAAATAGCAGATCGGGCCCCAACAATAATTCTGGCTTTTTTTTGTTTATTTAGAATATTATTCCAAACTTCAATCCTTTCATGAACATTATATTTGGAATGATAGATACTGATCTGATCTGCAAAATATAATTTTAAGCGACTTATCAATTGTGTAGTCAATGCAATTTCAGGTAACAAATACAAAACCTGCTTTCCGGAAGCAATAATTTTTTCTATGAGTTTCACATAAACTTCTGTTTTCCCAGAAGAGGTGATCCCATGTAACAGGGTGACTTCTTTCTGTTCAAAGGATGTATTAATAGCTGCTAACGCAGTTTGCTGGTATTCATTTAGTTCTTTTGATTCTGACAATATCTTCTGGTCAAAAGAAATTCGGTCTTTACGAATGGAATACACATCCAAAATACCCTTGTCTTGCAAGGCTTTAATAATAGCAGCAGAAGCACCGCTTTCTGAACTCAACCTTTTTATTGTAATAGGTTTACGATCAATAGCTTTCATTGAAAATAAAGCGAGTATTACTTTTTTTTGTTTTGGAGCTCGATCAAGTTCATCTAATAATAAATGCAATGCTTCATCAGACTGGTAACTCTCATGGAGCCTTGCATATTTAACCATTTTTGGCTTGTATTGCTCGTAAAGTTCTTCTTTAAGTGTGATTACCTGTTTTTCCATTAACCTATGTAAAACAGGTAAGGCATTTTTACGATCAATAATATCACTAATCTCTTGTATACGAAGTATAGATTGATGCTGAAGGGCTTCATACACTAACCACTCATCATCCTTTAAATCAAGACTTTTATCTGTAAAATTTTCACCACGAGTTATTATAGTTTCGCTTTCTAACAAAAATGCACTGGGTACTGCAGCTCTAAAAACTTCTCCTAGCGTACACATATAATACGCACTTATCCATTTCCAATGTGCTATTTGATGTTGTGTTACTATGGGACTTTCATCTAAAATCTGATGAATCTCTTTTGCTTCATAAATTTCAGGGGGTGTTTGATGTACCTTATACACTAAAGCTGTGTAAATTTTTGATTTTCCAAAAGGCACAGATACACGCATTCCTGTTTTCAAGAAGGCCGCTTCAGCCTTATTGATTTCGTATGTAAAAAGATTTTCAACCGGAATAGGAAGAATCACATCTATAAAATACCGCATTCTACAAATTTACGGTTCTTCAAAAATTTTTATAAAAAAACCATCTAAAAATAGATGGCATCTTGTTTATTGTTAATAACTTATTTGCTTCTAGGCCAATATTGAGTCTTGTAAAAAAGAGACACGTACCCACGCACATTAAGCACATCTGGTTTAGCCGGATCTACCCAAATTTTGCAACGGTATTTTTTTCCCTTCGCAGGGTCAATTATAGTACCCCCAGAATAGGCATCCTCCTCTTTTTCCAATCCTTCTATTATTACTAACCCTTTGAGTGGTTCATTCTTTTTATCACCAGGGCATAGGGTACACTTTCCATTTTGTCTGCCCTTTGCCAATACTTTTATAATTTTCCCAAACACTTTCCCTTCTTCTTCATAAACTTCTATAATAGATCTTATCTCTCCGGTTTCATGATCTATACTTTTCCATTTTCCAAAAATATCCTGTGATTGCATTGGCATAGCAAAAAGAAGTATGATCATGAGGACTATAGACTTAAACAAGTCTATTTTTTTTGTTGTTTTGTTTTTTTGTTTCTTCATATTATTTTTTCTTTTTAAGACTATTAAGACTCGCATTTAATTCAAAACCCAGTAAGAGTATATTACTGTTAATCCATATATAAAGCATCATAATAAGTAACGCACCTATAGAACCATATATTTCATTGTATTGAGAGAAATTTTCTATATAAATACCAAATAAAAAGGTGGTGACTATAATAAGAAAAGTAGTTAACATAGCTCCAGGCGAGAAGAAATTAGATTCTTTTCCAGTAGTGGTTCCAAAATAATAAAGCAACGCTGTAGAGATATAGATCATAAAAACCAAAAACACATATTGAGCAATGTTAACTGCTAATTCAAGATCACTCAAGTACCCCTCTTTCTCAAGTGCCTCCAATACGTATATTTCAAAATAAATAAACCCTACAACAGTAACTAGCAACAAAACTGACATAATCAAAGCTACTCCCAATGCCATGAAATACTGTCTTATTACATTACGCGTTATTGTGATATGATAAGAAGTTTCAAATCCCCCAAAGATGGCATTGATTCCGTTGGCCATTAAAAAGATGGACAGAATGAAAACAGAGGAAAGAAGACCCCCACGTCTGTTTTTTGCGATATCTTCAAAAATAGCATCAAAAAAATCAGAAGTTCTAGGCGGAAGTAATCCTTCAATAAAAGCAAGGAAGTCATTTTGAAATTCAGCAATAGGAACAAAGGGAACCAGATTTAAAATAAAGAGTAAGAACGGAAAAATTGCCATAAAGAAACTAAAGGAAATAGCACTCGCTCTATAGGTAAGCGCTCCTTTCAAAATTCCAATCACATACATTTCCATTAAATCGTATAGCGAAAGTCCTTCAAAAGCACCGAGTCTTATTTTTTTAAGTCCTATAATTACCCATTTTACAATGGGTACTTTTTTCAGTCTAGCTTCAATTTCTTCAGACATAACTTATACAGCCTTTAAACTGAGATCCATATTGTATACGGAGTGAGTAAGTGCCCCCGAAGAAATATAATTGACACCACATTCTGCATATTGCCTGATAGTATGTTCATTTATACCACCAGAAGATTCAGTAAGGCATTTATTTCCAATTAAAGCTACTGCTTTTCTTGTGGTTTTGTAATCAAAATTATCAATTAGAATACGATAAACTCCTTCATTCATTAAAATTTCTTTTACTTCTTCTAAGTTTCTAGCCTCTACAATAATTTTAAGGTCCTTCCCTTTTTCTTTCAAATACTTCTTAGTTTTGGTAATAGCATGGCTAATCCCTCCAGCAAAATCTATATGATTATCTTTTAGCATGATCATATCATATAATGCAAATCGATGATTTTCACCACCACCTATTTTTACCGCCCATTTTTCAAGAGCTCTAATTCCAGGAGTTGTTTTTCTAGTATCTAATATTTGCGTATTTGTTCCCTCTAACAGATTTACAAACTTTCTAGTTTTAGTAGCTACTGCACTCATACGTTGCATGGCATTTAAAACCAACCTTTCTGCTTTTAGAATAGATTGTGAATGCCCTTCAATATAAAATGCAATATCACCATGCTTTACAGGAGTACCATCCTCAATCAACACCTCCATTTTCATTTCTTTATCCACAAAAGAAAAAACCATTTCAGCAAATGCTACTCCTGCCAAGATACCAGTATCCTTCACCAATAATTTTGCCTTTCCCATTGCTTCAGAAGGGATGCAAGCAAGTGAACTATGATCTCCGTCTCCTATATCTTCTCTTATCGCATTTGCTATAATAAGCTGTAACTCTTTTTGAAATTGAACTTCTGAAATCATTCCTTTTACTGTATTTTACGCTAAAATAAGCATTAGCCTTCAAATAAAAAGCATCTGTTTTTGAAACACCATAATTCGTACATTTGGAGTATGCAAATAAAATTGATCGCCATAGGCAAAACAGATAATTCCGCACTGGCAAATTTGATAAATATCTATCAAAAACGACTTCAATTTTATATTCGTTTTGAGATAGTATTAATTCCTGATATAAAAAAGGCAAAAAGTCTCTCTGAAAATCAACAAAAAGAAAAAGAAGGAATGCTTATTATTTCTAAAATAACAGGTTCAGACTTCCTATTGTTATTAGATGAGAAGGGAAAACAGTATAGCTCCATAGAATTTTCAAACCTATTACAAAAGAAAATGAATTCAGGGATCAAACAACTGGTATTTGTAATAGGAGGCCCCTACGGCTTTTCAGATGCTGTTTACAAAAGAGCGAATGGTCAATTGTCTTTATCTAAAATGACTTTTTCTCATCAGATGATTCGTCTTTTCTTTACAGAACAGCTTTATAGAGCATTTACGATATTAAGAAATGAACCTTATCATCATCAATAATTCAAGAAATAAATATTAAAATTATCTTCCCTGTAAACATTTCTCATTTTCTGTGGTACTCTATCTTTAGGATACTTAAAGAAAATAATTGCAAAAAATAATTAAGGAATGATTGGTTACCCTCTGCTTATATTATTAAAAATCAACTCCCAACTAGCAACCTAACTTTCAAAATTGATATCTTTGCCTTCAATTTTAAAAGTAGCTATGGAACTTGTTTTCGCCACCCATAATAAGAACAAACTTATTGAAGTAAAGGCATTATTACCTCATTCGTTTACCATTTTGAGTTTAACAGATATTGGTTGCGATGAAGAAATTGAAGAAACAGGTCAAACCATTGAAGAAAATGCTATTATTAAAGCCAACTATGTTACCGAGAAATACGGATATGATTGTTTTGCAGATGATTCCGGATTAGAAGTAAAAGCATTAAATGGTGCTCCAGGAGTACTTTCTGCAAGGTATGCTGGCAATGCTAAAAGTACAGAAGCTAACAATCAATTGTTATTAAAAAATCTTAATGGTGTTTCACTTCGCAAGGCGCGGTTTAAGACGGTTATTGCTTTGAACCTTCAAAACACCAAAGTAATGTTTCATGGAATCATTAATGGTACTATTCTTCAAGAACAAAGAGGGAAAGGTGGTTTTGGCTATGATCCTCTTTTTTTACCAGATGGTTATGACAAAACTTTTGCAGAACTCCCTCTTACCGTTAAAAACGAAATTAGTCATAGGGCAAAGGCAATGCACCAATTAATTGATTATTTAAAATAGATTTCTTCCTAAGAAAACAATGTTTCATTTTACCAATTAAATTTTCAAGGTTTAGCGTTTTAAAGCAATGAATTGAAGTATAACATTTTTTTACCAACTTAAATACACACTTTAAGGTCTTTTAAAACGCCTGCAAACCCTTCAAAATCAGCGTCCACCGTCAAGCCCTAAATAAAACCTGAAAACAACTAATAATCAGTTAAATAAGAGTACCTTTGCAGCTTATTTTAAAACAGTATATGAATAAATTTGAACAATTAGGACTGAACGAACAGCTATTAGACGCCATTAAAGACATGGGGTTTGAGACACCTTCTGAGGTGCAGGAAAAAGCTATTCCGGTCCTACTAGAGCAAGACATCGATATGGTTGCACTTGCACAGACCGGTACGGGTAAAACAGCTGCTTTCGGATTTCCAATGATTCAAAAGATTGACGCAGGAAGCAAAAAAACACAAGGTTTAATACTTTCCCCTACAAGAGAATTATGTCTACAAATCACAAACGAGCTTAAGAATTACTCTAAGTATGTCAAGGGTTTACACGTAGTCGCCATTTATGGAGGCGCTAGTATTAGTGAACAAGCCAGAGATGTGAAACGCGGTGCCCAGATTGTAGTTGCTACTCCTGGTAGGATGAAAGATATGATTAACCGTAAAATGGTTAACATTAATGAGATAAACTACTGTGTACTAGATGAAGCAGATGAAATGCTTAACATGGGGTTTTATGAAGATATCACTTCCATTCTATCACACACACCTAAAGAGAAGCTTACATGGCTTTTTTCTGCAACGATGCCGAGAGAGGTGTCTAGTATTGCCAAAAAGTTCATGAAAAAGCCGCTTGAAATTACCGTTGGAACCAAAAACTCCGGCTCCATTAATGTCCAGCATGAATATTATTTAGTTAGTGGTAGAGAACGTTATCAGGCGTTAAAAAGGTTGGCAGATGCCAATCCTGATATTTTCTCAGTAATCTTTTGTAGAACAAAAAGAGATACCCAAAGTGTAGCAGAAAAGCTCATTGAAGATGGTTATAACGCTGCAGCTTTGCATGGCGACTTAAGCCAGAATCAAAGAGATCTCGTTATGAAATCTTTTCGGAGTAATCAAATCCAAATGCTCGTAGCAACAGATGTTGCTGCCCGAGGGATTGATGTAGATGATATTACGCATGTAATTAACTACCAACTTCCAGATGAGATAGAAACCTATACACACCGAAGTGGCCGGACTGGAAGAGCTGGAAAATCTGGTATCTCCATGGTTATTCTTCCCAAGAGTGAAATTCGTAAGATAAGAGCTATTGAGAAAAAGATACAAAAAGAGTTCATTCAGAAACAAATTCCTAGTGGAATGGAAATCTGTGAAATTCAATTATACCATCTGGCAAGCAAGATTAAAAATACGGAGATAAATCCAGAAGTTACTAACTATCTGCCTGCTATTAATGATGTTTTGCAGGAGATAGACCGGGAAGAACTGATTAAAAAAATGATTTCAGTAGAGTTCACCAGATTTTTTAACTATTACAAAAATGCCCGTGATCTCAATGCAAATTTAAGTGGAAATGACAGAGCTGGTGATCGTGAATCTAGAGGCAATCGTTCTGGAAATAATGGTGAAACCAGATACTTCATCAATGTAGGCGAACGCGATGGATATGATTGGAGAAGCTTAAAAGATTTCTTAAAAGAGACCATGAATCTAGGAAGGGACGACGTATTTAAAGTAGATGTTAAAGAAAGTTTTTCTTTCTTTAACACAGATGAAAGCCATACTCCGGCTTTTCTTGAAATGTTCAAGGACTTCAAAATGGATGGCCGTTTTATCAATGTAGAAGTGTCAAGCCAGCCAGCAGGAGGAAGAGGAAGAGATCGAAAAGGAAAAGGAGGAAGAAAACGCGTTGGAGAAGGATCGGGTGGTTTTAGTAAACGCAAAAAAAATAATGATTTTCAGAAAGATTCTTTTAAATCGAAAAACAATAGATCAGGAGATAAAAAACGAAAACGCTCGTATTAATTCTGCTGTTAATTTTAGTATAAAAAATGCGCTCCGGCGCATTTTTCTTTTTTTGTTTATTACTTTTATGCGCTAATTTGAAGTATGAAAAAAGGTTTTTTACTGTTATTTCTTTTCTTTACTCTAATAGGGTATTCACAAGAAACACAATCTTCTGAAGAACCTTTAAAAGTTGTTGGTACAGTAGTTAATGCTGAAGATGATTCTTCTTTAGCTAATGTGCATATAGTAAACCTCAATAAAGTTATTGGAACTATTACAGATGATGAAGGTTCTTTTACGATAACAGCCGCCGTGAATGATACACTTTATTTTTCTTTTCTTGGCTTTAAATCTATCAAAATAAGAGTTACTAATGACATTCTTAAGTTTGAAGGAACCAGAATAGGCCTCACCGAACTTGCATATGCCTTAGAAGAAGTAGTAGTAAGACCTTATAAACTTACCGGATACCTAGAAATAGATGCAAAAAACATACCTATAAACAAGGGATACAGATACAGTATTTCTGGCCTGCAAAAAGGGTATGAAGCACGAAGTTCAAGTGGTGTTTCAAATGTACTTGGTGCTATTTTTGACCCAGCTACTACTTTGTATAAAATTTTTGGCAAAAAACCACGACAACTCAAAAAACTCAGGCAAATGAAACAGGACGACGAGATTAGAAATCTGCTTGCCTCCAAGTTTGACCGAGAGACACTTACGGAGTTAATACAAGTAGACAAAGAAGATATTGAAGAAATATTAAGGAGTTGTAACTACTCTAAAGATTTTATTAATTCGGCTAACGATCTACAAATACTAGATGCAGTAAGTCAATGTTACGAGGAATTTAAAGTTTTAAATAGAAAAAATTGAACCTACGGTAGCCATACCAACTTACCATTTTCCGAACCTATTAACTATTTTTTCTCGTTTATTTTTTTAGCTTTACTCTTTAAACTTTTTTTGATGCGAAAATTCCATCTCCTAATCCTGAGTTGTATGTTGTTATCTCAATGCCAAAAAAAACAAGACACCCCAAAAGAAGAAATTAAAGAAAATACTCAAACTCCTTTTTTGTGGGAAGCTGCAAATGTGTATTTTTTACTTACCGATCGTTTTAATATTGGAAATACGAATCCACAGATGATTCTAGAACGAAATAAAGAAACGGGTAAGTTGAGAAACTTTTTGGGTGGCAATATCACAGGTGTAACCCAAAAAATAGAAGAAGGATACTTTGATGAATTGGGTGTAAATGCAATCTGGCTTACTCCCTTAATAGAGCAAGTTCATGGTTCTGTAGATGAAGGTACTGGAAATACATATGCCTATCATGGATATTGGGCAAAAGACTGGACTGCACTTGACCCAAGCTTTGGGACTATGGATGAACTAAAAATGATGGTGAAAAGTGCACATGCCAGAGGCATCCGGATTTTATTAGATGTAGTAATTAATCATACGGGGCCTGTTACAGATAAAGATCCGGTTTATCCTGAAAACTGGGTTAGAACCGGTCCGCAATGCGAATACACTAATTACGCCAATACTACTTCCTGCACGTTGGTAGCAAACCTTCCAGATATACGGACAGACAGCAACGAAGAAGTAATGCTTCCAGACATGTTAGTTGAAAAATGGACCAAAGAAGGCAGGCTTGAAAAAGAAATTTCAGAATTGAATACATTCTTTAAGAGAACCGGGTATCCCAGAGCGCCTAGGTTTTATATTATTAAATGGCTTACAGATTATATAACAGAACTTGGTGTAGACGGTTTTAGAGTAGATACGGTTAAACATACGGAGGCTCATGTCTGGGCAGAATTACAAACAGAAGCGACGTATTGCTTTAAAAAATGGAAAGAAGCAAATCCTGATAAAGTTCTGGACAACAATCCTTTCTATATGGTTGGTGAAGTATATGGATATGGTGTTTCAGGAGGTAGAATGTTTGATTTTGGAGATAAAAAGGTAGATTTTTTTGCCCATGGTTTTAAAAGCCTTATTAATTTTGATTTCAAATATGATGCTGCTAAAGACTATGAGACCGTTTTTGAAAAATATGATTCTATACTTTCTAATACCTTAAAAGGTAAATCTATCTTGAATTACCTAACTTCCCATGATGATGGGGAACCTTTTGATAAATCGAGAGAAAATTCATTTAAAGCAGCTAATATGCTTTTGCTAAGCCCGGGAGCTTCACAAATTTATTATGGAGATGAAACTATTAGATCTTTAATGATTGAGGGAACCGAGGGAGACGCTACACTTAGATCTTTTATGAATTGGAATGCTTTACAAAACGATTCCAAAACCCAAAAAATATTTGAACATTACTCCAAACTGGGCAAATTTAGAAAACGTCATCCTGCCATAGGAATGGGTTCTCATCAAATGATCAGCGAACATCCGTATGTATTTAAAAGAAGTCTTACAGTAAATAACTTTAAAGATATGGTTGTAGTAGGTCTAGATTTAGCTGTAGGATTAAAATCATTAGATGTTTCAACCGTTTTCCCGGAAGGCACTAAACTAAAAGACACCTATAGCAATTCCTTTTCTATAGTCAAAAACGGAGAAGTTTTAATTGATTCACCCTACAAAATTGTACTTTTAGAAAAAAGTAATTAACAAATCTAATACGATTCTAATAAAGAATATATCTATATGAATTACACATCAAAAATGCTTCGAGATGATGCCTTAAAAGGTAAAACTATTATTGTCACCGGAGGAGGAAGCGGACTCGGAAAAGCTATGACCCGTTATCTTCTGGAATTAGGTGCAGAAGTAGCTATTACTTCCAGAAACCTGGAAAGACTCAAAGAAACCGCCTCAGAATTAGAAAAAGAAACTGGTGGTAAGTGTCTTCCGTTGCAATGTGATGTTAGGCATTATGATCAAGTAGAAAATATGCTCCAAGGTGTCTTAGATTCTTTTGGCAAGGTAGATATTCTTTTAAATAATGCTGCTGGTAATTTTATTTCTCCTACAGAAAGACTCTCATCCAATGCATTTGATACTATTATAGATATTGTTTTAAAAGGTACTAAAAACTGTACATTGGCCGTTGGTAAACATTGGATAGATTCTAAAACTACCAATGCAGTGGTACTTAATATTGTAACCACTTATGCATGGACAGGATCTTCTTATGTAGTACCTTCTGCTACCGCCAAGGCGGGTGTTCTAGCTATGACTCGTAGCCTTGCGGTGGAATGGGCTAAATACAATATTAGGTTTAATGCTATTGCTCCAGGACCATTCCCTACGAAAGGTGCTTGGGATAGATTATTACCAGGAGACTTAAAAGAAAAATTTGATTTGGCTAAAAAAGTTCCTTTAAAAAGAGTGGGAGAACATCAAGAACTTGCTAATCTAGCTGCATATCTGGTATCTGATTTTTCTGCTTATATAAATGGAGAGGTAGTCGTAATAGATGGAGGCGAATGGCTAAAAGGAGCTGGACAATTCAATTTACTGGAAGCCATACCTGAGGAAATGTGGGATATGCTGGAAGCCATGATTAGAAGCAAAAAAAATAAAGATTAGATTCTCCTAAAAAATACATCTTGAAAAGAGCGCTGTAAAGTCGCTCTTTTTGTTTGAGAAGTGTTAACAAAATTCATTTTCAAAACCCATAAATAATTGTATTTTTACCTCTCTAAATCTGAAAGAACACATGGGCAAAATTATTGCTATTGCTAACCAAAAAGGTGGTGTAGGTAAAACTACCACTACTGTAAATCTTGCTGCCTCATTAGGCGTCCTTGAAAAAAAAGTACTGCTTATTGATGCCGATCCACAAGCAAATGCCACTTCTGGTTTGGGTATTGATGTAGATAATGTGGAGAAAGGAACATACCAACTTCTAGAGCATACCAGTAGTGCAAAAGAAGTGATTATAAGAACAGATTCACCAAATGTAGATTTAATTCCCTCTCATATTGACTTAGTTGCTATAGAAATTGAGTTGGTTGATAAAGATCGTCGAGAGTACATGATGAAAAAAGCAATCTTGGACTTAAAGAAAGTATACGATTATATTTTAATTGACTGCGCTCCTTCCTTGGGCTTGCTAACATTAAATGCACTAACGGCGGCAGATTCTGTAATCATTCCTATTCAATGTGAATATTTTGCACTGGAAGGACTCGGAAAATTATTGAATACAATTAAAAGTGTACAAAAAATACATAATGCTGAATTAGATATTGAAGGATTATTGCTAACTATGTATGATTCCAGATTAAGATTGTCTAATCAAGTGGTAGAAGAAGTACAAAAGCATTTTAGCGATATGGTTTTTGAAACTATTATACAACGTAATGTAAGATTAAGTGAAGCTCCAAGTTTTGGGGAAACCATTATTAATTATGATGCAACCAGTAAAGGTGCCTCAAATTACTTAAATTTGGCTCACGAAATTATCAAAAAAAACAAGGAGAAGGTATAAATGGCAAAGGCAACAAAAAAACAGGCATTGGGCAGAGGACTTTCAGCATTATTGAAAGATCCTGCAAATGACATCAAGTCTGTTGAAGATAAAAATGCAGATAAAGTTGTTGGTAACATTGTAGAATTGGATATTGATTTTATTGAAGTTAATCCTTTTCAACCAAGAACAAACTTTAACGAAGAAACTCTTAAAGAACTTGCCTCCTCTATAAGAGAACTAGGTGTTATACAGCCTATTACAGTAAGAAAACTTGACTTTAACAAATATCAATTAGTTTCTGGGGAAAGACGCTTTAGAGCTTCAAAATTAGTTGGACTTGAAACCATCCCTTCATATATTCGTATTGCTAATGATCAAGAATCATTAGAGATGGCTTTGGTTGAAAATATTCAACGTCAAGATTTAGACCCTATTGAAATTTCATTATCCTATCAAAGACTCATTGATGAAATACAACTTACCCAAGAACAATTAAGTGAAAGAGTAGGCAAAAAACGATCAACCATTGCCAATTACCTGAGACTTTTAAAACTAGATCCTATTATCCAAACTGGCATGAGAGATGGTTTTGTTACCATGGGACATGGCAGGGCTCTAATTAATATTGAAGATAGAAATAAACAGCTTGAGATTTATGAAAAAGTAATCTCAGATCGTTTATCGGTAAGAGAAACTGAAAATTTTGTAAGGTCTTTTCAATCACCAGAGCAACAAAATACTTTGGGGGCAACAAACACTTCTAAAGCGCATGATTTACCAGATTACATCTCTGAAAGTATGGGAGATATAAAAGACTATCTTTCATCTAAAATTGATATAAAAGTAGCTAAGAACGGTAAAGGTAAATTGATTATTCCTTTTCATTCAAAAGAGGACTTCATTCGTATTAAAAAACTTCTCAAATAGTGGCAGCGCGGAAATTGCTTCTGTTTTTTATACTATTTTCTGTGTTTTCGTTAAACGCACAGAAGAAAAGTAAAGACACCTTAATTGTAGAGGAGCGCATTTCATTTAAAAGACCAAATCCCAATCCATTGGCTCCAAGCAAAGCAGCATTTTATTCTGCCATCTTGCCAGGCTTAGGTCAGGCTTACAACAAGAGATACTGGAAAATACCAATAGTCTATGCCGCTATTGGCACTGGTGTTTATTTCTATATAGACAATACAAATGAATACAACAGATATAGAGATGCCTTTAAAAGAAGGCTTGCCGGTTTTACAGATGATGAATTTTACGATCTTAATGGAGATAATGTTGCAGGTGCTGCCCCAGATGTTTCAGAGCAGGCATTAAGAGATGCTCAAGAAGTATTTCAAAGAAATAGAGAATTATCATTACTTATAACTGTTGGTCTATATCTATTGAACATCATTGACGCAAATGTAGATGCGCATCTTCAACAATTCAATGTTAGTGAAGACCTCTCTTTTAAACCCGTTATTTACCAAAATGATGTGAATTTTAAATCCTCTTTAGGGTTTAGATTTTCGTATCGTTTTTAAATTAATACCATGAAAATTGCATTATTAGGATATGGAAAGATGGGTAGAACCATCGAAAGACTCGCGATAGATAGAGGTCATGAAATTGTATTAAAGGTTGATAAAGGTGATAAGGATTTTGCCATTGATGTAGCGGATGTCGCCATTGATTTTAGCTTACCAGAAGCGGCTTTTGGTAATATCTCTATGTGCTTTGAAAATAAGGTTCCTGTAGTATCAGGAACAACTGGATGGTTAAAAGATTATGAAAAAGCCGTTGAACTCTGCACAAGTAAGCAAGGTGCTTTTATTTATGCCTCTAATTTTAGTTTGGGAGTTAACCTATTTTTTGAGTTAAATAAACAGTTAGCTCAAATGATGCAGTCCTTTAACGAATACAAAGTAGGTATGGAGGAAATTCATCATACCAAAAAATTGGACGCGCCCAGCGGTACAGCAATAACGTTAGCAGAAGGTATTATTGAGCACACAAAGCTTACAGGATGGCAATTGGGTGAAGCTAAGGAAAATGAAATTCCCATAGTGGCTAAAAGAATAGAAGATGTGCCAGGAACTCATAGTATTTTTTATGAAAGTATCGTAGATCAAATTGAAATAAAACACACGGCATACAATAGAGATGGTTTCGCTTTAGGCGCTGTAATAGCAGCAGAATGGCTTGTTGGCAAGACAGGAGTTTATGGTATGAAAGATGTGTTAAATCTTGGTTAAAACAAATAACTACTGTAACGAATCGGTTAGATTTAACCCTAACTGACATATAGATTATAAAAGAAATGGAAGTTTTATTATACGTTATTGCAATTACCGGCCTTTTAGTAGGCGCTATTTTTTGGAAAGGATATATTAAAGCAGGGAGAAAAGCATGGGAAGCATTTATTCCGTTTTACAATATTGTTATTCTTTTAAAAATTATTAAACGACCTGGCTGGTGGGCGATTCTTCTGTTTATTCCTGTTATTGGAAATATTATATCTGTAGTTCTCATTTATGAATGGCTGCATGTATTTGGGTATCGTAAAAAAAGGCATACATTTTATGCTTATATCACCATACTTTTATATTTAGTTTATGTAAATTATTCCGCTTCTACTAAATATATTGGCAAGGACAACGAAACTATTTTGAAATCTGTTACCGCATGGACCAGTGCCGTTCTTTTTGCTGTGGTCGCTGCAACGATTGTTCATAACTATTTTATGCAACCCTATGTAATCCCTACTCCTTCTTTGGAAAAAACCCTTTTAGTAGGAGATTTTCTGTTTGTGAGTAAATTTCATTATGGGGCGAGAACACCTATGACACCAATAGCATTACCTATGGTGCATGATTCCATACCCCTTACCGGATTGAGATCATATCTAAAAGAACCGCAACTACCCTACTTCAGGATACCTGGATTTCAAAAAATTAAACGCAATGATATCGTAGTCTTTAATTGGCCTACGGATACGGTACGTTTTTTTAGAGATCCTTCAAGAATTCATGTCTATAAGCCTATAGACAAAAGGTCTAACTATGTTAAACGTTGTGTAGGGATTGCCGGAGATTCATTGGAACTAAGAGATGGCTATGTATTTATTAATGGAAAACGCTCAAAGCTTCCAGATCGTGCAAAAACTCAATTTGGCTACTACGCACAAACTAATGGTTCAAATTTGAATCCGAATTTCCTTTACCAAAGGTTTGGTGTGAGACCCGGAGAATCAGGTTATATTGATAATGAAAAACAAATCTACTATTTTCAATCACTTACAGAAGAAGCCGCTCAAAAATTAAAAAACAACCCTAAGATTGTAAATCTAAAACGAGAAATTACTCCCGCCGGAAATTACGATAATAAAATTTTCCCGCATTATTCAAAATATGCGTGGAGTAGAGACAACTTTGGCCCTATTTATATTCCAGAAGAAGGCAAGACCGCAGAGATCAATAAATCAACCCTTCCTTTCTATCGTAGAATTATTGAAGAATACGAATCAAACACCTTGGAAGTTAATGGAGATCAAATCAAGATTAACGGCAAAATAGCAGATCGCTATACCTTTAAACAAAATTACTACTGGATGATGGGTGACAACCGTCATAATTCGGAAGATAGCCGCTATTGGGGCTTTGTTCCTTTTGATCATGTGGTGGGAAAACCTGTTTTTATATGGTTTAGTTGGGATTCTTTTGGCGAGAGTATTACCAATAGGATTAGACTAGACAGATTATTCACTACAGTAGGTGGCGAAGGTAAACCAGTTTCTTATTTCTGGTATTTCCTTATAGGTGTAGGAATATGGATGCTCGTGAATTTTATTCGTAACAAGCGAAAAGAGGCTTAATGACTCCTTCTCTGTTGCATCCGGCTTATTTTCCGTCTGTTGCCAGTTTTGCTGCCATTGTTCAAGCAGAGACCCTTCTCTTTGAAGCTATGGATAATTATCAGAAGCAAACCTATAGGAATAGATTCTATATCTATGCTTCAGACGGAAAGCAAACTTTAACAGTTCCTATTAAGCATTCGCGCTCCACCGCGAAACAAAAGTATAAGGATGTCCTTATAGAAAATAATTTTAATTGGCAAAAGCAACATTGGAGAACGCTAGAAACAGCTTACCGTACCTCTCCTTTTTTTGAGTTTTATGAAGATGAAATTTCGCCATTGTTTCAAGAAGTTCATACCTCTCTTTATGAATTAAATTTAAAATCGATTCAGCTAATTTGTGACTGCATGCAGTTTGATCTTTCTTTTAATCGCACTAAAGAATATCTAAAAAATTATTCTAAAGATCTAAATGATTATCGCTATTTAATCCATGCGAAACAACCTTTACCTTTTGAGTTGACTGCTTATACACAAGTTTTTGGTGAAAAATATGGATACCTAAAAAATCTAAGCATTCTAGACCTTCTTTTTAATGAAGGGCCACAGGCACTAGATTTTTTAAAGACTCAAAAACTTCCATAATATGTTACGCTTCTTGTTACATTATGGGATTCATTTTGTAGCGCCCATTCTAGTAGCTTACTATTTTTATAGGGATAGATTTACCAAAACGGCTTTTCTATTAGTTTTAGGAATTTTAATAGATCTAGATCATTTATTAGCAACACCCATTTTTGATGCAAATCGATGTAGCATCAATTTTCATCTATTGCACTCCAATCTTGCCATACTGGTCTATATAATTCTATTTACTGTAAAACGCACCAGAATAGTAGGTTTGGCTCTTATAATCCATATAATAGCCGATAGCGTAGACTGTTTATTTATTCTTCAAAGTTAGATAAGCAGCAATTGGAAAATGGTCTGAATATTGCTCAGAATAGTTTTTGTGTCTGTTCACTTCAATACTTTCATCTACCAAAATAAAATCTATCCGCACCGGAAAATACTTAAAATTAAAAGTTCTTCCAAAACCAGATCCAGCTTCCATAAAAGTATCTTGCATCTCGCCTTTTACCTGTTTGTAAATATTAGAATACTGTGTATTATTAAAATCCCCACATACAATTTTCGTGAGTTCGCATTGATCTCTATGTGCATTAAAAATTTCCGCTTGTGCTTGTTGTAATCCAAAAGAAGCTCCCATGCTCTTAAAAAGTTTTTCAGATTCTTCTTTTGTTACCTGTTCTTGGGTATTAATTCTTAAAGATTCTAAATGCAAATTATATATTCTAAGTGAATCTTTTCCATTTGCTATATCTACAAAAATGGCATTGTTTCCTGTGCTTGGAAATTCTAAAGAACCTTCATTATAAATAGGGTATTTAGAAAATATGGCTTGACCAGTCTGTTGGTTTTTGGTCTTATATCGAATATATTTATAGGGATAAGAATCAAACAAATGCTCCTTTTCATATAAAAACTCTTGAAAACACAGTATATCTGGTTGTTCTTTTTCAATAAAACGTACGATCTTTTTGTCAATACCTTTTTTCGGAATCCATTCGTACTTATTAAAAATTCTAACATTATAACTCATTACAGAAAATGTAGCTGCTTTTATGGGTTTGTCATTTCCAGAAATTCCATAAAACGCAGTAATGTGCTGATAGCCCAACACCAAGATTATAAAGGATAATAAGAATTGTTTTTTTAACTGTAATGCCCAATATAACAGAAACAACAGATTACAAGTTATCAATACAGGAACAGTAAGACTTAAAACCGATAAAGAGGGGAAACTTTTTGGAAATAAATAAGGTAGCACATAAGAACCCAATAACAGAGTTGCAAAACAGGTGTTGAGTATAAAAACTATTTTGTTTAAAAAACCAAGTTTCTTCATTTTCTAGTCTTTCCCTGCCTGAAACAGGTAATCTTTCTCTGCTTTAGATAAACTTTCATAACCGCTTTTACTTATTTTATCTAAAATATCATCAATTTTTTGCTGGTGATTGTTCTTTTCTCCTTTAACTACTGAAACCTTCTTGACCGTTTTGGCACTAGATTTAGACTGTTTTTTGTGTACCGTACGCAATGGAGATTTTTTCCTAGGTTTATAAGTGTTAATAATTGCAGATATTCCGTTACCAAACCAGGCGCCTATATCTTTTCCTTCCCCTAATTTTCTTGCATACATAAAACCAAGTAATGCGCCTCCTAGATGTGCCAACCGCCCGCCTGCATTTCCATTAGGGAGTAATAAAAGGTTTAATACTACCAGAAAAGCACCCAATTGCCATAATTTAAGGTTAAAAAAGAATACGCGTACTTCTTGTTTAGGTAGATATGTACATATAAAAATAAGTACTGCGTATACCCCAGCAGAAGCACCAATGAGTGCTGTGTTTGTATTTTGAAAAACAGGGAAAAGGTTATAGCTTATTAAAAAGAAGAGACCACCTGCAATCACACCCAGAAAATATACGTTTAAAAATGTTCTTCCCTGAAACAAGTTCAAAAAGATGCGTCCAGAAAAATATAAGACCATCATATTGAAAAGAATATGAAAAAAACCTCCGTGAAAAAAAGAATAGGTTACCAAAGACCATGGTTGTATAATAAATTCAGATAAATCTTTGGGTAATTGAAACCACTGAATAATTAAATGATCTGGTAAACCAGAAAGAAATATAGTCAATCCGTGTACAATAAAAACTGCTACGTTAATAACGATTAGCTTTTCTGCAATGGAAAGCATTGAATATTTATAACGAATATCTTGCATTGAACTCATTGATCCCAACGATTTTTATTAAACTGATTTCTTTTCCAGTACCACATCATAATAAAACCAAACAGAGCTCCGCCTACATGAGCAAAATGTGCAATTCCAGATCCAAAGATAGAATACCCCGTAATTCCTGAGAATAAGTCCAGACCTACAATTACTGGTATAAAATATTTAGCTTTGATAGGAAAAGGTATAAAAATAAGAAACAGTTCTGAATTAGGAAACATCATACCAAAAGCTACTAATATACCATAAATTGCACCCGAAGCCCCTACGGCGGGTATGTAATAGGAAATAAGCATCTTGTGAAACTGCTCGGGAGCACTTACACTTGATTCCTTTATAAATTGTTGTATCTGTTCGTTTGAGAGCCCCATATTCACCAAATCCTGATACCCAGATTCAAAATGAAAATAGTTTACAGCCGTATGTATGATAGCAGCCCCCAGACCGGCAGAGATGTAAAAAAATATAAATTTGTTACGCCCCCATATCTGCTCTAAAGGCGAACCAAAAGCCCAAAGCGCATACATATTAAAAAAGATATGCATAATACCTCCATGCATAAACATATGTGTAAGAAGCTGCCATATTTGAAAATTTTCATACTTGGGAAACCATAATGCAAACTGTTGCATCATGAAATCTTCATAGAAATACGTAGCAACAAAGAAAAGTATATTGATAATCAATAAATGTTTTACAACTTCAGTAATTCTTCCCATTTATAAAAATTTTTTATCTAATTCATCAACCGTAATGGTTATATAGGTTGGTCTGTTAAAAGGTGAAAGATCTGGTTCTTTGCATGCAAATAAATTATTCACCAATGCTTCTTGTGATGCAGCGTTTAAAAGTTCACCCGTTTTTATAGCTAAAGATTTGCACAATGCTTTGGAAAGTCTATCTGCTTGAGAAAAAGCTGAATCTGGAATATCTTCTTTAAAATCTGCTATCATTTGTTCTAATATAATACCTACTTCACTTTCATTTACATGCATTGGAATTCCCGTAATGTGAACCGTATCATGCGTAAAATCATCAAATGCAAAGCCAGTATATTCAAGACTCTCTTGGAGTTCTGTAATTAATTCTATATCTGCCTTAGAATAATGTAATTTTAAAGGAAACAGTAATTGCTGACTCAGTGCTTGTTTAACAGTAATGTTTTTTAAATATTGTTCGTAAAGTACTCTTTGATGTGCTCTTTGCTGATCTATAATAACCATTCCAGACTTGATAGTACTCACTATGTACTTACGTCTCAACTGATAGGTTGTATGACTGTTTTCAACTTTTTGAAGTGTCTCATCAAAGAAAGATTTTTCAGTGACTTCTGATTCAAACTCAATTGAACTAAACCTATTATCTTCGTTTATATCTGTTTTAAGTCCCGAGTAGAGGCTTTCCCAACCAGCTATGTTTTCTTTTCTAAATGTATTTGATACTTGCTTAGCACCGGGTTTATTTTCTTTTTGGAAAGGGTTAAAAGAAGAATCTACTTCTATAGTAGGAAAAGATGCGCTTTTATTTTTAAAATTATAAGGCGTATCTAGATTTGAATCTCTTTCAAAATCAAGTACAGGTGCTATATTAAATTGTCCTAAACTATGCTTTACGGTAGATCTTAACATTGCATAGATGGTATGTTCATCATCAAACTTAATTTCCGTTTTAGTAGGATGAATATTGATATCAACACTTGCTGGATCCACCTCCAAAAAGATATAATAGCTAGGATATGTTTGTTCTTTTATTAATCCTTCAAATGCTGCTACTACTGCATGATGCAGATAAGGACTTCTAATAAATCTATGATTAACAAAAAAGAATTGTTCTCCTCTGCTTTTTTTGGCAAAAGCTGGTTTACAGACAAAACCATTAATTCTAACTACTTCTGTTTTTTCACTTAAAGGAACCAATTTTTCGTTTGTTTTAGCACCAAAAACATTAACAATTCGTTGTCTAAGGTTTGAAATTGGTAAATCAAACATCTCACTGCCGTTATGATACATTTGAAAATGAATGGAAGGATGCGCTAATGCAACGCGGTGCAATTCGTCTATAATATGCCTTAACTCAACTTGATTTGATTTCAAAAAATTCCTTCTTGCCGGAATATTATAAAAAAGATTTTTAACTAAAAGAGAGGTGCCTATAGGGGTAACTACTGGTTGCTGAGAAACTACCTTGCTTCCTTCTATTTTTATTTGCGATCCTAAATCTTCCGCATTAGGTTGGCGGGTGTTCATCTCTACATGTGAAATAGCAGCTATGGAAGCAAGTGCTTCTCCTCTAAAACCTTTGGTATGCAAATTGAAAAGGTCTTCAGCTAGCTTAATTTTGGAAGTAGCATGTCTTTCAAAACTGAGGCGGGCATCTGTGCCACTCATACCTGTACCGTTATCTACTACTTGTATAAGTGTTTTGCCTCCATCTTTAACAATCAATTTTATTACTGTAGCACTTGCATCTATTGCATTTTCAAGCAATTCTTTCACTACAGAGGCAGGTCTTTGTACCACTTCTCCTGCCGCAATTTGATTTGCAACATGGTCTGGCAGAAGCTCAATAATATCAGGCATTAAAAAAGTTTGTCAAAATTAATATACTTCACGGCCGCAGCAGCAAACATAATTAAAAAGGCGAGGATCACATAAAAGCGCAAGCGGGAATTCTTATCTGCTTTTGCATTTCTAACAGCCTTCCAATCTTCGCGATAACTTTTCTTTCGGTATCCTTCAAAATAGTCTTCATCATGTTTTACTTCTTTGCTTTTAATCAGTCGTTCTATACGCTCTTTTCGTTCATCATAATACCTAGGCGTATAACTATACGACTTATTTCGATGTTGCTTAAAAAGTGTTGGAAGCTTCATGATACCAAAAATGTATATTTCAAAATTACTTAAAATAGCAGATATAGCAGGAGATTTACTCCTAAAAAATGTTAATACTAGTAATCCTTATTCTTAATTCTTAAAAGAAAGAATAAGAATTCATGATTACTTACTGCTTATACAATAGGTGTCAAAAATAATGCCCAAATTGAAAAGAAAATTATTTCTACTAAAAAAGAAGGATTATTTACCTAATGATGCCATTTTAATAGCAGCGATAGCAGCCTCCGCACCCTTATTTCCGTGCTTACCTCCGCTTCTGTCTATTGCCTGTTGCATTGTATTGTCTGTTAAAACACAGAAAATAACGGGCACATCATAAACTACGTTGAGATCTTTGATTCCCTCTGCTGTAGCACTACACACAAAATCAAAATGCTTAGTTTCTCCTTGGATAACGCTGCCTATTGCTATAACTGCGTTGGGCTTTTCTTCTTCTATAATTTTTTTGGAACCAAACGTTAGCTCAAAACTACCTGGTACGTTCCATCTTATAATATTTTCACTTTGTGCCCCACAATCCACTAAAGCATCATAAGCTCCTTTATAAAGACCTTCTGTTATTTGTTCATTCCATTCAGAAACAACAATCCCAAACCGAAAGTTTTTCGCATTTGGGATTTGTTCTTTTATATATGCTGAAAGATTTTTGTTAGCAGTGGCCATTACTTTAAATTTTCAACCTGTCCTATCATTACATCTACTTGATTCGCTTGATCACTAGTAGGAAACTCTTCTTTGATCCTATTAAAGAAACCAAGTGCTTTTTCATATTTTGAAAGTGCCTTTGCTGCAATTCCAGCCTTCAAAAGGAATAATGGAGTCGTAAAATCATTCACTTGCATAGCAATTGCTTTTTCATAATACTCTAATGCATCACTTGGTTGATCTAATTGCATAAATGCATCTCCAATGGCTCCTTTAGCAATGGGTCCCATCATAGCATCCTCAGAAGAAAAATCTTGTAAATAATCTATGGCTTTATCATATTGTCCCGTATTTAGGTAGGCCATACCCGCACTATAGCTAGCTATATTTGCAGCATCTGTGCCACTGTAAGTATCAATGATATCTAGCAATCCATATTTACCTTCAGCGCCAGTAAGTGCTAAATTATATAACGAATCACTATCTGCAGTATTTAATGCTTTATCAAAATATTGTTGTGCAAAATATAGCTCATTAGAAGCCTCTATCTCTTTGGGCTTCTGTACAAACTGATTATACGCCAGATATCCAAGTACTACCAATGATATCACCCCAATGAGGCCTACGATATAATTCTGATTTCTAGCAACCCATTCTTCTGTCTTAGATGCGCCCTCATCTAGTGAGCTAAATACCTCCGCAGTTGTGCTGTCAAGTTCTTCAACTTGATTTTTATCTCTCCCCGGTTTTCCCCCTCTTTTCTTATATGTTGCCATAATTATTTATTTGTGCCGCAAAAATAAAATTTTATTTGAAAAAGGAAAGGTAATTGTTTTGATTAATTTCAATAATTTGCGATATTTTTAAATCCTATTACACAATTACCCACCTATTGTAAATAAAGTCATGTTTATCAAAAAATTAGCCCTTATAAATTATAAAAATTTTGCGTCTGTAACTTTTGAGTTTGATGCAAAGATAAACTGTTTAGTTGGGAATAATGGTAAAGGAAAAACGAATGTACTAGATGCCATTTATACCCTGGCTTTTGGAAAAAGTTATTTTAATCCTATCTCTTCCCAAAATATTAAACACAACGAATCTTTTTATGTGGTTGATGGTCTTTTTGAAAAGCAAGAAAGAGAAGAAAGAATTATTTGTAGTCTCAAAAAAGGACAAAAAAAACTAATTAAAAAGAATGATAAGGCATATGATAAATTATCAGAACATATTGGTTTTATACCATTAGTCATTATTTCTCCTGCAGATAGAGACCTTATCACAGAAGGTAGCGATACAAGAAGACGTTTTATAGATGCTGTGATTTCTCAATCAGACAAAGCCTATCTTTCAGATCTTATTAATTACAACAAAATACTGTCGCAACGTAATTCTCTTCTAAAATATTTTGCTTTAAACAGTAAATTTGATGCTACAACTTTAAGTGTCTATAATGAACAACTTCACTCTTATGGCACCACTATTTTTGAAAAACGCCAAGCATTTCTAACCTCTTTCATTCCTATTTTTGAAGATCATTATCAAAGTATCGCTGCAGCTAAGGAAAAGGTTAGTCTAAGTTACCAAAGTCAACTAGCCAATGATTCCCTTCAGAATCTATTGGAAGCAAATATTCAAAAAGACCGTAGTCTTCAATATACTTCGCAAGGTATCCATAAAGATGATCTAAATCTTGAAATTGAAGGGTACCCAATTAAAAAATTTGGTAGCCAAGGACAACAAAAATCTTTTTTGATAGCATTAAAATTGGCTCAGTTTGAATTGATAAAAAAGCAATCAGGAATAACGCCTATTTTACTATTAGATGATATCTTTGACAAATTAGATGAAACCCGTGTTGCCCAGATCATTAAAATGGTAGATAGTGATGATTTCGGACAATTATTTATTAGTGATACGCATGCAGACCGCACGGAAGCAGTCGTTAAAGAAACCCATCTATCGTATAAACTATTTCAATTATGAGAAAAACAGACCTCTTGGTTTTGATTTTGGTATTCTTAACAAGTTGTCAAGGTATTACAAAAGATGATGTAGTTACCAACATATCTGGTTATTGGGAAATAAAAGAAGTGAAATTAAAAGATGGCACCCTTAAAGAATATAAAATAAGTACTACAATAGATTTTATTAAAATGCTAGATTCCACCAAAGGGTTCCGAAAAAAATTACAACCTAATCTCATTGGGAAATTTTATGGAAGTGATGATGTTGAACAATTTACTATATTAGAAATGGATAATTCCTTTTGGCTACAATATGCTACCAATCTAACAAAATGGAAAGAAAGAATTCTGGAAATTGAAGAAAACTTGCTAGTAGTAGAAAACGAAAATGGAATTACCTATTATTACAAACGTTTCAAACCTATTAATGTATCAGAATAATGGCAAAACGCATCAATAATAATCTTTCTATGGCAGACGCACTCAAGGAATTTATTTCTGAAAATCACCTAGAGAAAGGAATGGATAAAATTGAGGTGCAAAATGCATGGAAACAATTAATGGGTAATGGAGTAAATAATTATACTACCGAAGTTAGATTACAAAACACCACTTTATATGTACAGCTTTCTTCTGCGGTTCTTAGAGAAGAACTTAGTTATGGCAAGGAAAAAATCATTAAATTAATCAATGAAGAAATAGGTAAGGAAGTAATTAAGAAATTAGTACTCCGATGAATAAAAAAAGCATCTGATATACTAATATATTAGATGCTTTTTTCTTATGTTTTAGAAAATTTAATTAGAAAATTTCTCTTCCTGAAAAATGAAATGCGCCTTCTATTGCAGCATTTTCATCACTATCAGAACCATGTACTGCATTTTCACCTATAGAAGTAGCAAACAATTTACGAATAGTTCCATCTGCTGCTTCTGATGGATTTGTAGCTCCTATAAGGGCTCTAAAATCTTCTACTGCATTTTCTTTCTCAAGTATTGCTGCTACAATAGGTCCCCGAGTCATAAATTCTACCAATTCTCCAAAAAACGGACGCTCTTTATGAATTGCGTAAAATTGTTGCGCATCTCTTTTACTTAGCTGCGTATACTTCAATGCCACAATTTTAAATCCTGAAGCCGTTATTTTTTCTAGTATAGCACCGATGTGTCCGTTTTCAACCGCATCAGGCTTAATCATTGTGAATGTTCTATTTGTTGCCATTGCTTTCATAAAATTTGCGCAAAAATAAGACTTTTAATATTAAAAACGAGTATTAATATAATTGCTTTAATGTTTGTTGAATTTCCCCATTATCTCCTTTCATTTGCATAATTACTGCTCTACTTTCAAAATTAAACCTCAAAAGTCCGTAAGATTTTTTATTTACCAAGCTCCCCACTCTATATGGATTCTCTTCCCCCTTATTATTAGTCGCAGAATGGGTTAACCCACTAGATGTAAAATCTATTAATGGATAAGAAACCCCTTTAATACTCGTTTTTGAAAAGTCTGAAATATGTCTATCACCAGAAAGTACTATAACGCCTTTGGCTTTACTTTTACTAATGACGGATTTAAATTTATCTACCTCATGTGGAAAATTACCCCAAGTTTCATATCCATGTTTATCTGATAATAATTGAATACTGCTTATTACAATATTAAAATCTGCTTCAGAAGAACTCAATTCTTCAATGAACCATTTCCATTGTGCATCTCCAAGAATGGTACCCTGCCCATATGGGTTTGGTTTGTAACGATTTTTACTTTCAAGGTCATCTGTTAAATTATCACGGAAATATCTAGTGTCAAGCACAATAACTTTTACTTTCCCCGCCTGTAAATCATACTCCACAGAATGATAGACACCTTTACGCTCACGACGGGAATCATTGGCGGGAACATGTAAAAAATCTAAAAATAGTTCTTGACTTTTTTCCTTAAAATCAAAAAAAGCACCTCCATCATTTAAACCATAATCATGATCGTCCCAAGTACCTAAAACCTCCATCTTTTCCATTATTTTTTGGTATCCAGGAATGGCTAATTGTCTGTCGTAAAAGCTTTTTAATTTTTCTGGGTTATCTGTATCTGCGTAAACGATATCTCCGCCCCAAATCCAAACATCAGGATGATCATTTTGAATATCATCCCATAAATTATTGGGAAGACTTGTATTGTTACAAGAACCAAAAGCAATAGTAAAATCATAACTTTTTTTTGGTAATTTGGAATCTATGTTATTTTTAGTAGACAAAGAACTATTGCTCTTACAGCCTAGAACCATCAAGCACAGAATCAATAGGAATCGCTTCATTATATTCATTTGAATTTTATGTAAATGTAAAGAATGTAAGGTTAAATCTATATTATAAAATTGTATATTAGCCGCCTATGCAAATGAAAGATATTAACATACTTAAAGAAGTTTTATCTTCTCCTAAAAAAATCGCTATCATTCCCCATAAAAATCCGGATGGCGATGCTATAGGCTCTACTCTAGGTCTTTATCATTATTTAAAAGGTAAAGCTCACAATGCAACCGTTATAAGTCCAAACGATTATCCTGAGTTTTTAAAATGGATGCCGGGGGAGCAACAGATTGTTAAATTTGATGATCAAAAAGAAAAGGCTGTAAAGATATTAGAAGAGGTAGACCTGATTTTTACATTAGATTTTAATCATTTGGATCGTATTGAAAACATGAAACCCACATTGCTAGGTGTTAAGGCTACTTTTGTGATGATTGATCATCATCAACAACCCGCAGACTATGCAAAATTTATGTATTCAGATACTTCTATGAGTTCTACCTGTGAAATGATTTATCACTTTTTGAGTCATTTAGATGAGCTTGACAACGTAACTCCAGCAATAGCAAATTGCCTATATGCTGGTATCATGACAGATACTGGTTCTTTTCGTTTTCCAACTACTACCAGCAAGACACATAGGGTAATTGCCTCTCTAATAGATAAAGGTGCTCAAAATGCAATGATTCATAATGCAATCTATGATTCCAGTTCTTTAAATAGACTGCATTTGTTAGGTTGTGCATTAAGTAATTTAGTGATGTTGGAATCACTAAATACCGTTTTTATAACCCTCACACAAAAAGAGCTAGATCAACATCATTTTAGAAAAGGAGATACAGAAGGATTTGTGAATTATGGTCTTTCATTAAAAGGAATTATTTTCTCTGTTATTTTTATAGAGAATGGACAAGATGGCTTGATTAAAATATCTTTTAGATCTAAAGGTGATTTTAACGTAAATGAATTTGCAAGGCAACATTTTAATGGTGGCGGACATATAAATGCCGCGGGAGGTCGCAGCAACAGCACTATGGAAGCTACGGTTTCAAAGTTTAAAAAAATTGTAAACTCTTATGAATCAAAACTTACAATTGCATGAAAAAAATAGGGTTATTAATTCTAATTTCATCACTACTCATAGGGTGTAGTGACCCTGAACCCAGAAGACCTATCTCCATAAAATCTGGAAGTTTCAATCAAAAATCTGTAGATAGAAATATAGAATTACTCGCAGCAGAAGAAAAACTTTTCTCTGAAATAATTGAAAAAGATAGCACTACCAACTATTTGAGGTCTTCAAATGGTTACTGGTACTTTTACAATATTAAACAAGATAGCTCGGCTTACCAGCCTATGGAAGACGACTTGGTTAAAATTAGTTATGATATTCGCAGTATATTAAATGATACTATTTACTCCAATTTAGACATTGGTGTAACTACCATAAAAGTGGACAAAGAAGAACTTTTCCCTGGATTAAGAACAAGTATTAAATTATTACGAGAAGGTGAAACTGCTACTTTTCTTTTCCCTTCTTCCATGGCATATGGTTATCATGGAGATAATGAAAAAATTGGGATTAATGTCCCTTTAATAAGCACAGTGAAACTCATTGAGGTAGTGGAACGTGCTAAAGATTCTATTATAAATTAATCTATTTTAAAAATCATGAAAAACCTTAAAGTACTAACACTTCTACTCATTCTTGCATTAGTAGGTTGTAAAGACAAAAATTATAAAGATTTAGGCGATGGCCTTTTTGCTGATATTCAAACGAATTACGGTGATATGATTGTACAACTCACCTATGATAAAACTCCAATTACTGCTGCGAATTTTGTCTCATTGGCCGAGGGAACTAATCCCTATGTTGCAGACAGTTTAAAAGGCATTAAATTTTATGATGGCGTTATTTTCCACAGAGTCATAAAAGATTTCATGATTCAAGGTGGTGACCGCAGTGGCACAGGTGCAGGGAGCCCCGGATATCGTTTTGATAATGAAATTGCCGATAGTCTTACTCATAATAAAGCAGGAATTATATCCATGGCAAATGCCGGTCCAAACACCAATGGAAGTCAATTTTTTATTACTCATAAACCCTCTCCTTTTCTGGATGGTCAGTATAACATTTTTGGGGAAGTTGTTTTGGGTCTAGAAACCGTAGATAGCATAGCGGTAGTAAAAACCGAAAATGAAAAACCCGTTTCAGAGGTTATCATTAGCAAAATAACTATTGTTAGAAACGGTAAAGAAGCCAAAAACTTTGACGCACCACAAGTAATGAAAAACTATTTTGATGGAGTTTCTAAAAAAGAAGAAGAAATTAAATCTGCTATTTCCTCCATTAAAGAAAACTTTGAGAAACAAAAAGCGGAAGCAAAAGAATTACCGAGTGGTCTTAAAGTATATTTTATGAAAGAGGGCGAAGGGAAAAAACCTGCCATCGGTCAATCTGTATTAGTAAATTACGCAGGATTCTTGGAAAATGATGCAAAATTGTTTGACACATCTTGGGAAGAAGTGGCAAAAAAATATGGCACTTATGATAATATAGCAAGAATGAGGAGAGGCCATTTTGAACCATCTCCAATGCTTTACAGTCCAGAATCTCCATTGGTAGCAGGATTTAGAGAAGGACTTATGGAGATGAAAGTTGGCGATAAAGCCAGGCTGTTTATTCCTTCCCATTTAGGGTACGGGTCTGCCGGTGCTGGAAATGTAATTCCACCAAATGCTAGCCTTGTATTTGATCTTGAAATTATGGAATTGGTTAAAGAATAAGTTTGTTCATTAACGAATTAAAAAATGCCCAAAAAGTAAGTTTTTTGGGCATTTTTTTTATTTATGAGGAATATTCTTTAGTATTTCTTTAGTGAATTTCCAAAACTTTTGAACCGATGCAATTTCTGCACGTTCATCCGGAGAATGAGCTCCTTTTATGGTTGGACCAAAACTAATCATATCCAGATCAGGATAATTTTGCCCCAAGATACCACATTCAAGCCCGGCATGGCATGCCACTACTCTTGGTTTTTCATTAAACAATTCTGTATATTTCTTTTCAAGAACTTCTAAAATTGGTGAATTAACATTAGGATTCCAACCAGGATAATCACCATCTAAACTCACTTCAAAACCTGCAAGTTCAAAGGCAGATCTTAATGCATTTGCAAGATCTAATTTTGCGGTCTCCACAGATGAACGTGTTAGGCAACCTACTTTAATAAAACCATTTTTCACTTTAATTCGTGCAATATTATTAGAGGTTTCTACCAATCCACTCATAGAATTGCTCATGGCGTAAACACCGTTATGAGCTGCATATACAGCTCTTGTAAAACCTTCTTGAACGCCTAAATCCATGACGCTTTCTGGTAAATCTGTTACCTCTGCCGTAATTACCAGGTCTGGTTCTACATTGCGTAATTCTCTTTTTATAGTTGCAGCTAATTGATTAAACTCAAAAGCAAAAGCATCATGCTGTAATTGATCTACTGTTACCACAGCAAAACTTTCTCTTGGAATAGCGTTTCTAAGGCTTCCTCCGTCTATTTTGGCAATTCTCAATCCAAATTGTTCAAACCCTTCAAAAAACAAACGATTCATAATTTTGTTAGCATTCCCTAAGCCTTTATGAATATCCATACCACTATGTCCACCTTGTAAACCTTTCACTGTAATTGCATATGCCATGCTCCTTTCAGGTACAGGTTCTTCTCTATAACTCCTTTCGGCAGTTAAATCTATACCTCCCGCACAACCAATATCTATTTCATCATCCTCTTCTGTATCTAAATTGAGTAAAATATGACCCGTAAGTATGTCACCTTTTAATCCTTTTGCACCTGTCATTCCCGTTTCCTCATCAATAGTAAATAAAGCTTCAATAGAGGGATGTGGAATATTGGTACTCTTAAGGATAGCCATGATTGCAGCAACACCCAAGCCATTGTCTGCTCCCAAGGTAGTTCCTCTGGCTCTTACCCAACCATCTTGAACATACATTTCGATACCTTGGGTATGAAAGTCAAAATTAGTTTCCGCATTTTTTTGATGTACCATATCTAAATGAGACTGCATCACCACGGTCTGTCTGTCTTGCATCCCTTTAGTAGCTGGTTTCTTTATGATCACATTCCCAACATCATCTTTGATGGTTTCAAGACCTAGATTTTTACCAAAATCCATGATAAAAGCAATCACTCTTTCTTCCTTTTTAGAAGGTCTTGGAACCGCATTTAAATCTGCAAAACAATCCCATACTTCAGAGGGTTCAAGTGCACGTATTTCTTTACTCATATGTTTTTTGATTAGTTGTACAAATGTAAGTATTGGAACCCAATATACCATTAATTTGGTTATTTTTGGCAGATGATTAAACGGATTAAAACTATTATTGCACTGTCAATTATACCTCAAATTTTTGTGGTTAAACAGCTTGCAAACTATCCGGATCTCATTGAAAAATATTATAGTAACGGGATTTATCCTTGGTTATCCAAAGCATTCAGGCTTGTATTTGGCTGGATTCCATTTTCAATAGGAGATATTTTCTATACCATTGCATTTATTCTCATTATTAGGTTTCTGATACTCAACTGGAAAATGTTTTTATATGAGACACGCAATTTTTTTAGAGAAGTTTTTACCGTAATTTCTTTGTTATATTTTGTATTTCATCTTTTTTGGGGACTTAATTATTATCGCGAACCTATTAGTAAAAGCCTAAATCTGGGAGACGATTATACCACAGAAGAACTCCTCGATTTCACTAAAAAACTGATTGCAAAGTCTAATCAAATTCAAATAGAAATAACTCATAGCGATACAACTATTGTAAAAATACCCTATAGCCAGAGAGAAATTTATCAAATGACCACTAACGGGTTTTCAAATTTGGCAAAGAAAATGCCTAATTTGACTTATGATTTCAGAAGTATCAAATCATCCATCTACAGCATACCACTTACGTATATGGGGTATGGGGGCTATTTGAACCCTTTTACTCATGAAGCACAAGTAAATCGTCTTGCATTTAGTTATAAATATCCTACTGTTGCTTGTCATGAACAAGCACATCAACTAGGTTTCTCAGCAGAAAATGAAGCGAATTTTATAGGATATCTTGCAGCGGTAAATAATGATGACATATTTTTTAAATACTCGGGCTATGTTTACACATTGCGTTATTGCCTTGGTGAATTAAAACATCGCAATGAAGAATTATTTGATGAACTCAATTGTCTTATCAATCCGGGAGTGATTAAAAATTACCTGAATGTTGCTAAATTTTGGAGCAAGTATGAAAATAAGGCGGAACCTGCTTTTAAGAGTTCTTTTAATACTTTTTTAAAAGCTAACAATCAAAAAGATGGCATAAAGAGTTACAGCTATGTAGTTACTTTGCTGGTTAATTATCATAAGGACAATCCGCTATAATCTCTTATTATTTCTAGAAGAGCATTCATGCGCTTTGAATACCCATAAAGTTATTAAGAGTTAAAGTACGAAATTGTTGTAAATACAAAACTGAGTCCTCTTTACATTTTCGTTGTAAAAACTTCACTTTCCCTAACAAAAAGTTAAAATTCAAACATTTATATTTTTTACCTATAACTTTAAAGCACTAAACCCAACTAACTTATGAAAAGAAAATTACTGGTTTTCACCATCCTTTTAGGCTCTTTTTTGTCTGGATACACACAAGAATACTTTCCTAAAAACAATGGTGTTAAAAGTGTAAACAAAAATTTCACCGCTTTTATTAATGCAAAAATTCAGCAATCCTCTTCTGAAATTGTTGAAAACGGCACCTTACTCATTCAAAATGGAAAAATTATTGCTTCAGGGACAGATATAAAGATTCCTGAAAATTCAGTTATTGTTGATTTACAAGGTAAGTATATTTATCCTTCCTTTATTGACATTTTTACTGATTTTGGTATTGAAAAACCAAAAAAAATGACGCCTTCTAGGCGTTCTACACAATATCATTCTACTCGTGAAGGGTACTATTGGAATGACCATATTATGCCAGAAAATAATGCCATTGATAAATTTAGCTACGATAGCAAAAAGGCTAAAAAATTACAAAAACTAGGTTTTGGAATTGTCAATACTCATATTCCAGATGGTATTGTACAAGGCACTGGTCTTTTAGTGGCGTTGAATAACCATGCAACTAATAATAAACGTATTCTCAATCAGAAATCCTCTCAACACTTATCTTTTAAAAAAAGTGTAACCTCAAATCAAAGTTATCCTACCTCTCAAATGGGTGCTATCGCATTACTAAAGCAGCTATATCATGATGCTGAATGGTATGCACAGGGTAATTCTGACCAAAAAGATATGTCTATTGAAGTTTTATTAGAGAATAAAGAACTTCCTCAGATATTTGATGCAGGGGATAAAAAAAACGGATTGAGAGCGGCTAAAATTGGAAATGAATTCGGTATACCTTATATCATTAAAGGGTATGGAAATGAATATGAACGCCTTGCCGAAGTAAAAAAAACGAAAGCCACTTATATCTTACCCTTGAATTTTCCAAAACCTTACGATGTAACCAATTCGTTTGATGCAAGTAAAGTAGATTTGGCTAGCATGCGTTATTGGAATCAGGCACCATTTAACCCCGGTAAACTTGCTCAAAATAATATTGTATTCGCACTTACTACGGCAGACCTTGAAAAGCCGGAAGACTTTCTTAAAAATCTAAGAAAATCTGTTGATCACGGACTTTCTAAAGCAAAAGCGCTGGAAGCATTAACTAGTACTCCGGCTAAACTCTTAAAACAAGAAAAATCATTAGGTAAGCTTAAGGCCGGATTTGATGCAAACTTTTTAATTACCTCGGGCGACATTTTTGAAGAAAACACCCATCTCTATGAAAATTGGATTCAGGGTGATAAACATGTAATTAATGACATGACTATTGTTGATATCACTGGAACTTATGATCTTAAAGTAGCAGGAACCATCTATAAGCTTGTTATTAGTGGTAAGCCAGACAAATTAAATTCAAAAATAATACTAGACAGTATTAAATTAAATTCAAAACTCAATTTTAATCAAAATTGGCTCACGTTATTTTACAATAGCAATAAATCTTATAAAAACCAATTTATAAGGCTTTCGTCTCTGGTTACAAATCAAAATAGCATAGAAGGTAAAGCTACCTTAGCAAATGGATCTAAAATAAACTGGGTAGCTACCAGGCAAAAAGATGAAACACCTTTAAAGGATAAAAGTAAAGAAACAGAACATCTTTTGTCTGAATTTATTCCGGTTAGCTATCCTAATAAAACCTATGGTTGGGATAAACTGCCACAGGCACAACCTATGCTCATAAAAAATGCCACTGTTTGGACCAATGAGAACACGGGAATTCTAAAAAATACCGACGTACTTGTGAAAAATGGAAAAATTGTAGCCATTGGAAATAGTTTAGATGCAGGAGGAGCTTTGGTGATTGATGGAACTGGAAAACACCTTACCTCTGGTATTATAGATGAGCATTCACATATTGCTGCGACCAGTATCAATGAAGCAGGTCATAATAGTTCTGCAGAAGTAACCATTGAAGATGTTATAGATCCAGATGATATTGATATCTATAGAAATTTATCAGGAGGCGTTACTGCCATTCAAATATTGCATGGTTCTGCAAATCCTATTGGCGGGCGCTCTGCTCTAATTAAACTTAAATGGGGTGAAAGTGCAGATAATATGATTATTAATAATGCTCCCGGTTTTATAAAGTTTGCTTTAGGCGAAAATGTAAAGCAATCCAATTGGGGTAGCACCACCCGTTTCCCTCAAACCAGAATGGGAGTTGAACAAGTTTTTATAGATTATTTTCAACGTGCTTCTGATTATGACAAAAAATGGAAATCTTACAATAAGCTATCTTCCAGAGAAAAGGCAAAAACCAATGCACCTCGTTTTGATATAGAAATGAAAACACTAGCAGAGATTTTGAATAAAGAGCGATTTATCTCCTGCCATTCCTATGTACAAAGCGAAATAAATATGCTGATGAAAGTAGCGGAAAGTTTTGGGTTTACGGTAAGTACATTTACCCATATTCTTGAAGGTTATAAAGTAGCAGATAAAATGGCAGCGCATGGTGTAGGCGGTTCTACTTTTTCAGATTGGTGGGCTTATAAGTATGAAGTAAATGATGCCATTCCTTATAACGCTGCTATAATGCACAAAGAAGGAGTCCTGGTTGCTATCAATTCAGATGATGCAGAAATGTCTAGAAGACTTAATCAGGAAGCGGCTAAAACCATAAAATATGGAGGTGTTTCTGAGGAAGATGCTTGGAAGTTTGTTACGCTTAATCCTGCCAAACTGTTAAAATTAGATAAGCAGATGGGAAGTATTAAAGAAGGTAAAGATGCAGATTTAGTTCTTTGGAGTGATCACCCATTATCCATATACGCAATTGCAGAAAAAACCATGATTGATGGTATTGTTTACTACGATTATAAGAAGATGAAAGAAATGAAAGAACAAGCAAGTCAAGAACGTAATAAACTGGTCAATCTGATGATTGCTGCTAAAAATAAGGGGATGGCTACAAAAACTCCTGAGAAAAAAGAAAAGAAACATTTTCATTGTGATTCACTTTAAAAAAAAACTATGAAGAAATATTTATATAACCTATTGTTCTTTTTATTCTTATTTAATATTGGAACAGCACAGCAAACCCCAGCACTACCGCAAACTGAAAGTATCTTGATTGAAGGAGCTACCATACATATTGGTAACGGTGAAGTTATTAATAATGGTGCTGTAGGCTTTAAAGATGGGAAAATCACATATGTCGGAAAGGCTTCCAATGCGAATACATCCAATTACTTAAAAATTGTAGAAGCCTCCGGAAAACACATTTATCCTGGTTTCATTGGAATGAATACCACCTTAGGTCTGGTAGAAATTGATGCTGTTCGTGCCACAGATGATGATGGAGAAATTGGAGGAATTATACCTCATGTTAGAAGTCAAATTGCCTACAACGCAGAATCTAAAGTAGTAGAAAGCGTTAGACCTAACGGAATTTTACTTGCACAAGTTGCACCAAGAGGAGGTAGAATTTCTGGAACCTCATCAATTATGCAATTAGATGCATGGAATTGGGAAGATGCCACTCTTAAAAAAGATGATGCGATTCATATGAATTGGCCAGACACCTTTAAAAGAGGTCGCAGATGGATGGGTGAAGACCCTGCATTAAAGCCAAATAAAAATTATCCCAAAGAAGTTCAGGAAGTAAAAAACTTTATAACTCAGGCCAAAGCGTATCTTCTAGGAGAGAAAAAACCTAAAAACTTACCTTTTGAATCGGTAGCAGGTCTTTTTGATGGAACTCAAAAGCTTTTCATTAAAGCAAATGATACAAAGCAAATTACAGAAGCTGTTAACTTTGGAATTGCATTTGGTATTAAAAACATGGTAATTGTTGGTGGCAATGAAGCACATTTGGTTACCGATTTATTGGCAAATAACAAAGTGGCCGTTTTGTTAAGTAGACCTCACAGATTACCCAATACAGATGATGACAATGTTAAACATCCGTTTATGCTTGCAACACTGCTGGAGGAGGCTGGCATACTTACAGGAATTGAAATGAGCGGCCAAATGGAAAGAATGAATACCCGAAACCTTCCGTTTTATGCTGGCACTTTCGCAGCATATGGGTTAGCAAAAGAAAAGGCAGTTAAACTTATTACAGGAAATGCTGCACAAATTGCCGGTATTGCAGATAGGGCAGGAACGCTACAAGTAGGAAAAGATGCTACCTTATTTGTTTCAGAAGGAGACGCCCTAGACATGCGGACCAACCAACTTTTGCATGCCTTCATACAAGGTAGAGAAATTAGCCTTGAAACCCATCAAACTAAATTATGGAAACGTTATTCCAAAAAATACCAAAGTGATTAAACAATAAGACATCACAAGAAAGGGAGTGCCTAAAAAGCACTCCCTTTTTTTTATTGTACCGGATATATACCTTTTTCCGGTTTTTTAAAAATATCCATAGAAACCCTTTCTTCCCTGATTTCAATATTTTCAAAAGAACGTGTAGTTACTGCCTCCTTTATTATTGTTCCTTCATTGTTATGCCACGTCAATGATTTTGGTAATAACAACCCATTTATTGTTTTCCAGTCGTTATAACGTATAAAGTGTATATCACTGTTAGTTGCTCCTTTACCAAACGTAACTGTATATCCAAGCCATTGCATTTTATGGCTAACGGCATCATAATATATAAAGTAATTATCATCAGGGGAATCACCAATACTGTTTTCATAAGAAATTTTAAAACCTGGATACCTTATTCCTCCATATTCCAAAGGTTCTACAGGTTCATAAATTATGCCATCATCTGCTAACACAAAAGGCATTGCATAAAAGTAAAACATCAGATTATGGTAAAATCTGGGATTGCCTCCAAAAAAAGTAGAGTCTTGCAAAATCCATGATCTAACACCATCAAAACCAATTTTATAATTTGAAGTCTCTATTAGATCGTTTCTGGAAACAAGATCAATTGTTTGCTTCTCATTTTCACCTTTTTTAACCAACTCATAGCGAAGTGTTTTTTTAGATTTCCAATGCTTTAGTCCTCCATGTGCATCAAATATTTTGGCTATTTTTTCTGGATACTCAATTCTACTTTCTTTAGAAGTAGTAATTACTCCAGACTCTTCTTCTTTTTTATTTTGATTGCAACTAAAATTTAGAAGAATCATTAAAGTGATTAAAGCTATTTTTTTCATTTTAAAGACACATGAATTCATTCCTTTTGTCGTTACTTCGTGTTTGATATTACATTAATAAAATTATTTTTGCAATAAATAATCTTTTGAAAGAAATAAGTAGTCTACAAAACCCATTGGTCAAGCAAATACTATTGCTTCAAAGTAAATCTCGTGAGCGCCGAAAAACTGGCTTATTTATAATTGAAGGACAACGGGAGATTCAATTGGCTATAGATAGTGATTATGAGTTACAAACATTACTCATAGAAGAAAATAAATACAAAGAAGGCACTGATCTATTTCTTGAAAAAAATCTTGGAGGCACTAATTTTATTAAAGTAACAAGCAATGTCTATGGTAAATTGGCCTACCGTCAAAATACCGAGGGGCTCTTAGCAATTGCTAGAGCTCATGATCACACTTTAGAAAATTTAGTAATTGAACAAAAGAATCCGTTATTACTAATTGCAGAAGCACCAGAAAAGCCGGGTAATATAGGGGCTTTGCTTCGCACTGCAGATGCTGCGGGTGTTGATGCAGTAATAATTGCCAATCCAAAGACAGATTTGTACAATCCAAATATCATTCGAAGTTCTGTAGGTTGTGTATTTACAAATACAGTTGTTATGGGTAGTACAAATGATATTATTTCTTTTTTAAAAGAAAAAGAAATTCCGTTATATGCGGCTAGCTTAGAAGCTTCAGCGTGCTATTCAAATATTGATTTTAGAGAAGCTGCTGCTATAGTGGTTGGAACTGAAGCTACCGGACTCGAACAAGAATGGCTTTTGAGCTCTAAACAAAATATCATTATCCCAATGCAAGGAAAAATTGACTCCATGAATGTTTCTGTTGCAGCTGCTATTATTATCTTTGAAGCCTGTAGACAACGAAGTTTTGAATAAATTATAACTAAAAAAACCCAAAAACCAATTAAATGACCCCTACCCTACTTTTCTACATTATTATCGCCATTCTTGTGGTTGATTTTGCAGTAGATCTTATGTTAACCTACCTTAATGCCCAAAAGTTTGATGCACCCATACCTAAAGAATTAGAAGGCCTTTATGATGAAGAAGCGTATAGAAAATCTCAAGCATATAAAAAGGCTAATTACCGGTTTGGACTTGTGAATGGTTTTGTAACCTTTACCTCTACCCTTTTATTTTTAATTTTAGGAGGTTTTCAACTTGTAGATAATGTAGCTAGCTCAATCAGCGAAGAGCCCATTATAAATGCTTTGTGTTTTTTTGGTATTATTTTACTGGTATCTGATATCTTGGGTACCCCTTTTGAATGGTATCACACATTTGTAATTGAAGAAAGATTTGATTTCAATAAGACAAATAAACGCACTTTCATAACAGATAAATTAAAAGGCTGGCTACTTACTATCGTAATAGGAGGTGTTGTTTTGTCTCTAATTATTTTTTTCTTTCAATTATCTGGTTCCTTATTCTGGCTTTATACCTGGGGGTTAGTTACCATTCTAAGTGTTTTTGCAATCATGTTTTATAGCAGGCTCATTGTACCTCTTTTTAACAAACGTTCACCTATAGAAGAAGGAGAATTGAAAACTGCCATAAAAGAGTACGCAGAAAACTCTGGATTTAAGCTTAACCATATTTATGTAATAGACGGTTCTAAGAGATCTACTAAAGCTAATGCCTATTTTTCTGGAATAGGTTCGGAGAAGCAAATCACTTTATACGACACCCTAATTAAAGACCTTAAAGTTCCTGAAATTGTGGCAGTGCTAGCCCATGAAGTAGGACATTATAAAAAGAATCACGTATTGTACAATTTAATTGCATCAACTCTTTCTACCGGAATAACCTTATTTATTTTAGGAATCTTTTTGAATTATCCAGAGTTATCTACCGCTATTGGAGTAAAGACACCAAGTTTTCATGCTGGGCTCATCACATTTGGAATTTTATACACTCCAATCTCCAGACTTACGGGACTTATAATGAATTATTTTTCAAGAAAATTTGAGTATGAGGCAGATGCCTACGTTAAAGAAACTTATAACGAGGCGTATTTAATTGAAGCACTTAAAAAATTATCTAAAAACAGTTTAAGCAATCTCAATCCGCATCCTGCATACATATTTACGTATTATTCTCATCCAACACTTCGGCAGCGCATAAAACAACTTAAGGCATAGATTTTGTTGTATAATAAGAAAGTTTGCGTTAATTTTAATTTATGACGGAATTAGATCTTGAAGAGGAAAAAAAGGCAATAGCTAAGCAATACAAAGAGTTGTTGCGTATTAGTTATCAAACACTTTCTGATGATGATAAAAAATTAATAAGAAAGGCATTTACTACTGCTGTAGATGCCCATAAAGATCAACGTCGCAAAAGTGGAGAAGCCTATATCTTTCATCCCATAGCTGTTGCAAAGATAGTAGCTTCAGAAATTGGTATGGATGCCACGTCTATTGCAGCTGCACTCCTTCATGATGTTGTTGAAGATACTCCTATAACTCTAAATGACATTGAACGCTTGTTTGGAGAGACCGTTGCGCGTATTGTTGACGGACTAACTAAAATCTCTAACTTAAATGTTGATAAAGATGTTTCTTTACAGGCAGAGAATTTTAGAAAAATGTTACTAACCCTTAATGATGATATAAGAGTTATCATTATTAAAATTGCAGATAGATTACACAATATGCAAACCATGTCATCTATGCCTGAACACAAGCAGGTAAAGATTGCATCAGAAACTTTATACATCTATGCTCCACTTGCACATAGAATTGGGCTTTATAATATAAAAACAGAACTAGAAGATTTAGGACTTAAATATACGGAGCCTGAGGTTTATAAGGATATCCTGAGTAAGATAGAAGAGAGTAATGAAGAACAGGTGAAGTATATAAAAGATTTCTCCTCTGTAATTAAAGAATCTCTTGACAAAGAAGGCATTGATTATGAAATTAAAGGACGTTCCAAATCAATTTTTTCTATACGTAGAAAAATGAAAGCTCAGAATGTTTCTTACGATGAAGTCTATGACAAGTTTGCTATTCGAATTATTTATAAGTCAGATACTAAAAATGAAAAATTTCTGGCATGGAAAATCTACTCGGTTGTTACAGACCATTTCAGGCCTAATCCTATAAGGTTACGAGATTGGATATCTTCACCTAAATCTACAGGGTATGAAGCATTACACATCACTGTTATTGGTCCAAAAGGAAGATGGGTAGAAGTTCAAATTCGTAGTGAGCGGATGCATGAAATTGCTGAAAAAGGATATGCTGCTCACTTTAAATATAAGCATGGTGAACAACAAGAAATGGGTATTGAAATTTGGCTCAATCGTCTTCAAGAAGCTTTAGAAAATTCAGAAGGTAGTGCGGTAGATTTTGTAGAAGAGTTCAAGTTGAATTTATATGCAAAAGAAATCTTTGTCTTCACTCCCGGGGGAGATTTAAAGTCGCTTCCTAAGGGAGCTACTCCTTTAGATTTTGCATTTCATATTCATACAGAAGTTGGAATGCATACACGTGGAGCTAAAGTAAATGGTAAATTGGTACCGTTAAGCTTTCCCTTAAACAGTGGTGATCAAGTAGAAATTATAACTTCAGAACATTCAAAACCCAATTCTAACTGGCTAGACTATGCAACTACGGCAAGAGCAAGAACCAAAATCAAATCTTCGTTAAAAGAAGAAAAGAAGAACCTTGCAGAAGAGGGAAAAGAACTATTGAGAAGAAAACTAAAGCAGCTTAAAATCACTATGAGTGAAAAAGTGGTTAACGAGTTGGTATTATTCTTTAAACTCAAAACAAGTTTAGATCTTTTTTATAGAGTTGGTATTGGCACTATAGAAAACCAAAAGTTAAAAGATTTCGCGGCTGCAAGGAATAATACCTTTATAAATTTCTTTAAAAACAGAATGCGCAGACCAGCGCAAACCAAAGAACTAAATAAAGAAGAGATTACTTCTAAATATGATTTACTCGTTTTTGGAAAAGAAGAAGAAAAACTAGATTATAAATTTGCAAATTGTTGTAATGCAATTCCAGGTGATGATGTATTTGGTTTTGTGACCATTAATGAAGGAATTAAGATTCATAAAAAAGACTGCCCGAATGCCATCACAATGCAGTCTAATTACGCGTATCGCATTTTACCTGCCAAATGGGTAGACTCATCTCAAGAAGGATTTACTTCTATTATACAATTAAATGGTATTGATAACCTAGGTCTTGTGAGCGATGTAACAAAAATCATTTCTAACAATATGCATGTAAATATGAAAAATCTTAGTTTTGATACAGATGATGGTATTTTTACAGGTAAAATAACAGTTGAAGTAAAAAACAATACCATTCTCAAAAAACTTATTGACAATCTTAGGAAGATAAGTGGTATTGATAAAGTAACCCGAATTTAATTTTTAACTGTACCTTTGTAGCAGTTTTATTTTTCAAGGTATAATATGGCGAATGAGAAGAATCAAGAAATTGTAAAAAATGTTTTTACCAAATTTCTGGAAGAAAATGGTCATCGTAAAACCCCAGAACGGTTTGCGATTCTTCAGGAAATATATCATAGCGAAGAACATTTTGATATTGAGTCACTTTACATCAAAATGAAAAACAAGAATTATAGGGTTAGCAGAGCTACCCTTTATAATACTATTGAATTATTACTGGATTGTAATTTGGTAAGAAAACATCAGTTTGGGCAAAATCAGGCACATTATGAAAAGTCTTATTTCGACAAACAACACGATCACGTAATTCTTACAGATACAGGAGAGGTTATTGAGTTTTGTGATCCTCGGATTCAAACTATCAAGAAAACCATAGAAGAAGTCTTTGATATCAAAATTCACAATCATTCCCTATATTTTTACGGAACCAAAAACGAAACTAACTAATATAACCAAGCATTACCAATGGCTGTAGATTTATTACTGGGACTACAATGGGGCGACGAAGGAAAAGGCAAAATTGTAGATGTTCTAACTAAAAATTATGATATAATAGCTCGTTTTCAGGGAGGACCAAACGCAGGTCATACGCTTGAATTTGACGGAATTAAACATGTCTTACATACCATTCCTTCCGGAATATTTCACGAAAATGCAATTAACGTGGTTGGCAACGGGGTTGTTATAGATCCTGTTATTTTCAAGAAAGAACTAGATAATTTGGAACAATTCAATCTTGATTTGAAATCTAAACTACTCATCTCAAGAAAAGCACACCTTATATTACCAACGCATCGTTTGTTAGATGCCGCCTCTGAAGCAGCTAAAGGGAAAGCCAAAATTGGATCTACTCTTAAAGGAATTGGCCCTACTTATATGGACAAAACCGGTAGAAATGGAATTAGAGTGGGAGATCTTGAAATGGCAGACTGGAAAGAACGTTACAGATCTTTGGCCGACAAACATGAGGCAATGATTCATTTTTATAATGTTGATGTTCAATACGACCTAAAAGAATTAGAAGAGGAATTTTGCGAAGCTGTTGAAGTTTTAAAATCTCTTACTTTTATAGATAGTGAAGAATATATACATCAAGCACAAAAAAGTAAAAAAACAATTTTAGCAGAAGGGGCACAAGGATCTTTATTAGATATAGATTTTGGCACCTATCCATATGTTACTTCTTCAAATACCACAGCAGCAGGTGCTTGTACAGGTTTAGGAGTGGCTCCAACAGCAATAGGCGAAGTATTAGGTATCTTTAAAGCCTATACCACTAGAGTAGGAAGTGGTCCATTCCCTACAGAGTTGTTTGACGAAACAGGAGAAGCATTAGGACGGATTGGCAATGAATTTGGAGCAACTACCGGTAGACCAAGAAGATGCGGATGGTTAGACTTGGTGGCTTTGAAATATGCTGTTCAAATTAATGGAGTAACTCAGTTGATGATGATGAAAGCAGATGTATTAAGCGGTTTTGAAACCCTAAAAATATGTACTGCATATAAGTATAAAGGAGAGACTATTTCACATTTACCCTATAATATAGAAGAAGAAAATGTAATCCCTCTGTACACTGAAATGCAAGGGTGGAACAAAGATCTTACCAAGCTAAATTCCTCAGAACAATTGCCGCAAGCACTGCATGCTTATATTGATTTCTTAGAAAAAGAGCTTCAAGTTCCTATAAAAATAGTTTCGGTAGGTCCAGACCGTACACAAACAATTCACAGATAAAATATTCTCATTTAAAAATTAGGTAGCATAGATTTATTTCAGGGTACTTTTAGAGCTCTTAAAATCATCTTAATACACATGTTGCTTTGTACAAAATGTCTATTTTTGTTATAAAGTAAATTTCGGTTGAAAAAAGTAAGCAACATATTGTTTATCATACTATTTGTGTTGGTATATCAGTTTACCTTTTCACAAGAGAAGAAGACTATTACGGTAGTTTATGGAGGTACCTACACAAAAAATGAAGTGAAATATCCCGGTGCATCCATATTTGCCAAAGATGGCACTAGACAAGTACAGTTTGAGCATCAGGGAGGAGAGCTATGGTGTGATCTCGCTATATATAATCAGAAAAAAAATAGTGTAAGAGCTTTTGGCAATGTAAGATTCCAGCAAGGTGATTCCTTAAAAATGACCAGCAAAAAACTTGATTATGATGGGAACCTTAAATTGGCGATAGCAAGAGAAAATGTTACATTGCGTAATTCTCAAATGACGCTACAAACAGATTCTCTTTTTTTTGACAGAACAATTCAAGAAGCTTTTTATGAAACTTTTGGCACTGTAAGAGATTCTATCAATGTACTTACAAGTGAGAAAGGACGGTATCTTTTAGAAACAAAAAAATATCAATTCGTAAGCGATGTTATTATTACCAATCCTGATTATGTTTTAGAGTCTGCACAATTAGACTATTACACTTCTACTAAACATGCCTATATGTATGGGCCCTCCACCATTACTGGCAAAGACTACGTAACCTATTGCGAAAGAGGCTTTTATGACACTCAGGATGAAAATGGATATTTTGTAAAAAACTCACGTATAGATTATAATAACCGTATTATATATGGAGATAGTCTTTATTTTGATAAGTTTGAGAATTTTGCCTCAGCTACTAATAATATCAAAGTCATAGATACTATTAATAAAGGAGTAGTAAAAGGACATTATGCAGAAGTATTTAAACAGAAAGATTCTGTCTTTATCACTAAAAGAGCAGTTGCCATAAATGTCATTGAAAAAGATTCCCTATATATTCACGGAGATACTTTAATGGTAACAGGTCCGCCAGAAAATCGTATCATTAGAGGCTTTAGAAATGTAAAACTATTTAAAAAAGACCTCAGTGGAAAATGTGATTCAATTCATGTAAATCAAAAAACTGGCCTCACACAATTAATTGGACAACCCTTAGGACTTTTAGGTGATGAAATGCCATTGTTAGAACGGAAAAAGAAAAGCCCCGTTTTATGGAATGGAACGAATCAAATGACAGGTGATAGTATCCATCTTATAAGTAATGTTAAAACAGAAAAACTCGATTCTTTAAAGGTACTCAACAATGCGTTTATAGTAGAAAAAGATTCGTTAAGCACCAATGGTTACAATCAGGTGAAAGGAAAAGACTTATATGGAAAATTTATTGATAATGAATTGAAGATTGTAGATGTAATTAAGAATACAGAAGTTATTTATTACATGTATAATGATGATCAAAAATTAATTGGTATTGATAAAACTATTTGCAGCGCAATCAATATGACTTTTGAGGAAAGCGGAATAGAAGATATTACTTTTATTACCAATCCTGATGGGGATATTTTTCCAGAAAAAGATTTACCGCCAAACGCAAGGAAATTGGCAGGTTTCATTTGGCGAGATGGAGAGATGATTCGTTCAAAAGAAGATCTTTTTGATGAAGATGATAACTCCATAGAATTAGTAAAAATAAGAGGAGTTGATAATCCTATTGATATAGAAGCAGAAGAACTGGAACGTCAAAAAAATGAACTTGATCAGGTACCAGTTAAAAAAAACGCCTCCAAATCAAAAAAAGCAGAGAGGAAAGAATAAACATTAGAAAGAGGGATTATGCTAGAAGATTTTTTAAAATTTCAGGCACAAACTACACCACATCCGCTAGCCATGGAAGTCTCAAGTGCAAAGGGATGCTACATTTATAATTCTAAAGGTGAAGGGTTTCTTGATTTTGTTGCAGGAGTATCTGCTTGTAGTCTTGGGCACTCCCACCCTGCTGTGGTTAAAGCTGTAAAAGAACAGGCAGAAACTTACATGCATGTAATGGTCTATGGAGAATATATTCAAAAACCAGCAGTAGAATTTACAAAATTACTAGGTTCTTTGCTCCCCTTTCCCTTAGAAACTACCTATTTGACCAATTCAGGAACCGAAGCTACCGAAGCAGCAATAAAATTAGCAAAAAGAGTTACTGGAAGAACAGAAATGATTGCGGCTCATCACGCCTATCATGGTAATACACAAGGTGCAATGAGCGTGATGGGGTTTGAAGAAAGGAAAAATGCATTTCGCCCATTAATTCCTGGCACACGATTTATTCACTTTAACAAAGACGAAGACCTAAATAAAATAACTACTAAAACAGCTGGAGTCATATTAGAAACAATTCAGGGGGGAGCAGGTTTTATAACTCCTAAAAATAATTTTCTAAAAAAGGTAAGAAAAAAATGTGATGAAAATGGGGTGCTTTTAATTCTTGATGAAATACAACCTGGTTTTGGCAGAACCGGTAAACTTTTTGGATTTCAGAATTATGGAATTGTTCCAGATGTGATTATTGCTGGAAAAGGTATGGGTGGAGGAATGCCAGTAGGAGCATTTATTGCGTCTAAAGAACACATGGATATGCTTAAAGAAAAACCTAAATTAGGGCATATTACTACTTTTGGAGGTCATCCTGTGATTGCCGCCGCCTGTTTAGCAACACTTAGAGAACTTACAAAAAGTAATCTCATTGAAGCAACACTTCAGAAAGAAGCTCTTTTCAGATCACTTTTAATTCATCCGCTTATAAAAGAAATAAGAGGAAAGGGATTAATGCTTTGTGCTATTATAGAAAATGCCGATATTGTTAATTATATAGTTTTGAATGCTTTAAGACACCAACTTATTTTATTCTGGCTTTTATTTGAGCCCAATGCTATTCGTATAACACCTCCTTTAACTATTTCTGAAGATGAAATCAGAAAAGGATGTAAGGTGATATTAGACTGCCTTGAAAATTGGGAGCAAGAGAATGTTAACTAATTTGTTAATAAGAAAAACCTATTTTACCTGAATTAAAGCTACCATATTTTAATTTTAAGTACAATAGAAATCTAAAAAAGCATTGCTTATGCAATTTAGTTCTAGTGACGATAAAAATTTACCAATTGACAAGTTTGAATCAATGTTGAAGACAGATGATGTCTATTTCTTTGATTCAGAAGATTTTGAAGAAATTATCCATCACTATCTTGATTCTGGTAAAGTAAGCCTCGCTAAAAAGGCGATTAAAATTGGGCTTCAACAGCATCCAGATACGACCAATTTAAAATTACTTCAAATAGAAGTATTTGTTTTTGAAGATAAATTAGAAACAGCAGAAAGTATGCTTAATGCTTTATTGGCTTATGAGCATTCAAATGAAGAAATTTACATCCAAAAAGCAAATATCTATTCTAAAAAAGACAATCACCAAAAAGCGATTGATTTATTAAAAACAGCATTAATCTTTACAGAAGAAGTTACAGATATTTACCTTCTTATTGGAATGGAATATCTTTTTATGGATAATTATGCATCTGCAAAAGAATATTTTATAAAGTGTCTCCAGGAAGATCCACAAGATTATGCCTCACTTTACAACACCGTGTATTGTTTTGAATTTTTAGAAGATCATGATGGTGCTATTAATTTTTTGAACGAATATTTAGAAAACAATCCTTATTGCGATGTAGCATGGCATCAACTAGGTAAACAATTCTTTGAAAAAGAGATGTTTAAAGAAGCATTAGCCAGTTTTGATTTTGCTATTATTGCAGATGATACATTTGTAGGTGCCTATTTGGAAAAAGGGAAAGTATTAGAAAAATTAAATAGGCATAATGAAGCAATTGAAAACTATGAAGTTTCCCTTTCATTAGATGATCCAACCTCATTTGCCTATTTACGTATTGGTAAATGCCATGAAAAATTAGGAAATACAGAACTCGCTCAAAAATTTTATTATAAAACGGTTCATGAAGATCCGCTCTTAGATAAAGGCTGGCTCGCCATTACTAATTTTTACTTCAATCAAGAAAACTATCAAAAAGCAAGATACTATATTGATAAAGCAATCAATATAGACAGTGAAAATGTTCTGTACTGGAAACTTTCAGCACAAATTAACCAACAACTCAAACGCTATGAAGAAGCAGATATTGCTTATAAAAAAACCGTAGAGTTAGGAAACTATGAATTAGAAACATGGATTCAATGGAGTGATGTTCTTTTAAAGCTTGGCGAATATAATACTGGGGTGATAACACTCTTGCAAGCATTTGAATTTTATCCTGAAAAAGCTGAACTTGAATTTAGAATAGCAGGTTTCTATTTTGCACTCACAGATAGTCTCAAAGGTACATACCACCTTAAAAACGCATTGAGGAATGACTACAAGAAAGTCACCATATTACAAATGCTTTTTCCGGAGGTTTTTATCCGAAATAGTGTTAGGAATATTATAACAAAATTTAAAAATGCTTCTTTGTAATAATTCCATACTTTTGTTCGTGTTAAGTTAAAAGTATGCCTAGAACATTTAAAGAATATGTATTAATTTCCTTTAAAGGTATAGCTATGGGAGCTGCGGACGTTGTTCCTGGAGTTTCTGGTGGCACCATTGCCTTTATATCTGGTATTTACGAAGAGTTAATTAAAACCATTAGTAACCTTAATTTTGGTGCTTTTACCATATGGAAACGCAAAGGTTTTAAAACCATGTGGGAAAGTATTAATGGAAGTTTCTTATTGGCACTCTTTTCAGGTATTTTTTTTAGTATTCTTTCACTTGCAAAAGTGATTAAATGGCTTTTAGAGAATGAAGCAATTCTTTTATGGTCTTTCTTCTTTGGTTTGGTAATTGCCAGTATTTTTCTCATTGGGAGAAGTATTTCAAAATGGTCTCTACCTGTATTTTTATTTTTAGTAGCTGGAACCATTATTTCTTATTTGGTGACCATCCTAGAACCTACCAGTTCGCCGGATAGTTTTTATTATCTATTTTTTTGTGGGTTTATAGCCATTATTGCAATGATTCTTCCAGGTGTTTCAGGAGCATTTATACTGGTGTTGTTAGGAGCATATAGTACAGCAATAAATACCGTAAATTTATTTATTGAAAGTATTTACGACCTTAGTCTTGATAAATTTATTGAAGCCTCGGTTAAATTTTTTTCATTATTTTTTGGTGCAATTCTAGGGATTAAAACGTTTTCAAAAATTCTAAACTGGATGTTTAATCATTATAAGAACTTAACCCTTGCAGTACTTACTGGTTTTATGATTGGCTCTCTTAACAAAATATGGCCATGGAAAAAAACATTGAGTTGGTTTGAAAATTCTCATGGTGAAAAAGAGCCATTATTACAACAAAATGTTTTCCCTATTAATTATGATGGAGATTCCAAAATAATGTGGGCAACCATACTTGTGACTCTGGGCTTTCTTACTATTTATTCCTTAGAAAGAATAGCAGATAAAGCAAAGTCATCAAATGAATAATCATACACGCACACTTCAGGATAAAGTTTTTTTAGTAATAAAAGGCCTTGCTATGGGGGCAGCTAATAAGGTTCCAGGAGTATCGGGTGGTATTGTCGCATTTGTTGCAGGGTTTTATGAGGAGTTCATCTACGCACTAAAAAAAGTAAACTTAAAAGCTTTTAAATTATTAATAAATGGAAGATTTAAAAGTTTTTATCGATATATAAACGGACATTTTTTATCCCTTCTATTTTTTGGAATGCTAATCAGTTACTTTAGTGTTTCTAAATTGTTAGATTACTTTATTGAAAAAAAAGAACTATTTGTATGGGCAAGTTTTTTTGGTATGATTATAGGCTCCATCTACTATATAGCCAAGGACTTTAACCATTGGAATAGAAAAACCATCATATCACTTATCGTGGGGGCCGTTATAGGGGTATCTATTAGCTTTTTAAATCCTGCTAAAGAAAACACCAATCTAATATTTATTTATATATGTGGCATTATTAGTGTTTCTGGAATGACACTTCCTGGTTTATCTGGTTCTTTCATACTCATTTTACTTGGTAATTATGTATTATTACTTGTTGATTCTGTAAACGCTTTATATGATACCATTGCAGATATCTTTAGAGGAGATTTTAGTTTTGTACATAATCAAACCCGGATAGATACGCTAATCATTCTTGCTGTTTTTACCGCTGGCTCCGTAACTGGACTAGTTACATTTTCACATCTACTTTCTTACGTTCTTAAACATTTTAAACACATTACAACTGCTTTAATCATTGGTTTTATCTCTGGATCATTAGGCGTAGTATGGCCATGGAAAAAGCCTATTTATATGACAGATCAAAATGCTAACTTTGTACTAGATAGCAATGGTAAAAAAATAATACAAAATTATAAACGTTTTCTTCCAGATATTTCTTCTGCAGAAAACCAGTATACTTTAGGGTTTATTATTTTTGGAATTCTAATTGTACTCGCACTAGATTGGTATGGAAAAAGAACTACAAAATAACATCCAATTATTTGGATTAATTGGAAAGAATATATCTTATTCGTTTTCCGCAGGCTACTTTGCCAAAAAATTCACCGAATTAGAACTTTCAAACTACCACTACCGGAATTTTGATTTAGAGACCATTGAAGAATTAAAATCCATGTTAGCCCAGCATCCAAATCTTCAAGGTTTTAATGTAACCATTCCATATAAGGAAAAAATAATCCCTTTGCTAGATTTTATAGATCCGGAAGCTGCTAGTATAGGTGCAGTAAATACAGTAAAAATAAAGAACAATAGACTTGAAGGATTTAACACAGACTGTTACGGTTTTGAAGCTTCCATTTCTAAGTTCTTAAAACCTTCACATACCAAAGCACTCCTGTTAGGTACCGGAGGAGCTTCCAAAGCAGTTGCCTACGCTTTAGCGAAAAAATCTATTGATTATCAATTTGTTTCAAGAAAACCAGCAGATAATCTTATCACTTACCATGAAGTGACCCCTGCACTAATTGATAACCATCCTATTATTATCAATTGTACACCTCTTGGAACCTATCCAAATATAAATGATAGCCCAGATATTCCCTACAGTGCGATGAGCTCTAAACATTTACTTTACGATCTTATTTATAACCCAGAAGAAACCTCTTTTTTAAAACAAGGTAAAAAGCAAGGAGCAACCATTTGTAATGGACTATCTATGCTAGAGTTACAGGCAGAAAAGGCTTGGGAAATTTGGACAAGCTAATACACATATACCTAATTGCTTTATACGAGAAAATCTAAAATACTTTGCTATTTTAGTAGTTGTTAGTATCTTTCAAGAAGAAAGCATTGATGAACCTAAAACATTATCCAAATGTTAGACGAGGAAAAGGACCAACTTCATAACCATAATGATCTTCCAGACAAGGAAGAGAGCACTAATAACAGTGTTAAAACTTCTGTTAATACAACCTCAGAAAATAATGATTCTTCTGAAGTTACAGATAAAATAGTTGAAAGTAAAACTGAGCCTGCCGAAAGTATTAGTCCAATAGAGGGCACTGATAATCAAGAAGATTCTAATAATGTAGAAGTCCAAACTTCAACCGAAACTAATCTATTAGAAGAGAGTTCATCTCCTTCAACTAACCTTACGCCTGAAAATAAAGAGGAGGAAGAAAAAAAATTAGAAGATGAAATAGATGCTACCAATGCAGAAGATGCAGAAGACGAATCAAGCAAAGAAAGGCATACAATACCCCTTTTAGATTATCATGCAATGAGCATGGATACTTTAACAGAGGAGCTGAAAAAATTATTAAAAAATGAAAAAATACAAGCGATAAAAACGCATGTAGATCAAATTAAATCTGAATTTGATCTTAAATTTCAAGAATTGCTAGAGCAGAAAAAAGAGGATTTTTTAAATGAAGGAGGCAATGAAATAGATTTTAGTTTTCATTATCAACCAAAAATTGTCTTTAATGATCTTTATAAAGAATACAGAGATCAAAGAAATAAATACTATAAAGATTTAGAATCTAAGCTCAAAACAAACCTCGCCAATAGACTAGATATTATTGAAGAACTCAAAGGACTTATCAATGTTGAAGAAAACATCAACACTACTTATAAACATTTCAAAGAACTACAAGAACGATGGAGACATGCAGGACCTATTCCAAGAATGGAGTATAATAATGTTTGGCGTACATACCACCATCATATAGAGCGTTTCTATGATTTTCTAGATATCAATAGAGATTTAAGAGATTTAGATTTTAAACATAATTTAGAAGAAAAGCAGAAAATTATTTTAAGAGTTCAAGAACTCGGTTCTGAACCCGATTTAGGTAAAGCATTCAGAGAATTACAAGAACTTCATAAAATTTGGAAGGAAGAAATTGGTCCCGTAGATAGAGAACATAGAGAAGAAATTTGGCAACAATTTAAAGAGGCTACAAAAGTTATTCATGATAAAAGACAAGAATACTTTAAAAGCCTTGAAGCCAGTTATCAAGATAATCTAATAAAGAAAAATGAGATCATCGCTAAAATAACAGAAATTGGGGCTCAAAAAGTAACAACTCATGGTGTTTGGCAGAAGCAAATTAGGGAAATTGAATCGTTAAGAGAAGAATTTTTTAACGCTGGCAAGGTACCTCTAAGAGTCAATGAAAAAATATGGGCAGAGTTCAAGGAAGCGGTTAGAAACTTTAATCGTAAAAAGAATGCCTTCTATAAAGGTCTCAAAAAGGAACAGCATCACAATTATGAGCAGAAATTAGCTTTGGTAAAGCTAGCAGAATCTTTGAAAGATAGTGATGATTGGACCGAAACCACTCCGGTTATGAAAAAAATTCAAAATGACTGGAAAAAAATAGGGCACGTACCGCGTAAATTTTCAGATAAAATCTGGAAAGACTTTAAAACCGCTTGCAATCATTATTTTGATAGATTACACTCTCAAAAGAATGAAGCGTATAAGGAAGAGTTGGAAGCTTTTGAGAAAAAGACCAAGTTCTTAGAAGATCTTAAGAATTTCAAGCTTAGCGGAGAGAAAGAGAAAGACTTAGAACAAATTCAAACTTACATTGCTTCGTGGAAAGCCATGGGTAAGGTTCCGTATAATAAAAAAAATATAGAAAGTAAATTCAATAAAATTCTAGATGCTTTGTTTGGAAAAATAAATATTGAAAAAAATGAAGCAGAGCTCATTAAATACGAAAATAAACTTGAACAACTCGCTAATTCAGATAGTGATTATGCTTTAAATAATGAGCGTGTTTTTATAAGAAGAAAAATTGAAGAACTCAAAGGAGAGATTCGTCAACTTGAAAATAACCTACAATTCTTTTCAAATGCATCAGAAGATAATCCTATGGTTAAAGAAGTAGTGAAAAAAATCAATAATCATAAAAAAGATCTTGATTTACTAAAAGCGAAATTAAAACAAATCAAAACATTTAAATAGAAGAAGGCTAGTATCTAAACAGAGTAGCTCTATCTAACAAAGTTATGTCAATATTAAAATATAGCGGTGGCATACCACCGCTATATTTTGTTTACATCGTTTATGAAATAATACGATTTGACTCTTGGGTAGCTACTAAAAAATGGTCAACACCTATTAGTTCTAAAAACTAGAGAAGGACATAATTCTGAATTGACTCCACAAGATCTAAAAAAAGGGCAGACTTTAAACACATAAACCCCTTGTTATTTTTAGCTTGTACACTTTGTGGGATAGGGTACTCTAATACGGCTTTTATATTACTTAGTTGCAAAAAGTTTTACATCTTCTTTTGTAACCTCCTTGCCACCTAATATAATTAATCTTTCCACCACATTTCGTAACTCTCTAATATTACCAGTCCAATCATACTCCTGTAAAAGTTTAATTGCTTCATTTGAAAACACCTTTTGAGTAGTGCCATTTTCAGAAGCAACCTTAGCCGCAAAATATTTAATTAGTTCTGGAATATCTTCTCTCCTTTCATTAAGCGCAGGTACCTTAATAAGTATTACCGCTAGCCTATGATATAAATCTTCTCTAAATCTTCCTTCTTCAATTTCTTTCTTTAAATTTTTGTTAGTGGCCGCCAGTACGCGTACATCTACTTTAATATCTTTATCACTACCAACTCTTGAAATCTTATTTTCTTGTAGTGCTCGCAAAACTTTGGCTTGTGCAGACAAACTCATATCTCCTATTTCATCTAAAAAAATAGTACCCCCATTAGAAGCTTCAAATTTACCGGCTCGATCTTTATTTGCAGAAGTAAATGCACCTTTTACATGACCAAAAAGTTCACTTTCTATAAGTTCTGATGGTATTGCTGCACAGTTTACTTCCACCATAGGCCCTTTAGATCGCTCACTTTTTTGATGAAGCCAATGAGCAACTAATTCTTTACCTGTGCCATTAGGCCCCGTAATAAGTACTCTAGCATCTGTAGGAGCTACCTTTTCAATCATATCCTTAATATGATTTATGGACTCACTATCACCAATCATTTCATAGTTCTTACTTACTTTCTTACGTAGTTCTTTATTTTCAACCACGAGCACTTTTCTATCTAGAGCGTTTCTTACTGTATTTAATAAGCGGTTAAGGTCTGGAGGTTTTGATATATAATCAAATGCACCTAATCTCATTGTATTAACAGCTGTATCTAAATCTCCATGACCAGAGATCATTACGAACGGAATTTCTGGTTTTATTTTCCGAGAAGCTTCCAAAACTTCAACCCCATCCATCTTTGGCATCTTAATATCACAAAGCACTAGATCAAAATCTTCTTTTTTAATCTTTTCCATTCCAACCAGTCCGTCTTCAGCTTCTTCTACTTGATATTTTTCATTTTCTTCCGATAAAATCTTGACCAGTACTCTTCTGATAGCCGCTTCATCTTCTATAATTAGTATTTTTGACATGTTTACATATTAAAAATTAAACTTAAAACCTCCTCTTACATAGTAGGTATCTGCAAGATCAAAATTAAAAACCTCTGTGCTAGAATTCTCTTCAAGCCTGAGCTCATTCCTAAGTAAATATCCTCCTTTTACAAAAAAATTGAGTCTTTTCCCTACGTAATAATCATACCCAAAACCAATTACCACCGCAGAAAGGTTTATCTGTTTGGCTTGTTCTTCCCCAATAGAAATAGAATTACTCAAATTAGCAAAAAAACCTGCTAGCCTAACAAAACTTTCCACTGCGTGCTTTTTATCGCCAAAAAAATATTTCATTTTGGTTATAGGTACTCCAACCGTGTAAGATAGGTTGGGGCTAATTTCTTTAAAATAAGTTATAAAGGGCAGTGGAAAAGCGATTCCGCTTGTTTGATTATAAGCAAGTCCTACAGTAAGTCTATTTTTTTTGGGCGACTCTATGGTTCTAATAAGAATAACACTTCCATTCAATACAAAATCATCCGTAGTTACCTTCGCTGCAAAATTAGAAGCCAAAGAAGGCGTAATTTGTGCGGTAAATCGCCAGGTTTTACTTAAGGGAAATGTGTATCCTAAAGTATATTTTAAAATATGAAAGCGATCCAACTGTTTGCTATCAAAACTATAAGTGCTATTGTAATTAACATGAACATTTGAATAAGAAAAACCATTTACCAAATAGTGTTCTTTTTTTGATAAAGGGATTGGAATGTTCATTTCTATTTCAGCGATACCAATAAACGGATCATTTTTAGATCCAAAAAAAGCAGTGTACTCTATACCACCAAGATCATTAATCTGAGCCTTTATTGCGTAAGTTAAAGAAATAAAAATAATACATAAAAAAAACTTTTTCATTAATTAAAGCATAGTTTTAAAAATTTTAATTTTTATCAGAAGCTAAGTTAAATAGGTGTACATCTCTTTGAGGGAAAGGAATGGTGACATTATTTTCTCTGAATTTAGCATCTATCCTAAATCTAATATCACTTTTTATTCTTGGGTCTGAAAAACTATCATTGATATAAAAACAAACTCTAAAGTTAAGTGAAGATTCTGCAAAATCCTCAAAAAGTACAAAAGCCTTAGGCGTTTTTAACACTCCTTTTTGCTCTTCAACACAGGTTAACAATAATTTTTCAACCAGTCTTACGTCACTCCCATAAGCTACACCAACTAAAATAGATTCTCTTGTAGTACGGTGATTTTGGGTGTAATTATAAATACTATCCGTTAGAAATTTATGATTTGGAATTACAATAATTTTATCATCTCTCGTAACCGCTCTTGTAGTTCTTAGTTTTATATCAATTACTTTACCTACTTTTTCTTCAATTTCAATAATATCTCCCACATGTAAGGATTGATCAAGAATAATTAATATTCCAGAAATAATATCCTGAAATAAATATTGAAGTGCAAATCCTAAACCAACGAATAAAGCAGCCGATGCGGTGAGCAAAACAGTTAAATCCACACCTGAGGAGCTCAAAACTACAATTACAACAATTATATAGACGAGATAATTGAAGAATTTAAAGATACTAATGAACTTATTCCTGTCACCAATGGGCAACTTAGAGGTAATAAGATGCCTTATAGTTTTGAGAACGTAATAGGCAAAAATACAACCAAAAATAATTAACAACACCGTACCAATAGTAATAGATATACTGGCACTTTGATAGATTACAAAAGATAAAAATTCTTTAACCTTATCCATCTTAGTACTTTAACCATTTATACAACTCCTTATAAGTTGGCTTTTTTCCATACATTAAAATACCAACCCTGTAAATACGGGCTGCCAACCAAACAATAAACATAAAGGTAACGATTAGAAAAAACAGCGATAAGATAAATTGCCACCAGGGCACCCCTCCTTCTCCAATACCGGCAGGTAATCGCATCAACATTACTATAGGAGAAGTTAATGGAAATAATGAGAAACCAACAGCTATAGGGCCGTGTGGGTTATCAAAAACTGAAAAGAAACCTACATATATGGCAAGCATCAAAGGAGTAATTACTGGAAACATGAATTGCTGCGTATCTGTTTCATTATCTACAGCGGCACCAATAGCTGCATAAATTGAGCTATAAATCAAATAACCTAAGATAAAATAAATTAGGAAAGAAAGAAATAAGGTAATCCACGGAATTCCTAAAATTTCCTGAACATAAAGGCGTATGATATCTTCATTTTCTGGAATGCTATTAAGTGCATCTGTTGCACCTGGTGTAAGATTGCTGGTAGCACTAAGATCTGCAGAGTCTACACCCATGATGATTAAAACAATAAAAGAAAGAATACCTGCGGATATCGTCCAGATTACAAATTGAGTTATTCCGGCCAAAGAAGTTCCTATTATTTTGCCTAGCATCAAATCAAATGGTTTGACAGAGGATATGATTACTTCTATGATTCTACTGGTTTTTTCCTCTATAACACTCCGCATTACAAATGCTCCATAAATAATTATGAACATCATGATAAGATATCCAAATCCTCCTCCTATAATTGCTTTAAACTCTGTTATTCCCTTAAGATTTTGTTGTCCACTAAAAGATTCGGTTCGTATCTCGAATTGAGCATACAAGTTTTCAAGATCTTCAGCTGGCACCCCATAGCTTTTTAATTTTTCTTCCTTTATTTTGTCTTCTATTTTATTCTCAATTTTACTTAATATATTGATGGAAGGCGGATCATTAGAAAAGAAAGATATTCCCTGTGCAACCTGCTCCATTGAACTACCGCTTGGAATGTATAACAATCCAAGATAATTAGCATTTGAAACAGAATCTTTAGCGGTCTCAAAAGAAATATCTTGAAACTCAACATAGCCCACTGAGCCAACCGGTTCAAAGATTCCAGAAAACAGGCTACTTTCATCAAGAATAGCAATAGTCTTCTTTTCATCGTTATTAACTCTAGCTAAAAAAACCACTAATGCTACCATAGCCACCATCAATACCGGACTTAGAAAAGTCATCACAATAAAAGATTTATTGCGAACTTTTGCGAGATATTCTCTCCTAATTATTAGTAAAAGCTTGTTGTTGTTGCCCATTTGTATTAATTGTTTCTATGAATATATCATTTGCACTAGGAATCACCTCTACAAAATGCGTTATTTCGGCAGTTGTATTTAGATACGAAATTAATTCTTTAGATGAAGTACCGTTTTGTAATTGAATGTTAACCTTCAGTTCATCTCCCAAGGTTTTGAATTTAGCAGAACTAACTTTAAATTTTGAAGACAGGTCATGAAACAAAGCATCTTTGTTAGCGGTTTCAAGTGCAATTTCATAAGTGCTGTTTTTATAGGCTCTTTTTATGTCTGTTAACCTACCATCCAAGATTTTTTTTGATTTATGAATGAGTGCTATATGATCACATAATTCTTCTACAGATTCCATTCTATGTGTAGAAAAAATAACTGTTGCCCCATTATTGCGAAGATTAAGAATTTCTCTTTTAATAAGATTCGCATTTATAGGATCAAATCCACTAAAAGGTTCATCAAAAATTAACAATTTTGGTTCATGTAATACAGTCACTATAAATTGTATTTTCTGAGCCATTCCCTTGGAGAGCTCTTGAATTTTTTTTCCCCACCAATCACCTATTTCTAATCGGTCAAACCAATAATTCAATTTGGTTTTAGCTTCTTGTTTTGACATTCCCTTGAGCCTTGCCAGATACATTGCCTGCTCTCCTACTTTCATGCTTTTATATAAACCACGTTCTTCTGGCAAATACCCAATCTTACTTACATCATTAGGGCTTAACCGCTTCCCTTGCAGTAAAATTTCTCCTTTATCAGGATATGTAATTTGATTTATAATACGAATAAAGGTAGTTTTTCCCGCCCCATTAGGTCCTAATAATCCAAAAATACTTCCTTCTGGTATACTAATATTTATGTTATCTAAAGCCGTGAAATCTCCAAAGTTCTTATTTACGTTCTTAGCCTCCAGCAAATTACTCATATATAGCGTAGATTAATCTTTTTAAGTGAAAATTCAGCAAATTCCGATTTATTCCAAAGATATTGATTTAAGGTATATTAATTCAAAATTTAAAGATTATTTAGGAGCCTTAAAAAACAAAACCCACCCTTAATTAAAATCAAGGATGGGAAAAAATTGCTATGAAAAAGAAAAAATTAACACTAGATTAAACTAGCGTTAAGTCAAAGATACATTTTTTTTGCAAACCTTAAAGTGAAATTAAGAAAACATATCTTTAACTTTATCAAAAAATGATTTTTCTCCCTTATCTGGACTTGGATTAAAATTATCATCATCCATCATTTTTTCAAAGAAATCTTTCTGTTCTTTACTTAAATGCTTTGGTGTCCATACATTTACATGTACCAGAAGATCTCCGTTACCATATCTATTAATACTTGGCAATCCTTTACCCCGTAATCTCAATATTTTTCCAGATTGAATCCCTTCTTCTAATTTAATACGCACTTTACCTGTTACGGTATCTATTTCCTTTGATGTTCCTAATACCGCCTCTGAAATACTAATATAAAGATCGTAGTGTAAATTATCTCCTTCCCGCTTTAATGTTTCATGCTCTAATTCTTCAATAGCTACAATCAAATCTCCCGCAATCCCGTTACCAGGAGCATCATTACCTTTTCCAGTAACCTTTAATTGCATACCATCTACAACTCCTGCTGGAATCTTAATAGAAACTGTCTCTTCTTGTAATTTGAGTCCTTGGCTATCTGCATCAGATGGTCTTTTATCCATCACTTGACCTGCGCCTCCACAAGAATTACATGTAGCGGCCGTTTGCATTCTTCCAAGAATAGTATTGGTAACTCTGGTTACTTGACCTTGACCATTGCAGGTAGAACATGTTTTATAGGTAACCCCTTGAGCCTGAATTTTTCTTTTAACTTTAACCTTTTTCTCTACACCGTTGGCAATTTCTTCAACCGTTAATTTAACTCTAATGCGAAGGTTACTACCTTTTACTCTGCGTTGGCCTCCGCCACCAAAACCACCAAAACCACCAAAACTTCCGCCAAAAGCACCACCAAAAATATCTCCAAACTGGCTGAAAATATCGTCCATATTCATGCCTCCTCCATTGAAGCCTCCTGCACCTTCAAAAGCGGCGTGACCATATTGGTCATAACGTGCTTTTTTATCGGCATCACTCAACACTTCATATGCCTCAGCAGCTTTTTTAAAGCTTTCTTCCGCTTCTTTATTTCCGGGATTCTTATCTGGATGAAATTCAATCGCTTTCTTTCTGTAAGCTTTTTTAATTTCAGCAGCAGAAGCTCCTTTGCTAATTCCTAATACTTCATAATAGTCCTGTTTCATAAGTTCTTTGTGAAAATTGATTGAATTTAGATTATTGTCCTACTATGACTTTTGGATAACGTATGATGCGATCTCCTAACTTATACCCTTTTTCTATAACATCTACTATCTTACCTTTTAATTCCTCGGAAGGTGCTGGTATTTGTGTAACTGCTTCATGAATATCAGCATCAAAACTATCACCCTCTTTTGTATCAAGGTTTTCTAACCCTTTACTTTTAAGTGTTTCCTTTAGTTTGTTACTAATGAGCTCTACTCCTTTAAAGAGTTCGTTATCTTCTACTTTTCCAATTTCTATAAGTGCTCTTTCAAAATCGTCTACTACTGGCAATAAAGCTTGTACTACATCTTGATTTGCAGTTTTAAATAATTCAATCCGCTCCCTTGCTACGCGCTTTTTATAATTTTCAAATTCTGCGAATAGCCTTAAAAATTTATCTTTTTCTTTAGCAAGCTGCTCTTCTACATCTTGTGTTTCAGTATCCGCATCGTTATCAGAAACCTCTGTATCAGTTTGGGTTTGTGCTAATTTTCTTAAAACATCCTCTTGCTCTTCGGTGTCTTTTTGTTTTTCACTCATAATTGTTACAACTTTTTAAACCTCTTAAAAGAAGGCAAAAGTACTGCCAATTCTTTTAAAATGTCAAAATGTCACAAAAAATAAGGTGAATTTAAAAAGAAACTATCTTATTTTTTTCAAGAAGCAAGTTCTTGTTTAGAAGTTAATTCTCTATCAGGCGACAGAATATCTTCCAAAGCTCCAGAAATATTTGGATATGTAAAACTGAAACCTAATGTTTCAATTTTTTTAGCACTTACACGCTGGCTGTCAAATAGTACATTTGCCATTTCACCTAGAACCAACCGCAAAAACCATTCTGGGACATGGGGTAAAATAAGTGGTTTTTTGAGTACCGTAGCTATTTCTTTAGTAAGTTTTGAATTGGTAACAGGATTTGGTGCTACGCCATTGTAAACACCTATTAGATTTTTCTTTATGGCAAAAAGAAATAATTCTGCTAGATCGGTAATATGAATCCAAGATTGCCATTGCTCACCAGAACCCAAAGGAGCTCCTGCATAAAATTTTATAGGCTTTGCCATTTTAGGCAAAGCTCCTCCTTCTTGAGCAAGCACTAAACCTATTCTAATTTTAGATACTTTTAAATTTAGATCTAAAAATTTATCGGCAGCATTTTCCCATTCAGATACTACTTTATTTAAAAAAGACGTTTCTGAAACATCATCTTCTTCTTTATAATAATTTGAAAGAGAACTTGGGTAGATTCCTATGGCTGAAGCAGACACCAAGGATGTAACCTCATGATTTTGTTGTCTGCTTAGCAGAGAATACAATGTATGAAGTGAATCTACTCTGCTTTGTAAAATAGTTTTCTTATAAGATTTGGACCAACGCTTAACGATGGTTGCTCCTGCTAGGTTTATGATTGCCTGCACCCCTTCAATACAATTTGCATCTATTTCTCCTTTCGCAGGATTCCATAAAAAACCTTGAAGAAAATCTGAATTTTTAATTTTACTTTTACTGGTGGTTAAATAATTAACTTCAATACCCCTCAATTTACATAAATGGATAATTTCGCTGCCAACCAGACCGGTTCCCCCCGTAATTAAAATTTTCATTATTTAATTCTTTTTCAGGTATTAAAGTTACAGTTTTAAACATCATATTAATAAAAATAAAGAACGTTTAACAGGGATTTAACCGCTTTTCTTACAAGCAAACAGCATTCCTAAGCACACTTCCAATTATCCTTTATTGCTTAGTTGCTCTTAGCATTTCTCTTTTACCTGGAGGCCCTTCAAGTCTCTCCACATAAAAGCCACATGACTGCATTGCTCGTCTGACACTGCCTTTTGCTGAATAGGTGACAAGCACCCCATTAGCTTTTAAAGCAACGTACATTTTTTGAAAAATAGCTTCCGTCCACAATTCAGGTTGTACTCTGGCTCCAAAAGCATCAAAATAAATTAAATTAAATGAATTTTCATCTGAGATCTCCTGAAAAAACTTTTTTTCTTTTCGTAGGCAAAAGTCACTTGTAATTTTATGATTTTCTTCCCAATTAACCCTATGTAATTTCTCAAAAGTTTCATTAGATTGAGTTGGATCGAGTAATGAAATATAATTTAATGCTGCCACCTCTTCTTCATTAATAGGATACGCTTCTACGCCTTTATAATTAATTTTAAGATGCAAACGGGGTGACTCTAAGAGCGTAATAAATGCGTTAAGCCCAGTACCAAAGCCAATCTCTAAAATTGAAATTTCTCTATTAGAAAAAAGTTGGAGACCATTTTTTATAAAAACATGTAACGATTCATTAATTGCTCCATGCTTGGAATGATAATGTTCATTCCATTCTTCTAAGAAAATGGTGGTAGCACCATCACCAGTTGTTACTATTTGACGCTTCAAATTACCTATTCCTTAATTTTAACACCATCTGCTAAAAACGAATAGGTCTTTTTAGGCTTTGTAATTGAAGTAATATACTCTTTTGATTTTCCAGCATCCTTAGCATAATGTCTTTGTTCTTCTACAGACACTAAATTTACAAATGCTTTTCCTTGAATAATTACTTCCTTCCCTTCTATATCTTTAGGCACAAAAAAGCTGTAGTCTTTAAATTTAACCATTACTTCTTCATTATCTATTAGGGCAAGTTTCATCCAACAACCTTTCGCCTTGCAAACAGCATTCACGTTTGCTTTCATAGTTAGTTGCAAGCTATCTTCGGTTTCCATGTAAGAATACATATCAAATATTTTTTCATTGGAAATAGTACCCAAGACAGTAAAGTCGTTACCATAACTATTATAAGTAACTTTTTCTTCTTGAGCATTCCCTGTGAATAAAATAAAAATAAAAATTGTCGTAAAAATTAAACGGTATCCCCTAGATTGTCTTATTTGTTTTTTCATGAATTACTATTTTCCACAAAAATAATGGCTTTTGTCATAATATTGAGTTCTCCAAGCTGTTAAATTAATTAACTTTGTATAGAAAACCATTTTTTGTATTTCTATTTCGGAAAACAAAAGTGTTTTTAAATTCAATAGACTCATAAATTAATGCCAGATGAAGAATCAAACTATATTAAAGATTGATGTGGAAAAATCTAAAACTTCAAAAATAAACGAGGTTGATTTTGAAAATTTAAACTTCGGTAGCATATTTACAGATCATATGTTTGTATGTGACTATAGAGATGGTGTTTGGGAAGCACCAAAAATTCTTCCCTACCAATCTATTTCGCTAGACCCTTCTGCAAGAGTCTTTCACTATGGTCAGGCAGTATTTGAAGGAATGAAAGCTTTTAAAGATGATAAAGAAAAAGTTTGGCTATTTAGACCAGACGAAAATTTTATGCGTATCAACAAATCATCTAAGCGATTAGCAATACCAGAATTTCCAGAAGAGTATTTTTTTGAAGGATTAAAAACGCTTTTAAAACTAGACGATGTGTGGATTAAAAAAGGATATGGTAACTCCTTATATATAAGGCCATTTGTAATTGCAACACAACCAAGTGTTCTAGCGTCTCCTGCCTCAGAATATAAATTCATCATCATTTGTTCACCTGCCCAATCTTACTATGGTGGAGAAGTAAGAGTGAAAATAGCAGATCACTACAGTAGGGCTGCTAGTGGTGGTTTTGGTGCTGCAAAAGCAGCTGGGAACTATGCGGGACAGTTTTACCCTACTAGTTTGGCTCAACAAGAAGGCTATCAACAAATTATTTGGACCGATGCCAATACTCATGAATACATAGAAGAAGCCGGCACTATGAATATATTTTTCCGAATTAACGATACGTTAATTACCTGCCCCGTAAGCGATCGTATTCTTGATGGTGTTACCAGAAAAAGTGTGATTGATATTGCCAAAGATGCCGGAATTGATATTGAAATTAGACCTATAAAAGTTTCTGAAATTTTAGATGCAGCCAAATCCAATCAACTTAAAGAAATTTTTGGAAGTGGAACCGCTGCCGTTATCAACCCGATAAAGGGTTTTGGATACAAAGAAGAAAAATACGAGCTACCCGTAATAGATAAATCATACGCAGATTTCTTTAAGAAAACTTTAATGGATATTCAGTATAATAAAGCGGAAGATAAATTTGGTTGGCGATATGGTATAATATAATAATGAAAAAGGCTATCCTTTCAAGATAGCCTTTTTCATTTGTTAAGAATTTTTTCAATATTTGGCTTAAAATAATCTGGCCCTTTTAAGACCTTACCATCATCTCTATAAATGGGCTTACCATCTTTACCCAATTTGCTCATATTACTTCTCTGAATCTCGTCAAAAACCTCTTCAATTTTATATTGCATACCATGTTCCAATATTGTGCCACATAATATATAAAGCATATCTCCAAGAGCATCTGCCACTTCTATTAGATCATTTTCTAATGCCGCTTCAAGATATTCTTCATTTTCTTCTGCCATTAAATTATAACGCAATTTTAATTTTTTTTTATCCAAATTTGCCTTAGGCTGTGTTTCAACACCAAGACCAAATGCAGTATGAAATTCTTCAACTGATTTAAGTGCGTGTTTCATAGTTGTATTTTAAGTAATTTTGCTTAAAAATAATAATATGTTTAGTACAGGGCAATATATTTTTGCAATTCTCTTTATAATAGTTTTTACCTTTTTCATTGCTTTAAGCTATATAAAAGACAAAAATCTGCATGCAAAGTTTTATAAAAATTCTTGGCTGATACTTATTGGCTTTATCATTTTCGTAATAATTCTTTTCCTAATTAAGTATTTTATCAAGAATTAATATCCGAATTTCCTTTATTCTTAAATATAATCTGGTTGACTTTAATTTATAAGAAAATTCACTTTTTTATCACCAAAAAGAACTAATTTCGAAGAGTGGTCTTAAATTAAATGCAATGATAATTTTTTTTGTTATTTTATCAGTGCTTCTTTGTATTAACATTTTACTTTTAAGTTTTAGTGTTAATAAGTTGCCAGATAAAAATACTGCTAAAAATAAAAATACAGTACTTAGGAATGAGGTTCCAGTAGGTGCGAATGAGTACAATTTCCCAAAATATTCTAAGGCAGTCTAATATTTTTTTAAGTTGAAATAATTTATTTATTCCAAAACATTCAAATCTGGATGTCACTGAGCATTTTTCAATGTGAATTATTCACTTTGAAAAAGTATGGTTGTTTTTATTATTTTGTATCTTAGTAAGCAAGCAATTTTAACAACCCTATGAAAGCTTTAAAATATATTATTTTTTTAATACTCATTGGTATAATAGCCATTGCAATTTATACTTCTTTACAACCTTCTGAATACGATATTCAAAGATCACGGGTAATTAATATTCCAGAAGAAATTGTTTACAATAATATTATTGATTTTAAGAATTGGGCTTCTTGGGGACCTTGGCAAGAGCAAGACCCCACTATGACTTATACCTATCCAGATAAAACTAAAGGTATTGGTGGCTCTTATTCTTGGATTGGAAAGGATGGAAAAGGTTCTATGGAAACTCTTAAGGAAGTTCCTTTTTCAAGTATAGAACAGAAAATTACTTTTGAAGATTTTGAACCTTCAACTGTATATTGGAATTTTGAACCTGAAGAAAATGGCACAAAAGTAACTTGGGGCATGAAAGGCACCAAAAACTTTATGTTTAAATTATATACCCTTGTTGCTGGTAGTATGGACGAAACAGTAGGCCCTATGTACGAAAGAGGTCTTGAAAAATTAGATAGTATTCTTCTAGATGACATAAGCAAGTACAGCACCACTATTAATGGGGTAACCCAACACGGGGGAGGTTACTATATTTACAAAAGTACCTCTACAAAAATGAGTGATGTGGCAAGAGGAATTAACAATACAATGCCAAAAATTATCGCATATGCTGCTAAAAATAATATAACCGCCGCAGGTGCGCCTTTTATCATTTATCACAAATGGGATGAAGAAAATAATGCCACTGTTTTTTCAGTGTGCTACCCAACTACAGATAGAGTTATCACAGCTGATGAGAGTTCTATTCTAACTGGAGAATTGAAACCTTTTACTGCTTTGAAAGCTACATTAAAAGGGAATTATTCTAACCTACAAGAAACATGGAACCAGGCAATGGAACATATTAAACAAAACGGATTACAAGAAAATACAGAAGGAACCTATATAGAATCTTATTCAAATTATCTTTTAAACCATCCTAATCCTTCTGATTGGATTACGGAGATTTATATACCATTACAGCCTGCTGATAAGTAATTTTTTTGTTTTTCTGAACGTATTTACATGAAACAATTATTGTTAGTCTTTTTAGGTGGTGGTTTAGGAAGTAGCCTTCGTTATATGATTACCAAATGGCTGAATCCTAATTTTACGATTCCACTTGGAACCCTCGCGGTAAACATTATAGGATCACTATTAATTGGTATTATACTAGGTCTGGCATCTAGAGGTAATACTATTTCAACCTCGCAGACGTTACTTTTAGCAACCGGATTCTGCGGAGGATTCACAACTTTTTCTACTTTTTCTTTTGAAAACAATGCGTTCCTTAAATCTGGTGATTTTTTGAATTTTGCGCTCTACACTATTCTAAGCATATCAGGCGGAATTTTTGCAGTTATGACGGGCTTTTGGATCTCTAAGCAGCTGTAAATAAATATCTTACACTAACCAAAATGAAAATCATTTCTTCTAAAACGTTTTAGTTCTTTTTCTTAAATTTTTGTATTCTCATTATTTTGAAAAAAATACAAAAAACGGAGTATCAATCTGCTAATTTTTACCGCTGATAATTCTATTACCCTAATTTTTTATAGGGTAAATTTCATAATAACATAAAAATGCCTTCACAAACCCTATTATTTTTTGGGTTAATATTCTTTTAACATAGATTTAACCCAATCAAATTATTTTATTTATGAAAAAAATAGAGGCTATTATTCGTAAGTCAAAATTTACTGAAGTCAAAGATGCACTTCATGAAATTGAGGTTAATTTTTTTAGCTATTGGGATGTTACCGGAGTGGGTAACGAAAAAGAAGGACACGTTTATCGCGGTATTACCTATAGTACTACCGACATTCAAAGAAGATACGTTTCCATAGTTATTTCAGATGATTTTCTGGAAAAGGCTGTTGAAGCTATTTTGACCGCCGCATACACAGGAAATGTAGGGGATGGTAAAATATTTGTTTCAGAAGTAGAAGAAACATATAGAATTAGAACCCGCGAAAAAGGCCCTGAATCTTTGAAATAAACCTTCTTTCTAACACTTTACAATTTAATAAAATAAAAATTATGGAAGTTATTACACTCACAGCAAATAATATATGGATGATGGTTTGTACCGCTCTAGTGTTCTTTATGCACTTGGGCTTTTCTTTCCTAGAAATAGGACTTACCAGACAAAAAAATACAATCAATATTCTTTTTAAAAATATCTTTATTATTTGCGTTGGATTACTATTATACTGTTTTGTAGGATTTAACTTGATGTATCCTGGCACTTTTTGGAATGGCATTTTACCAGATTATTTTATCAATCTTTTTGGATTGAGCGCACCAACTGTGGAAGGAGCATTAGATTTAACCTATAATGAAGGATATACCTATTGGACAGATTTTCTCTTTCAGGGTATGTTTGCAGCTACCGCAGCTACTATAGTTTCTGGAGCTGTTGCAGAACGTGTTAAAATAGGAAGCTTTATGATCTTTACTATTTTATATGTAGGTATTGTTTATCCCATCGTTGGTTCTTGGAAATGGGGCGGTGGATTTTTAGATAATTGGGGTTTTTATGATTTTGCTGGTTCTACTCTTGTACATTCCGTAGGAGGTTGGGCTGCACTAATTGCAGTATATCTTCTAGGGTCAAGAATTGGGAAGTTTGACAAAGATGGTAAGCCACAGGCGATTCCTGGTCATAATTTACCTCTTGCCACTGCCGGTGTACTAATACTATGGTTAGGCTGGTTTGGATTTAATGGTGGTTCTGTACTTTCAGCAGACCCTGGAGCAACTTCACTTACTTTAGTAACTACTTGCCTTGCCGCTGCCGCCGGAGGTGTTTCCGCATTTCTATTCTCTACAATGCTTTACAAAAACTTAGATTTAACTATGTTTCTTAATGGAATTTTAGGAGGTCTTGTAGGTATTACTGCCGGTGCTGATCAAATGACACCTACCAGTGCTATTTTAATTGGACTTATTGCCGGAGTAATTATTGTTTTAGGAGTTGCGCTTATAGACAGATTAAAATTGGATGATCCGGTTGGAGCAATTGCGGTACACTTAATTTGTGGAATATGGGGAACGTTAGCTGTTGGTATCTTTGGAGCCATGGCAGGGTTTGATCAATTCTTGGTTCAACTTTATGGAGTTCTCATTATTGGTGGCTTCTGTATAGTTACCTCTTTTATCTTCCTTTTCATTTTAAAGAAAACTATTGGTATACGAGTGAGCCGTGAAGAAGAAATTGAAGGTTTAGATCTTCATGAACATGGAATGGTTTCATATTCAGACTTCCGAATGAATCAACATTAAGATATCATAAAAATAAAACGGAGCACTCCGCCAAGTGCTCCGTAAGTAACTATTTCATTAAGAAATTTATTGATTAAACGAAACATAACTATTGATCTTAAGGATCAACTAACTATCAAACAAATTACTTTTTATATTATGAAAACAATTACAATTACAAATATCGTAAAAAAAGTATTTTTTCTAACACTTTTTTTATCAAGTTTACAAATTTTCGCTCAAGAAGAAGAGAAAAAATCAAAATTTACCTTTAGCGGAAGCGTAGATGGATACTTTAGAACCAACTTTAACGGTCTCAACAAAGTAGAAACCGATGAGTTTGGAGATATTGTTGCTTTACCTCAAGCACCCGCTTCATCATTTGCAAATGATCCAGGTTTTGCTCTTGGGATGGTTAACCTTATTGCTGGTTATGAAGGTGAAAAAGTAGGTTTTGTAGCGGATCTTGTTTTTGGTCCTCGTGGTGAAGACGCTGTCTTTGCTTCCGTTGCACCTAACAATATTGTAAACCAATTATATGTATACTGGAATGTTTCAGAGAAAGTAAAACTTACCTTTGGAAATTTTAATACATATTTAGGTTACGAGGTAATTTCACCTGCAGCTAACTTCAACTACTCTACATCTTACATGTTCTCTTATGGACCATTTTCACATACAGGTCTTAAAGCAGACTTCGTTCTTTCAGATAAATGGAGTGCTATGTTAGCTATTATGAACCCTACAGATCTTACAGAGTTTAATCCTTCTTCAAAGTATACCTTAGGAGCACAAATAGGATATGCTGGTGAGAAGGGAAGTACATACCTTAACTTTCTTTACGGAGAGCAAGCTCCAGATAGCGAAGCTACTTTTCAAGTAGACCTTACTACTGGTGCTGATATTTCAGATACATTTTACTTAGGTTTCAATGCTACCTATAATGATACAGATGGAGTAGGTTTTTATGGAGCTGCACTTTATCCACAGTTAAAAACATCAGAAAGTTTTGCAATAGGACTTAGAGCAGAATATTTCAAAGAATTAGAAGATGGTGGCCCTGTTTATGGAGGAGATGTAAGCACAGTAGATTTTACGCTTACCGGAAGCTATACTGTAGGGGATTTAACTCTCAAGCCTGAATTGAGATTGGATAGCGTATCAGAAGAGGTATTTCTAGATAGTGATCTTGATCCAACAGATAACCTAGCTTCATTTGTTTTAGCAACTATCTACACATTCTAACTTAAAACAATTTTTTTTTAAATATTCATTCAAGAATATTTAGTCTTAGTTCGTTTTTATTACTAGAGCCAAATAAAAATTATTTGGCTCTAGTTATTTTTTAAAAGACTTTACTCCTGCCAAGACCTCCAATGCTAAGTGATTTTCTGAAGGCACCTTAGGGCATGAATATTTCTTATTATATGCACAATAAGGGTTATATGCCCTATTGAAATCTATAACTATCGTATCTGTTTTAGGTATTGACAGGTTGACATATCTACCTCCTCCATAAGTTTGATTGCCATTGGTTTTATCAGTAAAAAGAAGAAAAAGATCATCTCTATATTCTGGGTCTAATTTTAGCTCCTGATTTTGGTAGATATTTAATTGATATGTTTTATCAAAAAGTTTAAATTCAACTATTCCATACTTTTTATACTCCGGGGTACGTGAGGTAGTGGTAGGCATCAAAAAAGGAACTGCATCTGGTGTTCTATTTAAAAGCGCTGTAACCCTATAAAGGCTATCAGGCGAGAAAAAATCTAATCCGGTAAAAGTTTTACGCTGTTTCTCCGTTAGAGGTGATGTTTCAGGGTTTTTAAAGTCATTATTCATTTCCAACTGAAACTTTCTAACTTCATAAATAAAATCTGTTGTATCCGATACTGGCAAATAAGAAGTTTCAATTTCATCATGGTAGCGTTTTTCTTTTTTACATGCTATCAAGACTACTAACATAAAGAGAACAAGTAATTTTTGCATCATACTATTAGATTTTGAGATTAAAAGTACAACATATTCAATTTTTAACTAGCTTTACACCATAATAGAAAATAATCATGCAAACCACAGTCAAAAATAATGTCTATACCTCTTGGTTTAAGAGCAGGGCTTTTTTGATTTGTGAATACATTATATAGATATAACTAAATTCAATTACAAAAAGCCCGGCATACACGCCGGGCTTTTTAATTTTACAATGATTCCTACATCGTATGAAAAAATTATATAACGGATATATAGACTCTTTTAGAGGTTTTTCCAGAGAAATATGGATATTAGCACTTATTACACTTATCAATCGAGCGGGTACCATGGTGATTCCATTTTTAACCAAGTATCTAAAAGAAGACATTGCTTTTAGCCTAGATGAAGTAGGTACGATAATGATATTTTTTGGACTTGGTTCTTTAGCAGGTTCTTGGGTAGGGGGAAAACTTACTGATAAAATTGGTTTTTATCCAGTAATGATTTTTAGTCTTTTGATAAGTGGGTTTATGTTTTTAGGGCTTCAATTTATTCGGTCTTTTTGGGGTTTCTGCTTTGCCATATTTGCCATTATGAGTGTTGCTGACATGTTTAGGCCTGCTATGTTTGTTTCGCTTAACACCTATGCCAAACCCGAAAACAGAACAAGAGCACTTACACTCATAAGACTAGCTATTAATCTTGGCTTTGGAGCAGGACCTGCTATTGGTGGACTCATTATTATTACGCTAGGTTATGGTGGCCTTTTCTGGATTGATGGCATTACATGTATCACTGCAATACTTATTTTTAAAGCAATGGTAACCGAGAAAAAGGTAAAACAAATTAATGAAGTGGCGTCTAAAAGTAGTTCTAAAGATTCTGTATTATCAGATTATCCATTTCAAATCTTCCTAATAATTAGTTTTCTTATGGGACTTGTCTTTTTCCAATTTTTTACCACTATCCCACTCTATCATGCAGATGTTTATAAACTGAGCGAATTTGAAACCGGACTTCTACTCGCTATGAACGGACTCATTATTTTTGCTTTTGAAATGCCTTTGGTACACCATGCTGAAAAAGCAGGTTTTAACAATATAAAAATCTATGGAGCTAGTATGATTCTACTTGCTGTTGGGTTCTTTCTACTGGTTTTTGAAGGGGGGATTGAATTTCTGATTTTAAGTATTCTTTTTCTAACGGTAGCAGAGATGTATGGCTTCCCATTTGGAAACGATTTTGCCATGAAGCGTGCAAAAGAAGGTAAAGCTGGCAATTATATGGGAGCTTATACGATGGCATTTTCTATGGCACACATACTGACTTCAAAAACCGGACTCTTTGTAATTGACAATTTTGGATACAGAGCAAATTGGTTATTCATGGGATGTCTAGCTATGATAGGCTTTATTTTGGCAGTATATTTACGTCGTATTTTAAACAAAGAGAAGGTCTCTGAAGAAATAAAAGTGTCCCTATAAATAAAATGGTCTTATGAAAAACTACTGCTTATTTTTTCTTTTTTCAATCTTAAGTATCGGGTGCAATCAAAAAATTAAAAAGGCGAATCCATATATGCTAGACATTAATAACAAACGAGTACTTCCTAGTTTGAAACCAGACCGTTATAATATTGCATTTTTGATTATGGATGGAACGTATAATACCGAATTTACAGCTCCCTTTGATATTTTTCAGCATACGCAATACCGAGATAGCATTAAAGCAATGAACGTATTTACGGTAGCAGATACTCTTGCCCCTATTTATACCTTTGAAGGCCTACGAATTCTTCCAGATTTTGATTATACCAAAGATATACTACCCAACATAGATATTTTAGTCATCCCTAGTGCAGAGCATCATCTGGATACCGATCTAGAAAATGAAACCATGCTAAACTTTGTCAAAAAAGTAAGTGAGAATGCACTCTTTGTAACCTCTCATTGTGATGGAGCTTTTGTGCTAGCGAAAACTGGTTTATTAGACAGTGTGGCTTCTACTACATTTCCTTCCGACATTGAAACTTACAAAAAAGCTTTTCCGTTTTTAGATGTTAGAGACAGTGTCTTATTTGTACATGATGGTAAATTTATCACCTCTGCTGGCGGTGCTAAAAGTTTTGAAGCAGCTCTTTACTTATGCGAGTACTTGTATGGAGCAGAAATAGCACGTTCCCTAGCCAAAGGCTTGGTTATTGATTGGAATTTGCAAGAAATTCCACATACAGTTCTCAGATAATGGTAGTCACAAAATTAAAATAGATTAAAACTGTATCTTAGTTCAGCTTAAATTTCAATCTATGAAAAAATCTGCATACTTTATACTTTATTTACTTTTTTGCTTTTGCATTCCTATCTCCACATGGAGTCAGGTTAAATCATCTCAAGAAGGTCCGTTTCCACAATTAATTATTAGAGGGGTTACCCTAATTAATGGAGATGGTTCACCGCCTAGAGGTCCTATTGATATTGTTATTGAAAATAATATCATTACCGCAATTGAAGTTGTGGGATATCCTGGGGTTGCCATATCAGATGCCAATCGCCCAAAACTGAAAAAGGGTGGTAAAGAATTAAATGCAGAAGGCATGTATCTACTCCCAGGCTTTATTGACATGCACGGCCACATTGGAGGAGTAGCGCAAGGTGCCGATTGGGATTATGTATTCAAACTTTGGATGGCACATGGAATAACTACGGTCAGAGAACCTAGTGGAAGAGGAGTAGAGTGGTCTTTAAATCTTAAAAGAAAGAGTGCTGCCAATGAAATTATTGCGCCTCGTCTTTTTATTTATACAGGTTTTGGACAGGGAAGCAAAAAACCAATTTCAACAGCTGAAATGGCAAGAGAATGGGTTAGAAATAATGCAAAAAAAGGAGCAGACGGTGTGAAATTTTTTGGAGCAGAACCAGAAATTATGAAAGCAGCCTTAGATGAGAATAAAAAACTAGGACTTCGCTCTGCTTGTCATCATGCACAGCTAAGTGTGGCGCGTTGGAATGTATTAAATTCTGCCAGAGCAGGACTCACAAGTATGGAGCATTGGTATGGTTTACCAGAAGCTTTATTTCATGATAGAACAGTACAGAATTACCCATTAGATTACAATTATCAAAATGAACAAAATCGTTTTGAAGAGGCGGGCAAACTCTGGAAACAAGCAGCCAAACCTTACTCAGACCATTGGAATCAAGTAATGAATGAGTTACTTAATTTAGATTTCACCATAGATCCTACTTTTAATATTTATGAAGCCAGTAGAGATTTGCATCGTGCAAGAAGAGCAGAATGGCATGAAGACTATACACTTCCATCGTTATGGCGTTTTTATCAACCTAGTAAAATTTCGCATGGATCTTATTGGCATGATTGGGGTACAGAGCAGGAAATTGAATGGAAAGAGAATTATGGTTTATGGATGACATTTATTAATGAATATAAAAACCGGGGTGGAAGAGTAACCGCAGGTTCTGATTCTGGTTTCATATTTCAATTGTACGGTTTTGCTTTTATAAGAGAGTTGGAATTGCTTAGAGAAGCTGGTTTTCATCCTCTTGAAGTTATAAGGTCGGCTACACTCAACGGAGCAGAGGCTTTGGGAGCAGAAGATAAAATAGGAAGTGTACAAATAGGTAAACTTGCGGACTTTATTTTGATAGAAGAAAATCCATTAAAAAACTTAAAAGTATTATACGGTACAGGAGCCATTAGACTAACCAAGGAAAATGAGGTAGTTAGAGTTGGAGGTGTAAAATACACTATTAAGGATGGAATTATATACGATGCAAAAGCATTGTTAAAAGAAGTTAAACTTATGGTTTCTGAAGCCCGAAAAAAAGAAGGTTTTAAATTATTGCAACCTGGAATTAAAGAATGATAAGAATGGGAAAAGTGTTTTTAGAAGAATTTGAATATCCTTTATAAAGGACCAGTTTTCAATGTAATTTCTATTTATTTTTACTTTATCTGGCCAGATAATTTCTCTATTAAATACTTCAGGATTTGATTGTTTACTAAGCATAGACAGTTCATTACGGTATTTTAAAGTTGCCGGACCTGTAAGACCGGGTTTAACCTCAAGGATTATTCTATCCTCTCCTTTCAGTTTATCCGCAAAACCCTTTACATCTGGACGCGGACCTACAAAACTCATATCCCCTATTAAAATATTTACTAGTTGCGGTAATTCATTCAATTTGTATTTTAATGTCCATTTTGAAATACCAGAAATTTGCAAATGAGTACCAGCCATAGATATAGGGATGTCACCTTTAATACTTCTAAATTTATATAAAACAAATTCTTGTGCATTTTGACCTATTCGTTTTTGTTGAAAAAATGGATTCTCTCTAAAATACCCTGCTAAAATTAAAGTGAGTAATAATCCGGGAATAAATAAAATAATTAGTAAAAAAACACTCAGAGAAATGTCAAAGCTACGTTTTAATATTTGTGCTTTGCGATTATTCACGCCTTACTTCTTTTAAATATGCTTCTAATTCTGCTCCCCAATCTAGGCTTATTGGCTTCTTCGTGATATCCATTACCATAGCCTCCATAACCATAGCCATATCCATAATTATAACCATAGCCATATTGTGATTTATGTCTATAATCATTTAAAACAAAACTTATGTTTTTAATTTCTCCACTTTTATACTTATCATTAATATGATTCAACATTCCCTTTTTTGTTCTTCCTTGCCTAACAATATATAATGTAGCATCTGCATAGTGGGAAAGCTCAACGGCATCTGCTACCAAACCAAGAGGAGGAGTGTCAAAAATAATATAATCGTAATGTTGCTTTAGTTCTTCTACAAATGTTTTCATGTCTTCACCAATGATAAGTTCCGCAGGATTTGGAGGTATGGGTCCAGAAGTGATCACATCCATATCCTTAAAGCGGGTTTTTTGAATAATACCATTCAAATTCTCATCCCCCATCAAGTAATCAACAACTCCCTTATCATTGGTAATATCAAAATCACCAAAAATTTTCGGCTTGCGCAGATCTAAACCTACCAGAATAGTTTTTTTACCACTTAAAGCAAAGACAGATGCAATATTTATGGAACAAAAAGTTTTACCCTCTCCACTTATAGAAGATGTAATCATAAGGATTTTACTCCCTTGTAAGGACTTACTTCTGTAAAAGTATTGCAAACTACTTCTCAATGCTCTAAAAGCTTCTGATACCGCAGATCTGGGCTGATCAAATACTACTAAATTACCTTTTAGATGACTTCTTCCAACCACACCTAGAACTGAAATACCCGATAATTGCTCTATTTCATGAGTACTTCTAATAGCTTGATCTGCAAAAGAAATCGTCATAATCACCAATGTGGGTAACAAAAGACCTATTAAGAAAGCAATCAGATAATTTTTTGGAGGATTCGGCGAAATTGGTTTTTGCATCAGGTTAGTTGCAGGGTCTAGCACACGTACATCTGAGACATTTGCCGCCTTTACAATACCTGCCTCATTTCGTTTTTCCAATAACATACTATAAGAAGTCTCACTAAGCTTATAACTCCTTTCAATATTAAAAAGCTCTTGTTCTTCTGCCGGTAATTTATTGAATTCATAATTCATGCGTGAAATTCTTCTTTCCACATTATTTACTTCAATAGTGTTTTTGGCCTTCGCACTTGAAATACTTTGAAATAAAACATTTTTTAATGCGTCAATTTCTCTATCAATCTGTTCATAAAAAAGTGGGTTTTTAACCTTAGATTGAAGATTAGATCTTTTAATCGATAAATTAACAATATCGGTAACACTTTTAACCAAAGTAGGATCCTCAAATCCGGAAACTGCCGGTGCTGGTAAATCTGAATAGTCTTGGCTATTTTTTAAATAATTTTCTAACTGATTTAGGTAAGCTAATTTTATAGTTATTGCATTTTTTTCAACATCTAACTGAGACATTTGATCAAAAATAGAACTCCCTTGAGAGGAAAGATCAAAAATTTGATTTTTTTGCCTGAAGGTCTTTAACCTATCTTCATCTTGTTTTAAAGAATCTGATACTCTCTTAATCCGTTTGTCAATAAAAGCAATGGTATTGGTAGCAAAAAGATTTTTTTGGTCTAATTGCTTTTGACTTAAAAGAGCTACTGTTGTATTAAGATAATCAGCAAGTATATCTCTATTAGCACCTATTTTACTTAGAACTAACATAGAAGCACCTTTCGTTTTCAAACTTACACGTACGTCTTGATAATTATTAATTTCTGAATTAATATCTGTAAATTCTATAAAATATTCTTCCCCTTTTTCTGGAATCTGTTCCCCTCTTTTCTCAACCACAAAGTCTAAAAAAGAGGTTTTAATAGGAGTACCTACCTGAAAGGTTTGTTTAAAGGATTTAGGTAGCTCCTGCTCAACAATTGAAGGTTTAATATAGTTAATTAATTTAGCTTCTGATTCCTCCAATTGATAAGACAGTTCAAATGAATCTTTATCTAAAAACTGAATCTTAACAGGAACATTCAAAAGTTGATCTCCACTTTCATTTAAAACTACCTTAAATGGTGCTTTGGTATGGATATCTTCCAATCGAAATCGCCCTTCTTTCTTATAATGAATATACAATTGCAGTAAACGCACTACCTCTTCATTATGCGCTCTTGAACCTAGTATTGTTCTAATAGTTTCTACTTTATCACTTGCGCCACCCCAATTAAATGTAAGGTTAAGAGTACTGGTAAAAAACGGATTTTGCTCTTCTTTAATGGTTATAAGTGTTTCTAACTTATACAAACGTTCTGCTCTCAAATTAATATAATAAGCAATTCCTAGGCCTACACTAATACAAGCCAAAATAACATACCAATAACGTATTGCACGTAGTAAAAATCCTTTAAAATCAAATGAACCTTGAAGTTTTCGAATATCGAGTTCGTTTTCCAGCATGTTTCTATAGGTTTCTTATCAATAAAACGGTACTTGTGATGATAGATACAATTGAAAGCACAGTTGTAAGTGTTTGGGTTCCGGTAGTGCCAACTCCCCATGACTTCTGATTTAATGGTTTTACGTAAATCATATCATTTGGGAGGATATAAAAATAAGGAGAATTTAACAATCCCTTATCGGTCAGGTCTACATGATGAATTTGTTTACCGTCTGGGTATTGCCTAATAATAAGAACATCTTCGCGGTCTCCGGTTACCAATACATCGCCTGCATTCGCAACAGCTTCTAAAACATTCACTCGTTCTTGAAATAACACATTATTTCCCGGTCTGGTAACCTCCCCTAAAACACTATAATTTAGACCTGCAAGCTTAACGGTAACAAAAAGATTTGAAGAGCTGTTTAGATAATTTTCCAGTAAGCTTTTCTCTATTCTCTGCCGTACTTCATTAGCGGTAAAGCCTAATACATTTAGCTCATTTAGAATTGGAAGTCTTATATTTCCATGAACATCCACTACATAACCTGCAAAATAAAGACCCCCATTGTTAATTAAATTCGCCTCGTTTTCGGATTTAGAGATATTAAACATGGCAACCAATTCGGGTTCAGATGCTTTAATATCAATATACAAAATATCATTTACCTGTATTTTGTAAGGCTTAGACATTTCACTAACAGTTCCTTCAATTACTCTCTTTCCGTCTTTGTCTTGAAGATAGATAAGTTTCTTATTTGGAATACAAGACTGTAAAACCAAAAGCACAGATAAGCAATAAAAGAAAGACCTAAATTTCATAGTACTGGGTTTGTAGACAAATATAGTTTTTTAGTTATCAATAATAAAACGATCTCTGGCGATATCTAACGGATTTATGTTACTTTGCACAAAAACAAAAAGTGAATTATCTCTCGGTTGAAAACATCTCAAAATCTTATGGAGAACGTATCTTATTCTCTAATATTTCTTTTGGTATAAATAAAGATCAGAAAATTGCGTTCGTAGCTAAAAACGGAACCGGAAAAACATCACTATTAAATATCCTTACCGGTTTAGATACGCCAGACAGCGGGCAAGTTATTATGCGCAAAGGCTTGCAAATGGCATTTTTATCACAAGAACCCAATCTTGATAACAAGTTAACCGTAGAGGAAACCATTTTCGCTTCCGATAATAAGATTCTAAAAGTTATAGAAGCCTATGAAAATGCGCTTAAAAATCCAGATGATGCAGACAATTATCAAAAAGCTTTTGAAAAGATGGAAGCGTATCAGGCTTGGGATTTTGAAACACAGTACAAACAAATTCTTTTCAAACTTAAGCTTCAAAAACTAGATCAAAAAGTAGATTCACTTTCTGGAGGACAAAAGAAAAGACTCGCACTCGCAAGAATTCTTATTAGTAAACCAGATTTATTAATTCTAGACGAGCCTACCAATCATTTGGATCTTGAAATGATTGAATGGCTTGAAAACTATTTTGCGAAAGAAAATATTACTCTTTTTATGGTAACACATGATAGATACTTTCTAGAGCGTGTTTGTAATGAAATAATTGAATTAGATCAAGGAGAGTTATTTACATATAAAGGGAATTATTCTTATTATCTAGATAAAAAAAATATACGTATTGAAGCCCAAAAAGCGTCTGTAGAAAAGGCAAAAAATATATATTCCAGAGAACTGGAATGGATGCGACGTCAACCCAAAGCAAGAACCACAAAATCTAAAAGTCGTATTGATGACTTTTATGAAATCAAAGAAAGAGCTCACAATCGCCGGAAAGAGCATCAAGTGCAACTTGAGATCAATATGGAACGTTTAGGTAGTAAAATTGTAGAGTTTCACAATGTTTCCAAGTCCTTTACTAATAAGCCTATACTTGACAAATTCAATTATAATTTTAAAAAAGGAGAACGCATAGGTATTATCGGAAAAAATGGAACAGGCAAAACCACTTTCTTAAACCTTCTTACCGGAAGCATAAAACCAGATTCAGGAAAAATAATCATTGGAGAGACCATTCGTTTTGGCTATTACACGCAAAAAGGAATAGAAATAAAAAAAGGGCAAAAAGTGGTTGAGGTGATAAAAGAGTTTGGTGAGTTTATACCCCTTACCAAAGGAAGGCAAATCTCTGCCGGACAGCTCTTGGAGCGTTTTATGTTTGATCGTAAAAAACAATATGATTATGTAGAAAAACTAAGTGGTGGCGAGCTTAAGAGGCTTTATCTCTGCACCGTTTTAATTCAGAATCCTAATTTTTTAATTCTAGATGAACCCACCAATGATCTGGATATTATAACCCTTAATGTACTAGAGTCTTTTTTACTTGATTTCCCTGGCTGTTTATTAGTAGTTTCCCATGATCGCTATTTCATGGATAAAATAACAGATCATCTTTTTGTTTTTAGAGGAGATGCCATTATAGATGATTTCCCTGGTAATTATTCTGATTTCAGATCATACGAAGAAACCAATGTTCCTGAATCAATTTCAACTGATGTGAAATCTGAAAAGAAAAGCTGGAAAAAAGATCAAACTGCCGGACTTACATTTAATGAGCAAAAAGAGTATAATAAATTGGAGCGGGAAATTAAAAAGCTAGAAGAAGAAAAAGAATCTCTTGAAAAACTATTTATTACTGCTTCTTTAGATGGTGAAGCTATTGATGAAAAATCAAAAGAATTACAACAGATAATTGCACAAATTGAACAGAAAACAGAACATTGGTTTGAACTTTCTTTGAAAATGGAATCCTAGATAAATTAGCTATTTTAAATGAATCTTATTGTTTCTTACAGTAAATTTTTAGTACGCTCTGTTAATCAACATGGTATTCACTCACCTTTTATTTATGATTTAGTCACAAAATGCTTTTATGACGCTAAAGAACATGAAGATTATAAAAGACTGAAAGCATATCGGTTAGACCTTTTAAACAGTAAAGAGGTGATTCATGTTACCGATTACGGAGCGGGATCAAGAATATTTAAATCCCCAGAACGTAAAATTCGTAAAGTAGCCCTCAATGCGGGTATCAGCCTTAGAAAAGCCAAACTACTCCATAGACTTACTTCGTATTTAGATTGTAAAAATGCACTTGAATTAGGAACTTCTGTAGGCCTAGGTAGTGTTGCTATTGCAACGGCAAATGACAAAATTAAATTGACAACTATTGAAGGATGCCCGGAAACTTCATCCATTGCTATAAAACAACTCCAAAAATATCATATCACCAATGTGCAGGTTCTGAACAAAACATTTGAAGAATTTTTAATTACACCTCAACTACCAGTTTTTGACCTTATTTACATAGACGGTAATCATAGAAAAGAGCCTACCCTCACATATTTTAGAAAACTTTTAAATAACGTTCATAATAATAGTGTGATGATACTAGATGACATACATTGGTCTAATGAAATGGAAGAAGCATGGAGCGAAATTAAAAAGCATCAAAAAGTTAAGGTGTCTATTGACATTTTTAAATGGGGAATTCTTTTCTTTAGAGAGGAACAGGTAAAGGAACATTTCACCATTAGAGTTTAACCGAGTTCTTTTACAAGTTAAAACCTTATTTTTGCACTAATTGCAAAATTGAAAATTTCTGTATTTTTCTCTTTTTAAGATGGGCATTTATTAAATAAAATAGCAACTTAAAGGAATAAAAATTACGAAAAACAAGAAAAGAAAAAATAAACCCTCTAAGAGCAACAAAGAATCACATGAAAATTTATACAAAAACGGGTGATAAAGGCACTACGGCACTTTTTGGTGGAACCCGCGTTCCAAAGCACCATATTAGAATAGATAGTTATGGAACCGTAGACGAATTAAATTCTTGGATTGGATTGTTAAGAGATCAAGAATCTAGTGAACATATTAATAAGATTCTAATTGAGATACAAGACCGCCTCTTTACAGTAGGGGCAATTTTAGCAACCGATCCGGAAAAGGCTATCTTAAAAAATGGTAAGGAAAGACTTAATATTCCAAAAATAAGCGAAAACGACATTAATTTACTAGAACAGGAAATAGATAACATGAATACTAGTTTACCACCAATGACGCATTTTATTTTGCCAGGTGGTCATCAAGCAGTGTCATTCTGTCATGTTACTCGTTGTGTCTGTAGACGAGCCGAACGATTATCAACAGAACTTTATGAAAATGAGCCCTTTGACGAAAGAGTTTTACAATATTTAAATCGTCTCTCCGATTATCTCTTTGTATTGGCACGGAAATTGTCGTATGAATTGAAGGCAAAAGAGATAAAATGGATTCCTAAAAAAGAATCATAAAGTTTTACGAAAAACGCTAAAAAATAGCTTTTTTACCTCTATATTGCTATTTTAACCGTTATTATGCTGACGTTCTTGTAAATTGTGTGTATTTAATATATTTTTTACTTGACTTTTTCACATAAAAATTTATTTTTGCAGAAATTAAAAATTGCGTAGCACATGTATTGGACCTTAGAACTTGCATCCTATCTCAGTGATGCTCCCTGGCCTGCAACTAAAGATGAATTGATAGATTACTCTATCAGAACAGGTGCTCCATTGGAGGTAGTAGAGAACCTTCAATCTATGGAAGATGAAGGAGAAATATATGAATCAATTGAAGAGATTTGGCCTGACTATCCGACTGAGGAAGATTATCTTTGGAATGAAGATGAATATTAACAGGCATTAACAGTATTAAAATTAAAAAGTCTCATTAGAGGCTTTTTTTTTGCTTAATTTTGAACTTTAGAATTACACAAGAATATTATGAAATTATTAGATTCCGTTATCAAAATATTTGTTGGAGATAAGGCGAAAAAAGACATAAAAGAGATACAACCTATTGTAGACCAGATAAAGTCTTTTGAAAGTAGCTTGTCTGGTTTGTCTCATGATGAATTACGCGCAAAAACCAATGAATTTAAAAGCAAGATACAGGAAGCCCGCCATACCTTTAATGAGGAAATTGAAAAATTAAGAAAGGAAGCAGAAAGTTCAAGTGACATTGACCGTAAAGAGGATATTTACTTAGAAATAGATGCTTTAGCAAAGGATTCCTATGAAGCAACGGAAGGGGTTCTCAATGAACTTCTCCCTGAAGCATTTGCAGTAATGAAAGAGACTGCTAAGCGATTTACAGAGAATAAAACACTCAGTGTTGAAGCAACTGCATTTGACAGAGAATTATCGGCTTCAAAAGATTTTGTTTCGCTTAGTGGAGAAAAAGCAATCTGGGCAAATTCTTGGGATGCTGCTGGTAAAGAAATAACCTGGGATATGGTGCATTATGACGTTCAGCTAATTGGAGGTATTGCTATGCATCAAGGTAAAATAGCCGAAATGATGACAGGTGAGGGTAAAACACTTGTAGCAACCCTACCCGTTTATCTGAATGCACTCACCGGAAATGGCGTGCATTTGGTAACGGTTAATGATTATCTGGCGAAAAGAGATAGTGCTTGGATGGCACCACTCTTAAATTTTCATGGTCTCACTGTAGATTGCATAGATTATCATCAACCAAATTCAGATGCTAGAAGAAAGGCATATGAAGCAGATGTCACTTATGGAACCAACAATGAGTTTGGTTTTGACTATTTAAGAGATAATATGGCACATGCCCCTAAAGATCTGGTACAAAGAAAACACAACTATGCTATAGTAGATGAGGTGGATTCTGTTTTGATAGACGATGCAAGAACTCCGTTAATTATATCGGGGGCCGTTCCGCAAGGAGATCGCCACGAATTTAATGAGTTAAAGCCAAAAGTAGCAGATATTGTAAGTAAACAGCGTCAATACCTTATTAGTGTTCTTGCAGAAGCCAAAAAACTTATTAAAGCTGGAGACACCAAAGAAGGAGGTCTTCTCTTATTACGGGTATACAGGGGGCTCCCAAAGAACAAAGCACTTATTAAATTCTTAAGTGAAGAAGGGGTTAAACAACTCTTGCAAAAAACCGAAAATTATTATATGCAAGACAACAATCGGGAAATGCCCATTGTTGACGCTGAACTGCTATTTGTTATTGAAGAAAAAAATAATCAGATAGAATTAACAGATAAGGGTATCGAGTACCTTTCTGGAGATGCAGATCCTGATTTTTTTGTAATGCCAGATGTAGGCTATGAAATTGCTCAGATAGAGAAAAAAGGCATGCCAATTGAAGAAGAAGCAGAACTTAAGGAAAAATTGTTTACTGAATTTAGTGTAAAAAGCGAACGTATTCATACCATGAATCAGTTACTTAAGGCATATACGATCTTTGAAAAAGATGTGGAATATGTTGTCATGGACAATAAGGTTATGATTGTAGATGAGCAAACTGGTCGTATAATGGATGGAAGAAGATATTCAGACGGTTTGCATCAAGCAATTGAAGCTAAAGAAAATGTAAAGATTGAAGCTGCTACACAAACTTTTGCTACGGTTACTTTACAAAATTATTTCAGAATGTACTCCAAACTTTCAGGTATGACAGGTACTGCCGTAACTGAAGCAGGAGAATTTTGGGAAATCTACAAGCTAGATGTGGTTGAAATACCTACCAATAGACCTATAGCCAGAATAGATAAGGAGGATTGTATTTATAAAACAAAAAGAGAAAAGTATAATGCTATCATAGAAGAGATAGACCATTTAGTACAACAAAAAAGACCCGTACTGGTGGGTACTACTTCGGTAGAAATATCAGAACTTTTGAGTAGAACACTTACTATTCGTAAAATTCCGCATAATGTTCTGAATGCAAAACTTCATAAAAAAGAAGCAGATATTGTTGCTGAAGCTGGTAACCCTGGAGTAGTTACCATTGCCACGAATATGGCAGGTAGAGGAACAGATATTAAATTGTCTGATGAAGTGAAAGAAGCTGGAGGACTTGCTATTATTGGTACAGAGCGACATGATTCTAGACGTGTAGATAGGCAATTAAGAGGTAGATCTGGACGTCAAGGAGATCCAGGAAGTTCACAATTCTATGTTTCATTAGAAGACAATCTAATGAGACTGTTTGGTTCAGATAAGGTTGCTAAGTGGATGGACAGAATGGGTCTTGAAGAAGGGGAGGTAATTCAAGCCTCGTTAATGACCAAATCTATTGAAAGAGCACAGAAAAAAGTGGAAGAAAATAACTTTGGCGTTCGTAAAAGATTATTGGAATATGATGACGTAATGAATGCTCAAAGAGAGGTAGTTTACAAAAGAAGAAGACATGCCTTAGAAGGAGAAAGACTCAAAGTAGATATCGCAAATATGATCTTTGATACTGCTGAGCTGATTGCCGACACAAATAAACAGGCTAATGACTTTAAAAATCTGGAGTTTGAACTAATTAAATATTTCTCGATTAGTTCACCAGTTACAGAAGAAGAATTCGATAAAATTACGGCAATAGAACTCGCATCAAAAATTTATAAGGCTGCACTGCTGCAATACGAATCTAAAACGGAGCGAAACGCCAAGACCGCTTTCCCAATCATAAAAGACGTATTTGAGAATCAGGGAGATCGTTTTGAGCGGATCGTAGTGCCGTTTACAGATGGTATAAAATCACTCAATATTGTTACCAATCTTAAAGAAGCATACGAAAGTAATGGTAAAAAATTAGTGGCAGATTTTGAAAAAAATATTACCCTAGCCATAATAGATGAAGAATGGAAAACGCATTTGCGAAAAATGGATGAATTAAAGCATTCTGTACAGTTAGCTGTACATGAGCAAAAAGATCCGCTCCTTATTTATAAATTTGAAGCTTTTGAGCTTTTTAAAGCCATGATTGATAAGGTGAATAAAGAAGTGATTTCATTTCTTTTTAAAGGAGAACTTCCTTCACAGGGTGCTGACGCCATACAAGAGGCAAAAGCAGTTTCAAGGCCAAAAGAAAGGTTGCAAACCTCTAAAGAAGAAGTTTTAAATAGCGATGAGCTTGCTGCGAGAAATCGTCATGCAGGACAAAGCCAATCTCGCCAGCAGCAAGTAACAGAAACTATCGTTAGGGACAAACCTAAAATAGGGCGTAATGATAGGGTTACCATAAAAAATGTAATGAGTGGTGAGAATAAAACTCTTAAATATAAACAAGCAGAACCTTTAATTAATAAAGGCGAGTGGGTTTTGGTAGAATCCTGATTAAAAAAATGTATTTATCAAAAAAGCAGTAATCAATTGTGATTACTGCCTTTTCTCTCTCATTAAACTCAAAAAATCTAAAAAAAATCAATCCTAATTCAAAAAGGAGGGGTCTTGATATATGTATAATGCTTTTATATATAATTCAACAGCCTTGGAGGCCGATAAACCTTGAAGCGCATCTGTAACATTCTTATTGCCCTGTATTTCAAAAAACATAGGCGCCTTATATTTCCATGGTAAAGAGTTAAAATGTTGCATTTTACCATCTACTTTTGCCCATAGCTGGTTAAGTCCTTTATCTATATAAACAGAGACAGTGCTAGCGGCATCAAAAGAAAAACAGTAGGTTAATAAATGTGGTGTTTGTAAGTGACTAATATCGGGGTTCATATTTGTACGTTTATAAGGCAAATATAGAAACCTCTATAAAAGTTGCTACTTCAATATCGTTAGATGGAAGATTTATATAGACGAATGGTAGCCAACAAACTATTAATGGTTTTTTAATCTTAAAAGATATAACAATTTAGTAATCTACCTAAGTTCAATATTGCCAATTATTGATTAAATCGTCTTTAAAATTTAAAATTCAAAAATAAACATTGGTAATTTTTGTGAAAATTCAATAAAAATCTATCTTTGTTAAATAACCCCACTTCTTTTGTTCAGATTAAAAATAATTCTGTAGGTGTAATATAATATCCTAGTAGAGTTTTATTAAGTGTTTATTTAATTGATTAATAGAGCGAGGGGGTAGTTTCTAAATGAGCTGCCTCTTTTTTTATCTTATTTTCACTTTTAGGCTATCATGACTGAACTGTTTAGTCAATTGCCAACACTAAAGTAGGATTGGGACAATTGTTATAAAAAAAGTTTTTGTCTTCATTACTACATACACCGGGATAATCTCCTTTTCTACCCTCTAGATCAAGAATAAGTTGAAAATGAAGGTGAGGAGCATAATTTACATTCTCTTGGGGTCTTCCTAATGTTCCTAACAAATCTCCGGCCTTAAAAGTCTTTCCAATGTATAATGGTTCTAAAGATAATTTGGATAAATGCCCATAGAGGGTATAAAAAACTTCTTCCTCAAACTTGTGTTCTAATATGATTGTAGGACCATAATCACCGCTGCTACTATTATCATTAAAACTATGCAAAACACCATCCAGAGGGGTAATTACCTGAGTTCCTGCCGAAGACCAGAAGTCAACCCCTAAATGAATATTTCTTGGAGCTAATGAATTATGCTGAAATAAAGCACTACTCTTATAAAGGTTTCGTTTTTCCAAATACCCCCCATAAGCAACTTGCCCATTGTTTTGAATAAGATATTCCTTTATATAGCTTTCCATTTTGTCTGGATCTGACATATCCAGATTTACCAATTCTGGATTATCTGATGACAGATCTATAGGTATGTATTCAGTCCTAGAAATTGTTTTATTAAGAGGTGCTATAAAACTTGGTGTAAAAATTTGTTTAAATCTGGTAATAAAGGACGAATTCATTTATTCTGGTAATGATTTTGATACTGATTTCTAATAACTAAAATTTGAACGAAAAGCATGATCACAAAGAAAAGTATTCCATAAATAGCCGATTTAGGAATCGTAAAATTGGTAATTTCTAAGGAAACAGCCTCTAAGGGTAACAGAATTCTATCAAAAAAATTTGTTGACAAATAGGTGTCTTCTGATCCAAAATAAGCCACTCCCAATAAGAAAGCGCTTCCTAAGAAAATTAAAACCCATGTAGACTTTGAAATTAAGGGTTTTGAATTTGACACATATGCCGCCTCTTCTTCCAACCTTGCCATAAAATTCTTTTCAAAATCATTAGATGGGCTTTCTAATCCAGCCTCCTTTATCCATGATTTTAGTTGCTTTTCTTCCCTATTCATATATTTTTATATTTAAGAGTAGCTTCATGCCCTTTTAATAAATGAGCTAGTTTACCACGACTTCTATGCAAGCGTACTTTAATGGTATTTTCTTTTAAACCAGTAATCTCTGCTATTTCTATTAAAGATAAGTCTTCATAATAATATAGCATAATCAATGTTTGATCTTCTTTACCTAAAGAAGCTATTGCTGCCTTAATCAACCGTTTTCTGTCTTCACATTCTAGATCTTCCAATACTTCTATTTCCAAATTAGGAATCTGTAAGTTGTTGTCCTCCCCCTTTTTTATAAAGGAGAATCTTTTACTTAGTTTAATTTTATCTAAACAACTATTGTAAGCAATACGATACAACCATGTAGAAAATTTTGAATCTCCTTTATACTTATGTAATGAACGATATGCCTTTATAAAAATTTCTTGTGCAATATCTTCTGCCTCCTCCCTATCTCTTAATAATTTCAAAGCGATACTAAACACAAGATCTTTGTATTTTCTTAGTAAAAAGGCAAAAGCATGCTTATTACCTTTTAAGGTTTGTTCAATATAATATTGGTCTAATTGGTCAGCCATTATTAATAAGACGATAAAACGTCCTGTAAGGTTACATTTTGTTATTTTATTTTTAAATGTTGTAACCTAAACAAGATAATTAGAGTCATAAGAATAAAACGAACATTTATTTAATCAATTAAAAAAGTATCAAATGGAAGCAGTAGTTGTATTTGTCAGTTTATTTTTAGTGATCTTTGGGATTGCCTATTTAGCCTATTCAACCCGTAATAAAGAAAGGCTTGCACTGATTGAAAAGGGAGCAGACGCTTCCATTTTCTTCAGTAAAAAACCTAAAGAGCCATTTCCAGTATGGAAAGTTATTATTTTAAACTTAGCATTATTATTATCAGGTATTGGTATTGGCATTTTTATAGCTGGAATTTTACATAATCACTTAAATGTAGATGCAGAAATTGCCTTTCCTGGTACCATATTCTTATTAGCCGGAATAGGTTTATTTACGGGGTTTCAACTGTCTAAAAATATTAAATAATTTTAGTTATTTCATGCTCAGCAAAGGTGTGAAAAATACAGAAGTATGGCTATTGCGATACTTCTGTATTCAAAATCTTAACATATTTTATATCCTTTAAACGAAAGGAATTTAGTAATATGCAGACTATCTATGTCCAAAATCTTATAGAATATGTATAAATTTAAATCAAATACCGTAGCATTGCTCTCGATATTTTTGTTGATCTCATGCCAAATAAATAGCAATTCGAAGCAAGATAAGCTACCTCAAAATTTAACGGATGTTTCTCAAGACTTACAAGAGTATGAAACTGCATACTTTGCTAGTGGGTGCTTTTGGTGTGTAGAAGCTATTTTTGAAAGCGTAGTTGGAGTTAAAGAAGTAGTGTCTGGATATTCTGGTGGAAAAGAAGAAAACCCAACCTATCAACAAGTTGGTAGAGGTTTAACTAGCCATGCGGAAGCAGTTGAAGTATATTATGATCCAGAAGAAGTGAGTTTTGAGACACTCGTAAAAGTTTTCTTTGGTTCTCAAGATCCAACTACACTCAATAGACAGGGGCCAGATAGAGGTGCTGAATATAGATCTATCGCATTCTACAAAAACCCTAAAGAACAGCAAATCATTACTAATTATATTAAAGAATTGGAAAGTAAAAAGGTTTTTGACAAAAAAATAGTTACCGAAGTAGTTCCCTTTGAAAAATTTTGGAAGGCTGAAGATTACCATCAAGACTATGAAAAAAAACATCCCAACAATGCATATATAAGAAATGTGTCCATTCCAAGATTAAAAAAGTTTCAGAAAAAGTTTCCTGATTTGCTTAAAAAAGACCACTAGTAAAAGCCCCAAATTATGGGGTTTTTCTTTTTTAGTATCTTTATAGCTATGAAAAAGTTTACTTTGTTTCTTTTGGTTTTATTCATCTCCGGATGTTCAAAACATGCAAAACAGGATCATCAAATAATAACCGTTAAAAAAGCTACAGAAGCGCCTATCTTAAACGGAGTTGAAGACGATCAATGTTGGGAAAACTCAGTTTGGCTTCCTTTAGACCAAAAATGGCTGGGAACTGATTATACCGAAAAAGACTTCTCTGGAAGGTATAAACTTTCATGGAGAGAAAGCTCTTTGTACTTACTGGTTGAGATTGTAGATGATAGTTTATTTGATCAAAACAAAGACCCCTTGAAACTTTGGTGGGATGATGATTGTGTGGAAGTTTTTATTGACGAAGATAATTCTGGAGGAGGGCATCAATACACGCACAACGCATTTGCTTATCATGTTGCTTTAGACGGCAATGTTGTAGATATTGCACCTGATAAGGAACCCAGACTTTACAATGATCATGTTGTTTCTAAAAGAACGCTAAAGGGTGATAAGAGTATTTGGGAACTTTCAATAAAACTGTATGACGATTCTTTTATGGATGGTAAAGAAAATATACCTGTATCACTTGAAAAAGGAAAGAAGATAGGATTTGCCTTGGCTTATTGTGACAATGACGCTAGTAAGGAACGTGAGAATTTCATAGGTTCTGTTTTTGTTCCTGGTGAAGATAAAAATCAAGGATGGATTAATGCTGATATTTTTGGAACATTGCAGTTGGAGGAATAGATTTATTTAAAAAGTATTTTACTGTACCTAGCATTTAAAGTGATAGATTTTGGGGTATTTGCATTTTTATAATATCCTTTAACGATTTGATTTGAGTATTTGTCTTTCATAGACATTGTGAGATACTCAGGATAGCTTATCTGACTGTCGGCCGAATTAACCGAAAGTGTAAATGCTTCCTTAGGTAATATAAAAACTGCATCTGTATTTTCAAGGCCAATATCCAAATTTGAAAAAGTTTGAGCAATCGCATCAATACTAAGTTTTCCAAAAGACCCATTAATATAGCCTTCTCCTTCTAAAACACCAATATTCACATCAGAAGAGTTGGACGTAAGTTTAAGACTTTTTACACGATCAATAGCTACATCACGGATATAGTTAACTTTAAGCTCTCCATACTTCCAATTCTCAACCAATACAGGTGAATAAGAGGCCTCTATTAAGGTTTCACGACCATCCACAATACGGGCAAACAACCTTGTATGAGACAAGGTTGCTTTAATATTTTTTGTATTCTCTGCGAGCTTTACTTCTCCGTGCCGAACATTTAATTTCAATTTTGTTCGCTTGGGCATTTTTATTTTAATCGTTTTTTTGACTTTTAGATTTTTTTCATTTCCATCAGACGAATAAAAATAAAAATTGCTGTTTGATTTCCCATTTTCTCTAGCTTCTTCTAGTATCTCAACCCTAAACTTTCTAGCTTCCTCACGAGCTTTTCTACTTTCTTCGCGAGCAACTTTTCTAATTTCATCCCGCTCTTTTCGTTGCGCTTCACGAACTTCAACCATCTCTTTTCGCATTTGGGTGCGTTCTTTAGATTGCTCCTCTCGCAGTTTCATTACCTCTTCTTTGTACTTTTTCACTTCCACTTTCCAAGCTTCCATTTCCTTCTTAAAATCTTTATCAAAATTCTTATTAAAAGCTTTCTTCCACTTCTCTAGGTACTTATCTCCATCTTTTTTATAAGCTTCATAATCAAAAGAAAAAGAGTTAAATCCGTTCATAGGTAATGGAGGCATTGGTGGAATTTCTGGAAGACGCATTACCAAAGGTGCTATTTCAGGAATTTCTGCAATCTCTGGGAGTTCAAATACAAAATCAAAATCATCCTCACTAATAATAGTATTCCCATTAGAAATAAACGTAAAACTACGGTTTGTATCACAACTTACAGCTACTTCCTTACTATTTCCGGTTGCTTTAAAATTCCAATTTTTAAAATAGGCCTCTGCTGCTTCCTTTGTAGCATCTTCAATTTCAATTACACCATGTACTTCAATTACGTCTTTGTCCCAGGTCTCAAATTCAATATTGGTATGGCTGGTATTAATATTTAATTCAACCTCATCACCTACTTTAAAAGTCTCCTTGTATTTTTTACTTTGCTTTTGCGCATTTGCAACAAAGCAAAGGCAAAAAACAGCGTAAAATAGAGAATTATACCTGTTTATCTTTAAATTTATCATCTTTAGTTTCTTTAAGTTCTTTAAGTTTTTCTTTTAACTGATAAAGCAATTGTAATCTTAATTGTAAATTATCTATGAGGGCTGTAATGGTCTGTTCATTGGGGCCCATATTAACTAATTCTTCAGAGAGGTTTTGATATTCATCATTGAGTTCAGATAATTTGGCCATATATCCATCAAAAAGTTTTTTATTGGTGGCTGTTACTTCAATTTCTGAAAGTTCTATATGAATGTTCGTTACATAATAATCTTCTACTTTCTTCAAACCAGGAGAAATATCGCCTAATGAGATCGTTGTTGGATTTTTGGCTTCCTTATCTATTGTATTAACAATATCTGGGGTATCATTTATAACCTCTGATTTTAAGGATTTCAATAAAAAATATCCAGTAGTTATTAAAATCAATAGCGAAGCAGCAACCTTAAGATAAAAAAAGGTGTTCGTGCGTGTTCTGGGAAAGTTCTGATCTAATTTTTGTTCAAAACGCTTTTCATGCCCTTGTCTTAACTCAGGTAGTTCTATTTTGTTAGACTCCTTAAATAATTCCCTAAGATCTCGTTCCATGATACCTGGTATTTAATAGTTCTCTTAACTTTTGTTTTCCTCTTAAAAGCTGTGTTCTTGAGGTCACTTCCGAAATTTTTAAAATATCTGATATCTCGGCATGATCATACCCCTCAATAAGGTAAAGTGTAATTACGTATCTGTATTTATCAGATAAAGTTAAAATGGCCTTTTTCACTTCATCAATCGTTATTTCTGAAGAAATTTTCCAATCTTCATTTTTGTCGGTTACCTGTAAGAAATTTTCTTCTAAAGAAAAAGTATCTATTTGCTTTCCCTTTAAATGATCTATACATTTATTGATAACGATACGTTTCAACCAAGCACCAAAGGTTACTTCTGCTTTGTACTGATGGATCCTTTGAAAAGCTTTGATAAATGCCTCTTGCATGACATCTTCTGCGTCTTCCTGATTTTTTAAAAAACGCATTGCGACAAAATACATGCCCTCACTATATTTTTTATAGAGGTTCAATTGTGCCTTTCGGTCATTTATTTTACACTTTTCAATCAGTTCTGTCTGAAGCATCGCTGCTGGTTTCCGGTTGAGTTACAATTGCTATTCATCTTAAAGACTAGATAAAAAAGAAGACGTTGCAATAAATACAGAATTTAATTCTTTTTTAACAATTTCATAGAAAACTACACTGTGTAATAAAAACATTAACACATATTTAAAATAAGGTTTATATGCATGTCTTAAATTTCTAAAAATGAAACTAAATTAAATTACCTTTTAGAAAAGAGTATGAACGCCTTTTAGAAACAAGTGTAAATAGACATTGCATTATTAGTCGCAGTCTCAAAAGAGATCATTCTGTTTTTGTGTATGACAAAATGGGATGACCAAAAAGCAACTTCAGGAAATAGGTGCTGATTTGCAAATACCAATCCGTTGGGTCGTTATGAAAATTCAGATGAAATTGCTTCTGGAATAGTGTATATGGATTCTGATAATGTATTTTACATGAATAGTATTGCATTCATAATTGATTGGAAGAATGAGTCAGGTATAATTTAGTATTTTACTTTTAATAATTATAAAAAGACATCTCAAACGAAGTCTTTTTATGTATCTATTTTTTGGAATAGAGTACTATATTTGTTTAAATTTAGTAATTTAGTGTAATGCCAAATAACCAAATCATACCCTATCAAATTACAACGGATTCTATTAAACTTACCGCACTAAACTATGGGGCGATTATTAAAAAACTAGAAGTTAAAAATAATCAAGGAGAGTTTCTTAATATTGTAATTAATTTTAAAAACAACCCAGACTATTATAACAACCCAAAGTATCTTGGTGCTTGTGTTGGTCGTTACGCAGGAAGAATTGCAAATGGCATTTTTAACCTTAATTCCAAAGAAATACATTTAGACAACCAAAACGGTGTGCATCTTCATGGTGGCAAAAATGGCTGGAGCATGCAATATTGGGAACTAGAAGAACTTAATGATAGTAATCCAGAACCCTTTGTTCGTTTCCGTTATATTTGTAAGCATTCTGATACTGGTTATCCAGGAAATGTTGAAGCATTTGTTACTTACAAAATTACTAAGAATAATAGTTTGGTTATTTTGCATGAGGCAGAAACAGATAGAGATACCATTCTCAATTTGACAAATCATTCTTATTTTAATCTTAGCGGAAATGGTAAAAGCATTGATACACATTTGTTAAAAGTAAACGCTGATTCTTATTTAGAAACTAATAAAAAATTAGTTCCTACAGGAAATATACTTTCGGTATCTAATACAGAAAAAGATTTCAGACAGAAACGTCCTATAATGCTCACCAGAGTAGATGATACATTTATTTTTAAAAATAATTCTTCCAACCAGATAGAAATAGAAGCTCCGGATACTGGTATCAAAATGCTTGTTACTACCAACCAACCAGCAGCGGTGATTTTTACCCCAGATTCATTTCCCGCTATTTGTTTTGAAACTCAGAATTATCCAGATGCGCCCAATCACTCTAATTTTCCATCATCCATATTAAAAGCGGGGGAAAACTATATAAACAAAAGTGTTTTTCAATTTTTAACTAAAAGCTAAAACCTGAAGAGGCACCTTAAATGAAGTTTCAAATTTCAATATCTTTGTAAGAGGGTAACCCAATCAAACTCAAAGAGTTTTTCAACTCTTTCCAAATAAATATAATCAATGAAAAAGCTAGGTATTATTTTTCTAATCGTTCTAGGCATTGTAGTAACTGCATATTTTTTTGTAGGTCCTATAATGAGAAAAATAACAAAAAAACATAGTCCAGAAACCACTATTTATTATCAGGAAAATGGGCATGACCTTTCCCTGTACTATAACCAGCCTTCAATGAAAGGTAGAAAAATTTTTGGGAATTTAATTCCTTATGGTAAGGTTTGGAGAACTGGAGCAAATGAAGCTACCGCTTTTAACACCTCCAAAGATATTAATGTTGCGGGAAAGCCTCTACCCTCCGGTACATACACGCTGTGGACTATTCCAGAAAAAGAAAACTGGACTGTTATTTTTAATAGCAAAAGCTATGATTGGGGTGTTGCCTTAAAAGGCACTAAAATTGAACCAAGCCGAGAACCAGAATTTGATGTACTCGCTATTACTGTTCCTGTTATAGAACAAGCCAAAGCAACAGAGAGATTTACTTTTGCTTTTGAAAACACAGATGAGCTAATGCTTACTATGATATGGGAAAACACAAAACTTGAAATTCCTATTAAATAATTTCATTGAAAACACCAGAAAAAAAATCATCATTAAAGGAGAAACCTGGAGTGGTTGCGCAACAAAACATCAATAGACAAACTATTCTTAGTCTTCAAAAAAAAAGACGCAACCAACCTAGTATTGATGAGTTGGTACTTGGTATAATTCAACAAGACAAAGTTGCTCTCAGCCGTGCGATTACATTAGTTGAAAGTACAAATCCTTCACATTTGGAAAAAGCATCCCAAATTATCAAAAGATGTCTTGTTTTTTCCAATGATGCCATTAGAATAGGCATCACAGGTGTACCTGGTGTTGGTAAAAGCACTTTTATTGAAGCCTTAGGAAAACATCTCACTAGAATTGGCAAAAAAGTAGCGGTCTTAGCTGTAGACCCTACCAGTTCTATCTCAAAAGGAAGTATTCTTGGTGATAAAACCAGAATGGAAGCCTTAGTTAAAGACGATAATGCATTTATTAGACCTTCCCCCGCAGGTGATTCTCTTGGTGGTGTGGCGAGAAAAACAAAAGAAGCGATTGTTTTATGTGAAGCTGCTGGTTATGAAATTATTCTTGTAGAAACTGTTGGAGTTGGTCAAAGTGAAACTGCCGTCCATAGTATGACCGACTTTTTTTTACTACTTAAACTAGCAGGAGCAGGAGACGAATTACAAGGGATTAAAAGAGGTATCATGGAAATGGCGGATGCCATTGTAATCAATAAAGCAGACGGAGAAAACCTTAAAACAGCCAGACATGCAAAAGCAGCTTTTTCTAGTGCATTACATTTATTTCCACCTAAAGAGAACGGATGGATTCCTAAGGTTGAACTCTGCTCTTCCATTGAGAAAACAGGAATACAAACGATATGGGAAATTATTGAGAATTTTATTAGTATAAATAGCGCGAATCAAAGCATCCAGAAGAATAGAATTAAACAAGATAAATTCTGGCTAATGCGCACGATAGATGAGCAATTAAAACTACAGTTTTACAATAAACCAGCGGTTAAAAAAGAGCTGGACCTACAATTAAAAGCGATTGAAAATAATGAGATTAACCCATTTGAAGCAGCCACTATCATTCTAAAGCTTATACATTCTTAAAATTGCTTACACTATTTATAATAAAACAATACCTTTGCAGCACCATTTTTGACATCTGATGAATTACGAGTTTACGATTGTTATTCCTGTTTATAATGAAGAAGAAAATCTACAAAGAGTGGAAAAGGAGCTGTTGGGTTATCTCAGAATTGCAACAAAAAAGACCAGAGTTTTATTTGTAAACGATGGTTCAAAGGATGGCAGCCAGCAACTAATTGAAGAGATTTGTGATAAGAATCAAGATTTTGGGTATCTTCAATTTAAAGAAAACAAAGGTCTAAGCGCTGCTATTAAAGCAGGTTTTGATTATGTTGAAACACCTTTAGTTGGTTATATTGATTCTGATTTGCAAACAGACCCCGAAGACTTTAACTTGCTTTTAGAACATATTGAAGATTATGATCTTGTTACTGGTGTAAGAACAGAAAGAAAAGACAAATTTGTTAAAAATATGTCCTCCAAAATTGCCAACGTAATACGCCGAACTTTTACCAATGACGGAATGGACGATACTGGGTGCCCATTAAAAGTTATCAAAACTTCCTTTGCAAAAAGAATTCCTATGTTTAAAGGACTACATCGGTTTTTACCTGCAATGATTCTATTGCAAAATGGGCGCATTATTCAAATACCTGTAAGGCATTACCCTAGGGTTGCTGGAGAAGCTAAATTTGGACTATGGAATCGCCTGTTAGGACCTTTGGCAGATTGTTTTGCTTATTTGTGGATGAAAAAGAAGTATATTAATTATGATATAGCTAAAAAGAAATAAATGGGAGAATGGCTCATTTATGCAATCGGATTTCTGGCTCAATTACTATTTTCAGGTCGTATGTTACTTCAATGGATCTTATCTGAAAAAAACAAAAAAGTACTTACCCCTAGACTGTTTTGGCAACTTAGCTTATTTGCTTCTTTTTTATTATTTGTTTATGGTTGGTTAAGAGATGATTTTGCGATTATGCTAGGCCAGACACTTACTTATTTTATCTATATCAGGAATATTCAATTACAGGGTGAATGGGGTAAGCTTCCGAAGGCTTTTAGATTGTTTTTATGGATCTTTCCTTTTTTGGTAGTAGTTTATGGGTATAACAACAATGCCTATGACATAGATGACTTCTTTAGAAATGATCAGATTCCTTTGTGGTTAATTTTACTTGGTAGTATCGCACAAATTATTTTTACATTTAGATTTGTATATCAATGGATTTACTCTGAAAAGAAAAAAACCTCCAGTCTTCCTTTTGGCTTTTGGCTCCTTAGCCTTCTAGGAGCTTCCCTAATACTTACTTACGCAATTATCCGTAAAGATCCTGTATTGTTTGCAGGACATGCTTTAGGACTTTTTATTTACTCAAGAAACCTTTTTATTTTAAAGAAGCAACAATGACCCAATGGTTTACAGATAATCCAGTAAAGACAATCCTTTTAGCAGGAATCTTTATTTTTCTTTTGCATTTGAATGTTCTTCCCGTAACCATCATGGAAGCCCGTAATTTTATTACTGCAAGGGAAATGGTTAATGAAGGGAATTGGTTATTAACTACCATGAATGGTCTTCCTAGGTATGAAAAACCTCCTTTACCTACATGGTTTACTGCCTTTGCTGGTAAATCAATAGGAATATCAAATCTTTATGCGCTAAGACTCCCCACGGCCTTAATGGCCATTTTTACGGCACTTATTGTATTCAAGTTTTCTTTAAAACTTACTAAAGACCGGCAACAAAGCTTAATTAATGGTCTCATTCTAGTGACTTCCTTCTACATTATTGCCATCACAAATGAGGCTCCTTGGGATATCTATGCCCATGGTTTTATGTTAACAGCTATCTATTTTTATTTTTCGCTATTCCAAATGCAAACCAACATCTGGCGTAATGTATTTATGGCTGCTTTTTTTACAGGGCTTTCTTTTATGAGTAAGGGACCTGTTTCATTATATGCACTTTTTTTGCCATTTTTAATAGCTTATGGATTTGCTTTTGGTTATACAGGATTCAAATCAAAACGATTCCCACTTAGTGTATGCCTACTAGTTGCCATTATTGTAAGTATATGGTGGTACTGGTATGTTAGAATGGCAGATCCAGATTCTTTTCTAAAGATTGCGCAAAAAGAAACCGGTAATTGGAGTAGTTATAACGTACGCCCCTTTTACTATTATTGGAGTTTTTTTACTCAAAGTGGTGTATGGACGATACCCTCATTTTTTGCCTTGTTATACCCTTTTGTTCGAAAAAAGATAATTCATCCTAAGGCATATCTTTTTACCTTTTTATGGACGCTACTTTCCGTAATTCTGTTATCTGTAATTCCCGAGAAAAAAACACGTTACCTATCCCCTGTCCTCATTCCTATGGCAATGAATACCGGATTTTATATACTCTACTTTATTAGAGAGTTTAAAAAAATGAAAAGCTGGAAAGAAAAAATCCCTATTTATCTGCATTTTGGATTGATATCCTTAATAGGAATCGCTTTTCCTTTGGTAGGATATTTTTTTCTAAAAGAATTACCTGTACAGCCATGGGTATGGTTTGCAACCACATCGGTATCCTTATGGATCATTTCAGGTACAATGCTGTATTACCTTAAAAAGAATAGTCTTTACAAAGTATTCTTACTAAACATCGCTTTTATAATGAGTATTACCACTTTTGGTTTACCTATTGCTAAATCGCTAAAAACAAATACAGCCTATAACAATATAGCCATATTATCTCAAGAAAAATCAATTGGAATACCCCTTTATGCTTTTGGTGAGATAGCCCCTGAAATGCTGTGGCATTATGGAAATGTCATACCTGAAATTGAAGACGATGCCATTGCTTCAACACTAGAAGAACTAGATATTTTTGGAGTATTAGTGAACAGTAAAGAAGAAGAACGATTTAAACGTATCTTTGGAAAGGAATTTACAATCTCGTTAAAAGATACTTTCGACTTAAATTATGGAGCTTCGCCGGAAGATAAAAAACATAAAAAAAGATTGGTAAGCCTCTACTATCAAGTTGAGAAAAATAACATTCAATATGATTAACATACTTACTAAAACCGAAAAAACAGGATACTTATTTTTAATTTTGGTATTCGCTGCTGCTCTTTATTTTGGATTTACTAATTTGAATTATTTTGATACTGGGTTTTCCGTTGAAGACGGTCCTGTAGAATGGGGCACTACCATTATGTTATTTTGCCTAAGTATTTTATGTTTTTATCGTCTAGCAACCATTGGAAAATACAAGAATAAACTTTGGCTATTGGGAACCTTTCTTTTTGGGCTTTTGTTCTTTTTTGCGGCAGGTGAAGAGGTCTCATGGGGTCAAAGAATCTTTGATGTAGAATCAGGAGCTTTTTTTAAAGAAAATAACGCACAGGGTGAAACCAATTTGCATAACTTGGTTGTTGAAGGGAAAAAAATAAACAAGATTATTTTTAGCCAGTTATTAATGTTAGTGATGGTTTTATATCTTATTGTCTCTCCTATCTTGTATAGAAAAACCAAATGGTTTAAAAATCTTGCAGATCTTTTTGCTGTACCTATGGTAAAATGGCATCACACTATTGCATTTATAATAAGTACTATACTGGTTGCTCTTAATCCATCCAGTAGAAAATGGGAAGTGTATGAACTCGCTTTTGGTGTTATCTTTTTTCTTATTTTTCTAAATCCATTTAACCCTTCTATTTTCAAAAAAAACGCTCCGGACTAATTTTTAAGAAATTTCATAGTAGCTAGCTGATAAAGGGAATAGAATAACCAGCCAGACAACATACCTATACTTATGCCTGTTACTACATCTAATGGAAAATGAACGCCTATATAAATTCTACTATAGGCAACTAGTAAAGCCCAAGCTAATAGGAGAAATGGAATCCATTTGAATTTATTTTTTAAGAGCAAAACAAAAAATGTAGCAACTGCAAAGGAATTGGCAGCATGTGCAGAGAAATATCCATATTTGCCTCCACAGTATGATTTTACGAGCCGCATTTGATCTAGTATAGTTTCATCATGACAAGGTCTAAATCTCCCGATTCCATATTTGAAAAAATTTGCTAATTGATCTGTTGCAGTAATCATTAGTGCAACACCTATTACCATCAAGCCAACACGTTTCCATCCAAACTTGTAAATACTAAGTGTTAACAAGAGAAGATATAATGGGATAGAAGCCCATTTATTGGACATAAACATCCAGAAAGCATCCCATGGTTCTGTACCTAAATTATTTAGGTACAAAAACAAATTTTTGTCTCCTTCAATAAGTTTCTCTAACATCTTTAATTGATAAGCATCCTTAGTCTTCTTTACAAAACCAATTAATCTTCATAACGCTTAACTTCCCTGTCGTAAAAATCAGTAGCTGCTTGTATTAGGGAGGTCATTTCTTCTTCTAACTCTTTTGCTTCCGCAGTGTCTAAATCTTCCAACCATTCTACTTCGTCTGTTGTCAAATCGATCACAAACCTGGGGAAATCAGTATGAATTACAAAAATAGCATCTTGAAAATCGGTATTATCTCCCAACAGAAATTTAGGTATTTCCATAAGTATCTATTTGTTAGGTTTACGTATTAATTGTTTTGTGAGTATGTTAAAACGAATATACAACAAAACTGCAGATGCACTAAGTCCGGCAAGCAATCCAATCCAAATACCCGTGCTGGCAAAGCTTGTATGAAGCCCTAAATACCAAGAAATTGGAAAACCTATTACCCAATATGCAATAAACGTTATAAACGTAGGCACCTTAACGTCCTGCATTCCTCTCAATGCTCCTAACACTACCACTTGAATACCATCTGAGATTTGAAAAAAAGCAGCAACTATTAGGAGTTGAGCAGCTATTTCTGCCGTTTCCATAGTATTTGCATAATCTGCCATATTTGAACTATCCATATACAACCATGGCACATTCTGATGAAATATCAAAAACAGAATCCCGAAAAAAGTTTGAATTAAAATACTCATTAAAAAGAATGAGCGCGCAATTCGTCTTAAGTCTTTAAATCTTTTAAGTCCTTTTTGATTCCCAACTCTTATCATGGTTGCAGACCCCAGTCCCATAACAAACATAAAGGTAAAAGAAGAAAGATTTAAAGCAATGTTATTTGCCGCCTGAGCATTTTTACCAAGCATACCACTCAACCAAATGGCAGCAGTGAAAATAGCAACTTCAAAAAGCATTTGTAATGCAGACGGAAAGCCTAAAGCAATTATTTTTTTAAGTACCGAAATTTTTATAATCCTAAAATTAAGATGAGAGATATAGGGTCTTAAATTGTCTTTTTTGTAAATAGTAGCCCAAAGAATACCTACCATCAAAAAACGAGAAATTAATGTTCCCATAGCGGCTCCAACAATACCCAAGGCTGGAAAACCAAATTTCCCATAGATTAGCAAATAATTCAGTATTATATTGATCACGTTTCCTAAAACCGCCGCATACATAGCATATTTAGTTTGTGATAGGCCATCTGTAAATTGTTTGAAACCTTGAAAAACAATTAAAGGTATTAATGAAAAGGCTACTAAATCTAAATATGGTTTCGCAAGTATCACCACCTCTACAGGCTGATCCAGTGCATACATTAATGGTTTTGCTAAGAATATAATTAGAAATAATAAGGTTCCTAAGACTGTACAAGATAAAATACCATGTTTAAAAGCCTGTTTTCCTTTTTCAAAATCATTCGCACCATCAGCTTCCGCAACTAATGGCGTTATAGCCGTTGAAAACCCAATTCCAATACTCATAGCAATAAAGACAAAACTATTTCCCAAAGATACGGCTGCCAGTTCTGCAGTACCCAACTGCCCAACCATTACATTATCAAAAAATTGCACCAGCGTGTGCCCTAGGATCCCTGCTATTACAGGTATTGCTAACCTAAGGTTGTATCTAAATTCTTTGGTATAATTTTGTAGAGACATCTTTACTTAAAAGATAGCAAAGATACCATATTTAAATACCCTATTGTAGTATTGAAGTTAGGATAATTTTTTTGCTTCTTCCCAAAAAATATCCATTTCCTTCAAGGTCATATCTTGTAGGCTTTTCTTATTATCCTGAGCCTTTTTTTCTAGATATTGAAATCGTTTAATGAATTTTTTATTGGTACGTTCCAATGCATTCTCTGGATCAATATTCAAAAATCTGGCATAGTTAATCATGCTAAATAACACATCTCCAAACTCATCTTCCATTTTCTTTTGACGACCAGCAGTTACTTCTGTTTTAAACTCTCCCAACTCTTCCTGTAATTTTTCAAATACTTGAGTTGGTTCTTCCCAGTCAAAACCTACACCGGCTACTTTGTCTTGTATTCTGTTTGCCTTCACCAAAGCCGGAAGACCTTTTGGAACTCCTTCTAATACGCTCTTTTTACCTTCTTTTAACTTTAGATTTTCCCAATTGCGCTTTACCTCCTCTTCATTGGCTACATCTACATCTCCATAAATATGAGGATGACGATTAATGAGTTTATCGCAAATACTATGCGCTACATCTGCCATATCAAAGTGGTTTGTTTCACTTCCAATTTTAGCATAGAATACTATATGTAATAATAAATCACCCAATTCATTTTTGACTTCAGTAAGATTATTATCCAGAATGGCATCGCCCAGCTCATACGTTTCTTCAATAGTGAGATGTCTTAACGTTTGTAGCGTTTGCTTCCGATCCCAGGGACACTTTTCCCTTAGCTCATCCATAATAGTTAATAACCGATCTATCGCTTCTAATTGATCCTTTCTGGAATTCATCTTTAGATGTTTTGTCAAAAATAAGGAATTAAAAAATCCTTTAGGATGAGAAAGATATTCATTATTTCTTTTTACAATTTACTAAAATATTTATGCTGTTTTTCCTTTTAACATATCTTAACCTTAGACCTATGTAATTTGTAAAACATTACTAAACAGAAAATTGTATCTTTGAACTACACTTTTATCTTATTACAAAACATTAAATACGGAAACTTAGGATTCCTAAATTGCTACGAAAAAAAATAAATGTTATGAAAAAATTCTTTGTGAGCGCAGGGCTTTTGTCTATTGCTGTTTTAACTTCATGCTCATCAGACAGTTCAGATAATACGACTATAATTGAACAAGACCCCGTGGTAGAAACTACGGAGCTAAAAGATCCGGCTTTTGAACAAAGTCTTATAGATCTTGGTTTTGATACCACATTAGACGGTAGTGTTCTGACCGCAAATATTGAAAATATTAGAGACCTTATTCTAAATGACAAAGGCATTACTGATTTAACGGGGATTGAAGATTTCATAAATCTAGAAAATCTTTGGGCAAATGATAATGCACTAACTACTCTTGATGTCTCCAATAATGGCAAATTGAAATTTATTTTTGTAGATAATAATGAGATTACATCTTTAGATGTAGCTAATCTCTCAAGCTTAGAAAAAATTGGAGCTGCAAATAATGGACTTTCATCTATTAATGTTTCAGGTAATTTAAATCTCCAATTACTCGTAATCCCAGATAATAATATAACCGCTATTGATGTCGCTAACAACAGCCAGCTTAATAGTTTTTCAGTAGTTAATAATCCATTAACTTGTATAAAGGTTAGTGCTTCAAGACTTAACAATATTCCATCTCAATGGGAAAAAGATGAAGAAGACACCTATGCAATCAGTTGTAACTAACCTCTACTATTTAATGGGTGTACATTTCAAAATGAAAGCTATTTTTTAGAAAGGGTAGCTCCCTTAATTTTTAGTATACTTAAACTCTTTAAATCCTAAATGTTTAAGTAATGTTCCATCTGCATAAAAGATATCTACATCGCATTTTACCATATGCTCCCCTGCCGATAAATTCAATTTATTATACGGCATAAAAACGGCTTTATCATTATATACTGTGCTTGCGTATGCTGGTGTCAAACTTTTCTTTAATTCAATCTGTCCAGAAATGTTTTTGTATGCAACATCAGAGGTTTTAAGAAAGTCCTCTCCTTTCATGAATCGAATAGTAAAGTAACATTTTTGTTTCTCCATATTATAAACAAAAAATTTGGTGTGAATTCGCATTCCATAATTTCCACTATCATCATAAACATCGTAATCTATCCATGTTTTCTCAAACTTAGCAGACACTTTAGATTTGTCTAAAGAGCTTGTGTTTACATAGGTGGTTTTAGTTTTATTACTGCTGCTACTGCTACTGCTATTACTATTAGAAGAAGAATTTACTTTAGTAGTACCTGTAGAAATTTTAATGTCATAAAAATTCCAGCAATTGGTTCCATCACAATCAACCTCTGTTAATGAATAAATATCATTAACATTCTTCAGTCGGTTAAAGAAAAGTTTGACATACTTTTTCTTATATGCTTTTAATTGTGCGCTTCCAAAACCTCCAGATAAGCTTCCCCCCCAACCCGTTTGACTTATCAATGCATATCTATTGCCTTTTTTGTCTGTTATAACATAAGGAGATTTTCCACTAGGAGCATGCAATGTACCGGAAGAATTGGAAGTTGGATTAAACTCCAACATGACTTCTGTCCATGCTTCAGTATTTTCAACTTCAACAATTTTAATGTAATTAGAGTAAGAAGTTCCTACAGTTATCTTATTTTGAGCATTAAGATTGAGGAACAAAAAAAATACTCCGCTAAATAGTAAGTTTTTCATTTGAGTGGTATGTTTTGTGGTAAAATTCAATTTAATAAAATAAATTTGTTACTGATAACTTATTTAGATAAAATACAAAATTTATCTTTTAATGACCAAAACTGCATAATACATTCAAATTGTTTTTAATCAATAAGTTAATAGGAGTAACCATATCTTTTAATAGTAAATTGAACGTATGAAAGCCGTTACCGTTAAACAATTAAAAACTGAATTACAACATCGCTCTGAAAAAGATCTTATTGATATTTGTCTTACGTTGGCCAAGTTCAAAAAAGAGACCAAAGAGCTTTTAACTTATCTTCTGTTTGAGGCCGATGATGAAACTGGATATATAAATAGTGTAAAGGAAGAAATTGATCTACAATTCAATTTAATTAATCTAAAATCTGTTTTCTACATTAAAAAGAGTGTACGGAAAATACTTAGATTGACTAAAAAGTACATTCGATATTCTAAAAACAAAGAAACCGAAATAGAACTCCTCTTATACTTCTGTATGAAAATAAGAGACTTTACGCCCAGTATTCTAAAAAACAGGGTATTATACAATATCTATGATCGCGAATTAAATGCAATTAGAAAAAAGATTTTACTGCTGCATGAAGACCTGCAATATGATTACACTAGAGAATTAGAGCAATTTGATTGATAGCGCTATTATTTTATGAGATTGATAACACTCTTATAAATAAAAAATAAATACCTTATCACTTTAAATTTGTCTTTAAATCATGAAAATATTTATTCATTTTTTTATTTTACTTATGATGTTGCCTACCCTAACTATTTTTGATTTTCATAAAAATGCTAACCTTGACAGATGGAATGTAGTTGATGATGTGGTGATGGGCGGACGGTCTAACGGTAACTTCTTTATTAATGAAAATGGACATGGTGTTTTTAAAGGTAACGTTTCCCTTGAAAATAATGGTGGATTTTCATCGGTAAGATATAGACCCGAAAGTATTGAAACCCAATCCTATAAATCTATTTTAATTCGTCTAAAAGGTGATGGTAACAGATACCAATTTAGAATAAAGTCAAATACTCAAGATTATTACTCCTATATTTCTTATTTTGAAACTAATACTGATTGGCAAATTATTGAAATTAATTTGAAGGATATGTATCCTACATTTAGGGGTAGAAAATTAGATATGCCCAAGTATTCTGATAATCAAATAAGCGAGATTGCTTTTCTTATCGGAAACAAGAAAGCTCAAGATTTTGAACTCGTTATAGACAAAATTACATTGCAATAAAACTATTAGCCTTTATTACGCACATAAACAAGTTTAAACCTGGTATTTCCTTGATCGCGTCTTTCTAATTCAAATTGGTTTAACGACTTAAATAAAGGAGTAAGCTTTTCAAAACCAAAATTTCTAGAATCAAAATTAGGTTGCTTTTTTAAGATGAGTGATCCTACATCTCCCAAAAAAGCCCAACCATCTTCGTCTGCTGCATCGTCTACAGAATTTCTTAATAATCTAATCACAGCTGGTGTGATTTTATCATAAGTACGTTTTTGCTTTTTACCATCGGCACCTTGTTTTTCAGTATCCGATTTAAGTATCTCAAGGTAAATAAACTTGTCACAAGCTACTATAAAAGGGTCTGGAGTCTTCTTTTCGCCAATTCCATATACTTTCATTCCTGCTTCCCGAAGCCTTGTTGCCAATTTTGTAAAATCACTATCCGATGATACTAGACAAAATCCATCTACTTTATCAGAATAAAGTATATCCATTGCATCTATAATCATGGCAGAATCTGTTGCATTTTTTCCAATAGTATAGCCGTATTGCTGAATAGGATTAATAGCATTTTCAAGCAACACATTCTTCCATTTAGACAAATGTGGTTTGGTCCAGTCGCCATAAATTCTTTTAATAGTTGGCGTTCCGTACTTCGTGATTTCTTCCATCATTTCCTTTACATATCTGGAAGGAATATTGTCGCCATCAATTAAAACGGCTAATTTAGTATCTACAATCATAGGCGTTAAAGATAAAAATAATAGCGTTTAAAGTATTTATTATTGATAAAATAAATAATTTTAGAGATCCTAAAGACATCCCAAAAAACAATATCTTCGTTTAAAATAATTTTTTGATTATCATACACTATTGTGGAAGAACCTGTACTGAAAAGAATTAACAAGTATTTAAGTGAAGTAGGATATTGTTCCCGTAGAGCCGCAGACAAGCTCATTGAAGAGGGAAGAGTAACTATTAATGGGGTGGTTCCAGAAAAAGGAACAAAAGTTGGCCCTAATGATGAAGTGCGCGTTTATGGAAAGTTAGTTAACGTACCACAAGAAAAATCAGTTTATATTGCATTTAATAAGCCCATAGGAATTGTTTGTACCACAGATACCAATGTAGAAAAAGACAATATTATTGATTATATTAAGTATCCCAAACGCATCTTTCCAATAGGAAGATTAGATAAACCTAGTGAAGGGCTTATCTTTTTAACGAATGATGGTGATATCGTTAACAAAATTCTAAGAGCAAGAAATGAGCATGAAAAAGAATATATTGTTACCGTAGATAAACCTGTAACTAAGCGCTTTCTGGAACAAATGAGTAATGGAGTACCCATTTTAGACACAGTAACCAGAAAATGTAAGGTGACAAAACTCGGTACTTTCAAGTTTAAAATTATTCTTACCCAAGGGCTTAATCGTCAAATAAGACGTATGTGTGAATACTTCAATTATGAAGTACTAAGCCTTAAACGCACCAGAATTATGAATGTCAAACTTGATGTACCAACAGGACAATGGAGAGATCTTACCGATAAAGAGCTTGAAGAAATTAATAGATTGGTTGCTAGTTCTACCAAAACACATCAATAACAAGCAATTATTTAAGGGCGTTTCTTACACAAAAAATATGCATTTAAACAGAACTTAATTTACTGCTAAAAGCAATTTTATCTTCATTATTTTGATTTTCAATAATTTGCTTTAAAAAAATACTTTGTTAAAAAAATCGCATAATTTCTGTAACTCCAATTTTTTAACACTACATTTGCACTAATATTATATTATAATTTATAACAATGAACAAAGGAACCGTAAAGTTTTTTAACGAAACTAAAGGATTTGGCTTTATCGCCGAAGAAGGATCAGGCAAAGAACATTTTGTACACATTTCAGGTTTAATCGATGAAATACGCGATGGAGATGAAGTAGAATTTGACTTGACAGAAGGAAAAAAAGGATTAAACGCAGTGAATGTAAAGGTGATTTAATATTTACGCTAAGACTTTTAAACGAAGGTTTGCTTAACGGCAAACCTTTTTTTATGGTGCCTTTTTGAATAGAAATACGCTATTATTTTTTATTTTTAATATTATTTCTATCCAGAAAATTTGAATTTAACACTACTTTCTAACCCTTCGTCAACAACCTTTTGTTAATTTCTTTTATCAAAGCAGGACCTTCATAAATAAACCCAGTATACAATTGTATTAAAGAAGCACCTGCTTCTAATTTCTCCAAAGCGTCTTCTGCATTATCAATACCTCCTACACCTATAATAGGAAAAGAATGCTTGCTTTTTTCTGCTAAAAAACGAATGACCTCAGTACTTCTCTTACCTAAAGGTTTACCGCTTAGCCCACCCGCTTCTTCTGTGATCTCTAAAGGAGATTTTAAACCATCTCGAGAAATTGTTGTATTGGTTGCAATTACACCCGCAATACCTGTAATTTTTACAATTTCTATAATATCAAGCAACTGTTCATCAGAAAGATCTGGCGCAATTTTAAGTAGAATAGGTTTTACCTTGGGTTTTAAATTGTTTTTATGCTGTAACGTATTTAGTAGTTTGGTAAGCGGTTCTTTATCTTGAAGATCTCTTAAATTTGGAGTGTTAGGTGAACTTACATTTACTACAAAATAATCCACATAATCAAATAAGGCATCAAAACAAAAGGTATAATCGTCAACAGCATTTTTATTGGGTGTTGCCTTGTTCTTTCCTATATTACCTCCTATAAGTACATTTTTATTCTTTTTTAATCGATTCACTGCATCCTTTACCCCACCATTATTAAAGCCCATTCGGTTAATAATAGCTTTATCTTCTTTTAATCTAAACAGCCTTTTCTTAGGATTACCCTGCTGGGGAAGAGGTGTCAGAGTTCCTATTTCTATAAAACCAAAACCAAAATCAGATAATTCATTAAACAATTTTGCATCCTTATCAAATCCTGCGGCCAGTCCAACAGGATTTTTGAAATGCAGACCAAATACATTTCTTTCTAGCTTCTTATCCGTTATTTGATATGTTTGTCTACATACCAAAGAGACTCCAGGAATACGGAAAACAAAACGAATTAATTTAAACGTAAAATGATGAACACTTTCTGGATCAAACAGAAAAAGGAAAGGCCTGATTAAATATTTATACATAGATATGTAAACATGAATTGCACAAAAATAATTCTTAATTAGTCCATAGCAAAGCTAGTATCTTATAAATTGTAGCTAGCTTATCAACAATGTACGGTTCTACCATAAAAGAGATCACTGACACTCATTTTTAGCTTTGCGTTGTTCTAAATTTTATTGAATAGTAGTATTTTTGAATAAACTAAATTCTTCCATGCAACAGCTCATTGATCGTTTTATTAAATACGTTAAAATAGATACACAATCAGACCCAGAATCAAAAACCACTCCTAGTACTAAAAAGCAGTGGGATCTTGCTCACAAATTGGTTTTAGACCTCATGGAAATAGGTATGCAGGAAGTTACCATAGATGATTATGGCTATATTATGGCTACTTTGCCATCTAATGTTGAAAATGAAGTGCCTGTAATTGGTTTTATTTCACATTTTGATACTACCCCAGATTATTCAGGAACTAATATAAATCCTCAAATTATCACTAATTATAATGGCGGGGATATTGTACTTAATAAGGAAAAAAACAAAATACTATCTCCAAAATACTTTGAAGACTTAAATCTATATAAAGGCCAGACGCTTATCACTACAGACGGAAATACCTTGCTTGGCGCAGATGATAAAGCAGGTATTACAGAGATTATAGAAGCCATGAAATTTCTTATTGAAAATCCGCAAATAAAGCATGGAACCATTCGTGTGGGGTTTACACCAGATGAAGAAATTGGTAGAGGTGCGCATAAATTTGATGTGGCTAAATTTGGTGCAAAATGGGCATACACTGTAGACGGAAGTCAGATAGGAGAATTGGAATATGAAAATTTCAATGCTGCGAGCGTTAAAATAAGTATTGACGGAAAGAGTGTGCACCCAGGATATGCAAAAGATAAAATGATTAATGCTGTTCTTATTGCTAACGAATTTTTAAGTCTGCTGCCGAAAACAGAAGTTCCACAGAAAACTGAAGGAAGAGAAGGTTTTTTCCATTTTTATGATCTTAAAGCAGGAGTTGAGCATGCAACTATTGAAGGGATTGTGCGAGACCATGACAAAGAAAAATTTGAAGCCAGAAAAGAACTTCTTTTGCAAATAGCTGATGATTTAAATACTCAATATGAAAATGCAGTAAAGGTTATTATTAAGGATCAATACTTTAATATGAAAGAAAAAGTAACCCCTGTATTTCATATTGTATCTATTGCGGAAGAAGCAATGAAAGCCGTTGGAATAGAGCCCATTATTAAACCCATTAGAGGAGGCACAGATGGCTCTCAACTTTCTTATATGGGCTTGCCTTGCCCTAATATTTTTGCAGGAGGGCATAATTTTCATGGTCCCTATGAATATGTACCCGTTGAAAGCATGCAAAAGGCTGTAGAAGTTATTGTGAAAATTTGTGAATTAACCACTTCTAGCGATTTCAATTAAAATTGTTATATTTGTTTTGCCCAAATCTTAACAAATGCATGAAGTAGCTATACTCCAATTGCGGAAAAACCTCGATGTTTTCCTGAACCTTATTAAAAATGTTAGTGAAGAACAACGCCTTTGGCGCAAAACAGAAGATGCATTCAGCATGCACGATATTCTTTGCCATTTATATGAGTTAGAAATTAATTACTACAGATCACAAACAGATTGGTTACTTTCCAATTCCGAACAGCCATTGCCTGAAATTCAGACACAAAATTGGCGATATTCTAAAATGTATGCTTCTAAAGACTACCGTATTACGTTAAGAAGGTTCGTAATTGAACGTGAAGCTTCGGTACGTTGGTTGTTAGCTATTGACGAAACTCAATGGGAGCGTTCTTTTCTTGACCCGAAGTTAGGGAAACTTTCTGCCAAGTTATTTTTGATGAATTGGCTTGATAATGATTATACACAACTTCAAAAGATCATTAAGCTCAAATATGAATATTTAAACATTTCCTCGGCACAACAACAACCTTTGCGGTTTGCAGGAAATTTTTAGTTTTTTGTATCTTTATAGGTAACAATATCAATACTTATGAATGCTGTTAATTCTGTAGAATCATTTTTTAAAAATGATATGTTTTTTAAAAAAGAATTACAAATACTCAGAGAAATTTTATTGAATTGTGATCTTGAAGAAACACTAAAGTGGAATGGCCCGGTTTATACCTACCAGAAAAAAAATATTGTGGGAATTGGCTGCTTTAAAAGTTATGTTGGTTTGTGGTTTTTTCAAGGAGTTCTTCTTTCTGACCCCTATAAAGTACTGGTAAATGCACAAGCAGATAAAACAATTGCTATGCGGCAATTAAGATTCACACCTAACAGTACTATTAATAAACTGTTGATTACTGAATATGTACTGGAAGCCATTCAAAACTGTAAAGACGGAAAGCATCTTAAGCCCCAAAGGAAAAAGCCATTCCAAATTCCAGAGAGGCTAAAAAATATATTGAAAGCAGACGAAAAAACAGAAAAAGCATTTCATCAGCTTTCATTAACACAGAAAAGAGAGTTTGCAGCGTATCTTAGCACAGCAAAGAAAGAAGTTACTTTAAAAAAACGTATTGAAAAAATTATCCCTCTTATTCAAAAAGGTATTGGTCTGAATGATAAATACAGATAAACTAGGGCTTAGGAAGTTTCCATCCATTATGATATCTGGCTTTCATTAATTTATTTGCTTTACCACTTGCAAATCTTTTTATCTCTCCATTCCAATGAATCCGTTTTCCAGTTCTAAAAGCGATATTACCAAGTTGTGAAATAATTGCAGCATCATAGCCAATTTGGATAGGAGCATTTAAGAGGGAGGCATTATCAGATTTCATTGCCTCCAAAAAATTCTTTGTGTGACTGTCCAATCCATTTCCTACTCCTTTCTGGAGTTCAATTTTTTCCATTTTATCTCCTTCTGGAATTACTTCCCATCCTCTTCTATCTAAAATAAGCGTTCCATTATTGCCTAGAAAAGCAATTCCGTGATCTCTGCCGTAATTACCCCCACCAATTCCCATAGCATGCTCCCAAAGCAAAGAGAATGTTCCAAAATCATAAATTGTTTGTAATGTATCTGGGGCTTCCTGTGCATCATCTGGATAGGCAAACTTCCCTCCCATTGACATCACAGAATTGGGGTGCACTGCTTTCATACCATAAAGTGCATAGTCTAATAAATGCACTCCCCAGTCTGTCATAAGACCCCCGGCATAATCCCAAAACCACCTAAAATTAAAATGAAACCGATTGGAATTAAATGGTCTGTCTGGAGCAGGCCCCAGCCACATTTTATAATCTACCCCATTTGGAATAGATGTATCTGCAACTATGGGTAAGGGATTCATCCAGCCCATATACGCCCATGATTTCACCAATCTTATTTCCCCGAGTTTTCCTGTATGTACAAAATTAATTGCGTCCTCAAAATGGGGTTCACTTCTTTGCCACTGTCCTATTTGAACTATGCTATCACTTTCTTTAACTGCATCAAGCATTATAGCTGCTTCTTGCATACTATTTGCAATAGGTTTTTCGCAATATGCATGTTTACCGGCGCTTAAAGCATCAGTGAGTTGTAAACAATGCCAATGATCTGGAGTTCCAATGATAACCGCATCCACATCTTTATCTTCTAATAACAACCGATAATCTGTATACCATTTGGGTTTTTTAATCCCAGCTTTTGCCAGATCATCACTTCGTTTTTCCAATACCCTGATATCTATATCGCATAACGCCACTACAGATGCTTCACTATTTTTAAGTACCGATATTAGATTTGAAAATCCCATGCCTTTACAACCTATCAAGCCAATTTGGATACGATCATTAGGCCCAACATACTTCCTGTAACTTGCCAATAGTTCTACTGGAAACAACATAGAAGCTCCTGTGCCTAGCATAACTAAAGAACTTTTTTTGATAAAACCTCTTCTGGTATAATACATATTCATAAGGTATTAAAAAGATTGTGATGCTTTAAGTTACTTAATTTTTAAGATATTAGTTATAAAATTTAGGCATAAAAAAAAGCGTTCATTTATATGAACGCCTTCTTAAAGATATTTGTTTTTGTTTTATTTTTTGGCAGGCACTTTTAGTTTTGACGACAGCTCCATTGAGATGGCTGATCGTTCAAATTTAATTTTACCAGCCGTAGTTTCTAAAATACAGGTGCCGTCTTCATTAAGATCTAATACTTTAGCATGCACTCCGCTTTTAGTAATGACTCTATCTCCCTTTCTAAGTTCATTTGCAAATTTCTTTTCGTCTTTTTGACGCTTCATTTGTGGTCTTATCATAAAGAAATAAACCACTGCAAACATAAGTATAAAAGGAGCAAACGAGTTGAGTGTTTCCATCAAAATAGTTTAAATTATATTATTTATTGTAGCACAGGACTCGCTGCTGCATTTTTTGGAGTAACAAAAGCCTTAATCATTAATGTTTCAGAACCTTTCTCCGTATTCGCTGTAACCGTTACTGTTTTAGTTACCTGATTTGCACCGTTTCCATTAAACTTAACTAAAAGTTCACCAGACTCCCCAGGAGCTATAGGCGTATCTTTAGGATAGCTAGGCACTGTACAACCACAACTACTTTTAGCATCTGTAATAATTAATGGCCCATTACCAGTGTTGGTAAATGTAAAGGTCGTTTCAACCGGAGTACCTTGATCAATGGTGCCAAAATCATGTTCTGCTTTATCAAAGGACATTACAGGCACTAACTTAGCTGCTTCATCTCTTTTTGCTGCGGTTTCAACATTTTCGGTCTTGATTTTACTTGTAGCATCTTCTTTTTTACAAGACGTAAACACTACTACCGCCATCATTCCAAGAATAAAAAAAGTTTTTTTCATTATTCAATTTTTAAATTTATGGTTAAAATTACTAATTATTTTTCTACATTAAGCCTCTACCGGTCTTATTTAACGAATTCTCAATCTTATACTCTTTCACCAATTTATCTAATATTCCATTAATAAAAATACTGCTTTTAGGTGTAGAATACTCTTTGGCGATTTCAAGATACTCATTCATGGTTACCTTCACGGGAATTGAAGGGAAAAACTTAAACTCACTAATAGCCATTTTTAATAGAATTGCATCAATTTCTGTAATTCTTTCCATATCCCAATTAGGAGTTCTGCCCTCTATTTCGGCTAAGAGTTTGTCATCATTTAAAACCGTTTTCCGGAAGAGTTGTATTGCAAACTCTTTATCATCTGCATCTTTATATAAACGAGGCATTAACCAATCTTGCGCTGCATTTTCCTTTACTTTCCTAAACATTTTAAGAATCATTGTATTTACCAAAGGCAAATCATCAACCCAAGTTAATCTGCTATCTTCAATATAATCATAAAGTTTATCATCAACTGCCACTATTTCTTTGTAAACATCAATAATAAATTTAACATCTTCTTTGAAACCTTCCCGATTAGATTCCATATAATTTTTATAAATTTCACTTTCCTTAATTTTTTGGAAAATGATCTTTATATAATCCTGTTCTATATCCCATTCTGTAAGTTTTCGCTTTTTCGCAGCGTCATGCAACAATTTATTATCTGTCAATAACCTGAGTAATTTATTATCAACAAACTTCCTGTTGGGATTTTTTTCTTCTTCTGTAGCCAGGTATTTTTTACTGGAAACATTTAAATACTCATCTGCTTTGAACTGAAGGGCTACTAGGAGATTCATTAATTCTAGGTAGAGATTGTACATGCTCTCCATGCTATACGAAATAAATTTTTCTTCCTTGGCAAGATCTGTATTATTAGATTGCCTAAACGCATAGATAGATTGCATTACTTTGACTCTGATATGCCTTCTTGTTAACATAGATAAGAACTTAAAAATAAGGACGAAAGTGCTTCTTTCGTCCCGCAAAAATAGTATTATTTTATAAAAACCATATATTTATTTCTCTAATTTTCGAGCATCAATTCTGGATTTAGCAATACTTAAAGCTGCTTCATGAGTAGTACAGCCAATAGCATTGGCATGTGCAAAGATTTCAAGTGTGGTATTATAGATATTTTCAGTTTTACGAATAATTTCATTCTTGCCATATCCTTCTAATTCTGCATATACATTTATGATGCCCCCGGCATTGATTAAAAAGTCTGGGGCATACACAATACCCCGTTGAAGTAATAGCTTACCATGTGTGCTTTCATCTGCCAACTGATTATTAGCTGCTCCTGCAACTACTTTTGCTTTAAGTCTGGAGATACTCGCATCATTTAATGTGGCTCCTAAAGCACAGGGAGCATAAACATCCACTTCTGCACTAAAGAGATCTGCTCCATTAAAAATTTCTGCTCCATATTGATCTCTTACCCTTTCTAAACGCTGCTGATTGATATCTGTAATAATTACATTTGCACCTTCTGCCACCAGATGGGCTACTAAAGTTTCGCCTACGTGCCCTACACCTTGAACCAATACTTTTTTACCTGATAAGTTATCGGTTCCAAATTGATGATTCACTGCTGCTTTTAGTCCCATAAAAACACCATAAGCCGTAATAGGTGATGGATTTCCTGCTCCACCTAAAGATTCTGAAATACCCGTTACATAAGGCGTAACCTCTCTTACCAAATCCATATCTGTGGTTTCCATACCTACATCTTCTGCCGTAATGTACTTTCCACTTAAGGAATGCACATAAGCTGCAAAACTTTTCATTAACTCCGGTGTTTTGTGAGTTTTAGCGTCTCCAATGATAACAGCCTTTCCTCCACCTAAATTTAAACCTGTTATTGCTGCTTTAAAGGTCATGCCCCTAGACAGTCTTAATACATCATTAAGAGCCTCCCATTCATTTTGGTAAGCCCACATTCTAGTGCCTCCCAAGGCAGGACCTAGTACCGTATTATGAATTCCAATTATTGCTTTTAAACCTGTATCTTTGTCATTACAGAAAACGATCTGTTCATGATTATCAAAGGAAAGTTGACCGAAAACCGGATCAACTTTTTTAAGTTCTGTAGTAGTAAGGACTTCAGATGTCATAGTTGTATCTCATTAAAAAGGTTATTTTAATAAATTTTGAATTTCGTAAAAATAAAGGGTAAAAATAATAAATAATATAATTTTAATCTTTATTTATATTAAAAATTACGAATTTCATAATTTTAAAGTCGCTAATCCCATGAATGAACTCAAATATATTAATAAGTATTTCTCTAAATACAAGTACAAATTACTTATAGGTATTCTTATCACCATAGTTGCCCGTATTTTTTCATTGGTAGTACCTCCCTACGTAAAAAAATCTATTGAAACCGTTGAAAAATATATACGAAACCCTAAAGAGGTTCCTTTTGTTGAGGATCTTTTAATGGAATATATTTTAGTGATTATAGGTGCAGCACTACTTTCTGGTTTTTTTACCTTTCTCATGCGTCAAACTATTATCAACGTTTCACGATACATTGAATTTGACCTTAAAAACGAAATTTTCAAACAATATGAACGTTTGTCGCTCAATTTTTACAAACAAAACCGTACGGGTGATTTAATGAATCGAATAAGCGAAGACGTAGGTCAAGTGCGGATGTACGCAGGACCTGCTATTATGTATAGCATTCAAACTATTACGTTGTTTGTTTGTGTAATTCCTCTAATGTTTTACTCATCTCCTAGTATGACAATGTACTCGCTATTACCGCTACCTATACTCTCTTTTCTTATATATAAAATAAGCAGAATTATTCATAAAAGAAGTACCGTTGTACAGCAATACCTTTCTAAACTATCTACATTCTCACAAGAGTCTTTTTCCGGAATTTCTGTAATTAAAGCGTATGGTATTGAGGAACGAATCAATGAAGAACTAGAAATGCTAGCTAATGATGGAAAGGATAAAAGTATGGATCTTGTGCGAGTGAATGCATGGTTTATGCCCTTGATGGCATTACTAATTGGTATCAGTACTATTTTTGTGATTTGGATTGGAGGCAGACTTTACATTAAAGGAGAAATTGAATCTATTGCTGTTATTGCAGAATTTATCATTTATGTAAACTATCTTACCTGGCCGGTGGCTACCGTAGGATGGGTTACTTCCATTGTAAAAAGAGCAGAAGCCTCCCAAGAGCGTATCAATGAATTTCTAGGACAAACTCCTCAAATTCAAAATGAGGTAGAAAAAATTACTCCTGTAGCGGGTAAAATTGAATTTAAAAATGTCTCTTTTACTTATGAAGATACAGAAATAACAGCTTTGAAAAAGCTATCCTTTGTTGCCGAACAGGGAAAAACTACCGCTATAATTGGCAGAACAGGATCTGGCAAGTCTACTATTCTAGATCTTGTAGGAAGACTATATGATGCTACCGAGGGAACTATTTTAATAGACGATAATCCTATTAAAAATTTAAATCTTTACAGTGTTAGAAACGCAATAGGCGCCGTACCACAAGACGCTTTCTTATTTTCAGACACCATAGGAAATAACATAAGATTTGGAAAGGAAAATGCAACGCAGGAAGAAATTATGTCGGTAGCAAAAAAAGCAGCTGTTCATGAAAATATTATGGCTTTTACAAAGCAATACGATACGATACTTGGAGAAAGAGGTATTACACTAAGTGGAGGCCAAAAACAACGAATCTCTATTGCTAGAGCACTTATAAAAGACCCTAAAATATTTCTTTTTGATGATTGTCTTTCTGCAGTAGATACCGAAACAGAAGAAGAAATTCTTTCCAATTTAGAGAATGCCATTGAAAGTAAAACAACGCTTATTGTAAGCCATAGAATTTCTACAGTTAAAAATGCAGATCTTATTCTGGTGCTTGAGGATGGAAAAGTTGTGCAACAAGGAACTCATAATCAACTCATAAGCACAAATGGATACTACAAAGAGCTCTATCTTAATCAACTATCTGAAAAAGAATGATAAAAATAGTTGTTTCATTAAGATTTTTTTCACATTTTTGATTCACAACATTATATCAACCAAAATTAAAGAAGGATTATGAGCGAAAAAGAATTATTAGAGAAGGATGAAATATTCTCTAAGGTACTTAGAGCAGGCAGAAGAACATATTTCTTTGATGTAAGATCCACAAAAGCAGGCGATTACTATCTTACGATTACAGAAAGTAAGAAGTTTACGCATGATGATGGTTCATTTCATTACAAAAAGCATAAAATCTATCTGTACAAAGAGGATTTTCAATCATTCAAGGAAATCCTTGGTGAAATGACGGATTATGTGATTAGCCATAAAGGCGAAGAGGTAATTTCTGAAAGACATCAAAAAGATTACAAGAAAGAAACTTATGAAGATGACAATTCGGTTTCAAGTGAAACTGATAGTTTTACCGATATAAGTTTCGAAGATATTTAGTACCATCTGTACTTTTAAAAAACAAACCGCTTTACTCTGAAGCGGTTTTTTTATATTTACCAATCAGCCAAGACAATTAAACTTTTTTGCACTATGAAAAGAATTGCTTTCCTATTTTTTATACTTGTCTCCATAAACTTACAATCCCAAAATACGCTTTCACTCTCTTATTATTTACCCCAAAATGTAAGTTACAACCCAGAAATACCTACACCTAAATCGGTAATTGGGCATGAAGTTGGTGAATGGCATGTTACCCATGATAAATTGGAGTTATACATGAGACAGCTCGCAGTAGCATCTAATCGCATATCCATAGAAAACAGAGGAACCACTTTTGAAGGAAGACCTTTATTATTGCTTACCATCACTTCGCCTTCTAATCAAAACAAGATTGAAAACATACGCCAAAATCATTTAAAACTTACTGAATCTGGAGGTCAAAATCTGGATACTTCTAACATGCCTGCCATTTTGTATCAGGGATTTTCTATTCATGGTAATGAGCCTAGTGGGGCAAATGCTAGTATGTTAGTTGCCTATTATCTAGCGGCGGCTCAAGGAGCAGAAATTGAAAATTTACTAAACAATGTAGTAGTCCTTTTTGATCCTTCTTATAATCCAGATGGGCTTCAACGTTTTGCCTATTGGGCAAACACTAATAAAAGTAAAAATCTTAATCCTGATAATAATGAAAGGGAATACCATGAAGTTTGGCCAGGCGGAAGAACAAATCATTACTGGTTTGATATGAACAGAGATTGGCTTCCTGTGCAATTACCTGAAAGTCGTGCTAGAATTAAGTCTTTTCATCAATGGCTACCCAATGTGTTAACAGACCACCATGAAATGGGTACTAATTCAACTTTTTTCTTTCAGCCGGGAGAACCTATGCGCGTTCACCCTTTAACCCCAGCCAAAAATCAACAACTTACTGCAAAAATAGCTACCTACCACGCTAAAGCCTTAGACGCAATAGGCTCATTATATTATTCTGGTGAAAATTTTGATGATTATTATTATGGAAAAGGTTCTACATTTCCAGATATAAACGGTGGCATTGGAATTCTTTTTGAACAGGCAAGCTCACGCGGACATATTCAGCAAAGCGAAAATGGTATACTCACATTTCCTTTTACCATCAGAAATCAATTTACTACGGCACTTTCCACTTTAGAGGCAGTTAAATCTTTGCGCAAAGAACTTTTAGATTATCAAAGAGAATTCTTCGCAAAAAAGAGTAACAGCTCAAAAACCAAAGCATACGTTTTTGGAGATGAGAAAAATGCTGCAAAATCTTTCCACCTAGCAGAAATCCTTAAGAGACACCAAATTAAAGTACATGCCTTGAAAAATAACTTTACAATCAATGGAAAAAATTACAAAAAAGGATTTGGGTATATTGTTCCAACCAATCAGAAAAATAGCACCATCTTAAAAGCAATGTTTGAAAAGAGAACAACTTTTAAGGATAGTATCTTTTACGATATTTCTGCTTGGACTTTTCCACTGGCATTTAATGTAGATTATGCACCTTTAACCAATTTATCTCGAGCTGAGCCGGAAGCAACAGAACCTCTTTTATCAAGCGGAAAAGTTACTATTAAAAGTAACTACGCATATCTTTTTGAGTGGCATGAATACTATACTCCAAAAGCACTTTATACCTTGCTTAAAAAAGGAATTCGCGTAAAAGTAGGTCCTACTCCATTTACACTTAATAATAAAAAGTATGATTACGGTACTATTATGATTCCAGTTCAAAATCAGAAGATAGAAGCAGGTGAATTATATACTTTGTTAAAAGATATCGCAAAAGATAATCACATTACTATTGATGGCGTGAGCACAGGGTTTACTCCAGAGGGTATAGACTTAGGGAGCAGTGATTTTGACACGCTAAAACTTCCAAAACTCGCAATGCTAACCGGGGCAGGAGTGACTTCTTATGATGCAGGAGAAATTTGGCATCTACTAGATCAACGTTATGATATTCCATTAACTAAAGTGGATGCTTCTTATTTTGACCGAATTAATTTAGAATCTTATACACATTTCATTATTCCTAATACCAGCGCATCTACTTTAACCAATAATGGAAGAGAAAAACTTAAAAATTGGATTAAGAATGGAGGAACTCTTATTGCCTTCAGAAACACACTCAATTGGTTAAAAACTCATAATTTTGTAAGCCTCGAGTTTAAAAAGAAAGACCTTCTGGCCAGCAATATAAGTTTTGAACAACGAAAGGATTTTAGAGGAGCTCAGGTTACAGGAGGCGCTATTTTTGAAGCGCGTTTAGATCGTTCTCATCCAATAGCTTTTGGATATAAAAATGACAAACTTGCACTATTTAGAAACACAAACGTTTATTTAGAACCTAACAAACAAAGCTATAATAATCCTATACAATACACCAACAACCCTTTATTAAGTGGATACATTAGTGAAGAAAATCTGGAACTCCTTAAAAGTTCTGTTCCTTATCAAAACTTTACATCTGGCAAAGGTCATATTAGCCTTTTTACCGATAACACAAATTTTAGAGCATTTTGGTATGGTACAAATAAATTGTTTATGAACGCTATTTTCTTTTCAGATATAATGTAGCAACCATGAAAAAAATCTTTTTAATATATAGCACCTTTTTTATAGCTCTATGGGCTTATGAAAGTTATGGTCAAGAACAGGTAATTGCAGGTTATGCCGACTTTAAGGTAGGTTCTACATATGCACTCTTTGGAGACAATGTAAAAATGAGAACTGGTGCTGGAACTGAGCATGCGGTCATCAAATTACTGAAAATTGGTGAAAAAGTTGAAATAGTGAATGCTACAGAACTATTTATGCAATTTAAAGGATATAACTCAAGATGGTATAAAATAAGACATAAGGACGAGGAAGGATATATTCTAGGGGCACTTATTTCATTTGTTTCATTTACAGATCAGAACATTCAATTACTAGCTGGAATCCAACAGTCTAATGATATGGACACCCAGTTGCTTTTAAGAACTAAAGAAAGTAATAATCCTTATAAAGAATTTGTCTTTGACTTAATAGGCAGTGAGTTTTACTTAAGAATATCCGATTCAAAAGGATTAAAGGATATTCAAAAACTTATAAGTGTAGATTATATTTCTGAAGCTTGTGGTGTAGAAGGTGGCATTAGTTATTTTACATGGAATGGCAGTACAATAAAACATTTTGTAAATCTAAGCAGTATTAGTGATGCCGGAATCTACAGCTATGAAGAAAGATTTATTTTTCCAGACGAGAACGGTTTAGCCGCAAACAAAATTGTTTATAAGCGAAATCGTACGGTGGTGGAAGATGAATTGACAGAATGGATGGTTGAAACCAACGAAAGTAGAATCATAGAATGGGATGGAAAGAATTTTTCTCCTGCTTTTCCATTTATAAAGTTTGAAAACTAAAAATCAGCTACCTTTTCTTTTGCTTCTTCAAACTCCATCATCATATCCGTTACTATGGTTGTAGCAGGCTTGATATCGCGGATAAGGCCCGCTATCTGTCCTATTTCTAATTCTCCTTCTTCCAAATCTCCTTCAAACATACCTCTTTTCGCTCTGGCGCGACCTAATAATTCTTTGAGCTCTTCCTTTGAAGGCGCTTTGTGATAAAGGGCTTCTACGTCTTTATAAAATTTATTTTTAAGTAAACGTACAGGCGCCAGCTCTTTTAACGTAAGTACGGTATCGCCTTCTTTGGCATTTACCACTTCTTGCTTAAATGCAAGATGGGAAGAGGCTTCTTCACTTGCCACAAATCTACTTCCTACTTGAACCGCATCCGCACCCAATACCATAGCTGCTAGCATTCCTCTTCCAGTAGCTATTCCCCCCGCTGCAATAAGAGGAATCTCTATTTTTTCTTTTACCATTGGAATTAAAGTGAAAGTGGTGGTTTCTTCTCTCCCATTATGCCCCCCAGCTTCAAAACCTTCTGCAACTACTGCATCTACTCCAGCATCTTGTGCTTTTAACGCAAACTTTACACTACTCACCACATGTACAACCGTTATACCATGCTCTTTTAAAAAAGAGGTCCATGATTTTGGATTACCGGCAGATGTAAAAACAATTTTCACCCCTTCCTCTACAATAATATTCATATGTTTTTCTATGTCGGGATACAACATGGGCACATTGACTCCAAATGGTTTATCTGTAGCTTCCTTGCATTTTTGAATATGGTCTCTTAGCACATCAGGATACATAGAGCCTGCACCTAATAATCCGAGTGCTCCTGCATTGGAAGCTGCAGACGCAAGTCGCCAGCCACTTGCCCAAATCATACCTGCTTGAATTAAAGGATATTTGATATTAAAAAGTGCTGTGATTCTATTTTCTGACATTCAAAAAAACGTTTAAAATTTAATAAAATTCTTATGATATCACTCCAGAGCCAATAAGCTCATCTCCCAGATACCAAGCTACAAATTGTCCTTCTGTTATAGCACTTTGAGGAGATTTAAAATCTACATACACCCCACTATCAATTGCGTAAATTGTAGCTTCTTGTAATGGTTGTCTGTATCGTATTCTAGCCATGACTTTCATTGCTGCATCATTCTTAACCGCCAAATCAGTTCGCACCCAATGTAATTCATCAGCTCTCACAAACAATGTCTTTCTATACAAACCTGGATGACTTTTACCTTGACCAGTATAAATTGTATTTGTGTAAACATTGGTATCAATTACAAACAATGGCTCAGGGGTTCCACCTACATTAAGACCTTTACGTTGTCCTTTCGTAAAATAATGAGCTCCCTGATGCTTCCCCACTACCTTTCCACAAGAAGGATCATACTGATATTTAGAAGCAAAGAATGCCAATTCCTCTTGCTTGCTATTAAACTGTGGTGCTGTACTGTTGTATAGCGCTATATTGGAGGGCACCTCCACAATATCGCCTTCTTTGGGCTTCAATTTTTGTTGTAAAAATTCTGGTAATCGTACCTTCCCAATAAAGCATAATCCTTGTGAATCCTTTTTATCGGCAGTCACTAAACCTTCTCTTGACGCTATTTCACGTACTTCTGGTTTAAGGAGTTCTCCAATAGGAAACAGTGTTTTACTTAACTGCTCTTGCGAAAGTTGACAAAGAAAATATGACTGATCTTTATTTGGATCTTTTCCGGATAACAAATGATAGATCTCTTGATTGTTTACTCTAGATACCTCTTTTCGACAATAATGACCTGTAGCCACATAATCTGCTCCCAAACCAACAGCAATTTTCATAAAGACATCAAACTTTATTTCTCTATTGCATAATACATCAGGGTTAGGGGTTCTTCCTTTTTCATACTCCCCAAACATATAATCTACAATCCGTTCTTTATATTCTTCACTTAAATCTACTGTTTGGAAAGGTATTCCAAGTTTTTCAGCAACAATTAGTGCATCGTTACTATCATCCAGCCATGGACATTCATTAGAAATAGTTACGGAGTCATCATGCCAATTTTTCATAAATAAGCCAATAACCTCATATCCCTGCTCTTTAAGTAAGTAAGCAGCAACACTAGAATCTACTCCTCCAGACAAACCTACAACTACCCTTTTCATATGATTAATTTTCAGTACAAATTTACAAAATAATAAGTGTTCAAAACAGGTCGTTTATACCTCCTAAATCTTACATAGGAACTAATTAAATATTGGATAAAAATTACCTTATAATCATTTTTGGTAGCTTATATTTTGTTTATAATTATATAAATAACTTTAAACAAAAAAAATGAATGCTTTTACTTAGATTATGGTATTTATAAGTTAAATTAATCTTAAAAACCTCAAAAAGACTTCTCTTAATTCTTTGAATACAGAATCTTTAATATTTTTACCATAACTCAAAAATTTTTTATGATGAAAAAAATAGTTCACTTTAGCTTAAGCTGTATTGCAGCTTTTGCCATTATTCTAACTACAAATAGTTGTAGTTCTGATGACGAGGGACCCGTTACTTCTAATCTTACGATTACCCAAACATTGTTGGTAGAATCTAATTTATCCACCTTATCACAAGCGATTGAACTCGCCGGATTAAGTTCCGACCTTAATGGTACTCTATTTTTCACTTTACTTGCTCCGGATGACGCAGCTTTTAGTCGTTTTTTCAATGCGAATGGTTTTCCTAATGGCTTAAGTGATTTTGACACTCCAGATGAGGTAGCTTTGCTTAGACAAATTCTTTTATATCATGTCTCGGAAGGCAGTGTTAGAGCAGAAGGATTCTTAAATGTTGGGGCGGCATTTTTTAATACCCTATCTGTAGAATCACCAAACGGAGCCAGATTAAGTATGTTTTTTAACACGATTAATTCCAGTGATATCACTTTAAACGGTGGTGAATCCAATGGAGGTGCTGTTGTTACCAGAACTAATATACCTGCCTCTAATGGTACCATTCATGTGGTAGATGAAGTGATTGCGTTACCCACAATTACTAGCCTCGCCGTGGCAAATATTGGTTTAACATCGCTAGTTGCAGCATTAACTCGTAGTGATCAACCAGACTTTGCTGGTATTCTTGCAGGTACTACCGATAGTCCTTTTACCGTATTTGCACCTACTAATGATGCCTTTACGGCTTTAATAAATTCAAATAGTGAATGGAATAGTCTTGAAGATATCCCTACAGAATTACTAACAAGTGTATTGCAACACCATGTTATTGCTGGTAACAATATTGTTTCCTCGGCTATTTCTAACGGCCTAGTTTCCCCTGCTACTTTGGAGGGTGATACACTTACCTTTTCGGTAGTAGGAGACATCATTACTATAGAAGATGGATCTGGTGTAGACAATATTCAAATTGTTGTGGCCAATATTCAAACTTCCAATGGTGTGATCCATGTAATTGAGAATGTATTGATTCCTGATACGACCAATTAATAAAAAACTTCATTTTACTAATCAAATCCTGCCTAGGCAGGATTTTTTATTTTAACCCAACTTTATCTTAATTTTGTTAAACTTATATTAAAAAAGATTAAACAAAAGCAACCTTTTAAAAGTGAAGGTATCTTAACAATGGAAGAGGTACTTAAACTTATCCAATCGGATAATAAAAGTTATACTTTCTGATAAAAGAAAATCTAATTTAAATTAAACTTAAATGAAAAATTTATTAAAAATTGCTAAAATTTTCACGATTGCTTTAACCTTTCTTGCGGCAGGATCTTGCAGCAGTGATGATGATGGTACCACGTCATCTTCAGATCGTAGTATTACCGCGAATGCCATACTTAACTCAGACCTATCCATTTTAGTTGATGCTTTAACTAGAGCTAACCTTGCAGCTACTTTAGATAGTGCTGGTGCTTACACTGTTTTTGCCCCTACTAATCAGGCCTTTTCTAATTTATTGAACGATCTTGGTTTCTCAAGTCTTGAAGAAGTTCCAGTGGAAACTTTAACAGACATCCTTTTAAACCATGTTATTATAGGAGTAATCTCTTCATCAGATCTTAACACACTTGAGGCTGGATATGTTTCCACATTATCTACAGCAGGACCTAATGATACCAATATAAGCTTATACTTCAATGCTGGGAGTGAAGTAGTTATTAATGGTGGTGCAGACAATGGTGGTGCCACTGTAGATACAGCAGATATTCTTGCCAATAATGGAATCATTCATGTGGTAGATAATGTGATTACATTACCTACTATAGTTAATTTTGCTTTGGCAGATCCTGATTTAAGTGTTCTAGTATCAGCATTAACCAGAGAAGATCAACCTGATTTTGTTGGTACACTTTCTGGAACTACTAATTCTCCATTTACCGTTTTTGCTCCAAACAATCAAGCTTTTCTTGATTTGTTAGAAGAGCTAGATGTTACTGCTTTAGGAGATATTGATACAGCAACGTTGGAAGCTACTTTAAACTACCATGTTGTTGCGCAATCTAATGTTCTTTCTACCGGCTTGTCTGATAATTTTACCGTACCTACATTGGGTGGTGATATCACCGCTAATACAACAGGTGGGCCAACACTAACAGATGCAAATGGCAGAATAAGTAATATTATTATCTCTGCTCTTGATATTCAGGCTACTAATGGAGTAATTCACCAAATTGACAAAGTAATTTTACCACCCCTGTCGGAAGAATAATTAATTCGTTAATATAAAGCGATCTAGAATAGATTGATAGGTTTAAATAGTTAAATAAATCCAGCGATGTTAGTTTCGCTGGATTTATTGTTATAGCTAAAACTAGCTGTTTTAGTTCTTTAGAAGCATTTGTTCCACTAATTAATGTGGGTTCAATCTAATTTCAGTTTTATATTTTAATATTAAATAGGGTCTTTGAATTATTAAAATGGTACTTAAGCTACTTACGTTCATTTTCTGCAAAGGAGTTCATAAATTTACATTTCTCAGAGGCTTCCAAAATTCTTAACAGAAAACCTTGTTATACTACAGAAAAAGACAATTTCGAACTCGATTTTAATTCTTATTTAGGTCGAACTGACGTTAATTAAATACTGAATAAAGATCTTCTGCATTGAGTGTTGCAAAAACAGGATTTGCAGGAGGGTTTACAGTTGACTCTCTTCGAAGTCTCAGGTTTGTATGTCTAAAACCAATACATTGTCCTAACTCATGCATCAAATTCCATCGTTTTTGCCCAGCAGTCAATTTCAGTCCGTTTAAAAAATCTCCATTGATAATGATTTCATCGTAAGGGTTTCCATTCGAAGGAAAACCTGCAGCCGCAACTGTGGTGTTTGGGAGCGTTCCATTATCTCCTTTAATAACAATATCTGTTCCTGCTGGAATACTTCGCCATGCCATTAAATCAGAGATGGTTAGATTAACCCTTTCAAATTTAATTTTAAGGTCTGGAAACCTATTCCAAAATTGGAGCATTGCAAATCCAAGTTCTTTATACCAAGTACTATATACAGTATCTAAAACATTAAAAGATTCAGAAGCTGGTAAATCACTGCCTCCTTGAAAATAAACCTTTATAACTCGGTAGCCTGTGGTTGGCGTATTGATTACAGAAGTAAAAAAATGTCTTTCAGCGGAAGGTTTTTTATTAAGTCTGTTCCCTTGATTTATATAGTTATGAAAATCATTTTTAGAAATAAGAACATCATTTTCTACGAGGAATGAGTATCCTAAATCTTCAATGTTATCAAGACTATTATCAATCATTTCTTGCATAGATATCAACTGTCGCTCACTTAAATCAGTAGCATCTAAATAAAGTTCTTGCTCTTCCTGTTTATTACATCCACAACAAACAATTATACCAACAAATAAAGATTTTTTATCATACTTTTTTTGATTTAAAATATGTTTTAACCTACAGCAATAAAAATATTAAACTTACAGTTAAAAGATGTGATATCATATTTCTACCAATTCTAATATAATTACTCACAGAATACTCAAAACAATACCATTCAAAGAAAGTTCCGGTATTTGCTCGGAACTTTTTTTTGTTCACAGTGATTATGCATAGATTCGTCTCACCAAATTTTAACCTACTTATTATGAATAAAAATGTACTTTTCTTGGCATTGCTATGCCTTTTTTCTTTTTCAACTTTTAATGCATGTACTCCTAGTGATGACGATTTTATAGATGTTATTGACAGCTCTGGAGACGAAAACCCTTTAGACGACGATAGTGATGATCAATCTGATGATGAAGAAACCAACACCGAGGTAACACTTACTGCTTACTTTAAAGCAAATGCAGAATATAGTATTCTAAGTACAGCAATTGAACAAATTGGCTTTTCGGCAGCACTAGACAACCCAAGTTCTTTTACTTTCTTTGCACCAGATAATGACGCATTTCAAAGATATCTGGCCGTACTTGGTGTAAATGATGTTAGAAATATTAGCACCTCGGTGCTTACACAGATTGTTCAATACCACATGTTAAGTGGAAAGAAAACCATATCACAATTGAACATAGGATACAGTATTTCACTTGCCAAAGAGTTTTCCTCCCAAGGTAATCTACATATGTATTTAGACAAAGTGTCAAATACGTTACGTATTAATAATATTGCCGAAGTAACTACCGGAAATATTCAAGCAACAAATGGTACCATCCATAAAGTAAGTGAAGTTTTAGGACTACCAACCCTTGCCACATTTATTAGAGCAGATCCTCAATTTGACAAATTGGCAACCGCAGCTAGTAAAGATTCTGAGGATACATTATTTGAACTCCTTTCATCTCTGGATACCGATTTTACATTTCTTGCTGCAGATAATGATGCTTTTGACGCTATCGTAAACGAATTAGAATATCAAAGTCTTAATGATATTCCAGCAAGCACTCTTGCTACCATCTTAGACAATCATATTCATTTAAACAGTGTTAAACGAGATAATAGACTAACAGACGATTTGATGCTTTTAATGAAGAATAATAATGATGTAACAGTTACCAATAATAACGGCGGAATACAGTTCATTGATGAAAATCAACGATCCAGCACATTACTCACGGCAAATCTACAAGCCTGGAATGGTGTTATGCATGTAGTAGACAAAGTTTTACTGCCAAAGTAAGGCTTACAAAATACTATTCGTAAAACAATAAAAGCTGCCATTTGGCAGCTTTTATTGTTTTTAAAAAAGGAGTTTACCTATTTTTTACCTTTAGCTTTTTGCTCTTCAGCTTGCTCCATCATTTCACGCATTTTACGTTGAAATTTGTTTTCCTTTTTAGGCTTTTTCTTATTCTCTTGAATCTTAGCATGTATTTTATCTTCGTCTATAATAAAACGTTTAATTGCTAACATTATAAAGATGGTAATTAAATTAGAAACAAAATAATATAAACTTAAACCACTCGCATAATTGTTGAAGAAAAATAACATTAATAATGGAGAAAGATACATGATAAATTTCATGTTAGGCATCCCTGGTTGAGTCTGCATATTTTGTCCAGTTGTCATCATCATATAAAAGAAAATAGCTATGGAGGCTAGTATGGGAAACAAACTTACATGGTCTCCATAAAAAGGAATGTTAAACGGAAGTTGTGCTATAACATCGTAAGACGATAAATCTTCTGCCCACAAAAAACTTTTTTGCCGTAAGGCAAACGCTGTCGGGAAAAACATAAATAATGCATAAAAGATAGGCAATTGCAACAAAGCAGGTACGCAACCACTCATGGGGCTCACCCCAGCCTTACCATATAATTTCATGGTCTCCTGTTGCTTTTTCATTGCCTCATCTTTGAACTTTTCATTAATCTCATTAATCTCTGGACGCAAGACCTTCATTTTTGCCTGAGAGAGATAAGATTTATAGGTTACAGGAGAAAGTGCTAATCTTACAATTATGGTCATTACAATAATAGCAATTCCAAAAGGTAAAAATCCGCTAAGCCATTTATACATGGGCGTAAAAACATACTTATTAATCCCCCCAAAGAGTCCCCAGCCAAATGGAATAGAATCATCCAGATCTAATCCCTCATACTTTTTAAGTACCGCAATATCTGTTGGACCGTAATACCATTTTAAATTTTGATTAAGCTCTCCTCCTTCAATGGATAAAGGAATAGTAGCGCTATAACCTTTGGTAAATTTGGTATTTTCATCTTCTTCATTATCTACAAAATCTTCTGAAGAAAGTACTGCCTTGGTAAAAGGTTTATCTGCTACCAAGATTGAACTAAAAAAATGTTGACGATAGGATAACCATTTCACTTGAGATTCTGTTTCTTCGTCTGCACCAGACGGACTCAGCTTATCTAATTTACCGTCTTCGTATTGATAGGTAAGTCTGGTATACCTATTTTCATAGGTAACACTTTTAGAATGCCTTATTCCTTTTAATTTCCATGAAAGATCTACTGGCTTAGCGCTATTGAGAACGGTTCCTAAACCTACAGAACGAACCGTAAAATCAACCATATAATCGTTAGGTTTCAATTCATATCGGTACTCTAAGTATTTATCGGGAGACACCTTTAACTTCATAGAGAGCACTTGATTTTCTCCATTTTTAAAGAGTGAAGGCTCAAAATAAAGATCCTGTGTATTTAACGTACGGTTATCTGTAGTAGACAAACTTAAATTGAAAGAAGCATTTCCATCCTTTATTAAATATACCGGTATGGAATCATACGTCACATAATCCTTCATTCTGGCTTCTGTGATTTGTCCTCCTTTTGTACTAATTTTAAAGAAAACTAATTCGTTTTCAAATACCAAAGAATCCAATTTGGCAGAAGGCAATGTCGCAGAATATGCAAAAGAGCCAAGAGAACTTTTGTATTGTGCTAATTGAGTAGAATCTTGAAAATTTATTAGGTTTTCCTTTGGTTCTGGAGCTTCCTGAATTTCATCTACTGCTTCTTTCTGAACTTGTTCTTTTTTGTCTTTTTCTTGCTGTAATTGTTCGGGGGTAGGCTGGTTATTATAAAAATACCACATTACTATCAATCCAATCAGCACAAAACCTATAATTGAATTGAGGTCAAATTTCTTTTCTTCCATTTAAATATTCTTAAGTATAAACAACGTACAATAACTATTTGCCGTCATTTTAAGACTGCAAAGATATTTCCAAATATTCATTTTATGCCAAAGTGACGTTTGTTTTTTCTAGTTTATTGGCAAGCGCAGCTTTTATAAAGGCTACAAACAGAGGATGTGGACTTGCTACCGTACTTTTATACTCCGGATGATATTGAACACCTACAAACCATGGATGGGACGGAATCTCTACGATTTCAACCAACCCAGTTTCAGGGTTAATACCAGTAGCTATTAATCCTGCTTCTTCTAACTGGTCTTTATATTTATTGTTATATTCATATCGATGTCTATGTCTTTCAGTTATTAATTGACTTCCATAAATTTCTTCAGCCAAACTATTTTCTTTGAGTTCACAATTCCAAGCTCCTAAGCGCATGGTGCCGCCTAACTGTGTAATATCCTTTTGCGCTTCCATGAGATCAATCACTGGGTTAGCAGCTTCAGGATTCATTTCAGTTGAGTTAGCATCTTTAAGATTAACTACATTCCTGGCAAATTCTATAACTGCCATTTGCATTCCCAGACAAATCCCTAAAAATGGAATATTATTCTCTCTTGCGTATTTAACCGTTGCAATTTTACCTTCAATTCCTCTTTCTCCAAAACCAGGTGCTACGAGAATCCCATCTAGATGTGCTATTTTGCCTTCAATATTTTCTATTCCTATATATTCAGAATGAACCGTTTCTATGATAACCTTCACCTCATTTTCAGCACCTGCATGAATAAAAGCTTCCAGAATAGATTTATAAGAATCTTGAAGCTCTACATATTTACCTACTAATCCTATTTTTACGGTATTCTTAGGATTTTTGTGGCGTTTTAAAAATTGATTCCACCTTGTTAGATCAGGAGCAGTGTCATCTGGCAAATGGAGTTTTTTAAGTACTACAGTGTCTAATCCTTCTTTAAGCATCATATTAGGAACATCATAAATAGTAGACGCATCTATAGATTGTATAACTGCTTCTCTTTTAACATTACAAAACAAAGCCAACTTCTGCCTTAGATCATTTGAAAGCTCATGCTCTGTACGACATACTAGAACATCTGCTCGAATCCCACTTTCCATGAGTGTTTTTACCGAATGCTGCGTTGGTTTGGTTTTCAATTCTCCTGCTGCAGAAAGAAAAGGAATCAAGGTGAGGTGAATTACCATTGCATTGTGTTCTCCCAACTCCCACAAAAGTTGTCTTACAGCTTCAATATAGGGTAGTGATTCAATATCTCCAACAGTACCACCAATCTCAGTAATCACAATATCATATTCGCCTGTATTACCCAACAACTGCACTCTTTCTTTGATTTCATTGGTAATATGAGGAATTACCTGTACCGTCTTCCCTAAAAACTCTCCTCTGCGTTCTTTGTCAATTACGCTTTGGTAGATTCTTCCAGTAGTCACGTTGTTAGCCTGAGAAGTACGTACATTGAGGAAGCGTTCATAATGTCCTAAATCCAAATCAGTTTCTGCACCATCATCAGTAACATAACACTCACCGTGTTCATAAGGATTTAGTGTTCCCGGATCTACGTTAATGTACGGATCCAGTTTTTGAATGGTTGTTTTATAGCCTCTTGCTTGCAATAGTTTTGCCAGCGATGCTGCTATAATTCCTTTTCCTAAAGATGAGGTAACTCCTCCCGTAACGAAGATGTACTTAGTACCAGCCATGAAACAATTCTTTGATATTCTATTTACGGGGTGTAAAGGTACAAATTGCGAATGGAATATGAAGAGAAAAAAATTGAATCATTTAGTTTTATTATTCAAGAGTAGATTAGTTAGAAATACTTATAAACAACTCTTTTTATGGATATTGGTTTCTTATATTTTCAATAATGGCTTCAAGTCCATTTATTTTAATTTCATAAGCGGCTTCCATCATTTTACCTAAATTACCATCTGGAAAACCCTTTTTGTAAAACCAAACTAAATAAGCTTCTGGTAGCTTAGTTAAATAACGGTCTTTGTATTTTCCAAAAGGCATTTTATAATGTGCAAGTTTCACCAGAAATTCTTTGTTTTGAGAAAGATTCATAAAAATAATTAGCTAACAATTACGTTTGATCATTATATTTACCGACAAACTTACTAAACCCAAATTTTAATTTATGAAAATTTTACGCCTATTTTCTTTTGTTTTTTTTCTTTTTTTACTTTCATGTAGTAGTGAAGATAAACCTTTGATTGACATAGCCAATCTGACCGGAACTTGGAATCTTCAAAGTTTTGATACTGATATTAAAACTACTTTTAATCTTCAAGGTATTCCCATAAGCTCTGATACCGAAGTTATTGCCCAAGATATTCAATTACAAATCTCTTTCTCTGAAAACCCTGATATTGTAACTTCCAATGGGAGCTATACATTAGTAATCACAACCACTGTGCTTACCGAAACAGAAACAGAAGAGATTATAGGTACTGATGATTTATTGTCTGGAACTTGGTCTGCTACTCCTGAATTTATTATCATTCAGAGTAATGGATCGGAAAATTTAGACTTTTTAGAATTACAATCCGTTTCTTATAGAATCATTGAACTTTCAGCATCAAGACTAGAGCTAAGAGCAGATTTTAGTACCTCAAGAACAGTAGAAGGAATCGAGACAGATTCAAAAATCAAATCTAAATTGGTAATGACTCGATAATTAAAAAGAAGGAACAAAGTTATGATTAATTCCAAGTTATTATACTTAAGAAGATTCAGCTATGAAGAAATCGTTTATGTTTTATTGAATAATTTTTTGAAACTGAAACAATGGTAATCATATAGAAATCCCATACATTAAATAACGTAAGTTCGATATAACCTCTATAAAATATAATTTCAAAATTTTTACACTATTTTAATCTAACAATCTTATTTTAGATTATTACTTTCATTTTCTTTGCTCCCACAGGGGCAAACGTAAAGAAAACAGCTAGTAGCTGTTTTTAGTGAAGCAGCCAGACGGCGTGGGGAAAACAAAAGAATCCCGAAGGAAGTCGGGAGCGCTTTTAATTCATGTCATTTCTATTTTCAGTTAAGGAATTCATGAATCTTCGATTTCCAGAGGTGTTTTTAGCCGAAAAGGCTAAAACCGCATTCATTTTTCTAAATTTTAGTTCACTAAATTCTATTTTCTGTAAAGGAGTTCATGAATTTACATTCCTCCCCCGAAAGATCGGGGCTTCAAAAATTTTTAACGGAAAAGGCTTGATACACTGCGAAAAAGAAAAAAATCCATAAAAAAAATAGTTCTTTTTACATCGAACTCAGGTTAGTTATGTAACATGCAATGAACATTAATTTGTTTCATGGGTAATCACAAAACTTGATAATTCATCTAAAAACTAATTTATTCACTTTTCAAACATTGAAAGCAATAGTAAAAAGTTGAAATTAAGCTTCATTCCATTAAGTTACTTTTTCAGAGGATCATAAATTACCTTTGGAATATCATTTGAACTTCCATTAATTGAAGTTCTTTTTTGCTATTAAAACTTATACTGTTTTAGTAAAGCAGCAATTTTGGCTTCCCATTCTAACTGACCTTCAGGATTTCGTGAAAAATCACTCTCCGCATCATATTGCTTTTGCATTGCTTGGAGTTGATCTATGATCTTATTGTACACAGTTTTTATTTCTTTACGGACCTTATCGGTAAATTTCATTTGACTTAGAATAGTTCGCATTTTTCGAGCATGTAACTCCGTAATATCAAAATGCAACTGCTCATGCCTCAAAACAGAGACATCTGCCAACTCTTTTACAAACCATGATTTTTTAGGAAAAAAATAACTGTTTACTTGATAATCCACCAACACTTTCTCCCCTTCTATAGTTGCGCTAAATTCATAAGATATTCCAGATGCCGTAATGGCAGCAGCATAAGCACCCACCTCAGGGGCACCTTTAAAATCTTTCCATGAAAGCTTTCTTGAAGAAGACCATTTAATCGACTCTTCTTGTGCACTCATAGGTGCTACCAAACAAAATGCCAACAAAAAGATAAAACATCTCATACGCCCCAATTAAACGTAATCTCCTTTTTAATATCAGGATGTAAGCTAAAGTGAACAGGGCAGGTATTTGCTGTTTTCTCTAATATAATTTTTGTTTTGGTATCTGGATTGATTTTGAAATCAAACACAATATGAATTTCAGAGATTCTTCTAGGTTCAGAAGCCATCACTTTTGTTACAAAAGCCAAACTATTGGAAAGATCAACTTTCATAGCCGTTGCTTTAATGCCCATTACCGTCAACATGCAGCTTGCCAATCCTGTAGCAACAGTATCGGTTGGTGAAAATGCCTCTCCCTTACCGTTATTATCAACAGGGGCATCGGTAATAATTTCATTACCCGATTTTAAATGCACACAGGTGGTGCGTAAATTTCCGTTATAAGTTACTTTTGAAGTCATTCCATCGTATATAAAGTGGTTTCCGGAACTTTTTTTACCTCTAAATCTTCGTAATAAAGAATGTGCACTGAGGTATTTGCATAAGTTCCAGACCAGTTACGTTCATAGTTAAATTTATTTTCAACATAGCGAGTTTCTCCTACTTTTAAAGAGGCCTCAAATATATTTTTTTTGTAGGCAAGCTTCAATAAGACGTCTAACATAAGATCATAACCTCTTACTGCAAATTTACTAGGAAGTGTTTCAAATTTTTTCCTATATGCCTTTACAAACCTGCTGTTAGAGGAGATATTTTCATTGACAGATGGAAAATAAAAATTCAGATTAGATAAGTAGGCATTAGAGATATTAACATCTTCAAAAGCATTACTTTTATTTGTAGTAAGCATACGTATTTTGAATTCCTCTGTTAGTGCAGAATTTAAAACGGAAGTAATATTTGCAATTAAAGAAACATCTTGTGTTTCTACTAGAATCCAATTCGTTTGATTTTTCACCATTAATGGGTTAATATCTTCTATTCTAATGAATTTGTCCTCATGGGGCTCCAAGGTTTTAATATCGGGGAATCGCAATTTAAGACGATCTCTTACAGCCTCATTTTTTTTATCTGAAATAACAATAAGATTAACAGAGTCTTTAGATTTAGCAATGTACTGAGTCATCTTAACATACATTGATTCTGAGTTTGGATAGCTTAGAAACACATTGCTTCCTTGTTTGAAATCGTTACTGCCCACCAACGCAAATATTGGTATATTCTTTTCCGACAACTTTTCAGCAACCACATTGAAAGTCTTGGGCAGAAGTGGACCAATCACTGCGTCTGTATTTTCAAAATTAGTATCGTAAAAAAGTCGTGCAACCGCCTGCTCATCCATTTCGCTATCCATAACTCTGACATTAGCAGAGATTCCTAACTGCTTTACGGTATCTAGAGCTAACAACGCTCCGCTATAAAAATCCAGCGCATAATTCAATATCTTATCTCTTTCTATTTTATCTTTAATAATTCTATCAGATGCAACCTGTATGGTATTTAATTTAAAAGGAAGGATAATTGTTACTTCTGGAATATTGTTAGCATTGATGCTATCAAAAAGCGAAAAATTTTCTACCAACAATCCTTCTTTTACATTAAAATTTCCATCAACTTGCTTATCAATTCTTAATACCATGTTCGCTTTTAAACCCAAGGTATCAAGTCCGGGGTTCAAAGCCTCCAACTCTTCTTGTGTGAGACCAAGTTTAACTTTTAACCTGTAAAAACCTTCTTTGGGTTTTACAGTATAATAGTTATATAAACTATCGTTCACTTTTGGTTGTTCTAGCGTAGCTTTTTTAGGTATAAACAATTCTTGTCCTTCAATTAGGCTTTCTCCAATTTCGGGGTTGAGCTTTTCCAGTTCATCAATGGTTATTCCATTTTCATATGCAATACGCCACTTCCCTTCCTTAGGTTTTACTGTATATTTTTCTAAGCCCACCGGAATTGAATCTGGACCAAATTCTATTGGCGGAGGTTCTGGAAATTGCGGTATTCTTATACGTTCACCCTTCTTCAATTCCCTTCCATATAATTCTTTATTATATTTTTTTATATCATCAACGGTTACATCATACTTCTTAGATATTCTGTACAGCGTTTCTTTTCTGCGCACTTTATGCCAGATAAAACTAACTTCTTGCTTAATAGTGACTTTTGGCTTTTTGGCTTTTGCAATGGTATCGCTAATAGTAGATTTTTGATCTTCTGTTTTGTTGATTATGGTCTTTTTTGCGTTTAACCGAATGATCAAAATAGTATTTGGCCTAACCCCTCTTCTCACTTCTGGGTTTAGGCGAATGATATCTGATTTAGAAACTTCATACTTAGCTGCAATACTTTCTAGCGTCTCTCCTTCTTTAACAGCATGTGTTTTAAATTGTTGAGCATTTGCTATAGAAACAGCACTAAAAATAACAAGTAAGAAGATAAATAGTTTTTTCATTTGGCTGTAATTATTATTCCCATTCAATGGTTGCAGGGGGTTTTGAACTAATATCATATACTACTCTATTAACGCCTTTTACCCTGTTTATTATTTCATTTGATGTTTTTTGTAAAAATTCATAAGGCAAATGCACCCAATCTGCCGTCATTCCATCGGTACTTTCTACTGCGCGTAATGCCACGCATTTTTCATAAGTTCGTTCATCTCCCATCACTCCTACTGAATTTACTGGCAGCAACATAGCTCCTGCCTGCCATACACTATCATAAAGACCCGCATCTTTGAGACCATTAATAAAAATAGCATCTACTTCCTGAAGCATCTTTACTTTTTCTTCGGTTATATCACCTAGAATCCTAATAGCAAGTCCTGGTCCTGGAAAAGGATGTCTTCCTAACAGTTCCGAATCAATTCCCATGGAAGCTCCTACACGTCTTACCTCATCTTTAAACAACATTCGTAAAGGCTCTACCACTTTCAATTTCATAAAATCTGGCAACCCTCCCACGTTGTGGTGCGATTTTATAGTTGCTGAGGGTCCTTTTACTGAGATTGACTCTATAACATCCGGATAAATAGTTCCTTGAGCCAACCATTTTACATCGGTTAATTTATGTGCTTCGTCATCAAAAACTTCAATAAAAGCTTTACCTATTGCTTTTCTTTTCAACTCTGGATCATCAATCTCTTTTAAAGCTTCCAAAAAACGTGCCGAAGCGTCTACACCTATCACATTTAATCCCATGCCTTCGTATTGATGTAAGACATTCTGAAACTCATTCTTTCGCAATAAACCATTATTAACAAAAACACAATACAGTTGACTGCCTATAGCTTTATTCAATAAAACCGCTGCTACTGTGCTATCTACTCCACCAGAAAGTCCAAGTACCACTTTTTCTTTACCTACTTTTTTCTGCAAATCTGCCACCGTCATATCCACAAAATTATCTGGTGTCCAAGTTTGAGGAACTCCCGCTATCTTTACTAGAAAGTTCTCTAAAAGTAGTTTTCCCTGTTTAGAATGATATACCTCAGGATGAAACTGAATTCCAAAAGTTTGTTCCCCTTCAAAGCGATAGGCTGCATTTTCTACATCAGAAGTACTAGCAAGTCTCACAGCACCCTTAGGCAGTTTTTTTATAGTATCACTATGACTCATCCAAACCTGACTACCCATTGAAATTCCCTCAAAAAACATCTCATCACTTTTAATGTCTGCAAGACTAGCACGACCATATTCTCTGGTATTAGATGGAGCAACCAAGCCATCATTAAAATGAGCCAGATATTGCGCCCCATAACACACCCCAAGTAAAGGCACTTTACCTCTAATTGAAGATAAATCTGGATGTGGAGCATTATCTGCTCTCACAGAAAATGGCGAACCTGATAAGATAACTGCTTTGAAGATGGTAAGATCTTCAGGTAAATGATTGTAAGGATGAATTTCGCAGTAAATATTTAATTCCCTCACTCTTCGGGCAATTAACTGTGTGTATTGTGATCCGAAATCTAAAATTAAAACGTTCTGTTGCATGCGCAAAAATACTATTTAATGTGAAAATGTAAAGGAAGCCTTATAAATAATTATAAACAGCATCTTAAAATATATTCTTTATAGGTTTTTTCATATTTTTAAAATGCAATTATTCTTTTTAAACCTTCAAATATGAAAAAACTTCTGTTACTTCTTATGCTGATTTCAGGCTTTGCTGAAGCTCAGCAAAACAAAGATGGATGGACACTTAGTGCTGGGAAAGTAGATAAATACACTGGGGTTGTAACCGCCAACGGAAGAATTGGTATTCTGCCCTCTGCCAAGCCGTTTGAGGTTAAATCTATTATTTTGAATAATGTATACGACAAGGAATCTCCATTGGGGGTAAGTAGAATTTTATTAGGAATGAATTTTGGTAATCTTGAAATGAAAATAGATGGAGAGCTTATTACCGAAAATAATATTTCTAATTGGAATCAAACTCTATATATGAAAGAAGCAGGGTTTACTACTTCTTTTGATTTTAAAGATAAAGCAACTATAAGCTATACAATCTATGCACTACGTAATGTGCAATATACAGGCTATATAGATGTAAACATTGTACCTAAAAAGAATATTGAAGTTGAAGTTGCCGGAAAAATTATAACTCCAGAAGAATACAAAAATCCACTTAGCACTTTTAGAATATTACAAGATCTTGAAACCACTATGCCTATTCTCCAAACGGTAGCTAAAAGTCGCTTAGAAAAACATACGGTAAGTACCTCGGCAACTTTTATATGGTATGACATAAATTCTACAAGAGAAAATCAAAGACCTGAATTAACACCTAAAAAAATTAATAAATTTGAACATCAGGTATCATTTAAAAAATCATTAGCCAAGGGAAAAGCTTATGGCTTTGCGTGGACAGCTGCTCAATGCACTACACAAGATTTTGAAGATCCGCAATCTGAATCTGAAAGGTTTGTGATCTTTAATCTTTTAACTCCTAAAACAGAGTTATTAAAACAACATAAAAAGTTATGGGAGGAACTGTGGGAAGGAGATATTATAATAGAAGGTGATTTACAGTCGCAATTGGATGTTAGACTCGCATTATACCACTTATATGCTTTTGCTCGTGGAGATTCAAATTTAAGTATTGCTCCTATGGGACTCTCTTCCCAAAATTATAATGGGCATATCTTTTGGGATACAGAATTATGGATGTTCCCTCCTCTTTTAATGCTAAATCAAGATATTGCAAGATCTCTGGTGAATTATCGTTCAGATCGTTTACAAAAAGCCAAGGAAAAAGCCATTAATTTTGGGTACAAAGGAGCTATGTTTCCTTGGGAAAGTGATGATACCGGCGAGGAAGCAACCCCTGCTTGGGCTCTTACAGGCACTTTTGAACATCACATTACCGCAGATGTTGCTATTGCTTTCTGGAATTATTATAGAGTTACCAAAAATAAAAAATGGCTCTTTGAGCGAGGATATCCAATGATGAAGGAAATTGCAGATTATTGGGTTAGCAGATCTTCAAAAAATAAAGATGGTAGTTATTCTATAAAAAATGTTGTGGGTGCCAATGAGTTTGCCCCTAATGTAAATGACAATGCATTTACCAATGGTTCTGCCATTACAGCTTTAAAATTTGCAGTACAAGCGGCAAAAGAAACCAGTAATGCAGCAAATCCTTTATGGGAAGAGATTGCAGATAATATCATTATCCATAAATTCTCAGACGGTACCACCAAAGAACACAAGGCTTATGATGGGGACATTATTAAACAAGCTGACGTAAACTTGTTAACTTATCCATTATCTATTATTAATGACAAGGAGACCGTTTTAAAGGATTTAAAATATTATGAACCAAGACTCTCCCCGGAAGGTCCTGCCATGGGGCAATCTGTTTTTGCAGTAATCTATGCTAGGCTTGGTAATTCCAAAGAAGCGTTCCGATTATTTAAACGTTCTTACGAACCCAACAAGAGACCTCCTTTTGGAGCATTAGCTGAAGCAGCAACTAGCAACAATCCATATTTTGCAACGGGTGCGGGTGGAATGCTTCAGGTTGTATTGGCTGGTTTTGGTGGTCTTCATATAACTAAAAATGGGATAGAACAAATAAATCCAATACTACCAAAAGAATGGAAATCATTAACTTTAAAAGGCATTGGCACGGAAAAGAAGACATACCGTATTACCAAATAAAAAGAGAGATCTTAAAGCTCCTCATTTTTATGATTATTTGTTGGTACCTAAATTGGCTCCGCGTATAAATCAAAATCAGCAGCATCTATAATTTTCAAAGTCGTAAAGTCTCCTATTTTAACATAGAATTTTGAAGCATCAATAAGTACTTCATTATCTACATCCGGAGAATCAAACTCTGTTCTACCCACAAAATAGCCTCCTTCTTTTCGGTCTATAAGACATTGAAAGGTCTTCCCTATTTTTTGCTGATTTAGTTCCCAAGAGATTTGTGATTGTATTTCCATGATTTCTGATGCTCGCTGTTGTTTTACTTCTTCTGGCACATCATCTTCCAGATTATACGCATGGGTATTTTCCTCATGACTATAGGTAAAACAACCCAATCGCTCAAAACGCATTTCACGAACCCACTCTCTAAGCACTTCAAAATCTTCTACTGTTTCACCAGGATACCCCACAATCAATGTGGTTCGTATCGCCATTTCTGGAACCATTTTTCTAAATTCCTGAAGTAGTTTTGTGGTTTTTGCTTTAGTAGTGCCCCTTCTCATAGATTTAAGAATAGGATCTGCAATATGTTGTAATGGAATATCTATATAATTACAAATTTTAGATTCCGATTTCATAACTTCCAAAACATCCATTGGAAAACCGGTAGGAAATGCATAATGCAATCGTATCCATTCTATACCATCTACTTGTGCTAATGCTTTTAAAAGAGCGGCTAAACGACGCTCTTTATAAATATCTAACCCATAGTATGTAAGATCTTGAGCAATTAAAATGAGTTCTTTCACTCCTTTTGCAGCCAGTTTTTGTGCTTCTAAAACAAGATTCTCTATGGGCGTGCTTTTATGTTTACCACGCATTAATGGAATCGCACAAAATGAACAAGGCCTGTCACAGCCTTCTGCTATTTTTAGATAGGCATAATTTTTAGGGGTCGTAGTAAGACGTTCCCCTATAAGTTCATGCTTATAGTCTGCTCCTAAAGCTTTTAATAAAACGGGGAGGTCTGAAGTTCCAAAATACTGGTCTACATTTGGAATTTCTTTTTCCAGATCTGGCTTATAGCGTTCACTAAGACAACCTGTTACAAAGACCTTATCTACTTCTCCTTCTTCTTTTTTCTGAACATACTCAAGAATGGTATTTACACTTTCTTCCTTTGCATTTGCAATAAAACCACAGGTATTGATTACAACAATATTTCCGTCTTCTTCATGAGCTACTTCCTTTCCATTGGCTTTTAACTGTCCCATGAGTACTTCTGAGTCGTAAACATTTTTAGAACAACCAAGTGTAACTACATTAATTTTATTCTTTTTGAGTGATTTTGTTCTCATTGCTTTTTCTTTAGCGCCTGCAAAAATACAACTTTTTAAACCTTTTGTATCTTTGAGAGTCCTATAAATCAAAACCACCTCACTATGCGCCATTTCCTTTTCATGTTAAATTTCTTTTTTCTATGCTTAACGGTAGGCTCCTGTTCTTCACAAACTGATGTTTTAACTGATACTGAAACTGAATCTGACCCAAATGAATTGTATTTTCCTCCCACTAATGATGATGATTGGGAATCTGTTTCTATAACTTCTTTAGGCTGGAATGAAAATGAGCTTCAGCCGCTCTACAATTTCTTGGAAGCGAAAGAATCACAAGCATTTCTCATTTTAAAAGATGGAAAAATAGCCGTTGAAGCCTATTTTAATGGTGGAAGTGCATCTCAAAATTATCCTTGGTTCTCTGCGGGTAAAACTTTATCTGCATTCACCTTAGGAATTGCTCAGCAAGAAGGTTTTCTGAATGTAGATGATTCATCTTCATTATATCTTGGGAATGGATGGAGTAGTTTGAGTGGCTCTCAAGAAGATCAAATAAGTATCTGGAATCACCTTACAATGACAACTGGCATTGATTATAATATTTCTGATACCAATTGTACCGATCCAGAATGTCTCACTTATTTAAATACTCCCGGTAGTTTTTGGTTTTATCATAATGCCACTTACACCCTTACACAAAATATTGTAGAAGGTGCAACAGGGCAAGAATTTTCTTCTTACTTTAATTCCAAACTTCGCAATCCAATTGGAATGAATGGTGCTTGGTTATCCATTAACTTTAATAACATTTACGTAAGCACAGCGAGAAGTATGGCGCGTTTTGGTCTTTTAAATCTCAATAAAGGAAACTGGAATGGCAACGTAATCCTTTCAGACATGCAATATTTTGAAGAAATGGTGTCTACCTCTCAAACACTTAATAAAGCGTATGGTTATTTATGGTGGTTAAATGGGAAAGATAGCTATAGAGTACCGGGTGGCACAACTCTTTTTCAAGGAAATTTAATTCCCGCCGCTCCACAAGATCTCATTGCTGGTTTAGGAGCAAATGATCAAAAATTATATATTGTACCTAGCCAGAATCTTGTAATCGTAAGATTAGGACAAGATGGAGGAGAAACACTTTTAGGCCCTTCAAGTTTTGATACTCTTTTATGGGAAAAAATAAACGCCTTAATTAATTAAAAGTTTTCATACAAATAATTAATGAGTCTAATTTCGTAAATTCTTAATAAGACAATAACAATAGCTCCAATAATCGCAAAAGGCCAATTGTACTTTTTAGACCGGATAATAAGCCATCCTGCAATTCCAAAAACACTTAAGATCCCTACAATAATCAAATTAGGTAAAAACCACATTCCTGTATAGATACCATACAACTTGACTCCAATATAAAAGAGACAATAAAAAGCTACTATTTTGGTGATTATAATTAGGTTTCTCTGTGACATTAACTTGCTTTTATTTATAATTTTTTGGCGATTTTCTCACTTTTGTGGCATTCTCAAATGCATATCCTAATTTTAAAAGATGCTCTTCTGTAAAAGGCTTTCCTATAAAAGTAAGACTAATAGGCTCTCCAGACTCTTTATACCCCATAGGCACCGTTAAACAAGGATATTTGGCTACCGCCGCATAAGCCGCATGATAATTATTAATTGATAATACCGCATCCAATTGGTAGGTATCCATTACCCTATCAAAAAACTTTCTAGCATCTTCCTCTAAATTTTGTTTAATCTTTTCAAGTTCTTCAAGCGTTGTAGAATCTTTAACAATTCCCTGGAATAATTGTTGCCCGTAAGGGGCTCTTACAAGAGAATCTTTAAGGTTAAACATCACTACATCTTCAATACTTTCCACTTTTATATTATCTTTTGCATAGGTTCTAAAGTACTTTGGAAGGTCATATTTCATATCAATATTCAACAAAGTTAAAAATCCTTCCAACTGGATATCTTCGGGTTCAAATTCAACTATCTCTACGCCTTCTATTTTTAATTTTTCAATGGTTTCGCTGTAGATTTTATTTTCCAAAAGTGGCTTTAGCACACCCATTTTTTTTCCTTTAAGAGAAGCTTTTAATAAGTTTTCTAGATAGTCCTTGTTGGTTTCAATAGATGCTGCATCTGTCTTATCTTTCCCTAACATTGCGTTGAGAAAAATAGCATTATCTACAACACTCTTAGTCATTGGCCCTGGAGTATCTAGTGTACTTGAGATTGGAACAATACCAGACCTACTAAGCAATCCTATAGTAGGTTTTAATCCTACCACTGAATTTTGACTTGAAGGAGACAGAATAGAACCAGCCGTTTCTGTTCCAACAGCAACCACTGCATAATTAGCAGCTACCGCAACTCCACTTCCCGAGCTTGAACCTCCCGTTTCAAACTTTTTTCTTCCATAGGGATTTAAGGTTTGTCCGCCTACTGCGCTATACCCTAAAGGGCAACCACTACAGAAATAATAAGCCCATTCGCTTAAATTTACTTTTCCTAAAATAAGTGCACCAGATTCTTTGATTTTACTGGTTATAAAAGCATCCTCCGTATAATTATCTTTCAGTACAAAAGCACCTGCGGTGGTAGGCATCCCTAAGGCACCAATATTATCTTTTAAAAGCACAGGCATGCCATACATTGAGTACAAATCAACATCTTGTATATTTTCATCTTTTTCTTTTGCTTGTTTAAGTACATCAGGATTTAGTGCTATGATTGCATTTAGTGAAGACGTATTATCACTTTCATATTTTCTAATTCGGTATAAATAAAAGAGTATTAATTCTTCATAAGTTAACGTTCCGTCTTTGATTTGCTTTTGCAATTCTGGAATATTCTTTTCAAGGATACTCGCTTTTAAACTTTCGTATTTCTCATTTCCAAAAGCGGATAGTGCTGTTTCAAAAGGTTTCCAAAATAAATTTTTGTCTACAAATTTTGAGTTCAGCAATTTAAAGCGCATTCTAGCTATCTCGTGGGTTTCTTGTTCTTCTAACTCTTCAGTTTCATCATAAGAAGACCAGACCACAGGATCTTCTACTATCTTAGATTCTTGTTTACACGCCACTAATAACAATACTAAGAGAAGGTATTTAAAATAATTCATAACAAAAAGATTTATTGTTTGTGCGGACTCAGTCCCATATGATTTTCTAAAAAGTAAAAAGTTTCTTTTGTAACAGAAGAGATATCTTTTGAAATAGTGTGTGATGCCAAAACGTGATGTCCCGCCTCTGCAAATGCTTTTTTATGTTTAGCTGATTCTGGTGTTCCAAGTTGGTCAAACATTCTTAACATAGCCGCTACAGAAACTACTTTATCTTGTTCTTCTTCATTTTTAAAATAATACCCCATAAAAACAGGCTGCTTGACTTTTTCAAACGTTTTAGGAACCATCGTATAATTCAATAATACCTGAAGCTGGGGTAATGCTTCTACGTTATATCTGTGAGTCCAAAATTTTCTTCTAACAGCATTCACCTGAAATTCATAATAATCGCCATTGATCATTCTTGCAAATTGTAAACCCCAGGGGCCTCCTAACAATTTTGCAGCAGAAGCATACAACTCAATGTTAGGTGAATACATAATAATTCCAGCTATACAAGGGTTTTCTCCGGCTAAATACAATGCTAAAGAAGCGCCAGTTGAAGTAGCAATCACTATTACTTTATCTCCTAATTTTGAAGCAATGGCAACGGCTTCCTTGGCTGAATCCATTAATTTTACTGCTGTCAGATTTCGCATACCATTTATACCCTTAAAACCATGACCTTCTAAGCGAGGTAGGTAAAGATTACAATGATATCTTCTTGCTGTTTCTGTGTGCAGCGGAGCACCTTCTTCACTACTAGCAGACCAACCATGTAAATATACAATACTGTATTTGGTTTTGGAAGGCACGCTATCTGCCCAAATAATCTTAGATTCATTACCCGGTTTTAATTTATTACTATAACGAGCTTCTTTATCCTTAACCATCTCCTCCAGCTCTGCGAGATCTTCTGAGACTTCTGGCAGAAGCGGACTCAAGGACTTAATGGAAATTACAGGGCCTGAAAAATACAGAACTAAAAGCACTCCCATTAAAATGATTATTCCTCCTATCAAGTAAAGCATTTGTTTCATCAATTAATGAGTTTCACCTTCCACTTTTTTATGTTGTACATATTTATTCTAACAAATTCATCTTTACCCAATGCTTGTGACATCTTCAATGAATTTTCAGCTGAATTTATCGCTTTTTTATATTGCCCTAAAGAGGCATAAACGAGAGAACGTACCCTGCTAATATAGTATTTTGAACCTTCAAGAGTTTCAGCTTTCTTTAACCAAATAAGACTTTGATTTAATTGTTTATTTTGCTCTTGTAAATAACGAGCTGCCTGATAGAAGCTAGTTGCATTTGGATTGTTTTTCAATTGTTTTTCTATTTCTTCCATCATAAGCAGGTGGGTGTTCAATTTAATAGGAATGCGAATACGCGTATATGCCCACCTCCAATCCATATAAAGCGATTCATAACCTATTTCATTAAAACTTATAGTGAAATTTTCCTGAAAATCTTTGATTTCTTCTGGACTCACTTCTATTCTAAAAGCATCTTCTGCCGGATTGTACTCTTCTCTTCCATCGCCCCAATGTGATGTGTTTTTATGGAAAACAATCTCCCATATATTTTCTTTAGGAAAAGCATACAAAGCATAGGTACCTGCCCGAAGCTTATTCCCCATAATGGTTACTTCTTGGGAAATTGTTAGCTTGGTAGACTCATTAGCGCCAACCCGCCAAATTCTTCCATAAGGAACCAATTCTCCAAAAATTTCTCTACCTCGAACCGCAGGTCTTGAATAATCAACTATAAAATTGGTGAGCCCTGCTTCTTGCTGGATTATTGCATGAGGACTAGACTTTGGGTGCGTAATTTGTGCATTTGTGAATGTTCCGAAACATAAGAATAAACCTATTAAAGAAAAATTTCGGAACATTTTTGAAGTCTTAGTTTGCCAACTTTTATTAAAATTATTTGAAAAACGAATCTACAAATTCGTATTTATTAAATATTTGTAGATCTTCTATCCCTTCACCTACTCCGATATACTTGACAGGAATTTGAAACTGATCTGAAATACCTATTACAACGCCACCTTTGGCAGTTCCATCTAATTTAGTTACCGCAAGAGAGGTAACCTCGGTTGCTTTGGTAAATTGTTTTGCCTGTTCAAAAGCATTTTGCCCTGTAGAACCATCTAGTACCAATAGCACTTCATGGGGAGCATCTGGAACCACTTTTTGCATTACCCTTTTCACTTTAGTTAGTTCATTCATTAAATTTACCTTATTATGAAGACGTCCTGCCGTATCAATAATCACTATATCTGCATCTTGAGATACCGCAGATGTAAGTGTATCAAAAGCAACTGATGCGGGATCACTACCCATATTTTGACTTATAATAGGAACTTGCACTCTGTCTGCCCATATTTTTAACTGATCTATAGCCGCTGCTCTAAAAGTATCTGCTGCTCCAAGCACTACTTTTTTACCTTGTTTTTTAAATTGATTTGCTAATTTACCTATCGTAGTTGTTTTTCCTACACCATTCACCCCTACCACCATAATAACATAAGGTTTTTGGTTGGTATCCAATTCAAAATCTGTAGCTTCACCGCTATTAGTTTCAGAAAGTAGTGCCGCGATTTCTTCCCTTAAAATTTTATTGAGCTCTTCTGTTCCTAAATATTTATCTCTTGAAACTCTGGCTTCTATGCGTTCTATAATCTTTAGTGTTGTATCCACACCTACGTCACTACTCACCAATATTTCTTCGAGATTGTCTAGCACCTCGTCATCTACCTTTGATTTTCCTGCAACTGCTTTACTTAGTTTAGAAAAAAAACTGGTTTTTGATTTTTCAAGCCCTTTATCTAGGGTTTCTTTTTTATCTGATGAAAATATCTTCTTAAATAGACTCATTGATAGATTATATTCTATTGGGGATTCCCCGGTTGATTGCTCAAAGATATAAAACAAAAAGCTACTTTCATTACGAAAGTAGCTTTGCTATATCTGAAAATAGATGGTATTATTTTTTATTCAACCAATCGTTCACTGCCTCTGGTGACATTACCGATTCTACAAAAACATAAGCACCTGATTTAGGAGACTTAACCATTTTTATAGCTTTGGTCAATCTTTTAGAAGAAGTCTGTAATGTTGCTACTGTTTTCTTTGCCATGACACTTACTTATTTAATTTCTTTATGAACAGTCATTCTCTTAAGGATAGAGTTGAATTTTTTAATTTCCAATCTATCTGGAGTATTTTTCTTATTTTTTGTAGTTATGTAGCGTGAAGTACCTGGCTTCCCAGACTCCTTGTGCTCTGTACATTCCAGTATTACCTGAATTCTATTGCCTTTTTTTGCCATTTTGTATCTCTTTACTTATTACTTGATAAACCCTTTTGCTCTCGCTTCTTTGAGTACCGCTGTAATACCTTTTTTATTTATATTTTTTATTGCCGAAGTTGAAACTTTCAGGGTAACCCAACGATCTTCTTCTGGTATATAAAAACGTTTTTTGGTAAGATTGGCGTCAAATCTGCGCTTGGTCTTATTCATTGCGTGAGAAACATTATTTCCCACCATTGCTTTCTTTCCTGTAAGTTCACAAACTCTAGACATGTACTTAGTATTTTTCGTTATTTCAAAACAGGGTGCAAATTAACGAATTTTTTAACTCTCAGACAAATAAGAATTCTCAATTTTTCAAAATTTCTTTTTGCAACAATTCAAAAGCCTTATTTACTGCTTTATTTACCACTTTTTCTCGGTGATTTCCTAAATTGGCTCCCACAGAGAAAACACCAGCAGGACTTGCAATAGCGATATACACCATACCTACCTCAGCATCAGCATCTCCTTTAGATGGGCCTGCATTACCCGTTGTAGCGATTGCATAATCTGTATGCATTATTTTTTTTACTTGTATAGCCATTGCCTCAGCAACCTCCGCACTGACAACAGAATATGTATCAATGAGTTCTTGTGAAATGCCTAACACTGTAGTTTTTATATTTGTTGCATAAGAAACAATACTCCCTAAAAAATAAGCAGATGCCCCAGGAACAGAAGTGATTCTTTCTGCTATCATTCCTCCAGTACAGCTTTCTGCCGTTGCCAATGTTTGTTTTTTTTCGGTTAAAATTCGCCCAATAAGAACTTCTATGATTTCATCATTCTCATAGCCATAAATAATATCGCCTATAAGTTCATGAAGTTTATTCACTTCTTCTTTAATAGCCGTTTCTATAAGTTCTTTACGATCACTTTTAGCAGTTAACCGAAGTCTAACCTTGCCTAAATTAGGAAGGTAAGCTAATTTTACAAAACTTGGCAGGTTTTCTTCCCAATGCGCTATCCTTTCTGCTATTGCGCTTTCTCCTAAACCGTACGTTAATACTGTTTTATGAAGTATATAAGGACGCTGGAAATGTTTTTGAATCTTGGGAATCACATACGTACTCATCAAAGACTTCATTTCATACGGGACTCCTGGTAACGAGACAAACACCTTATCTTCGTGTAACAACCACATACCGGGTGCTGTACCATACAAATTCATTAATACTTCTGCTTTAGAAGGAACCAATGCCTGAGCTCTGTTTATATCTGAAATTGGTGTACTTATATATTTTTCAAATAAACCTTCTACATGCTTTAAAACCTCATCATTCTGCACCAATTTATCTTCAAAGAATTCACAGATGGTATGTTTTGTGATGTCGTCTTTTGTAGGTCCCAGTCCACCAGTAATTATAACTATGTCTGCTCTAGAACTCGCCTCACTAAAAGAATTTAGAATATGCTGTTTTTCATCCTGTACAGATGTAATCTGGAATACAGAAACCCCAATTTTATTGAGTTCTTTTGCAATAAAAGCAGAATTGGTGTCCACTATTTGCCCTATCAGGATTTCATCACCAATAGTAATTATTTCCGCATACATTAGAGACTAAAATTGTCTTTTAGCTGATGGATTGCTTTATGAACACTGGCTTCCACCTCTGGAAAAAGAGCATTGATAACTTCCATATCTTTATCCCCTTTTCCTTGAGTCTCTATAGCTAACACTTTTATTCGTGTATCTTCCATACCCAAAAGATCTACATTAGGTTTCATTTTATGAGCATGCTGGTAAATATCTTCAAAATTTTCATTTTCAACGGCATTTTTAAGGTTACTCAAGTCTTGAGGTGTTTCTTCTAAGAAAACACTTATCACAGAGAGAATAAATTCTTCGTCTCCTCCGGATAGTTCTGTAAGTTTATCTAAATTATAAAGCATTTTTATTTAATATAAAGGGAGAATATTTTTTTCTTTTCAATAAAGCCTTCAAGATAATCATTAGCTACGACTTTACCAACCCCCGCGGGGGTTCCTGTAAAGATCACGTCTCCTATTTTTAAGGTAAAATAAGAAGACACGTAGGCAATAAGCTCATCTATTTTCCAAAGCATCAACGAAGTATTACTATTTTGAACGGTTGTACCATTTTTCTTTAAACTAAAATTAACATTCTGAAGATTATTAAATTCTGTCTTAGGAAGCCATTTTCCTATAACAGCAGAGCCATCAAACCCTTTTGCTTTTTCCCATGGCAAGCCTTTTTTCTTCAAATCACTTTGTAAATCACGAGCTGTAAAATCAATACCCAGTCCAATTTCATCATAATAATTATGAGCAAATTTTTGGAAAATATGCTTACCTAGTTTCTTTATTTTTATCAGAATTTCAACCTCATAATGAACATCATTTGAAAAATCAGGTAAATAAAAATCCTGCTGCTTAGGCAAAATAGCAGAATCAGGCTTCATAAATACTACTGGGTTTTCCGGTTTTTCATTTGCGAGTTCTTTGATATGCTCTGCGTAGTTTCTTCCTATACAAATAAGTTTCATATTGGTTGTAATAAATCAATTAAGCTTGTTATTAAGTTTTCGAAGTTTAATATTTGTTAATACCTTTTTTGTGTACAACGGAAAATCTGCGTTAAGCAACCAACCAAAATATCCTGGCTCCTGCTCCATAACATCTTCTACTTTTTTACCTTTATGCTTCCCAAATGAGAATATCTCTTCATTGTCTTTATTGTAAATGATATATCCCGCAAAGTCTGCGGCGTGTTTTCGTTTAGTAAACTCCGATAATTGCTTCATATCATTCTCAATATCATCATATCTATCCAATTGTGATTTTAAAACTTCGTAGGTTGCCATTGTATCAGCTTCCGCACTATGAGCGTCTTCAAGGTCTTTGTCACAATAAAATTTGTACGCAGCAGATAGCGTTCTCTTTTCCATTTTATGAAAAATTGTTTGAACATCTACAGACACTTTGTTTTTCATATCAAAATCTATATCAGATCTTAGCATTTCTTCTGCCAAAAGCGGGATGTCAAACCTATCTGAATTATAGCCTGCTAGATCGCTATCCTTAATCATTTGATATATTTGGTGGGCCAGTTCTTTAAACGTGGGTTCCCCAGCTACTTTTTCATTTGTAATTCCATGTACGGCAATTACATTATCTGGAATTACCATTTCTGGATTAACAAGCCATGTTTTACTTTCTTTATTTCCATTGGGAAATACTTTAAGAATAGATATCTCAACCACTCTATCTTTTGCTACGTCTGTACCTGTAGTTTCCAAGTCAAAAAAACATATAGGCCTAGTTAATTTTAATTCCATATCCCCAAATTTATAGCGCATAAAGATACGCATTGATTGGCGAATGCTTTAAGTTATTCATCAAACAATATTTCAAAAAAAATATCATTTCCATACATACACCATCAATAGTACCTAAGTTCACTTATTTTTTAAGTAAAGTGTATTTTATTACAATTGTCATTATTTTTTAAGAATTATTCAAAATATTATGAACTAATTAACCATATATTAAGTTTTTTAAGTACATTTATAATAAACTCTTAAACTTAATTTTCCTACTTGCTGGCCCACTCCAAACCAAAATAAAGCTTTAAGCTTTACTGAACATTTAATGGAAGGTTTATATGTATTATTATCTGTGTTATATCAGCACTGCAACTTATGATTTCACAAATCATCAATTGAAAAGTTTATTATTAGAAAGTAGACAAAATAATGAGCGCAAAGGAATTACGGGTATGCTAATTCATTTTGATGGTAATTTCATTCAATACATTGAAGGGGATAAATATGATGTGACAAACTTATTTGAAACCATCAAAAGCGATTTAAGACATCGATCCATCTATAAAATTACTAGCGGAATTACAAGGGAAAGAAAATTCAAAAACTGGAATATGGCATTTGAGAGACTGGGTATTAGGGATGCTGAAAAAATTCCAGGTTTTAAAATGTTTAATTCTAAAACATTACTTGAAGAGTTTCCTTCAACTGAAAATCATCCAGGAATTATTTTGCTAAGATCTTTTATGAACCAAAATAAGAAATATAACAGTATCATATAAAATATTGACTGCGATTGAACTTGGCCAAAATTATAAGCCTGTTTTTATTTTGTGAAAACAGGCTTATTCATGTTTCTATTTTAAATGTCTCTATCAGAATCCCAGGCTTCAAGATACTCTGCAACTCTTTTTACAAACATTCCGCCTAGAGCACCATTTACAACTCTATGGTCATAACTATGAGATAAAAACATTTTATGACGAATTCCAATAAAATCTCCTTCCGGGGTTTCTATTACGGCAGGTACTTTTCTTATACTTCCTAAAGCCAAAATACCTACTTGCGGTTGGTTTATAATAGGAGTTCCAAATACACTGCCAAAGGTCCCAACATTGGTTACGGTATAAGTTCCATCTTGAATTTCATCTGGCTTAAGTTTATTTTCGCGGGCTCTGCTAGCAAGATCGTTTACTTTTTTAGCTAAACCAACTAAGTTTAACTGATCTGCATCTCTAATGACTGGCACAATAAGATTCCCATCTGGCAAAGCAGCTGCCATACCCAAATTGATGTTTTTTCTTTTAATGATGCGGTCACCATCTACAGACACATTCATTAAAGGAAAGTCTTTGAGTGCTTTTGCCACCGCTTCCATAAAAATTGGAGTAAAGGTCAATTTATCCCCTTCTCTTTCCAAAAATATTTTCTTTGCTTTATTTCGCCAATTGACAACATTTGTAACATCTACCTCAACAAAACTCTGTACATGTGCTGATGTATTGATACTCTGACGCATGTGATGAGCTATAAGTTTACCCATTCGTGTCATTTCTATCACCTCATCTTGACCATTAACAGAAATTGGTTGTGGTGTGGACACCACTGATTTTTCAGAATTCATCGCACTTGAAACCTCACTAGATTTAACCTCTTGTGCGGCGGGTGCGACACCTCTGCTTTCAATATATGCTAATATATCATTCTTTGTTACCCTGCCATCTTTACCTGTACCCGCAACTTGTTCTAATTCCTGCATGGTAACGCCTTCTTCCTTGGCGATATTTTTTACCAATGGAGAATAAAATCGGTCTGAAATTTCAAAGTTAAGCGGCTCTGAAGTCATTTCTTGAGCATTAGTAAGCAGTTTAGAAGCAACTTCAGCGTTGGCTTCAACAACTTCGCTTTCTGGTTGTATGGCGTCTTTTAATTCTTCTTCAATTTCACCTTCTATTTTAATAACCGCTAAAACTTCACCCACTGCAACCACATCATCCTCCTTAAAACGTTTTTCTACGAGAACCCCTTCTACTTCACTTGGCACCTCAGAATCTACTTTATCAGTAGCAATTTCAAGCACGGCTTCATCCATCTCAATGGTATCCCCCACTTCTTTAAGCCAGTTCGTAATAGTTGCCTCTGCAACACTCTCTCCCATTTTCGGTAATTTGAGTTCAAAATTTGCCATATCAATAATAAGAAAGTCTTTTTTTGTTTTAAGATTGCGAAATTAATTAAAAAAATGAAATATTTTTAAATTATATCTAATTCTCTTAATATTATTGTTTTTGTTGAGTATTTCATTAAATATAGATGATTTAGACCTCAAATTAGCATTTATATTAAATGATTTCTAAGCCTGTTAAGAACTTTTAAGCGAATTCTCAAAAGGAATTCTATGCAATATACTCCGTCCTAAAGTCACTTCATCTGCAAACTCAAGTTCATCTCCTACAGATACCCCTCTTGCTAAAGTAGAAGTGGTTATATTTAAACCTTCTAACTGCTTATAAATATAAAAGTTAGTGGTATCTCCTTCCATAGTAGAACTCAATGCAAAAATAACTTCTTTTATCTCTTGATTTTTTACCTTATTAATTAATGGACCGATAGTAAGGTTATGCGGGCCAATACCGTCTACAGGTGATATTTTTCCTCCCAATACATGATAATGCCCTTTAAAATGACCCGTACCTTCAATTGCCATTACATCACGAATGTCTTCCACCACACAAACTGTTGAAGTATCCCTTTTAGGATTGGCACATATCTCACATAATTCTACATCAGAAATATTGTGACAATTCTTACAATATTTAATTGTCTTTCTCAAAAGTTGTAAAGCATTGGCTAATTTATCTGTTCGATCTTCGGGTTGCCTTAAAAGGTGAAGCACCAGCCTCAAAGCAGTTCGCTTACCTATTCCAGGCAACTGCGACATTTCATAGACCGCATTTTCTAGAAGTTTAGAAGAAAATTCCATGAAGACAAAATTACAACTTTTAAATATATCCAAGTTCATATTTGTACAGGAGTTTGTATTTTGCAACTCTAATTCTAACCTATGAAACCCTTTCATATCTTGCTGCTTATTGCAGTTTACTTTGCTGTATTAATCTTTATTTCATTTCTCACAGGAAAAGAAGATTCAAACGAAGATTTTTTTAAAGCAAAAAGATCGTCTCCATGGTACATTGTAGCATTTGGTATGATTGGCGCATCGCTTAGTGGCGTTACATTTATTTCGGTCCCAGGCTGGGTTAAAGATGCTCAATTTAGTTACATGCAAGTGGTTTATGGGTATTTGGCTGGTTACTTTGTAATTGCTTTTATTTTATTGCCTATTTATTATAGGCTTAATGTTACTTCCATTTACGAATATCTCGCAGATAGATTTGGCACCTATAGTCATAAAACTGGTGCTTTTTTCTTTTTTATCTCTCGTATTATTGGAGCTTCTTTCCGGCTTTTTCTGGTAGCCACAGTATTACAATATTTTGTGTTTGCCAGTTGGAACGTTCCTTTTCCAGTAACCGTTATACTTTCAATACTACTTATTTGGATCTATACTTTTAAAGGAGGCATTAAAACTATTGTTTGGACAGATACTTTACAAACCTTATTTATGTTAACTGCAGTAGGATTAACTATCTATATTATTTTAGGTGAACTCAATTTATCGCTAAACGATTTCTTGAATAATCCTAAACTAACTAATTACACGAAAACTTTTTTTACAGATGATATCAACTCAAAAAAGCATCTGCTTAAATCATTTCTTGGGGGTATGTTTGTTACCATATGTATGACGGGTTTAGATCAAGATATGATGCAAAAAAATCTTACCTGTAAAAGTCTAGGCGATTCCCAAAAAAATATGATCACCTTTAGTTTTGTGCTTATTTTTGTGAATCTTGTTTTCCTTGGGTTAGGAGCATTACTTTTTGTCTACGCAGAAACAAATGGTATTCCAATACCATTAATGGATGGTAAACCCAAAACGGATTTATTATTCCCGGAAATAGCTCTAAATCAAGATTTGGGAATGGGGCTGGGAATTATTTTTATTTTAGGGCTTATTGCCGCTGCATACAGCAGTGCAGATAGTGCACTCACCTCTTTAACCACTTCATTTTGTATTGATTTCTTGAAAATTGAACAAAGAGAAAAGAAAACTCAAAAATCGCTGCGAAAAAAAGTACACGTTCTTATGAGTATGGTTCTTGTTGTGGTGATTATCTTGTTTAATTATATTTTAGAAAAAAATGTCATAGATGGTCTTCTTACCGTAGCCGCTTATACCTATGGACCTCTATTAGGCCTATTTGCCTTTGGAATAGTAACAAAATATAAAATTAAAGATTCTTTTGTACCCATAGTGGCTATTACATCTGTTATACTAACCGCCTTCCTAGGTTACCTCCCTAAAGAGTCGCTAGGAGGTTATGAATTTGGTTATGAATTATTGATTATCAATGGGTTATTTACCTTTTTGGGACTAATATTGATTCGTAGAAAGCATGACTAATGTGCAAGCCTCCTCTACCTTTATATTATTAACTTCTAATAGTTTATAAAACTCCATATTCTCTGTACCTGGATTAAAAATCACCCGTTTAGGCTTTAATGATATTATATATTGATAATAAGATTCTTGCCTTACAGGGTTCAAATAGAGGGTTACCGTTTCCACATCAGTATACTGAATTAATGTGTTCACAACAGTAACATCCAAAACCTCGCCCTCACGCATTCCAAAAGCTACCACTTCTTGATTTTTTTTTCGCAAATTCCTAATTGCCATATTAGAATATCTATTTGTGCTCAGAGAAGCGCCCATTACGAGTGTTTTTGCCATTTGTTAATTTTTGTTAAAGAATGTTAATTGCTGTAACATAGTTTGCTATAAGTCGTCAATTCAATATGAACTTAACGCAAGTTAGGGAATCATCATCAATCAAAAAACAATCAAACCAATGAAAAAATTAGTAATGCTTATCGCATTGTTATCATGCTATGCGATACTTGCACAAACCGCTCCGGTAGAGCCAATTCGTATTGGTACTGTTTCCGGGAAAGTAATAGACAATATCCTTAAACAACCTGTGAGTTATGCTGCAGTTGTAATTAAATCACTTGCAGACCAAAGTACTATTACTGGTGGAATTACAAAAGAAGATGGATCTTTTCAAATTGAAAAACTTCCTGAGGGCAAAATGATTCTTGAAATCCAATTTATAGGTTATAAGACCTTTAAAAAAGAAATAGAAATATCCAGACAAAATAGAGATCTCAATCTGGGCATCATCATCATTGAAGAGGAGGTTGCCGCGCTAGAAGGAGTAGAAGTTATTGCAGAGAGATCTACTATTGAACAAAAAATAGACAGAAAGGTAATAAATGTAGGTAAAGACCTTACCACTGCCGGAGCTACAGCGGCAGATATTATGAACAATATTCCTTCTGTAAATGTAGATCAACAAACGGGAAACATCACCTTGAGGGGAAATTCTAATGTGCGAGTTATGGTAGATGGTAAGCTCTCCAATGTTCCAATTGCACAGCTGCTTCAACAGATACCATCTTCTTCTATAAAAAGCATTGAGCTCATTACCAATCCCTCAGCAAAATACAATCCAGAAGGAATGAGCGGTATTATTAACATTGTGCTTCACCGTAATGCAAACATTGGTTTCAACGGAACTATAAACATGGGATTAACTCAAGGAATAGAAGCAAAATTCAATACATCTCTAGATCTTAATTACCGTAATGGCAAATTTAATGTGTATGGAAATATTGGTACCAATATAGGAAAGTACATCAATGATGGGCATATTTTTAGAGTAGTAGAAAATTCGGAACAATTTTTTGATTTCTTCAACAACAATAAATCGTATTTGTATAAAATAGGATTTGACTTCTACATTAATGATAAAAATACTTTTTCGTTTTTCACCAACCAGAATATTTTTGATGGGAATGGTAGAGGTATTACAGATATTAGATATTACAATGGCGATTTCCCTGATGAAAAACAGTTTTTCAACAATATCAACTCAAATCAGAGTGAGCAATACAATTTTGATTATAAATTAGAGCTCGAAAAAGAAGGTCATAGTATTGAGCTGGAGGTTGATTATAACCGATTCAGCAGTAACGAAGATGCCGGTTTTGACTTTGAAGGAGGCACCGGAATTATTCCAGATTACAAAGATTTTGTTGACACAAAAAGAGATCAGACTTTTGTTAATCTTGATTATGTAAATCCGTTATCAGAAAAATCAAAACTAGAAGCTGGATTAGAAGCTCGTTATTTCAATACGAATGTGGACTATGAATCAACAGGGCTTACCTTTAATTCTAATGGGGTGCTTAGACCTACTCCGGACACGGAATTTGATTACAAAATGGATATTTACTCAGCGTATGCAACATTTGGTCAGAATTTTGAAAAATGGTCTTATCAGGTAGGTGTGCGCGTGGAAGATGTACAAGTAAAAGCAGATACAAATGTTGTGCGTGCTTTTACAGATAAATACACGCAGATATACCCATCAGCATTCATCACATACAAACCCTCAGACGAGAATCAATATCAAATAAGTGTGAGCAGAAGAGTAGATAGACCAGGGCTTGAGCAGGTAAATCCAATACGTGAATGGGCAACTCCTCTTATTTCATCGTTTGGAAACCCACAACTTATTCCGCAATTCACAAACTCTATTGAAAGTAATTACACCCGAAGACTTAAAAAGGGAAGCATTACTGCAGGAATCTTTTATCGCAGAATTGAAGATGAAATCAACAGAGCTGTCTATTTAGATGAATTAGATGAAAATAAATTGATACTTACTTTTGACAATTTTGATAATAATTCATCGTATGGTTTTGAGTTATCTAGTAATTATAAACCCACAAAATGGTGGAATTTTAATGCCAGTTTTGATTTTTTCTCCCAAAAACAAAGGGGATTTGTAGGAACAGAACAGGTGGAAATTAACAATACTGCCTGGAATGCTCGTATGAATAATAATTTTATAGCAACCAAGAAACTAACTTTCTCTGTTTTTGGTTTTTACAGAGGCACCAACAAAACCTTACAGTTTGAGATGAAGCCTATGTATTTTGTAAACTTAGGGGCGCGTTACTCTTTTGCAGAACGCAAAGGCACTATTAGTTTTAATTTGAACGATATTTTTAACACCATGCAGTTTGCTTTTGACGGGCAGCGGCCTTTTAGACAAGTTGGAGACTTTAATTGGGAAAGCAATACTATTTATGTAGGCCTTTCTTATAGATTTGGTAGTGGTAAAAACAGGGCGTTACGAAGAAAAAACAGAGATGATAATACCAAGAGAGGAAGTGGGGGTATTTTATAATGTATAAATATGATCTTAGCAATTTTTATAGTTGATGGTTAGTTTTTTAATTGCTAAGATTTAAAAATCCGAAGAGAAATTTCTCTTCGGATTTTTTTATTCCATTCATTAATCGTAATATTGCTATATAGACATAAACAAATCATGGGAATTACAAAAACTTCAATTTATACAGATGCGCAGAATGATCTTGCACTCCTTGCAAAAGCGATAGCCCACCCTGCAAGAATTGCAATTCTGCAACACATTATAAAAACACAGGCCTGTATTTGCGGAGATCTTGTGAATGAGATTGGATTAGCCCAGCCAACCATTTCACAACATCTAAAAGAACTTAAGCATGCCGAAATTATTAAAGGTTCCGTAGAAGGCACCAGTATTTGCTATTGCATTAATACCCAAAAATGGAATCAAATAAAAACTCAATTTTCTAATTTTTTTGAGACATTTAAAACCGATAACAGCACAAATTGTTGTTGAATAATTCCTTATAATAAATTTTAATACTTATGAAAACAAACACATTTCCGCGGATGCATGCATCTTTATATGTAAGCAATCTCGCCGCTACAATTAATTTTTATACCGCATTTTTTGGCAAACCCGCCGACAAAATAAAGTCTGGATATGCAAAATATATTCTTGAAGAACCTTCTTTAATCATCTCATTTATAGAAAATCCGGAAAGGGTTCAGGCAAATTTTGGTCACTTTGGTTTTCAAGTTGCTACTAAGGAAGCGCTTGAAAAAAGACTTGAAATTGCTAAAAATTATAACCTTATAGATCGCGTTGAAACTGGCACCGCTTGTTGTTATGCAGTACAGGATAAGTTTTGGGTTAATGACCCAGATAATGTGCAATGGGAAGTTTACTATTTTCATGAAGATGCAGAATTCAATGACCCCAAATATGAGTTATCAGATACCAGCGCTTGCTGCCTGCCCGCAGAAGAAAAGGAAACTAATATAGCAACTTCAGACTGCACTTCTGATTGTGCCTGTAATTAAATCATTTATAACTTTATGAAGAAAAATATTTTGGTCTTATGCACAGGTAATTCTTGTAGAAGCCAAATGGCGCATGGGTTTCTGAACCATTTTGGTCATGAAAAATTTACGGTATACAGTGCCGGAGTTGAAATACATGGTTTGAATCCATTTGCAATGGGTATTATGATGGAAGATGGTATTGACATAAGTAGCCATACCTCAAATCATCTTGATGAGTATACTAATATTACTTTTGATTATATCATTACAGTATGCGATCACGCAAAAGAAAGTTGTCCTGTATTTCCCTCATCAGCTATAAAATATCATCACAATTTTTCAGATCCATCTAAGGCTAATGGAACTGCCAAAGAAATTATTGAAGCCTTTAGAAGTACTCGATCAGAGATTAAAAAATGGTGTTTAGATTTTATAGAGAAGAATCATTAGGCAGTACGTCTCTAATTAATAAATCCGCTCGAAGTATTAAATACTTCAGCGGATTTATTATTCCACAGTTAAAACGATCTATTTAAAGCATACCTACCACTTAATGATTGCACTACCCCAGGTAAAACCACTACCAAAGGCAGCTAAAACCACTGTATCGCCTTCCTTTATTTTCCCTTTTTCCCATGCCTCTGTTAACGCTATAGGAATAGATGCTGCTGTTGTATTACCATAATACATGATATTATTGTAGACCTGATCATCTGATAATTGAAATTTCTTTTGTACGAATTGAGAAATCCTAAGGTTTGCTTGATGAGGAATTAACATATCTATATCTGCTGGAGTAAGACCATTTGCCTGAAGACCTTCCATAATTACTTCACTAAAGCGTACCACGGCGTTTTTAAATACAAACTGGCCGTTCATATATGGTGTAAAAGAAGTATCCTCCGGATCATTATCTTTAATAATATCTGTTACCCATCTTTTCCCCATTCCAGGAGCAATAACCGTTAATTCCTCTGCATGCTGACCTTCAGAATGCATATGTGTAGATAAAATACCTTTAGAATTATCTGTCTCTCTACTGACAACTGCGGCACCAGCTCCATCGCCAAAAATCACAGAAACTCCTCTTCCACGAGTTGTCATATCCAATCCCGCAGAATGTAATTCTGAGCCTATCACTAAAACATTCTTATACATGCCTGTTTTTATAAACTGATCTGCCACAGAAAGTGCATAAATAAACCCTGAACATTGATTTCTCACATCAAGCGCCCCAACAGTATCAATTTCTAAATCTCTTTGCACTAGTACCCCTGGTCCTGGAAAATAATAATCTGGACTCAAAGTTGCGAATATTATAAAATCTATATCATTTTTTGAAATGCCTGCTCTGTCAATAGCTATTTTAGCAGCTTTAACACCCATAGAGGTGGTAGTATCTGTACCTGGTATTACATGACGTCTTTCTTTAATACCAGTTCGCTCCTGAATCCATTGATCATTGGTATCCATTAATTTTGACAGATCATCATTAGTGACCACATTATCGGGTACATAATATCCCAATCCTGTTATTTTCGAATTATACATTTTATGATTTTCTATATACTGTTAATACTTCACTTGAAACTACAATTGTTTTAAAACAACTTTGCAATTTAAGCAATATTACTAAATCTTTATTTAGGGTTTAATTGACTAGTAGCCTAAGAACTAAAAAAAAGTAGCAAAATTAAGAAGTAGTCAATCTAATCAAGGTATTTTCTAAAATTATTCACCTCAACTTTCGCTTTGAGATCGTGAAGTAAATTATATAAGCCAAAAAATGTACGGTTTATATATAGGAAGTGTCTAGATCCTCTATTGCCATTCATTTTTTTGATTTGATCATCTTTAGAGTATCGTTGACTTAAGTCAGTAATCTTGTCCCAGAATATATCACTACCAAAATCAAAAGTATCTGAATTAAAAGGAGACGTAAATAGACTTAACATTTCCTTGAATAATGCTTTGAAAAATTTTAATTCAGACGGAGAATCTTCTTTTTTAAGAATCTCCAACTCGTACATTTTCTCCATGAAGATTACATCATTCTCAAAATTTTCTTTGACCGCCAATTCAAAATAAGGAATATAGAAGTCTTCTGGAATCTCTTTAATACAGCCAAAATCAATTGCAATTAATGAATTTTTATCACTCACAAGAAAATTTCCTGGATGAGGATCTGCGTGTACTTTTCGTAAAATATGCATTTGAAACATATAAAAGTCCCAAAGCGCTTGCCCAAGCATATTTCCGGTTTTTTCACTAAAACTCGTTTTTGTGTATTGGCTCAAATGCAAACCATTCATCCAATCCATTGTAATAATTCGCTCACTTGACAACTCCGGATAATAAGAAGGAAACTCCATATTAGGAATAACAGAACAAGCATTGGTTATTTCTTGACTCTGCTTAATTTCTAAAATATAGTTGGTCTCTTCAATTAATTTATCTTCTACTTCTTTAAAATATTTATCAGAATCTTTTCCTTTTAAATTAAACATTCTAATTGCAATAGGTTTCACAAGAGCCAAATCACTACTAATACTTTCGGCTACTCCTGGATACTGTATTTTTACAGCTAAATCTTTCCCATCTTTTGAAGCCTTATGTACTTGACCTATGCTGGCTGCATTGATTGAATCTGGTGAGAAGGTATCATAAATTTCCTCAGGATATTTTCCTAAATATTTTTTAAATGTTTTTCTAACTAATGGGGCTGACAAAGGCGGTACAGAAAATTGAGCCAACGAAAATTTTTCAACGTAAGCACTTGGAAGCAGACTTTTTTCCATACTTAACATTTGTGCTACTTTCAACGCACTGCCTTTTAAGCTTTTTAACCCGTCATAGATATCTTCAGCATTGTTCTCATTTAATTTATCTTTATTAACTTCAGGATTGACTAGTTTTTCACCATAATATTTTAGGTAATTACCACCAATTTTCACTCCCGTTTGCACCAATTTTCCGGCACGTTCTATTTTACCTGTAGGTATTCTATCTAATGTTTTCAATAGCAGTTGTTTAGGCCTTGTTTTCTTTCCATAAAAATTTTCCGAAATCTAAAATACTATCTAGAGGTGTATTATCAAATACATCAAAAATGGTATTAACTGACTTCTCTATTGCGATGTCGGTTTTTTCAAACCCTGATGAAGTATCCTCCATCCAAAATTTCAGTAAAAACAAAAACTGCAACCAAGCACCTTCTGAAAATATCTGTGGTGAACGCTGTGTAATTTTAAAAGCCTTATCTGCATTTCTTTCATCAATCAATTCTGTTGCATATTCTTTAATATGGACTCTTAAACCTTTAAGTTGATCCAAATTTTTTAGCATATTTTTATGGGAATGCAGCACATAAAGAATATAGCTTCTATTGAGTGTAAGATTTTCAAAGAAGGTAAAAAAGAACGCAAGCATTTTTTCGCGGTTTGCATACTGCTCATAATTTTTATCTTTCTCAATAACATGCAATGTTTGTGAATAAAAATGCTTCCAAATAAACTTTTTTAATGCATCAATTGAACCAAAGAATTTATAAAATTGCGCTTCCTCTATTCCTATTTCTTTGCATAGTTTATAAACCGATTTTGGCTCCTTTTCATGTTCCAGAACAAATTGCATATAAGCTTCCATTATTTTAGATGCGTCTGGCTTGGAATCTGCCTTTTTCTTTGTCGCTGCCATAATTTTTTATTTAAAACAAAAGTACAAAATGTTTGATTATTTGATAATAAGTTTCAACAATATTTAACATGAAATACAGTAATCTCAACATTATTTTGCAAAAAGAAAAAGCGCACTTACAAGAATAAATGCGCTTTTTAACAACCTAACCAATAAATAAACAAACCAATTATAGGAATTTTAAATTTTTTCTTTTCATAGCAATTCTAATCCCAATAACATGGTGTAAATATACATAATGTTTAAAGGATATGCAAATATGTTAAACAATTTTATATGTTAAACTTTTCCGAAAATAAAGTATCAACTTATTAAATGACAACTTGGCAGAAAATTCACCTATGGTACTTTTTTTGAAACCTTGATGTATGATTAATTATAAAATTTAAAAAACATACATATGGCAAAAGGTAAAATTAATGTTTCGGTAGATAACATTTTTCCGCTTATCAAAAAGTTCCTATACAGTGATCATGAAATCTTTTTAAGGGAACTTATTTCTAATGCTACAGATGCAACTTTGAAGTTAAAACACTTAACCAATATAGGTGAAGCAAGTGTTGAGTATGGTAATCCAAAGATTGAAGTGAAGCTAGACAAAGAAGGCAAAAAAATTCACATCATTGATCAAGGAATTGGTATGACTTCTGAAGAAGTAGAGAAGTATATTAACGAAGTTGCTTTTTCAGGAGCTGAAGAATTTGTTGAAAAATACAAAGACAGCGCTAAAGATGCTGGCATTATTGGTCATTTTGGACTTGGATTTTATTCAGCCTTTATGGTAGCTGAGAAAGTTGAAATAATTACTAAAAGCTATAAAGATGAACCCGGAGCACATTGGGTATGTGATGGAAGTCCGGAATTCTCCATGAAAAAATCTGATAAAACAGAACGTGGAAGTGAAATTATTCTTCACATTGCCGAAGATTCTACTGAATTCCTGGAAGAATCAAGAATAAGAGAACTGTTGGTTAAGTACAACAAGTTTATGCCCGTGCCTATTAAGTTTGGTACTAAAGAAAAGAAAGTAAAGGTTGAAGGAAGTGAAGAAGAAGAAACAGTTGTTGTTGATGATATCATTAACAACCCAAATCCTGCATGGATTAAGCAACCAGCAGACTTGAAAGATGAAGATTATAAAAGTTTCTATCGAGAATTGTATCCTATGCAATTTGAAGAACCACTCTTTAATATTCACCTTAATGTAGATTATCCATTTAATCTTACGGGTATTCTTTATTTTCCAAAACTTAAGAACGAGCTTAATATTCAAAAAGATCGTATTCAACTTTATCAAAACCAAGTGTTTGTTACTGATAATGTAGAAGGAATTGTTCCTGAATTTCTTACCATGCTAAAAGGGGTAATAGATTCTCCAGATATTCCATTAAATGTCTCGAGATCTTATTTACAGGCAGATGGTAATGTTAAGAAGATAGCGAGCTATATCACCAGAAAAGTTGGGGATAAACTTAATTCTTTATTCAAAGAAAATCGAGAAGATTTTGAAAGCAAATGGAATGATATCAAAATAGTGATTGAATACGGAATGCTTTCCGAAGACAAATTCTTTGAAAAAGCCAATAAGTTTGCTCTTTACCCAAATGTAGAAGGTAAATTTTTTACGTTTGATGAATTAAAAGAAAAAATTAAAGATCATCAAACTGATAAAGATGAAAAATTAGTAGTTCTATACGCCAATGATAAAGAAGCGCAACACGCATATATAGAAGAAGCAAAGGCTAAAGGCTATGAGGTCTTACTATTAGATTCGCCTATAGTACCTCACCTAATTCAAAAGTTGGAATCTGAGAACGAAAAAACTACTTTTGTAAGGGTTGATAGTGACGCAGTAGACAATCTAATTAAAAAGGAAGAGGAAACCGTTTCTAAACTTTCAGATGAAGAAAAAGAAAAACTTAACGGTTTACTAGGTGAAATTATTCCAAAAGAAAAATATTCCGTACAACTAGAGGCAAGAGATAGTAATGCAGCTCCTTTTATTATTACTCAGCCAGAGTTTATGAGAAGAATGAAAGAAATGAATGCTACCGGTGGTGGCATGTTTGGAATGGGTAATATGCCTGAAATGTATAATGTGATTGTAAATACGAACCATGAATTGGTTTCTCAAATTCTGAATACAAAAACCAAACCTAAACAAGAAAGGTTGGTAAATCAATCATTAGATCTTGCTAGATTATCTCAAGGACTATTGAAAGGTGAAGAATTAACTAAATTTGTAAAACGAAGTTTTGATATGATCAAATAACTTTAAATCCAAATGTTTGAATAGCCGCTTTTGACATAAAGGCGGCTTTTTTATTGATGTACAACCATATTTGAAAGTTAATTCTTTCTACAATAGAAAGAATTAATTAATCAAAAAAAAAGTTCCCATGCATATGCAGCTAAGTTAATAATTGACACCGTTTCGCAAATAATATTTTTTATCTTTGAGCACCTCATTTTTCCTTACGCTTTACAACTTATTTATATTAAAATTCAAGGATCATGAAAATCAGATTAATAAGTATTTTTGTTTTCGTACTTATTTTAACTTCTTGCAAAGAAGCACCTCAAGTAGAAGTTACAGAAGTAAAGCTCCCTTCACTGCAGGAAGTACTTTCAAATTACCATGAGGCTTCTCTTAAGTTAAACCCTCTTAACGCTACTTATTCTGGTGATACTCGCTATAACGATCAATTACCTATTGATATTTCAGAAAATCATAAAACAAAAGTATGGGTGTTTAATATGCGATATAGAGATACATTAGAAATGTATCCAGACCAAAACCTAACGGAAGAACAGCTCATGAGTAAAGCTGTTTTGAATTGGGAAATCGAGCAAGCACTTAATAGACATAAATTTAGTTCTGAACTTATTCCTATTAATCAAATGTTTTCATTACCGCTTACCATTGGGCAGCTAGGTAGTGGTAGTGGAGCACAACCTTTTAATAATCATCCAGATTATATGAATTGGCTTGCAAGATTAGAGCGTTTTGCTAGTTGGTGTGACACGGCAGTTGTTAATATGAAGAAAGGTGTTGATGCTGGTTATGTTCTTCCTAAAAGCCTTATCAAAAAAGTGATTCCTCAACTAGAAGACCTTACCAAAGGTAAAACAGAAGAAAATCTTTTTTACATTCCGGTACAAAATATGCCTGATATTTTGACAGAACGTGAGAAAAAGCAAATAATTGAAAGTTATACCACTACTCTTGAGCTTAAAATAATTCCGGCAATTGAAAGATTAAATGAATATATAAAAACAGAATATAAAGAAGCTGGAAGAACATCTTCAGGGATTGATATGATTCCTGAAGGAAAAGAATATTATAAATATCTAATCCGCTATTATACTACTACTAATATGACGGCTGATGAGATACATGAACTAGGATTGAAGGAGGTAGAAAGAATTGCTTCCGAAATGGAAAAAATAAAAAATGAAGTGGGCTTTGAAGGAAGTCTAAAAGAATTTTTTAATCACGTACGAAGCAAAAAAGAGCTGATGCCTTTCAAAGAACCACAAGAAGTTATTGATAACTTTTATGCGATTCATGAACGAATGAAGTCTAATTTGGAGAATATGTTTGATCTAACTCCAAAAACTGACTTTGAAGTAAGAAGAACAGAAGAATTTCGTGAAGCCTCTGCCAGTGCAGAATATAATCCAGGCTCATTAGATGGTACTCGTGCGGGTATTTTTTATGTTCCAATTCCAGATGTAAAAAGTTATAATTTATTTTCTGATGAAGATTTATTCTTACATGAAGCCATTCCAGGACATCATTATCAAATATCCTTACAACAAGAAAACACCCAATTGCCAGAATTTAGAAAAACAATATGGTATAGTGCTTATGGAGAAGGCTGGGCATTATATGCTGAGTCTCTTGGAAAACAATTAGGTCTATACACAGATCCTTATCAATATTTTGGAATGTTAAGTGCAGAAATGCATCGAGCTATTAGATTGGTAGTTGATACTGGATTACATAGCAAAGGGTGGACCAGAGAACAGGCAATTCAATACTCGCTGGATAATGAAGCTGAAGGTGAAGCTAGTATAATTTCAGAAATTGAAAGATATATGGCTATTCCAGGACAAGCACTATCTTATAAGATTGGTCAATTGAAAATTCTGGAATTAAGAGAATTAGCTAAAAAAGACCTTGGTAGTAAATTTGATATTAAAACCTTTCATAATAAGGTCTTAGAGTCTGGATGCATTCCTTTACAGTTATTGGAGACTAAGATTAAAAAATGGATTTCAAAACAAAAATCCGAATAGACTTGTATGAAAGCTAACTGGCATATGTATTTATTGGCACTCATCCTTTTAATTGCCGGAATCTTTCATTTTATAAGACCAAAGGCTTTTATGCGAATAATGCCACGTTATTTACCTGCCCATAAATTTTTGGTATTGCTAAGTGGCGGGGTTGAAATAGGTGCTGCCATTATGCTCCTTTTACCACAAACCCGATCCTTGGCCGCTTGGCTAATTATTCTAATATTAATAGGATTTATCCCTGTACACACTTATATGATTTCTAATATAAAAGCTGGATTAAATCTCCCCAAACCAGTATTATACGGCCGCCTAATCCTCCAGGCTTTTCTAATTTTCTGGGCGTTTCAATATACATAAACTCTTAAATACTTTTATGGAATTACTTCCTACTGAGCTTCCTAATGCAAAAATTCTTTACTTGGAAAACTTTATTTCTGAGAACGAAGCTAATCAGTATTTCACATCTATGCTGAAAGAAACTCCATGGAGACAAGATTTTATTACTGTATTCGGCAAAACATATCCTCAACCTCGTAAAACCTGTCTTTATGCCTCTAATTCAAAACCGTACTCGTATTCTAACATTACTATGCAACCACTTCCTTTAACAAAAGATTTGACAATTATAAAAGAAAGGATTGAAAACAGGTTTGATGTAAAATTTACAACTTGCTTATTAAATTTATATGAAAATGGAAACCATAGCAATGGCTGGCATGCAGATAATGAAAAAGCGCTAGGTATAAATCCCATTATTGCCTCCGTGAGCTTTGGTGGTTCCAGATGGTTTCACCTAAAACATAGGTATAACAAAGAGTTGAGATATAAAATTGAATTAAAACACGGTAGCTTGCTTTTGATGAGCGGGGAGACACAACATTTTTGGCTCCATCAAATACCCAAAACAAAAAAAATCGTAATGCCTAGAATTAATCTTACTTATAGGCTTATAAATTAGAAACACCTTCTCTTTCATAAGAAGGTGTTTCTAATTAACCAAAAACTCAAATTATGAAAAAACATTACGAAACCCGTTGATCTAATGACCAATTATTATAACGGATTTTAACTAATAAAAAGAAAACCGCGGTTGCCATAAGAACATATAAAAAAGCTACATCTAATTTATTAACCCAAATTAAGAACAATGCAACGCCCATAAACGTATAATGAGAAGTTTTTAAAATTATTCTTGTAAGAAAACCTGTAAATAAGAGTATTCCTAATAAAACTTCTACAAATGGTAAGACTATCATAAATTCCAGAATCCATTTGGGGATTAATAATCCAATTTCATTAAAATCAGTAGTAGACTCTTCTATAAAACTATCTAAATGCAAAATGTTAGTCACAGCACGAATCACCAAAACCATTCCTACCAAAATTCTAACCAACAAATATCCCACTTCTTTAATATTCATTACTTCTTACTAACGGACGGCAAATATACTATGCTTGCATAATAAATTATGTTAAAAAAAATCATAAATAATGTAGTTAATCGAGATTATATAAGCCCCTAATAAAACTTATTATTTATAGCAAATTTCCTAGTTTAGACCCCCGTTACTATATAAATTCTCAATGTATAGCTTGTTTAATTATCAATAACTCAAAATCATTGCTTTATAAGATTGTATTTAATCTATTATCTTTGTTAAAAAATTCAAATGAACACCCAAAAAGAATGGAATGACCGTGATTTAGATCGTATAATTGAGATGGCTTGGGAAGATAGAACTCCTTTTGAAGCTATTACTTTTCAGTTTGGCATCTCTGAACAGGAAACCATTGAAATCATGAGAAGGGAAATGAAACCTTCTAGTTTTAGAATGTGGAGAAAAAGAGTTCAAGGTCGTGCTACGAAACATAGCAAGTTAAGAAACCAAGAGGTAAAAAGGTTTAAGTGCAGTAGACAGAAAGCGGTAAGTAGTAATAAAATATCAAAAAGATAATTAAAAAATATCATTTAGTATTTTTGCCAAACGAACTCCTCCCTTGAGCAGTTGACTTCTTACCGTACCAAAATAATCATACATATAACGGTAACTCAGTTTTTCTCCTTTATTTGCTGATTTATATACTTTTTGAGCAAGACTTTGAGATTCGTAGACCCAGTCTAGTAAAGAGCCAGACTGCATTTGTTTACGCTCCTTTCTAGTAACTACCGGAAGGTTTTCTGATAATTCTTCGTAGCTCATACCGTATTCTTCTATCATATTAGTATCCCAAACTCGGTGGAGATTGCTACCCCTACCAAACCATTGTACCTGAATATCATTTCCTCCTTTATCTTCACCCCTACCCACATGCAAAGGTTGATGCAAATCTCCTATAAAATGGATAAGCAATTTTAAATAAAATAATTTATCATCATCACTTGTAGTATTGCTTTTAAGTAGTACAATACACCTTTCAATACCCATAATTAAGTCACCATACTCACTGGGAGGTTCTTCCCCATATTTTTTATCAAAAGGAAAATTCACGTAATGCCAAGGGCTAAATGATTTGTAACGAGCGTCACTTTTAATTTCGTCTGCATAAGTAGATACAAATGCAAGACTCTGACCTCCTAATATCTTTGCTATTTTTCGTTTTGCACTTCCAGACAAATACTCTGTAGCCACATCTCCAACAACTCTATGTCCTGTCTTACCCCACATGGTATTTCCTAGACTTAACTGTGTGACTAAAAAGAACAGAATTAATAAATATTTCATAAGATTTTTTTCAAAAATAAGATAATCCAATGATACTGTTGAAAAATAATTGTAGAACTTCCAAAAAAAAATCATATCTTTATGATATCATTTTAATATCATTTAAAAAAAATATCATGAGTGACGAAAAAATAATTATTCCTTCTAATGGCTATTTAATGCTTTCTGTTTTTATTATTCTCTTTTTGGGAAGTATTCTTGGACTTATTCTTGTCAAGATGACTTTTCTATTATTGGTAATGGTATTTAGCATCGTTTTGCTTCCAGGCTTCATACTGGTGAACCCAAATGGATCAAGAGTTCTTTTATTATTTGGCAAGTACATTGGTACAGTAAAAGAAAATGGATTTTATTGGGTAAATCCCTTATTTGTTAAAAAGAAAATTTCATTGCGCGCTAGCAATTTTGATAGTGAAAGATTGAAAGTGAACGATAAAATTGGAAATCCAATTATGATAAGCACCATTCTAGTGTGGCGAGTGAAAAACACCTATAAAGCAGCCTTTGAAGTAGACAATTATGAGAATTTTGTTAGAGTACAAACGGATGCAGCAGTTAGAAAACTTGCAAGCATGTATCCTTATGATAATTTTGCCGATGAAGGTCATGTAGAAGATATTACTTTGAGATCTGATGTTAATGAGGTAAGTGAAGCCCTTGAAAAAGAGGTTCAGGAAAGATTATCAATGGCTGGTATAGAAGTTTTAGAAGCTAGAATTGGATACTTAGCTTATGCGCAAGAAATTGCCAATGCAATGCTTAAAAGACAGCAGGCAACTGCTATAGTAGCAGCACGACACAAAATTGTAGAAGGTGCAGTAAGTATGGTTGAAATGGCATTGGAAGAACTTAGCAAAAAAGAAATAATTACGCTTGATGAAGAACGAAAAGCGGCCATGGTAAGTAATTTAATGGTGATTTTATGCGGTGACAAAGACGCTAGCCCTATTGTTAATGCAGGTACCCTTAATCATTAAAATTAAACAAACACCCAATGAAGGTTTTTACAGAAATACAAAAAATACCTAAATGGATGTACGTTTTAATGATAGTTGGTTTAATAAGTCCCTTGGTCATTATTCTTTCTTCCTATACAAAGTCAAATTCTGAAAGTGAAAAGAGCGAGTTAATTCTAGTATCAATTCTTATTATTTGTACAGAAGCACTTGCCTTCTGGCTTATAAGTTCTATGAAACAATATGTTCAAATTAATAGAAATGGAATTCACTTTAAATATCCGCCATTTAAAAGAAAGGAAGTTGTAATTGCGATGAAAAATGTGGAAAGCTTCGCCATTCAGGATTACCATATTCCAAGTTACGGGTATAAGCTTGGGGCTTGGAATATTTTAAACAGCACGCCATCCATTACTATGATAGGACTAAAAAAAGTTATTAGAGTGAACTATAACAACGGAAAAACAATATTAATTGGAACGCAACGTCCTGAAGAAGCAGTAGAGATTATAAAACATTATAAATTGCTAGAAAATGAAAATTATTAAAATCCTCTCTATTTTACTTTGCGTCTGCTCTATTGCAGAAGGGCAAGACTTGATCTCCGAAGAGATTTCACTTTTCAATGGTAACATTAGTCTGCCAGGAACGCTCTCTTATCAAAAAACCGAGGGTAAAATTCCCTTGGCCATATTCATACACGGATCTGGAAATATTGATAGAAATGGTAATCAGGCAGGCGTAAATGTGCAAGCAAATTATATAAAAATGCTTGCGGATAGTTTGAATAAAAATGGGATTGCTTTTTATCGTTACGATAAAAGAACTGCGAACCCTGCCAATAAACCTTTTATAAATAAGACTATTTCATTTGATGATTTGGTTGATGATGCGCGGGTTGCTTTAACACATTTTCAGGGAGACTCTAGGTTTAAAACGATTACGGTAATTGGCCATAGTCAAGGTTCACTTACCGCCATCTTAGCCTTAACAGATATTGCCTCTAAATATATCTCACTAGCTGGAGCCTCTAAAACACTTGAAGAAACTGTAATTTCACAAATTACTAAGCAGAGTAAAGAACTGGGAATTATTGCTAGCAAACATTTTGAAGAACTTAGCACTACCGACACTATTCAGGAAGTAAATTTTATGCTTCAAAGTATTTTCAATCCCAGAAATCATCTATTTATTAAAAGTTATAATAAGTACAACCCCATAGAAGAAATAAAAAAAGTAACGATTCCTACTCTTATTATAAATGGAAATGCTGATCTTCAAATTATGCAAGAAGATGCACAAAGACTAAAAGAAGCAAAGCCAGATGCAGAATTAGTTATTATTCCAGAAATGAATCATGTGCTTAAAACGGTTAAAAACCTTCAGGAAAACCAAGCTTCATACATTCAGGAAAATTTCCCGCTTTCCATAAAATTGGTAGAAGTAATTACTGAATTTGTAAAAAAATAAATCCATGGCAAAGAAGAAAGCCTTTGCGCTACGAATTAATGAAGAAATGCTTAAGTCCATTGAAAAATGGGCTGGAGATGAATTTCGTAGCACCAATGGTCAAATAGAATGGATGCTAATGCAAAGCCTAAAAGAAGCCAAAAGAGCTCCTAAAAAACAGGAAGATAAAAGCTCTGGTTGAGGAATGAATGTAAACATAAAATATTACATTTGAAAGATCAACCATTTGTAAAATGATTAAAACCCTTTTAATTTTACTTCTTCTAGGTTTTTTTTGTAATACCTATTCGCAGGAAAACCAAAAAGAGTTTCTAGTTAAATTTACAGACAGTTCCTTAATTTTAGATGGATCTCTTGAAGAAGTCTTCTGGCTAAATGCAGATAGTGCTAAAGATTTTTATCAATATTTCCCAACCGATTCTGTTCTTGCTAAAAGCCAAACTACTATTAAAATGTTATATGATAATGCATACCTTTATATTGGTATTGCTGTAGAAACCTTGGGTGACAATTATGTGATCCCTTCTTTGCAAAGAGATTTTAGAGCTGGTGGAAATGATAATATTAGTTTGCTTTTTGACACTTTCAACGATGGCACCAATGCCTTTCTATTTGGGGTGAACCCTGCTGGTGTTCAAAGAGAAGCTTTAATTTCTGCTGGAGGCTCAGAACTAAGAGGTTTTAATACGACATGGGATGTAAAATGGAAAAGTGCTGTAAACGTCTTAAAAAATGGATATAGTGCTGAAATAGTGATCCCACTTACCTCTTTTAAGTTTAAAGAAGGAGAAACTAAATGGAGGTTTAATAGCTATAGGTTTGACACACAGGGAAACGAACAGAGTACCTGGATGCGAATCCCTCAAAATCAATTCATCTTCAATCTCGCCTTTATGGGGAATATGAAGTTTGAAAGACCTCTTGGTAAATCCAGAACTCCTTTTACACTTATACCATACGTTAATACTGCATTAGCTAAAGATTATGAAGAAAATGAGAGCCTTTCTGAATTAAATGTAGGGGGTGATGCCAAAATTGCTATTGGGAATGGAATGAATATGGATGTTACTTTTAATCCAGATTTTTCAAATGTAGAAGTAGATAATCTGGTAACAAATCTTACTCGTTTTGAAATTGGACTTCCCGAAAGAAGGCAGTTCTTTATAGACAATAGTGATCTTTTTGCTGATTTTGGGGATAATTCTGAAGCAAATCCATTTTTCTCAAGAAGAATAGGAATTTCTGAAAACGCAGAGGGTAATAATATCCAAAACGGTATTATAGGAGGCATTCGCCTAAGCGGAAAATTAAATCGGAACTGGCGTTTGGGATTTTTGAATATTCAAACGGAAGAAGATCAAGAAAATGAAATTCCAACCAATAACAACATGGTGTTAGCGCTTCAAAAAAAAGTATTTAGCAGATCAAACTTGGGATTTATTTTTGTAAATCGTCAAAGTTTTAACGAGTATTCTTTTCTAACAGAAGCAGAACGATACAACCGGGTTGTTGGATTAGATTTTAATTTGGCATCTGCCGACAATACTTGGATAGGGAAGTTTTACACACATAAATCTTTTACACCAGAAAGTGGAAATAAAGATTTTTCAACAGGAGCTAGGTTATTTTACAATTCCAGATTTTATCAAGCAGGCATTTCCGGACGTTATGTGGGTGCCGATTTTAACTCTGATCTTGGGTTCATTCGCAGGAAAGATGTTTTTGTGCTTAATCCAGAATTTACCAAAATCTTAAGACCCATAAGAGGTATTATCAATAATCATGAGTTTTCAGTAAATTCTTCCATACTTTGGAGACCTGATCTTGATTTTCAGAATACAGATTATACCCATGAGTTTTCATGGGAAGCAGAATTTAACAATCAAATTGAAATATCTGCAGGACTTCAAGATCAATTTATATTTCTTGCTGAAGATTTTGATCCTACTGATACGGAAGACGCAGCTCCGCTCCCACTTAATACAAGCTATAAATTTACTCAAGCATCGGCTTCCTTTAGATCAGACAGAAGAAAAGTATTCGCTTATGAAGTGAATCTTTCTGGAGGAGAGTTTTTTAATGGATCTATTTATTCCATAGCTGCTCAAACAAGTCTTAGACTTCAACCCATTTTTTTTACATCAATAACTGTTAATTACGATCAGATTAATTTGCCTGATCCTTATCCAGACGCTAAAATACTTATTGTGAGTCCACGTTTTGAAGTTACATTCAACAAATCTCTTTTTTGGACTACCATTGTTCAGTTTAGTAATAGAAATGAAAACCTTGGTCTAAATACAAGACTCCAATGGAGATTTGCTCCTTTATCTGACCTTTTTATCGTTTACAATGACAATTATCGCACCAATAATTTTGCGCCTCGAAACAGATCACTTAATATTAAACTAACCTACTGGCTTAACATTTAACATACAAATGCAATATAAAATCGTTTTTACCGACCTTGATGGAACACTCCTTTCTCAAAAAAAAGATATCTCTCCCTTTACTGCAGAGCAGCTCTCTAGATTGCAAGAAAAAATACCTGTAATTCTTGTTTCTGCACGAATGCCAAAATCTATGACCTATATACAAACTCAAATTAATGGTTTACATCACCCTTTAATCTGCTATAATGGGGCTTTGGTTATTCATAATGAAGTTGAAATTTTATCAAAAACTATAGCACCAAAGCTCACAAATCAACTTTTTGAAACAACCTCTTTATTAGCTATTAATTTAGGTTTATATCACTACAATGAATGGTATACAGAAAAGGTTACTGAAAGAATTGATAAAGAAATTTTCAATACAAAAGCAAAGCCCTCAGTTACTTCTACCAAAAGAATAATTGATTCTTTTGATAGTCAAAAAAAGGGATTTCATAAAATCATGTGCATGGGCACCAAGTCACAAATGGATGAGTTGATAACGGTTTTAAAAAAAGATTTTACAGCACATTTTCAAATTTATCGTTCAAACGATACTATTATAGAAATTAGCCCTAAAGACACTTCCAAACTTTTAGGGATTAAGGCATTGCTGAAAAATCGCTTTCAAATTTCACTATCAGATGCAATGGCCTTTGGTGATAATTATAATGACATTGAGATGATAAAAGCGGTGGGACATGGGGTAGCTGTAGCAAATGCCAGAAATGAAGTAGTAAAGGTAGCAGATGCCGTTGCTGAAGATTATAAAATGGATGGAGTTGCCAAATATGTTAAACAAATGTTTAATTTATAGGCAATCAATAGAAATAGAGTTCCTTTGTAACTACGTAATTATGTTTTAAAACTTCAACGAAATTTTTTATGAAGAATTTATTTATCGCATTTATAGCTATTATTCTAATTAGTGGCTGTACTCCTAAGCCAAATGATCTTGTAAATTCTCGTCCGGTAGTAGCTACCATTGATTTAGTAAATGTTACTGATGATAAAGTTATGGTAGAAATGAATCCTGGTAGATTTACCAATGAGACGGTCACTTTTTTTATTCCCAAAACAGTGCCAGGAACTTACAGCACAGATAACTATGGGCAGTATATTGAAGATTTCAAAGCCTTAAGCTATACTAACGAATTGCTTGAAGCAACTCAAATAGATGAAAATTCATGGCAAATTACAAATGCTCCAAACTTAGATAAAATTACTTATTGGGTTAATGACACCTATGATAGCGAAAAGACCAAAGAAGAACCGGTTTTCTCTCCAGCAGGCACAAATATTGAAAAAGATACCAATTTTGTTTTAAACCTTCACAATTTTGTTGGTTATTTTAACACCCTTGAAAATCTTAATTACGAACTCCGTATTAAATCACCTAACAATTTAGAAGGTTATACAACGCTTAACCGAGTTGAAGCGCAAGAAAATCTTTCAAGCGAAAACCATCACACAGATATTTATTTAGCTAATCGATATTTTGAGGTGATTGATAATCCCATACTTTATACTACTCCAGACTCGGAAACTTTCATTGTAAATGATATTGCCGTAACACTTAGTGTTTATTCCCCCAACAAAATATACACTGCTACTTCCATCAAAAAAGAAATGGAAAAGATGATGAAGGCTCAAAAAGCATTTTTAGGAGATATTAACAGCACAAAAAAATATAATATTTTGTTGTATTTATCTTCCATGGATAAAGATGATGCGAGAGGTTTTGGTGCATTAGAGCATCATACCTCTACAACCGTTGTTTTACCAGAGTCAATTCCCGCAAAAGCACTAGCAGATGCTATGGTAGATGTGGTTTCTCATGAGTTTTTTCATATTGTAACACCTTTAAGTGTTCATTCCGAAGAAATTCATAACTTTAATTATAACAATCCAAAAATGTCAAAGCATCTTTGGATGTATGAAGGAGTCACAGAATATTTTGCAAATTTATTTCAAATAAACCAAGGTCTTATTGGTAGTGAGGAGTTCTACAATAGGCTCATGACGAAAATAGAACGGGCAGATAGTTTTGATGACAACATGTCTTTTACTGAAATGAGTAAAAATATTTTAGAGGAGCCCTACAAAGAAAATTATGCTAATGTTTATGAGAAAGGAGCGCTTATTGGAATGTGCCTTGATCTTATCATTAGAGAGCAGAGTAATGGCGAGAAAGGTATTCTTTGGTTAATGAAACAACTCTCCCAAAAATATGGTAAAAACCGACCTTTTAAAGATGATGAAATAATACCACAAATTGTAGCATTAACCTATCCTGAAGTAGGCACCTTTTTTGAAACTCATGTTGTTGGTAATACACCTATAAATTATGAAAAATACTTTTCCAAAGTAGGTTTGACTTTTGGTATGGAAACCCAAGAAACCGGATTTTTATTTCAGGGGCAAGAACCGTTTATCAATGTAAATGAGAGTACTAAGGAAATTTTTATTAGATCTGGGATTCCTTTAAACTCCTTTTTTACAGAACTACAATTAATGCCAGAAGATGTTATTAAAAAAATAAATGGTATGGAGTATTCTCTTGACAATATTAGAGATATGGTAGGGGTTTCTTTTACATGGAAGCCGGGAGATACAATTGAGTTTATGGTTAAAAGGAAGGATGAAGAAATGATTATTAAAGGAGAGATAGTTGCCCCTGTGAGAACAGTTAGAAAGCTACAGGAAGATGCCAATGCAAGTACCGCTCAGGTTGACTTAAGAAATTCGTGGTTTAGAAATTGATTATAAAAGTATGCTTTTAAAAAAGGTAATATTAAGCTACCTTTTTTTGTTTAATATTTTTTGTACTTTTCAAAAAAAACAATGCACGATCCCCTCATAAAAGACGATACTATTGTATTTGGTCTGTTATTCCTTTCTCTAGGCTTAGTTTTTTATACTTCTTCCATCAAAAAAGGTTTTTGGGCTAAATTCTATAAATACGTACCAGTATTACTTATGTGCTATCTTATACCAGCCATTTTAGCAACTACTGGACTAATTTCTGATGAAATTTCAAGAACCTATTTTATAGCCAGTAGATATTTACTTCCAGCGGCTATTATTCTCATGACACTGAGTATTGACTTAAAAGCCATTTTCAACTTAGGTCCTAAAGCACTTATTATGTTTTTTACGGGTACCGTAGGCATTATTATTGGAGGTCCTATAGCAATATTACTGGTATCATTAGTTTCACCAGAAACCGTAGGAGGAAATGATTTTGATGCCATCTGGAGAGGTCTTGCAACCATAGCAGGTAGTTGGATAGGAGGAGGAGCCAATCAAGCGGCAATGCTAGAAATATTTAAATTCAATGGCGACAAATACGGAGCTATGGTATTAGTAGATATTGTAATGGCAAATGTATGGATGGCTGTTATTCTATTGGGAATAGGTAAAAATACTAAAATAGATAATTGGTTGAAAGCAGATAGTAGTGCCATTGAAGAGCTTAAACAAAAAGTAGCTCTTTTTACTGAAAAAATAACCAGAAATCCCTCTTTAACTGATATCATTATCATATTGTCTTTAGCATTTACAGGAGTTGGATTGGCTCATTGGGGTGCAAATGGTATCTCCGAGTTTCTCAAAACTACTTTTGAAGCCATCCAAGATAAAAAGAATGCTTTGTCTTCTTTTGGATCTCAGTTCTTTTGGATGATTACAATAGCTACCATACTAGGCATATTTCTGTCTTTTACAAAAGCGCGGAATTATGAAGGAGCAGGCGCTAGTAAAATAGGTAGCTTATTTATCTACATTCTGGTTGCCACTATTGGAATGAAAATGGATTTAACCAAGGTAGTAGAAAATCCAGGGCTGCTAGTTGTTGGTTTTATTTGGATTTCCATTCATGCCGGTTTGTTAATTCTAATTGCCAAACTAATTAAAGCCCCGTATTTCTTTCTTGCAGTAGGGAGTCAGGCAAATGTTGGTGGAGCTGCCTCAGCACCAGTAGTAGCGGCTGCGTTTCACCCTTCTCTTGCAACAGTTGGTGTGCTCTTAGCTGTCTTTGGATATGTTGTTGGTACTTACGGAGCTTTACTTTGTGCATATTTGATGGAAATAGCTTCAAATGTTTAGTTTTTTAAGGAGAATTGAAGATATTTGCCCATCCAAATTTTTAAATATTTATGAAGCAATTTATACTCGTAGTCTTTAGTCTATTTCTTATTACCTCATGCAGTAATGATGAAACTGAGAAAACAATGACCGTATCAGGTAATGTGAAAGGGTTAAAAAAAGGAGTCCTTTACCTTCAAAAAATTCAAGACACTACGCTAGTAGCGGTAGATTCTTTAGTTGTGAATGGTGATAGTAATTTTAAATTTTCTACAGAGCTAGAAAGCCCGGAAGTCTTTTATTTATATCTCAATAAAAAAAACGGTGATGAAATTAATGATCGGATTACCTTTTTTGGAGAACCAGGGAATATCACCATCAATACAAATCTCGATTTCTTTGAAGTGTCATCTAAAGTTGAAGGCTCTGTTACCCATGAAAAGCTGGAACAATACAAGAAAATGATGTCTAAGTTCAAAGAGCGTAATCTGGAACTCATAAAAAGTGATTTTGAAGCTCGAAAAGCAAAAGATACCATAAAAGTAGATTCTATTCAGAAGCAGGCAGATAAAAATTTGATGCGTGGTTATCTGTATACTTTAAACTTTGCCTTGACCAATAAAGACAGTTATATTGCCCCTTATATTGCCCTTTCTGAAGCTTTTGATGCTAAGGTTAAATATTTGGATACCATATACAAATCGCTTTCTCCTGAAGTAGCAAGTTCTAAGTATGGCAGAAGCTTAAGAGAATACATCACACAGATTAAAGCTCAGGAAAAAGATAAATAGTAAAACAAAGCCTCCATTTTCTGGAGGCTTTTTATAGTTTTAAAAAGTTTAAAGATTATTTATTTTTTCAGCAAGAGTTTTACTTTTCTCTTCCAGTTCATTGTAAACCCCTTTTAGGTGTTTTTGCCTGTTTTCTACGGCTCTATCGTTAACTTTAATTATCAATTCATCAAAAGTAGCTATGGCCTCGTCAATTATAGCATTTCCTTTTTCGTTGTTATAATTTTGAGTTGACATCTCCCATACATATACTGCATCAATAATATCTCCCAGCACATTATTGATGTCTTTTTTTAAGTTTCTTATACTTCCCATAATATTAAAGTTTTTGCAAAAATACATTTATTACATATATACCTGAAGAATTTCCACATTTTTGGTATTGAAAATTAGCTCTTTTGAATTTGCTGGAATTAACACTGTTTCTCCTTTTTTCAAAGAAGTCTTACCATATTCATTAGCAATAGTTGTTTCACCATTCACACAAATGTAAACGCTGAAAGAATCTAGATTTTCAATGTTAATAGTGAGATCTTGATTCGCTTTTAGAAACTTGGTAGTGAAATATGGACATTTAACCATCTCAGTTATTTCATTGGATCTTTTTTCGTAAGAAACCTTAAAATCATCTTTCTTACTGTAATCAATAGCGTCTAAGGCTAATTCTGTATGTAATTCTCTTGAGTTGCCATCCTTATCCTTTCTATTCCAATCATAAACACGGTAAGTGATGTCGGAAGTTTGTTGAATTTCAGCCAATAAAACCCCTGCGCCAATTGCATGAATTTTACCTGTATTTATAAAAAAAGTATCTCCCTTGGTAACCTTTTCACAATTAAGAATTTCTGATAGTGCATTTTTATCTAAATGCGTTTGATATTCTTCTTTGGTTACATCTCTATTGAATCCTACTATCAGCTCTGCATTTTCGTCTGCCTGCATTACATGCCACATTTCCGTCTTGCCAAAACTATTGTGTCTTTTCTTTGCTAATTCATCATTTGGATGCAACTGAATAGATAGATCCTGTTTTGCATCAATAAACTTAATGAGCACTGGAAACTCTGTGCCGTAAGCATCATATACCTTCTTCCCTAGCAATGATGATCGGTACGTTTCTATAAGCTCATTTAATTTGGTGCCTTTAAGCTCACCGTTAATTACCTCAGAAATAGAACCTTCAACTCCAGAAATTTCCCAACTTTCACCAATTAAATCTCCTTCAACAGATTTACCCAGTTTATCTCTTAGCTTAGTGCCACCCCATAATCGTTCTTTGTATTGGGGGGCAAATTTTAAAGGATACAAATTCATCATTATTCATTTTTTAGTATTGCAAGTGCTTTTTTCATGTGTATGGATCCACTCATATTATTGAACACCATTATCGCTTTGCCTTCTTTATTAAAAACATAAGTTTCTCTACCAGGTAATATTCCTAATAGCGATTTTGGTACTCCAAAGAGTTTTCTGACCTTATTACCTTTATCTGATAAAAGCCTAAAAGGTAGTTTATAATAATCAGAAAATTTCTGGTGACTTTTTTCAGAATCTCCACTAATTCCTATAACCTCTGCTCCAAGCTTTTGAAATTCTTCATAACTGTCCCTAAAAGAGCATACTTCCTTGGTGCAACCAGGAGTAAAGTCTTTAGGATAAAAAAAGATAACCACTTTTTTATGCCCTATTAAATCCTTACTTAAAAATGAGTCTCCATTTTGATCTTTCAAGCTAAATTCCGGTAAAGTACTTCCTGCTTTTAAACTCATTGTTTATCCCCTATAGGTTACATAATTCCTTGGTGTCTCATACAAAACCACCTCAAGTTCCAATTCAGGAGTAATATACTTACGCAATTTATTCCATATCACCACTGCAATATTCTCGGCAGTTGGATTTAACGATTTGAATTCTGGAACTTCTACATTCAAGTTTTTATGATCTAAACTATCTTCTACATGCTCTTTTATTAAATCTTTTAGAACTTTCATATCCATTACAAATCCTGTTTCAGGATCTATTAATCCCTTTACTCCCACAATTAATTCATAATTATGACCATGATAATTGGGGTTACTACATTTTCCAAAAACGTTTTGGTTTTTTTCCTCTGAATAGTCTTCACGATAGAGGCGATGAGCTGCATTAAAATGAGCCTTCCGATGTACAGTAACTTTCATTAAATTAGCTTTTAAATATATTAATCTTGAAAATTTTTACAAAAATTCTACACGTTTTAAGTTGGTTTTTCTTGATAACGCTAATAAGTCTTATAATTAGTTTTTATTGGTTTTCAAAAGCACCTAGCAATGAGAAAATTATAGATGATTTCAATGAGTTAGGAGTCTCAACAAAGATACGGTATTTAAATTATGATTCCAGAAATGTTCGTATTGTTTCAGAAACAAAGTATGATACATCAAAACCTACTCTTTTGTTTATTCATGGTTCTATAGGTTCTAGTCTAGATTTTATGTATTACTGGAGTGATCCATATCTAAGACAACAAGTAAATATTGTTAGCTATGATAGAATAGGATACGGCCCAAATCAACAAGGAGAAGTTCTAAATTCTATAGCTAAAGAAACGGATTTAGTAAAGAAAATTATCAATCGTTTAAAACCAACTAGTTTAATTATCGTTGGATATTCCTATGGCGGCCCTATTGCATTAAACTATGCATTGAAAAATGAGGTATCAAAGATTGTATTGTTAGCTCCTGCTCTTTATTCAGAATATGAAATGATCCCGCCTATGGCTCATTTATACAAGAATAAAATCCTAAGAACTATAGTTCCTGATATTTGGAAAAGTGCTTCCAAAGAAAAATTAGATCATCAAAAACAATTGAAAGAATTAGAACCAAATTGGTCTAAAATAAAAACAAAATTACTTGTAATTCATGGTAAAGATGATTGGATCGTTCCTGTTGAGAATAGCATACTTTTAAAAAAACAAATCCCAGATATCAAATTTATAAAATTATCTAATGAAGGTCACGGACTCATTTGGAGCAGCGCCAAAAGGATTCAAAAAGAACTATTTGAGTTTCTCCAATGAATGATAAAAACGCTCAAAAATAATTTTAAACCAAGCTGTATATACTTCTGGGTTTTTCAATAAGTCTTTATGCACATCATCTAAAGCCATCCATTTCCAAGATGCTACTTCTTCTTGATTAATTTTAGGTTCATTTTCAAAACTTCCGACTAATACATGATCTAACTCATGTTCAGTGAGTCCATTATCAAATGGAGCTTTATAAATAAAACTAAGCACCTCCTCTAAATCTGTAGTAAAGCCCATTTCTTCAAATAGCCTTCTTTTACCGGCATCTACGTTAGACTCTCCATCTCGTTGATGACTGCAACAAGTATTTGTCCAAAGACCCGGAGAGTGGTACTTATGTAACGCTCGTTGCTGCAACATTAATTCATCTTTGGAGTTTACTATAAAAACAGAAAAAGCCCTGTGTAAAACACCTTTTTCATGTGCTTCCATTTTAGGCATCAATCCAATAGGATTGTCATTCTGATCTACTAATATTACTTTTTCTTCTTTCATAATCAAAAATATACATTTGAAGGAAAAACAGAAAAATTTTATGATAAAACGTTAAATAAAAACTTAAGAAGACATGATTTCCGGATCCCCTCCAGGATTATCCCAATGGATAACCCTGAGAGTTTCACCGTTGATTGTTGGCCCCCCAACAATTACTCTTAAACCATTTTGAAGAATGATAAGTTCTTCCATTAATGAGAGTCTGATTAATAACTACTCATCAATAACTAAATCTGTAAAACTAAAGTTTGACGGACTTTAATTGCTTTACAAGCCAAAAGTATTTATAATGAATGTATTTAAGGTGTAGCAAAAGCACAAAAAAAGTACGGTTATACCGTACTTTTTAATAAAATTGAGCGAAATTTCCTATATAAACCCTCTATTTCTGGCTTCCCGTAATAAAATCTCATCATCACCATCGCCAATTCCGAAAAGTTCTTTGATTTGATTCTTCCGTTTTTCTATAGCACTTAAAGACAACCCTACATGATCTGTTAGGTTCTTTGTCTTTACCCCACGAGAAAGGTGATAGAGAATTTTCATGTTTTTTTCATCTAAAGAAAAGTCGTTTTTAATTCTTAATCTTTGATGGTTTTTAACTGTACTGCTATAATAGGGCGGATTGTTTAGAACCATTTTAAATGCCAAAAGTAACTCACTAGAGGTAAGATCACTCTTAATTAAGAAACCATCTGGATCAATATTTTTAAGAATATTGTGTATTCTATGGTTTTCATTATACATAGTTAAAACAATAATCTTAGTTTTTGGCATCAATTGCCTAACCTTTAGAGCTAAATCCTCACCAGAAGTAATAAGTTCTTCTCTTGATGGAGGCAGATTAATATCAACAAAAACAACATCAAAGGGCCTAAATTGAGCCGCCGATTTAATTTCGTCATAGGCACTATCGCAATCGGAAGCTGTAGTAACTTCAATATAATACTCCAAATCGTCTGCACCAAGTAAGGTATTTTTATATCCTTCAAGAATCATCGGATGGTCATCCACCATCAAAATATTCAATTTCTTTTCCATTTATGAGGCTTAAAATAAATTATGCTGAAACGTTTATACTAATGTTTGTACCCCCTCCCACAGCAGAGTTAAGTTGTAGCTTCCCTCCAATTTCTTTCACTCTAGATTTAATATTTTTAAGGCCAATACCATTTTTGATCTTATTACTATCAAAGCCTACACCATCATCGGAAATATCTATTTGAAGGGAATCATCATTCTTTTTAAATGTTAATTTAATATTTCTAGCATTGGCATGCTTATTTATATTTTGGAGGGCCTCTTGAATAATTCTATAAAGATGAATCTTAACTTTATTAGACATCGTCTCCCAGCTAATATGGGAATCACTCTGAAATTTATATTCCAAATTCCCTAGTTGCGCTTGAGAGGAGATCAAGTTACTTATAACTTCTGTATATCCCAAATTTGAATCATAAATTTCGGTATTAAGATCATGAGATATTTGTCTTATCTCCTGCTCTATAGACTTTAATTCATCTATATACTTTGTGCGAGTTTGAATTGTTTGTTCATCGTTTCTTAAATTTAAGCTATCTAAATTGAGTCTCGTGCCAAACAATTTACTTAGAACCCCATCATGGAGTTCCTGAGATATACGTTTTTTCTCCTGCTGCCTACCTTCTTCTAACTTTTGCTGTTGCGATAACATCAAATTATAAATCTCTTCATTCTTCTCTTGTTGCGCTTTACTAAATTTTAACTCTTTATTTTTTTCCTGCTGCTTTCTTATAATATAAATAAAGATCCCAAACATAAGTAACACAGCTGAAATACCTATAAACAAGTCTTTCTGTTTAGATATTTCTTTATTCTTCTGCTCTATTTGATCTGTTTCAAACCGAATTCTTGCAAACTTATTTCTTATTTTACGTTCTGCTTCTTGTAAGCTTTCGCTTATTTCCATGTGCTGTTTGGCAGCTTTCCAACCATCCTTCCCGTTATCGATATCTGATAATAACTTTAGTGGAGTTAACATATCTCCATAACTTTGTGTGTCTTCCGCTAATGTTAATGCGTCAGTTACATACTTCTTTGCTGATAGCGTGTCTTGCTGCGAAAGATAGAATTCCGCAATATGCACATTATTAATTATTTGACCTGGAACATCACCAATACTGTCTCTTATCTTTAGAGAATATAAAAAAAATTCCGGTAGCCCTTGGGTTTCGCCTAAAAGTAATTGAGCATAACTTAAATTATCTAATAACATTGCATACTGTTTGGTATGCAATGTGTCAATTTTTTCAAATGACAAAGCCTTCTCATAATATTCTATTGCTTTGGCATACATTTCCAGATTCTGGTAAACCACACCTAAATTATTCAAAGAGGTAATTTCAGATTTACTGCCCACCCCTGCTATTTTTGCATAATCCAACGATTTATTATGATATTCTATTGCTTTATCATAATCCTTTAATTCATTAGATATTATCCCTAAATTATTATAGACCGAAGAAAGTTGCTCATCATCCTTTAGTTTTTTATAAATTGGAATAGCCTCAATCGAAGCGACCTCTCCTGCAATAAAATCCTTTTCATTTTTTTGAATAATACTCATATTTAATAAAGCATCCGCTAATTCTCTTTCCTTTTTAATTTTCCTTAGCATTTTTGTCGCTTCGTAAAAATGAAAATAAGCACTATCGTTTTTGCTAATATTGTAATAATAATTTCCCAAATAACTACTTGCCTTTCCTATACCGAAAGAATCTTTAACCTTTTCAGAATAGTTTTTGATAATCAGAGTAAACCTTTTGAACTCTTCCTTATCATTACTGAAAAGAGCTCTTGCCAGATTAAATCCAGATTTAATATAAATAGAATCCTGTGCCAGTTCTTTTGATTTATTAAAAGCTTCTTTTGCATAATTTATCCTGTCAACTTCAGATAATTTTGCGTCGAGGGAGAGTTCTATAAAAGAGTTTATACTATCCCTCAAATGATCAGATTCAGCAATAGAGTCTGGGTAAGTCTGTTTGCATGAGAAAGTAAGGAGAATAAGTGAAAATACCCCAATAAAAAAAAATAATATAGTAAGATTTTTCATATTTATTTATTGAAATAAAAATAAAAAATTTATTCCAAATAAAACCTTTATAACAAAAAATCCCCAATATTAAATAATATTGGGGATTTGAATATGTATATTAGTTCATCTTATCTTGGTCCTACAGGTTTGTCACCTTGATCGCCTGTTTCTGAACCTGTTTCAATATAAACTTCTTCATCAACGTTATTAGGTTCACAAGATACAAAAACACTAGATAAGGTAATAAATGCCACAGCAATGTAAAGTAATTTTAAATTTTTCATCATTCTTTAGTTTTAATTATAGTTATTACGTTTGGTTGAGCTCATTTTATTAAGACTCTAATTAACACTTTCAGCTAGCACGGTGTTTGATATTATACTCAAATATAGGTGTTAAAAATGATCGTTTTATGGAAGAAAAACCTTATTTAGTAGGTGATAGAAGAATCAGAGTAACTAGCAGACAAATAGGGGTGAATGGACTGATTTTCTACTATTTAAAATTCTAGTACGTTTTTATTTTTCATTAAATTTTTCATAGTTTCTACATTTTGCTTATAAGTTCTGGAAAAAGGTATTAGTTCATCCGAAGACTTTATTGAACATTTAGATTTTCCAAAATGAATACGAGAGACATAGTGCGTATTTATAATATAGCTATTATGAACCCTAACAAAATAGCTGGGAAGAGATTCTTCAAAATGTTTCAATGTTTTAAAAGCACTAACTTTTCTACCGTCACTAAGAAAGAAATCAGTATTGTTATTATCGGCTCTTAAATATTGAATATCATCGATCTCTAAAAACTTGTAATCCCCATAAGATTGCAAACACAGTGTATCCTTTCTTTGTTCGCGCTTTTTAGAATATCTAAATAATGCTTTTCGTAGTTCCCTCTTACTTGAAGGTTTTACGATATAATCCAATACACTATGCTTAATAGCCTTCAGTGCGTATTTTTCTGTTGCGGTTACGACAATTACATCTGGCAATTCCGTTAAATAATGAACTAATTCATTTAAAATCGTAAATCTACTAACCTGATCATTTTCTCCAGGAATGTCTGGATCTAAAAATATTAGCTGAGGTGTTTGTTCCAAAATAAGATCTAATGCATCCTCTTCATTATGAGCAATCCCACGACAATAGAAATCAGGAAAACCACTTAAGACACTATGCAAATTGTCTACTGATTTCTTATGGTGATCTACTATGATATAAGAATACTTCATAAATTTTAAGCTCCAACTAAAAAAAATAATTCTTCATGAATCCATCCTTGATAAAGAATACATTTAGTTTATAATTTTCAACTATGAAGTTACTACTATATTCTCTAGCAGAGTTACGGTTTTCCCGCAAAATATTTCAGGACAACCCCTTAATAATAAATTGATTATAAGTATTTTAACTTAATTTTTCTTATTATATACATACGATAAATTAGATACAATAAGGCATCTTTTTCTAACAAAAAACGCTCCTTACAAATAAGGAGCGTTTAAAACTTTAATAAAATGCTTTCTATCTCTATTCTAAGATGACAAATTCAGATCTTCTATTAAGTTGATGTTGTTTGTCAGTACAATTCGCATTGTTTTTACATTCATTAACTAATTGCGTTTCCCCATATCCTCTGCCTGAAAGTCTTGAAATATCAATACCCTTGTTAACCAGGTAATTTATAGTAGCCTTTGCACGACGATCTGATAATCTCATATTATACGAGTCCTTGCCCCTACTATCTGTATGCGATCTTATATCAATCTTTAAGGTAGGATATTTTTCTAATGCAGCTAACACTTTGGCCAACTCCACTTCTGCATCATTTCTAATTTTAGATTTATTTAAGTCGAAATAAATTGGCTGAAGATTTAAAATCTTGGCTAAATCGTCTCCTACTCCAGCTGTTACTGTATCTTTTTCCAATTCAAAATCTAGCTTTAATTCTTCTTTATCATAACTAGCTTCCATAAACTTCTCTTCCGTAGAATATCCTAACTTGGAAGCACGTACAAATAAATCTTTCGTACAGTCTAATATCAAAGAGTAGTTTCCAGTTTGATCTGTAAGTGTTGACTCTAAAATTTCATTCTCTGTATTTCTTACCTCTACTTTAGCATTCTCTAAAGGATCTCTTGAATTCTTATTTAGAACAGTTCCTGCTAAAGGCTTTTTACACGTCTCTATAAGTGGTGCTAATTCCGTTAAAACATAAATATCATCACTTCCCATTCCGCCTGGACGATTAGAGGCAAAGTAACCGCTTTTCGTAGCATCGTCTATAATGAATGTGAAATCATCAGAAGGACTATTAATTGGCTCTCCAACATTGTATATATTTAAAGCTTTTCCTTCTTTATTCAGCCTAGAAACAAAAACATCAAGCCCACCTAAACCAGGATGCCCATCAGAAGCAAAATATAAGTTTCCTCCAGTACTAACGTAAGGAAAGGTTTCTCTACCTTCTGTATTTATTGAAGATCCTAAATTAAGAGGCTCTCCAAAGCTACCATCTTTATTGATTTCAACCATGTAAATATCAGAAAAACCCAAGGTTCCAGGCATATCCGAAGCAAAATACAAGATATTTTCATCCATATTTAAAGCTGGATGGGCTACTGAATAATCATCGCTATTGAATGGCAATTCCTCTTCTTCCTGCCATTCACCTTCTATAAGTGTAGAACGGTATATCTTTAATCTATTAATACCTTCTTTATCTTTACCATAACCATCACTTGAAAAATTATTCCTTGTAAAATAGACGGTGGTTCCATCTTTCGTAAAAGCAGTAGTAGATTCATGATACCTTGTATTGATTCCATCAGAAAACTTAACAACTCCTTCTACAATCTCAGTAGAACTCATTGGCCCACCATATAAATCCAAAAATGGTTCTTGGTTCCATGCATGCTTATATCGAACAAATCTTCCTGTGTCACGTGCTGACGAAAATACCAGGCTTCTTTCATAAAATGAAGGAGCGAAATCTGAGTATTTTGAATTTAAAGGAAATTCTTCAATTTGATATCGCCCTGATTGAAATTTAATAACCTCCAAATATTCCCTTTGTTCTTCAAACAACTTTGCTCTTAAATCTGAATCTTTAGATTTATTAAACTTTGTCATCATTTGATCTGCTTCTTCATACCGCTTTTCAGACTTTAGAGATTGTGCGTATCTGAAATAATATTCAGGTTCTACCTCCACATCTTTAAGTAAAAATAGCTCTCCATACCATTTTGAAGCAGCCGCATAATTAGCATTATAATAATGTGAATTACCGAGCTTTTTAAAAAGTTCAGGTGATTTATAGCCATTATTTGCTACTTTTTCATAAATATCAATTGCCTTTATAAAAGAATAAGTATCGTACTTTTTCTCTGCTCTATTTATTTTGCTTTCTTGAGAAAACAGTGTAAACTGAAGAAGAAATAAAGGGATAAAAAATATAAGTGTAATTTTTCTCATAGTCTATACATTTAGAAGAATCTGGGGGACACAATTTTTTCGAAATTCTTAAATAATTCAAATCTTAAAAATACTTCAAAAGACCCGTTATTAAATTCTGTTCTACCTAGTTCTGTTGTTTCTCGATCATACGCTAAACCAAGCATTAACTGATCTGAAATTTGAAATCCTACTAATGCGCTGACAGCGGCATCCCACCTGTAAGCTGCTCCTAAGGTAAATTTATCATTAAATAAGAAATTAGCAGATAAATCTACTTGTAAAGGTGCTCCTGATACCGCCTTGGTTAGCAAAGCTGGTTTAAACTTTAAATTACTATTTAAATCAAATACATAACCCGTTATTAAATAATAATTAATTCGCTCACCTGCAATATAGGAGACATTTCTCCCCTCAGAATTAAAGGTAGGAGACTCGTCAAAATGATCGGTTTTAAGAAAATTTGGTGCAGACAAACCCAAGTAAAATTTACTGGTATGATAATAAATACCTGCTCCAATATTTGGTGAAAATTTATTGTCTATATTATTTTCCTGTCCTAATTCTGTGGTAAACTGATTTAACTTGGTAAAGTCTATGCTTAATAGATGCCCTCCTGCTTTTAAACCAAAAGATAGCTTTCCTTTTTCTGATGTCTGCACGGTGTATGAAAAAGCAACATCAAAATAGGTCTCTTCATTTACCCCTTCACCTATTCTATCATTAACTATAGAAAGTCCTAAACCTACCTTCCCTTTAGGGCCAATAGGTGAATGTATGTTAAAAGTACCTGTTTCAGGCGCACCATCTAATCCTACCCACTGACTCCTGTATAGTCCGGCAATACTTAAGACACCTCTGTTACCAGCGTATGCAGGATTCACGCTTAAAGTGTTATACATATATTGAGTGTATTGGGCGTCTTGTTGACTCTGCATAAATTGTACAGAAAACATCAACAAAACGATTAAAGCTACATAGTATTTTTTCATCATTTATAACTGTTTATAAAAGATGGAGGGTATTTACTACACCCTCCGTATCTATCTGTTAATATATATATAACCTGCTTTACTCTTACTTTCACCATTTGCAACATAGTCTATGACATAGAAATAGGTGCCAACGGGCAATAATTCGTCTTTTTGAACCGTAGATCTTCCGCTTGATCTTCCATCAAAGAAGTTATTTGAAGGGTTATATCCTTCTGTTTCAAAAACGAGTACACCCCAACGATTATAAATTCTAACCGTATTATCAGGGAAGTTTTGAATATTTCCAATTACCAACACATCATTACTTCCATCTCCATTGGGTGTAATCAATTGATAAACGGTTAAGTCTCCATCACCAGTAGGATTATTAGGATCTAAGTAATCAGGAGTTCCGTCACCATCTGTATCAAAAGCATCGTCTGGATTACCATCACCATTAGGGTCTGGATTCTCATCAATAGTTTCAATAGTATCACCATCGTCATCAGTATCTAAATAATCTGGTGTACCATCATTGTCCGTATCGTCTGGATCCCCTCCATCTCCAGAAGGGTCTAATTCGTATACCGTATCTACTCCGTCACCGTCATCATCAATATCTCTATAATCTACATCTTCTGTGCCGTCAGTATCAGGATACTCATCCTCTGGATTGGTTATACCGTCATTAGAAACATGTCCATCTTCATCATCAAAAGCATCATCTAATCCATCACCATCTTGATCATCTCCAGTTAAAACGCTATCTGCAAAACCATCTCCATTAGAATCATTAGCTTCAATAATATCATCTACGCCATCGTTGTCACTATCTTCGTCTACATAATCGGGCATTCCTTCCCCATCCGTATTAACAGGGTCAATACCTGTATTTGAACCATCCGTATCATAAGCATCGTCTAATCCATCATCATCACTGTCATTCCCAGAAGGTGGTACATAACCATCTGTGGTTTGTGCTTCAATATTATCTGGAATTCCGTCATTATCGCTATCAATATCTAAGAAATCAGGAATGCCATCATTATCAAAATCTCCAGTTCCTTCCAAAACATCAACAATTCCATCATTATCATCATCAATATCTACAGTATTTGGAATGCCATCTCCATCAGTATCTAATAAAACTACTGTTGGATCATCTGGTTCTCCATCACCGTTCGCATCAATATCCGCGCTATTTTCTGGGTCATCTGAATCATCACTCACAGCGCCAATTACTGAGTCTGCTGTCACTTGTGCGATGTTAGTAAATTGCTCGTTATCTATATCCGATTGAGTAATTACATATTCTGCAGTTACTATTCCGGTTTCTCCAGGTAAAAGTGAAGTAATAGGACTTCCACCTGTAATTGTAGCTAACACATCTGTTACCACAATGTTTGTTAAAGTCACATTTCCTGTATTCTCAACAGTGAGTTCATAAGTTACTAGATCTCCTACTCTACTAAAACCTGAAACCGTAGCTCTTTTTAGAAGACTTATAGTGGCTTCTCTATCTATAGTTGTAATTGTTGGATCATCTGGATTACCGTCACTGTCGCTATCAGTATCGGTAGCATCGTCTGGATCATCAGACAAACTTGTTACCGGATTGTTATTTGGATCTTCGCCGGTTACTGTCGCTGTATTGCTAAAGCTTCCCGCATCTATATCGGCTTGTGTAATCGTATAGGTAGCTGTGAAGGTGGTAGTATCACTTGCTCCAGCGGCCAAACTTGCCAGAGGACCTCCACTTACCGTTACTAATGGATCGGTTACCGTAACATTGGTCAATGTAACGTTTCCGGTATTGGTTACTGTAAATACATAACTAATGGTATCGCCTGCATCTACTCGTCCGTCTCCTCCATCATTCAAGGTATCTACTTTGGTGATCGTTATATCGGGTGACTGAGTAATCGTGGTCACTGTTGGATCATCTGGATTACCGTCACTATCGCTATCAATATCGGTAGCATCGTCTGGATCGTCAGACAAGCTAGTTACCGGATTGTTATTTGGATCTTCGCCGGTCACTGTGGCGGTGTTGCTAAAGCTTCCCGCATCTATATCGGCTTGTGTAATCGTATAGGTAGCTGTGAAGGTGGTAGTATCACTTGCTCCTACAGCTAAACTTACCAGAGGACCACCACTTACCGTTACCAATGGATCTGTTACCGTAACATTGGTCAATGTAACGTTTCCAGTATTGGTTACCGTGAATACATAACTAATGGTATCTCCTGCATCTACTCGTCCGTCTCCGCCATCATTCAAGGTATCTACTTTGGTAATGGTGAGTTCG